>NZ_JACIVB010000053.1 GCF_014145455.1 Limosilactobacillus rudii | reverse complement strand
GGTTCGGTTGGGATTTCCATATCATGGTTTGGCTTATCAAGCTTAACAACGGTCTCCATTAAGAACCGGCGCCCTTCCTGGATGTATTGACCAAGGGAGTGCAGGTCGGTGGTAAAGTTAGCTGAGGATGGGTAGATCCCCTTTTGGTCCTTCCCTTCTGATTCACCGGCTAACTGCTTCCACCATTCGGCAAACATCCGCATGTTCGGCTCGTAGTTTTCCAATAATTCGGTTTCATAGCCCTTACGGTAAAGAATGTTCCGGTAAGCAGCGTATTGGTAGGCTTCATTCTTACTTAAGTCCGGATCAACATAATCCTTTTCTGCTTGGGCAGCCCCGGCCATTAGCTTATCAATATCTGCACCAGAAGCAGCGATTGGCAATAACCCTACTGCGGAAAGAACCGAGTAACGACCACCAACACCATCCGGAATTACAAAGGTTTCGTAACCATGAGCATCAGCCTCAGTCTTCAAAGCGCCCTTCGCTTTATCGGTGGTAGCATAGATCCGCTTATTAGCTTCGGTTTCTCCGTACTTCTTAATTAAGAGGTCCTTAAAAATCCGAAAGGCGATTGACGGTTCAGTTGTGGTTCCAGACTTAGAAACAATATTAATTGAGAAGTCCTTATCACCAATCAATTGAATCAAGTCATGCACATACGTCGAACTCAAGGAATTACCGGCAAAGACAACCAATGGTGCTTGCCGATCCTTCGCCTTTTGGGCTTGGTAGAAGGTATTGTGCAAGAAGTCAATTGCCATTTGGGCCCCAAGGTATGAACCACCAATCCCAATTACCACCAGGACATCCGAATCGCGTTGAATCTTAGCGGCCGCCTTTTTAATTCGGGCAAATTCTTCTTTATCATATTCTGTTGGTAAGTGGAGCCAGTCGCGAAAGTCCGCTCCAGCACCTGTTCCGTTGCGTAATTCATCATTAGCAGCGTTAACCATTGCTTGCATTTCACCAAGTTCATTATCATGTACGAATTGCTTTAATCCTTGTACGTCTAAGGAAATATTTGCCATAGCTATAATCTTCTTTCTTTTTTGAAATCGCTTTCTTTATTACGGTAATCATGTTATCGCTTCCAAAAATATATGTCAACCGGTTAATATTAATGCGTAAACCAACCAATAATTTGGGTAAAACTTTTTAACTTTATTTATGTTATATGCCTAGTCAAAATATACCAATCAACAAAATTAGTTTTAAAATTTTTTTCAATGATATAATTTAGGTATTATTACATAGAAATTGAAGTGAAAAAATGAGCGAAAAAAGACGCATAAAACTAGAAGATGTGGCAAAAGAGGCCGGTGTATCAAAAACAACTGCTTCACGGGTATTAAATCACCGTGGATACCTAAGTGAAAAAACCATTAAAAAAGTCCATGATGCTATGGCTAAATTAAATTATCGGCCTAATAGTATTGCTCGTCAGTTATATAAGCAGGAAACTAATTTTGTTGGTTTAATTTTCCCTACAGTTAATAACCCTTTTTTTGGTCAATTAACTGCAGAACTAGAAAAGAATCTTTATAAAAAGGGCTATAAAGTCCTCCTAGGAGATAGTGAAAATGACCCAGAAAAGGAAGAGTATTATCTACAACAGCTACTTGAACATCAAGTTGATGGGCTAATTGTCGGAGCCCACAATCAAGGACTTCCTGAATACCACCATCCTAATTTACCAATCGTTTCTATTGACCGAACTGTCAACGAAGACGTACCAATCGTTTCTTCTGATAACTACCAAGGTGGAATAATGGCTACGCAACGGTTGATCGACCTTGGGTGTCGCCACATTATTCATACAAATGGACCAACTACCTTAGCATCGCCTACACAAAATCGGCGTCTTGCATACGAATACACGGTTAAAGCAAACCACATGAAGCCCATTATTTACTACACGAGTTTTAATAGCTCTATTCAGGAGAAAATTCTACTATTTCAAAAACTATTTAGGGAACACCCTAATGTTGATGGTATCTTTGCTTCAAACGACATTGATGCTAGTCTTATAATTAAAGTTGCCCACCAGTTCCATAAAGAAGTTCCCAAAGACCTAAAAGTAGTTGGCTACGATGGTGCTGATGTTACCCAATTACTATTCCCAAATTTAACAACGATTCAGCAACCAATTAACGAAATTGCTAAAACTGCTGTTAATATTTTAGAGGCACGGATCAATCATCAAAAAGGTATCCATTCCGTTACTATTCCTGTCACCTTTCATAATGGAACAACTGCTTAATTAATAATGAAGAGAGCTCCAGAGTTTAGTTTTACTAATTCTGGAGCTTATTTGTATATAGGTTCGTATTTTAACTTGATAAGGGTACTCATATCATAGACCTTTTTTATTTTTAAATTTAATAATCGTTACTGGTTCTAAGGATATGTCAACCGATTAATACATTAACCGGTTGACATAAATTTGGTCAAGGATTATATTATTGTCAGCAAATCTGTAAGCGCTAACAAAAAAGGAGCGATAATTAATGGCTAATAAACTCGACCAAACAAAATTTATCCAGATCACAAATAACCGTTACCGCCAACGATACCATATAACTACTCCGGGTGGCTGGCTAAACGACCCTAATGGTTTATGCTTTTTCAAAGGTTATTACCATGTTTTTTATCAATACCACCCATATTCTGCAGAATGGGGACCAATGCACTGGGGACATGTCCGAAGCAAAGACCTATTACATTGGGAACAGCTTCCAACTGCATTAGTGCCAGGTGATAAAGAAGATAGTGGCGGTTGCTTTTCAGGTTCCGCAATTGTTAAGGATGATCGACTATATCTCTTTTATACGGGACACAACTACTATCAAGATAATGACACTGATCACTTTTATGAAAATCAAAATATGGCTTATAGCGATGACGGAATTACTTTCCACAAATATAGCCAAAACCCAATCATTACAACTCCGACCGATAATACTCAACACTTTAGAGATCCTAAAGTTTGGCAGTATGATTCCGAGTACTATATGGTTATTGGCAGTCAAAGTAAAAGCAATCATCTAGGTCGTATTCTCCTATATAAATCTTCTGACCTAATAAACTGGAAGTCTTGCGGACCAATCGCTTGTTCAAAGGGCAAAGAAACAGAAGGATGGATGTGGGAGTGTCCCGATATGTTTGAGTTAAATGGACAAAACGTTTTAATATGCTCCCCAATGGGCATTAAAGCTCAGAAGAAGACTTTTCTTAATCTTTCACAGGTTTGTTATTCTATTGGCGAATTAAACTATCAACAAGCAGCTTTTTCAGGAACAGCTTTCAAAGAAGTTGATCAAGGACATAACTTTTACGCTACACAAACAATGCTTACCCCAGACGGTCGCCGAATTTTAATCGGGTGGATGAGTCCCTTTGAAGAAAAGATGGACGAACAAGCCGATGGTTGGGCCGGTTCTTTAACATTACCGCGAGAACTTATACTTGAAAATAATTGTCTAAAGAGCCGTCCTATTAAGGAATTGCAACAACTACGAACGGCTACTATTTTAGATAAAGAAATCGTACTAACTGGTAATAAACAATTATCGGTAACGGACCCTCAACACACTGAGTATTTATTTAAAGTGAAAAATGAAACTCCACAAACTTTTGCCTGGCAAATAAATGATGCAAATGGAACTATCATCAAACTAGCAGTCCGTCATAACCAGGTTACACTATTTCGTCGCGGAAAGAATGACCAATATCGGTATGCAACGTTAACTACCCCACTAACTGATATCCACATCTTTGTTGATACTAGTTCTGTTGAATTTTTCATTAATGATGGTGCAGTTTCATTTACCGAACGCTACTACACTACCCGGAAAATTACTACATCTATTAGTTCTAATAACTGTACCTTACATGGAAATATCTATACATTAGGAGAAGATGATTAACATGAAGCAGAAAAGTCAATGGAAAAATCCTTTTTATACTAGTTACTCGTTAAGCTTGTTATTATTTTTTGCCGGCTGGGGAATTTGGTGGTCCTTCTTCCAAATTTGGTTAACAACTAAAGAAGGCTTCTCCGGGGCACAAGTAGGTATTATTTATTCGTTTAATTCTGCAATTTCATTAATAATGAACCTTGTATATAGTAATTTTCAAGATCGTCTTGGTGTCAAAAGGAATCTATTAATTTTTTGTGCTGTTTTACAGATTTTCCTTGGCCCATTCTTCACATGGCTTTATGTTCCAATTTTACGAACTCACTTCATGCTTGGGGCATTATTAGGGTCTATTTATTTGACTTTTGCTTATTTATCCGCTTCGCCAATGTTTGAAGCCTTAGCTGAACGAATTAGTCGGCGCTTCGGCTATCAATATGGACAAGCACGGGCTTGGGGATCATTTGGTTATGCCGCTGCTGCCCTTGCTGCCGGTTATCTATTCACAATTAGTCCCTATCTTGTTTTCTGGTCGGGATCAGTAATTGCGGCCCTCTTATTAGTAACATTAATATTTTGGAATCCGATTCGCAATTCTAATAATATTAAAAAATTCGAAAACATCTCAGAAAATCAACGTGAAGCAACTCCACCAACTACCAAAGATTTTCTCAACATTTTCAAAATCAAAAGTTTATGGGAAATCGCTATTTTTCTGGTATTCAGCGGAACATTCTACACAATCTTTGACCAACAAATGTTCCCTCAGTTCTTCACCAAGTTTTTCTCCACACAAGCTGCCGGAGATCATATGTATGGGATTTTAAATTCAATTGAAGTATTTCTAGAATCAATTATGATGGGACTTGTTCCAATCCTTATGCGAAAAATCGGTTTAAAAAAGACAATTTTACTTGGTACAACCTTTATGTTTATCCGGATTGCCGGATGTGGCCTAATTACAAATCCTTTCGGTGTATCATGCATTAAATTACTTCATGCACCAGAAACAGCTATTTTTGTTGTTGTCATGTTTCGTTACTATACACTTCATTATGACCCCCGAATTTCTGCAACTATTAATATTGTCACTGGAATAGCTGGGGCCATCGGACAAATTATTTTATCAACACCTCTTGGAATACTAAGAGATAAAATTGGTTACCAACCTACCTTTTTAGTGATTGCAGTAATCGTATTGTGCGCTGGAATTTACGGATACTTTATTATTCGAGATGATAATCAAGAAGTAAACGGTCAACCATTCGAAAAAGATAATTCATCAATAATTAAAATTAGTGTTGACAAAAATTAGAGAATCATTATAATAAAACACATAATAATTAATTAAACGTTAAAACATATCGAAAAGCAGAGTAAGTACTTAAACTTTTTAGAGAGCTTCTGGGTGGTGAAAAGGAGCAAGCGGCTGTACTGAAGATGGGCTTGGAATGGTATCGATGATTGTTAGTCGATAACGGGTTAGCACACGTTACTAGTGCTAGGTAATTCTAATCTATTTATTAGAGTAACCTACTGAGGCTAGATTTGTGAGGATCTAGTAAATAAAGGTGGTAACGCGAAGCACTCGTCCTTTAATTAAGGGATGAGTGCTTTTTTATTTCCCCAATGATTTCTCAATATTAACGTTTAATTATCAAGTAAAAATAGATAGTTTGAAAGGGAGTTTTATTTATGAAGCGTAAAAAGAAAAGAAATACAATTATTTGGATTATCGTCGCACTAGTTGTTGTTATTGCTGGTTACTTTAGTTTTATTCGTCCTCAGGAACAGGCCAAGCGAACTGTAACAATTGGAATCATGGCTGGGTCAAAACAAGATGATGAAATTTGGCAAACTGTAAGTAAAACCGCTAAGGATAAGTATAATATCACCTTAAAATTCAAACGATTCACTGATTACAACCAACCTAATAAGGCCTTAGAAAATGGTGATGTTGACTTAAACTCATTCCAACACAAGCTATTCTTACAAACCTGGAATAAGGCACATAAAACCGATCTTGTTTCAATTGGTGATACTTACATTACACCTATTCGCCTTTACTCCAAGCAATACAAGAGTGTTAAAGAAATTCCTAATGGTGGAACAATCGCCGTTCCGAATGATGCTTCAAATGAATCACGAGCACTTTTTGCACTGAAGAATGCTGGTTTAATCGAATTAAAGAAGGGCACTAAGCTAGCAACTGTTAGTTCAATCGCTAAGAATCCTCGCGATCTTAAAATTAAAGAATTAGCTGCCGACCAAACTGCTCGTTCATTAGATGACGTTGATGCTGCTATTGTCAACACAAACTACGCCCAAGCAGCTGGTATCAATTACAAGAGTGCTATTTTTGTTGAACCAATCAACAGGGACTCTAAGCAGTGGGTTAATGTGATTGCTGCTAAGGACAGTCAAAAGAATAACAAGATCTACCAAGATGTAGTCAAAGCATACCAAACTGAAAAGACCAGGCAAGAAATCAAGAAGCTTTACGGTACAGCAGAAATTCCCGCTTGGGACCTCAACTTCAATAAATAAGGAGGACTAACATGACAAATCAAATTATCGATTTAGATAACATTAGTGTGACCTTTAAACAACGCAAGCATACTGTTCACGCCGTCAAAGATGTTACCTTAAAAGTAGACAAAGGCGACATTTATGGAATTGTTGGGTATTCTGGTGCTGGTAAGTCAACGTTAGTACGAACGATTAACCTCTTACAGCTTCCCTCTAAAGGCACTGTTACTATTAATGGCACTGTTTTTTTCAAGGATCACCGTCAACAAATTAGTAATAAGGAGCTGCAAGAAAAGCGTCGTAAAATCGGCATGATTTTCCAACACTTTAACTTGTTAAATGAAACTTCAGTGATCGAAAATGTGCTCTTTGCTTTGAAGCATACTAAGCTTGATGATGATGCTAAAGAAAAGAAAGCATTGGAATTATTGGACCTCGTCGGCTTAAAAGATAAAGCTGAATTTTATCCAGTGCAATTATCTGGTGGTGAACAACAACGGGTATCAATTGCTCGGGCACTAGCAAATGACCCTGAAATTTTGATTTCTGATGAAGCAACATCAGCCCTTGACCCCCAGAATACAAATCAAATTTTAGATCTTTTGAAACGCTTAAATGAAAAGCTTGGTTTAACAATCGTTCTTATTACCCATGAAATGGATGCAGTTAAACGGGTAGCAAACAAGATTGCGGTCATGGAATATGGGCAAATCATTGAACGCGGAACATTGCAAAAAGTCTTCTTGCAACCACAACAAGAACTTACCCGTCAATTTGTTGGTGGTTCACTAGCAGCCGTGGATACATTGAAGGCCTTTAACCTTGAACACCTAAATGACGACGAAGAACTCCTTCAATTAGTCTACGACGCTAATAACGTCACAAAGTCAATTATCATTGAGCTATACAAGAAGCTACAAGTTGAAGCAAGTATGCTATATGGAAATATTGAAGTACTTGCGGGTTCACCAGTGGGAACACTCTTTGTTGTTATTAAAGGTGATGCTGACAAACGTAGCCAGGCAATTGAATTTTTAAGAGCAAATAACGTTACTGTCACTAAGATTGATGATCGGAGGATTTGGAATGAATAATATTATACCAAACGTAATTCAACTCGGCTGGGGTGGTGATAATGGTTGGGGAACCTCAATCATTCAAACAATCTACATGACATTTTGGCCAGCCATTTTTGGTGGGATTTTAGGATTAATTTTTGGCGTTGCACTCGTAATTACTGAGCCAGGCGGAATTCTTGAGAATCGAATTATTTTCAGTATTGTTGACAAAGTTGTATCAATCTTCCGGGCAATTCCATTTATCATCTTACTGGCATTCATCGCGCCGTTCACCCAATTAATCGTGGGAACCCAAATTGGAACAACGGCCGCATTAGTACCTCTTTCCATTGGCGTCTTTGCTTTCTATGCACGCCAAGTACAAGTCGCCCTTGAAAGTGTCGATCATGGAAAAGTTGAAGCCGCCCAAGCTATCGGTGCAACAAACTGGGATATTATCACTGAGGTCTATCTTCGCGAATCCCGCTCCGAGCTAGTACGAGTTTCAACCGTAACATTAATTAGTTTAGTAAGCTTAACCGCAATGGCCGGAGCTATCGGTGCCGGTGGTCTTGGGAACACCGCTATTTCATACGGTTATGATCGTTTTAATAATGATGTCACCTTGGTCGCTACTCTGCTTGTATTACTATTTGTTTTAATCATTCAAGTTATTGGTGATTTTCTAGCAAAGAAACTAAATCACCAAGATCGGTAGAGGAGGTTTATTATGGAAGCCAACGAAAAAGTAAAGGTATTGCAAGACCTAATTCAAATTCATACAGTTAATGGCAACGAAGCCGAAGTAGCTCATTACCTTCAAAAATTATTATCCATCCACGGTATTGAAGCTAAAGTTGATGAATTTGGTGACCGGCGTGCTAATTTAATTGCAGAAATCGGTACCGGCGAAAATTCCCGTGTTCTCGGTTTTACCGGGCACCAAGATACCGTTGCTGTACCTAACCCTGATCGCTGGCAGCATTCGCCATTTGAAAGTGAAATTGTAGGCGATCGCATATATGGCCGTGGTGCCGCAGATATGAAGAGCGGACTAGCCGCACAAGCCCTTTCACTTATTGAATTAAAAGAAGCCAATCAGTTACCAACAGGCAAGGTTCGTTTTATTGCTACTGCCGGTGAAGAATTGGGAACCCCTGGTGCTTATCGTTTAGAAAAGCAAGGAACAGCTACTGACTTAACTGCTTTAGTGGTCGGTGAACCAACAGGCGGTAACGTTATTTTTGCTCATTCTGGTAGCATGAATTACCGCATTACAAGCTTTGGTAAATCATGCCATAGTTCTCATCCTGACCAAGGAGTTAATGCTATTGAGGGATTACTTAAATTCGTTGAAGAAGAAAAACACCTCTTTGATGATGCTAAGGATGACCAATACCTAGGAAAGGTACAACACAGCATCACAGTCTTTAACGGTGGTGACCAAGTAAACACTATTCCTGATAGCGCAACCCTCCACGGTAATATTCGTCCAACGGCTACGTTTAATAACAAAAAGGTCATTGACCGTCTTCAAGATACAATCGAATACATTAATCACACTACGCCGTTTCAATTAGAATTAAAAATCATTCAAGATTTCTATCCAATCGCAACCGACCCTACCGATCAATTTGTTCAAACTGCGTTAAACGCTGCTCAAAGAAACTATCCTAATGACGTTAAACTCGACATCATTAACGGTGCTACTGACGCCAGTGTCTTTACCCTCCACCGACCTGATTTACCAGTTGTCGTCCTTGGTTGCGATTCATGGAATGCTGCTCATCAAACCGATGAATTTACAACTATTTCAAGTTACCTCGCAACAATCAAAGCTTATAAGCAAATAGTACGTAATTATTTTGCTTAATTATCAAACTTAAAGAAAAACAACTCCATTCGGCTATACGACGATTGGAGTTGTTTTTGAATCTAACCAAATCTTTCTGTCAATTTTACTACCTCGCGTTAAAGAAAACGGTTACAATAAACATAAGTAATTAGCCTTGTCACATAAAGTTAAGAAAGGATGCTTATTATGACTGATTATCAACAAGAGTTAACGGAAATAATGGATAACAACAAGAATATTTTTAGTAGTACTGGTGAAGTTGGAAAGAATTTCTTAAACGTTCACGATGCTGCAATCAAAGACGGTGCCCTCGACAGTAAAACCAAGGCCCTTGAAGCCTTAGGAATCGCAATTGCTATTCGTTGTGAGGGCTGTATTATTCAACATGTTAAAGGCGCAATTAAGCTTGGCGCAACTCGCGATGAAATCATTGAGACAATTAATGTTGCGATTATGATGGGCGGCGGACCTTCCACTGTTTACGGCGGTAAAGCCTTAGCCTGTGCAGACCAATTTTTGAATAAGTAAAGGTAAAGTAGTTTTTTATTAGTTTTCACTAAGCTTTTTCTGCGCAAAGTCTTAGTGAATTTTTAGCTGCTATTTTAGCTATCTTTGTATAATAAATGTTATAATATAGTCGTTGAAAGCGATAACATTAGATTGATTAAGAAAGGGTGTTTACCATGATGTCATTATTAAGTAACGTAATTGCTGTTGTTAGTTTTTCTGCGATCCTTTTAGCTTCAATTATTAGTCTATTCATTGGTGGTAAGCACCAGCACAGATTTAATTAATTGAACTAATCGCACTATTAATAGTTGAGTAACAATATAAAATAATCTTTTAAAACGATTGAAGACCGTGAAAAAAGCCAAAATTTTTTCACGGTCTTATTTTTCTACAGCTAGAAAAGTCTTACGTTAATTTACACTACCTCGAATTTTTAAATAAAACAACAAAGAGCTAGAAATTAGCTTGGTCTCATCACTATATTATTTAAATAATTCGGCATATTCCCCGTATCCCTCAGCAGCAAGGCGGTCAACTGGTACAAATCGTAACGCTGCTGAATTGATACAGTATCGGAGTCCACCTTTTTCGATTGGACCATCAGTAAATACATGTCCAAGATGTGAATCCGCCTCTTTGCTTTTTACTTCGGTACGTTCCATTCCAAAAGATTGGTCACGCTTCTCCTTAACTGCACGCTTTGCAATTGGTTTTGTAAAGGCTGGCCAGCCACAACCAGAATCGTATTTATCAAGCGAAGAGAAAAGCGGTTCACCGCTAACAACGTCGACATATATCCCAGGTTCATTAAAATGATCATACTTACCCGTAAACGGTCGTTCAGTCGCCGCCTCTTGCGTAACCGCATATTGGATTGGTGAAAGGCGTTTCTTTAAATCTTCTTTTTGCATTCTGACTACCTCCGTCCTTATGTTAAGTAGCCTTATTGTACGCTTGCTTACTTACATCGCCTAATCATCTGCCTGGTTTAGCACAATTACCTTTCCAAAACTATCATGACTTTCTAAATATCGATGCGCAGAAGGCAATTGATCCAGCCGAAAGACTTTTACTGGTTTGACAGGAATGTCTTGTTCCTCAATCAGTCTCAGCACCCCATTTAGCTTTTGCCGACTAACATTTCCTGAATAAAAACTTGTAAGATAGCCATTAGGAGCAATATCCATAATCGGGTCAAACTTTTCAAGATGCCATTTATTACCTAGTTCTCCAGTACTACAGACAATGCCACCCGGATTAGTATGCTTGAAACTATCCTTAATAGTTGCGGGACCAATAAGTTCAAAAACTTTATCAAATTTCAGTTCTGTTTTTAGTTGGCCTTGTTGATCAAAAACAACATCATCATAACCTGCCGCAATTAATCGGTCTGCCTTGGGTGCCCGTCTAGTCGTTCCGGTAATCCGTACACCGGGAAATAAAGCACGAGCTAATTTCATAAACGCCACCCCTACGCCACTACTTCCACCACGTACTAAAATACTTTCGCCGGAATGGATGTGAAGGTTAAGCAGCGAACCATACGCAGTGTAATAAGTTTCAGGAATAGTTGCTAATGTCTTCCAGTCAAGACGAGTCTCAACAGGATATATTTGATCATTAGGTAATAGAACATACTCTGCATACGAACCATCAAAAGCTCGTCCCATTTCACCCATGATTGAAATTACTTTTTGTCCCTTGGGAAGGCGCTTTGGTTCAGTCGTTTGCTCAATTACACCTACACATTCAATGCCTAAGATTCGTGGAAATTTTACGGTTGGTGACAATCCTTTACGGGTAAAAATCTCTGAACGGTTAATTCCAAAGCCCATGATTTTAACTAGCGACCATCCCGGCTTTATTTGTGGTGTGGGTACCTCCTGATAGACAAGCTGATCTGGACCACCTGCTTTTTTTTACAACAACAGCTTTCATTTTTCCATTACTCCTCTCCATCGATGAGTTAACAGCCAAGCAAAACTTTGAATAATTCCTGCACATACCAACGTCAGAGTTACCGTCAAAATTGTCCCCCATAAGATAGGAACTACCTGTTGCCCCTGAAGGCCCTCAAACAATAATTGACCCAAGCCACCAGCACTTATTGTAGCGGCAATTGTTGCCATTGCCATCGTGGAAGCTAGTGCAACTTGAATGCCACTAAAAATTGCGGGAAGCGCCAGCGGAAGTTGGACCTGTCGAAAAATTTGGCTACGGGTCATCCCCATCCCAGCTGCAACTTCAACCAATTGAGGATTGACTTCACGAATACCCGTAATAAATGATCGGAGCAATATATACTCCGAATAAATAGTCAGCACAATAATAGCGGTTCGCATTCCTAGACCGGAAACTGGTAAAAGGAGGGCAAAAAAAGCAAAACTAGGAATCGAATATAAGAGTGAAAAGAAATAAACTAAACTGTTAAGCCAATTACGACGCTGAAGAAAAAGTAAGACTATTACAATTGCCAATATCAATGCGATTCCTAGTGAAGAAAGCACCATTACTGCATGCTGCTGGGCATCACTTAGCATCACCGACCAATTTTCGTTCCAATATTCAATCATCCTGTTCCCTCCATAAGTTCTTATTTTGTTGAACAGTTCCTAATAATTCTTTAACGAATGCGGTGGCCGGATGATGAACAATCTCTTGAGGACGAGCGAATTGAGCAACCTTTCCTTGATGCATCACCATCACCCGCTGACCGAGAAAAAGTGCCTCATTAATATCATGCGTTACAAATAAAAACGTCTTATCCGGTAGCGATTCATGAATTCTTTTAATTTCCCGTTGAAGTTCACTGCGGGTCAGCGCATCCAAGGCACCAAATGGTTCATCAAATAAAACATAAGGCGGATTAGTTGCTAGGGCGCGGGCAACACCAATTCGTTGTTGCTGTCCACCCGACAATTGTTGCGGATATCGATTTGCATACTCTTGTGGTGCTAGTTGAACTAGCTTTAACAATTCATTTACCCGTTCTTCAATTTTATTTTGGGGCCACTGTAACATTTTAGGTACGACCGCAATATTTTGCGAAATTGTCATATGCGGAAAAAGGCCTATTTGCTGAACAACATACCCCATATGGCGCCGTAATTTTACTAAATCCAAGTCATTAATTTTTTGCCCATCAATTAAAATCTCACCAGCGCTTGGTTGTAACAGGCCATTAATCATTTTAAGCGTAGTTGTTTTCCCAGATCCAGATGACCCAAGAATGGTAACAAACTCACCTTTATTAACTGTAAAACTCAAGTCTGGAATAATAATATTGCTTCCGAATGTCTTTTGAACATGTTTAAATTGAATAATTGGCTTTGTCATACTTTTGTACCTTCCTGATTAAGTAATCAAAACTAGTCATTGCAAGAAAAGATAAGATTGCCACACTAACTGCCCCAATTACTACATATGACATGTCAAATAATCCGAGACCAGTAAAAATCAATGTGCCTAACCCCCCAGCGCCAATATAGGTCGCTAAAGTTGCACTGGCGATAATCTCAACTATTGCCAGTTTTATTCCATTTAAAATATATGGTAGTGCTAGCGGAATTTCGATCTGCCGGCATAACTGTCGTTGACTCATTCCCAACGCTGTTCCTACCTCTTTATACAGCGGACTTACTTCATTAAAACCGAGGATTGTGTTGATAAGCAATGGTGGCAATGCCAAGACAACTAAGGCAATTAGCGCTGGAACAATCCCTGTCCCAATAAACGGAATTAATAAAAATAACAATGCTAAACTAGGAATAATTCGCAATACTTGAGCAAAGGCAACGCAAAAATTTGCTACTACTTTTATTCGTGAGCCAATATATCCTAACGGTAAGGCAATTACCATTGAAATTGCTAGTGTTACTACTGTAAGCGTAATATGTTGACCAACATATTGCCAGTATTGACCACTATTATTTTGGAAATATTGAATGATCTGTCCTAACAAGTCATCACTCCCTCTTATTAAACAATAAGGAAGAGACAAACAAATTTTGTTCTAGTCTCTCCCCTAACCTTATTTCATATTCTGATTATACCAATTTTGGGCCACGGTCTTGTAATTCTGGTGGTTTACATTAACTTTTTTATTTAATGCAACTAGTTGTTTAGTAGTTAGCTTTGCGTCTACTGCGTTTAAGGTTTTCTCCATCTTTGGATAATTTTTAGCGGCCTTTTTATTAACCACGGGAACTAAGTTATATGGTGGCCAAATATTTTTATTATCCTTAATTAAAGTAAATTTACTTGTTGCTAATTGACCATCAGTGGTTGAGACTGGAGCTGCTTCTGCCTTGCCCTGTTCCATAATGCGATAGAGAAGGTTTACATCATAATCTTTAATTGATTTAAAATTAAACTTACCATAAACCTTATTCATTTCGGGTAATCCATCTGCACGCTTTTCAAATTCACCCTGGGAGGCGAAACGAATCTTATTCGCCTTCTTTTGTAATTGGCTGAGATTAGTAATATGGTCCTTGCGTGCAATCTTTGTCGGCATTGCAATTCCTTGACGATTATCACCCGGCGCATAGTTGAAGGTTGTTAAGCCATATTTAGCAACGCCTTGATGGGCAATCTTAGCCATCTCACTTGCGCTCTTACCAGTTCCTTTCTTTTTCAGATATGTCTCGACAATTGTTCCGGTGTAATCTGGATATACATCAATTTGTCCCTTTTGAGTTGAACTAAATATAACATTATTGGCAATGTTGGGTTTACGAGTAACTTTATATCCGGCATGTTCAAGAGATAATGCGTATATCTCACTTACCGTTTTACTTTCGGAAACATTCTTAGAACCAACAATAATCGGCTTATTGTTCGCAGCACTGGCAACTGTTGGCATGATTGTTCCTAATAGCAAGGTCCCAGCAGCTAGCAATGATGCTGCCATAATTTTCTTTACTCTCATTTTTCTCCTCCACTCCATCTTTGTAACTATTTAAGTTTCATTTAACACCATCATATTATTCTTAATCAGTTTGATTGTCAAGAAAATACAATATTAATCGCTTGACTAATTGTAACTTTATTAGTTACAATAAATATTAAAGGAATGATAATATGAAAATTTCAACACGTTTTAGCGATAGTATTCAAATCTTGGCATTTATTGATATTTACCAAGATATTATCCCACTCACTAGCAATAACATAGCTGATAGCGTTGAAACCTCGCCGGTTGTTGTACGCCGCTTGATGAGTGCCCTCAGCAAAGCTGGCTTAATCAATACGGTTCACGGTACAGCTGATCCCCAACTTGCTAGAAAAGCTACTGAGATATCTTTATATGATGTTTTTCTTGCAATTGAAGGGGATGCTCATCTTTTTGCTATTGATAAGCGAACAAATCCGGCATGTATTGTTGGTGCCAATATTCAAGAAACGCTTAATGAATATTATCAACAAGCTGAAAATGCCGCTAAAGCTAAACTCGCCGCAACGACTCTCCAAGATGTAATAAATACAATTCGCGTTAAACAGGCACAAAAAGAAGCATTGCAAAGAAAGAAGGCTACAAAATGAAATACATAATTACTGGTGCAACTGGTCATCTCGGCCAATACGTCGTTCAAGAATTAAGCAAATTTACTGCTCCCGAAAATATTCGGGTTGGTGCCCATAATCCAACTAAGGCCAAGAAATTTCAGGAAGCTGGTTATGAAATTGCTGCCCTTGACTATAATGATGTTGATTTGATGGTCAAGGCATTTAAGGGAATAGATGTCCTAATTTATATTCCAAGCATTACTTACTCTGTTAAGGGGCGAATCGATGAGTTTGAAAACTCACTTACTGCGATGATTAAAGCCGGCGTAGAGAATATCGTTGATGTTAGTTTTATTGCCGACCAATACAATAATCCCTTCCAAATGGCTGGATATTACGCCTATCTCCCTGCCCGCCTTGCCAGTACAGGATTAAATTACGCAATTGTTAAAAATTCACTGTACGCTGACCCCTTGGTTCCCTACTTACCCGAACTAATTGAACGCCATAACGTTATTTACCCGGTTGGTGATCAGGCAATGAGTTTCATCTCTCGTCAGGATAGTGCCGAAGTCATCGCCAACATTGCTGTAAAACCTTACCTACGTGATAAAGGGCAAAATTATCTCTTAACAATGGATAAAAATTATACAATGTCCGAGCTCAGCTATATCATGACCAAGGTCACTGGCGAAGAAATTGGCTACGCTCCGGTCACGGTTAAAAAATTTGCCGAAATCTATCAAGCTGAAGGAGACGGAGATGAACTTGCCTCAATGTATCAAGCAGCAGCTATGGGGTTAATGGATACAGTAACTGATGATTTTGCCCACATTACCGGACACCGGCCAACAAACATGGAAGAATTTTTAACCAATAACTACTAATCTCTGAAAGGAAGCTAACTTATGTTTACTCCCCCACTTGGTATCGGACAAATCCATGCAATGCATGAACTTTTTAAAAGTGATCCGCAACTGGCAATTTTGCTTCTTGTCATCCTTATGGGAATCGCTATTTACTTTCACTATCATCGTTAATTAACTACCTCTTAGTAAAAGAAGACTGGAATTCCAGCCTTCTTTTTTGGTTAAGATGTAATTTGAATAAAAAATCGACTAATAGAAGACGCGACAGCTTTTAGCAGCGAATCTATACTAGGCTATTGAGAAAACTTCTACCGTATGTTGTCTTGGTTATCAACCCAAAATTATCAAGGATTGTTGCGCCAATATCAGCTAGTGATAACCGAATAGGCAGTTCTTCACTGACATCCAAACGCGGTGACCATACCATCAACGGAACATATTCACGAGTATGGAATTCACCAGGATAAGATGGATCGTTGCCATAATTGCCGGTTAAAATTATTAAATCAGTTGAATGTAGTTTCTTAATTACCTGGGAGAGCTTTTTATCAACTCGCATTAATTCACTGCCAAAGCCTTCAGGATTACGTTTTTGACCATATTGGTAGTCAAATTCACCAAGATCTGTTACACACAATCCCGCAAAGTCTTTAGTAATCGTCTCATCTAAAGCCCGCAACCATTCCAGATTATTTTCATCTCTGTTTTTACTACCTTCGCCAAAGATTTCGGCTGTTTTACCAATCATGCTTACCGTGTAATTATTCGCCCGCAAAGTATCTAAAATAGTCGAGTCCGGCGGCATCAATGGCGATGAATACAGCGCACAAGGAAAAAAGTTTGTTATCGTTTGTCCTTTAAATAATACGCCATTTACCTTCTCAATTTTATAGCCCGCCTCATCCAAAATCTTGCGAAGAGTTATGCAATATTTTTTTAGCGACGAAACTGATGCCGTATCTTCATGCGCCACTAACCAAACAGTCGACGAGCTGTCTGTAAAAATAATCAGCCCACTCGTTTTTAATTGTTCCATCCCATAATTTTGTAACGCAGCTCTTAAATTCATTCGTGAATTTGCAATGACTGGTCTCTTTATTCTTTGTTGAAAATGGTTAACAATCGCTACTGGCACACCACCTACAAAAATCGCCGGCATTTCTAAAGTAGGCAGCCCCATCATTTCCCATTGACTTTCCCGATCGCTTATCCCAATTGAGCATGGGTGAATCTTACCAAAGACTGCTCGTGGTGTTAATAATGATGGCATTCCCATCGTTGGATGAAGATTTCCTAAACCCAAGCTTTGCAATGTTGGTAATTGCAGTCGCATTCGGAAATGTGCATCAAGGTGACCCAACGTATCAGCACCTAAACTGTTAAAAGAGACTGCATCGGGAGTTGCCCCAATCCCTAACGAGTCAATAATTATCACAAATATTCGCTGATAATATGGTTTATCCATTACAAACCTCCTCATATTTTCTTAATATTTTACGCTTTTTCATAATATCTTTAATTAAAAACTTTATAATTGAAAGGGAGGTCAACAATTTAAGATAGGGGGATATATATGAAAAAATTATCAAATAAGCAAAAACTTATTATCATTTTAATAATTGCTGCGATTGCTGTTATTCTACAATTCGGCTTTCATTTACAATTATTTGCTCAAGTTCTCGTAACAATTGTAGGAGCGATTGTTGCTTTTTCAATGTTCGTTGGCATGATTAAAACCATTCGAAGCGGAAAATATGGTGTGGACTTATTGGCTATCATGGCGGTGGTTGCAACCCTGGCTGTTAGTGAATATTGGGCAGCCATGGTTATTCTCGTAATGCTAACAGGTGGGGATGCCCTTGAAGATTACGCCGCTAAAAAGGCTAGCACCGAACTGAAAGCTCTCCTCGACAATTCACCACAAACAGCTCATTTAATCACTAATGATGGTTCAAAAGATATTCCGGTTAATGATGTTAAAGTCGGTGATCAAATAATTGTCAAGCCAGGTGAATTAGTGCCAGTTGATGGCTTTATCAAAGCTGGTGGCGGACTATTTGATGAATCATCATTGACTGGTGAATCACGCCCTATTTCTAAAGGCCTTGGTGATGAAGTAATGTCAGGGTCAATAAATGGCGACCATGCAGTGACCCTGCAAGTTACTAAACTTGCTAAAGACAGTCAATATCAACAACTTATTAAACTGGTTAAGGAAGCAGAATCAACTCCGGCACACTTTGTACGGTTAGCTGACCGGTATGCCGTCCCCTTTACAATTGTAGCTATTATTATTTCATCACTTGCTTGGCTAATTTCAGGACATCCAGAACGGTTCGCTGAAGTCTTAGTAGTCGCTTCTCCATGCCCATTAATTCTTGCAGCACCGGTAGCAATGGTTTCTGGAATGAGCCGTGCTTCCCGTAATGGGATTGTTGTCAAGACGGGAAGTGTTCTTGAAAAATTAGCAGCAGCAAAAACTGGGGCATTCGATAAAACAGGAACAATTACAAGTGGACAGCTAACCGTTGATAAATCAATTCCCGCTGACAACATTAACAGCAATAAGCTCCTCCATTATGCTGCCAGTGCAGAACAACAATCTTCACATATTCTGGCGCGATCTCTACTCTCTTATGCAAGTGCGAATAATACGCCACTGTCAACAGTTACCAACCTAGAAGAAGTAACAGGAAAAGGAATCCGAGCCACAGTTGATAATCATGAGGTGCGCGTTGGCAAGCTCAAGTATGTCGCCAGCCATAATATGAATGCAATGCAGACTTCAACCGCTATATATGTCAGTGTCGACAAAAAGTATATTGGGGCAATTACGTTCACTGACCATATCCGTCCTGAAGCCAAACGAACGATGACAGATCTCAAAAAATTAGGCGTTACTAACCTGTTAATGCTTACTGGTGATCAAGCAGTAATTGCCGATAAAGTCGCTAAACAAGTAGGAATTACGCAGGTCAAAGCCGACCTCCTTCCTCAAGATAAAATTAAAGCTTTAAAGGCGATTCCATCAAACGAGCATCCGGTCTTTATGGTTGGCGACGGGGTTAATGATGCTCCATCCCTTGTCACTGCTGATGTAGGAATTGCAATGGGCGCTCATGGCTCAACCGCAGCAAGCGAATCGGCATCGGTCGTAATTCTTAAAGATGACCTTTCACGGGTCGCAAAAGCTGTGGCAATTTCAGAGGAAACGTTAAAAATTGCTAAACAAGCAGTTTTGATTGGAATTGCAATTTGTACAATTCTAATGTTAGTTGCTAGTACTGGAATCATCCCTGCTTTCGTCGGTGCAATGCTACAAGAAGTAATTGACACCGTTTCAATTCTGTGGGCACTGAAAGCACGTAAATTGTCTGATTAATAAATAAGGTACTTAGTTAAATACTACTGACTTACATAACATTAACTTAGTACCTTACCAAAAAGCCTTATTATTTAATTATTTATTTTCAGAGTAAAGTTTTTGAACAGCTTGAACATCTGTCGGCTGAATTGTATAAAATGATCCGGCCGGTTGCATTACTGAAACTGTATTTGTATGATCCAAGCCAATTGCATGGCCTAATTCGTGCTCTGCAGTATTGATAATCCGCTCTTGGCTATATCCATAACTTGGATCTGATAAATAATATGTATTTAAGTATACTGTTGCGTGCATAAACTTACGAGTTAATGAATTTGACGATGTCTTAGTTAATCCGGCCGCATTAGAATCAGAACGGTTCATCGTTGTAACAACAATATCTGCTTTACTTTGATTATCTATCCGTTTAAATGTAAATGCCCCTGTCTGGTTCCAAGCCTGGATCGCTGAATTAGCAGCCGCATCTAATTGAGGATTATTAGTATTAACATAAACTGATGCCTGATTTGTCGCCCAACGTCCTGTTGACGGAATTGACGTCTGAGTACTTGTTTGCTGTTCTGTTGTTGGTTGCTGGTTATTCTTAGAGGAACGATTATTAGTATCATTTAAATGGAGGTTTGTGTCATCACCGGAGCTCGTATTTTCCTTATTAATTAGTTTTGCAAGGCGTTCCCGAACATTCCATACTGTTTGGTTAGTCGTTGCCTGCGCTTGATAATTATTGAAATAAAGCCATCCTCCACCTACTAAAAGTCCCAAAACGAAAGCTCGCTTAAGAAGTCGAAAAATGAATTTTATCTCGTTCACCTTCTTTCGATTGTCAACATTATAAAAAGCTAATCGGGATAATTCGTGAACTAAAGTTTAAATTTTAGTAACGATCGCTTTAAACATTTAATTCTTGACTAAGATCACGAGCATAAAATTTTAAGATTTGTTCGATTGCAAGCACATCATTCTGTGCTTGATGAAACTTAATCGCTGGCAAATGCAATAACCGACACATCTTTTCTAAGCTAATCGCATTTTTATTTTTCCAGACTTCCTTAGCTACTAATTTCTCTAAATCTAATGATTGGATAGTACGCCACGGTCGCTCTTCTTTAGGTATTTTCAACCGGTTTGCTTCGCGGTTTAACAGTTCAAAATCGGTACTATTATCCCAACTTACAATATAATCTGGTTGCTCAGTCGCAATAAATCGAAAAATACGCCGAAAGATTTCATCAATCGTATATGTACTTGCCTCTGAAAGGCACACATCATATTGTCGCAAAAAAGCTAATTGACGATCCGCCGACATATTACGACCGTATAAATGATAATCAAAGCTAATATGCCTTTCGTACATTCGTCCCGCAATTTGGGCCACACCATTCTGATTTTTTTGTTGGTCTTGGTAAAATTCAAGGTCTAAAATTAACAATCGCGCATTGCTGTTCAATACGTCACGTAATTGGTCAAAATTTTCAACCTTAGCAGCCTTTGATACTTTCCCAGTCACGTCTTTAGTCGGCGGTACTGCCTGTAATATCATCGTTGTCACTGGCAAAAAAGAGCTAAAGTGAATAATCGGCATCGTTTTCTGTACCATATTGCTCCTCCCTCTGCAAAACATATGTTCGATATAATTATACCATAATCAGACGTTTAATAAGAAAAGATTTTTAATAATTCCACCAGACAAAAACATAAAAGTGCCTACCCAGAAAACCATTGTAAGCACATATACACCACGCTGTCTCACTTAAGCAATTTTAGTGACAATTAATCCAGGATTAGTATAATTTAGGTACACAAAAAACTAACCAGGAGATTTTCTATGAAAACGATCAAAAATATTATTATTGGTTTTGGTAAAGGTGGCAAAACACTAGCTAAATTTCTTGCACAACGCGGCGAACAGGTCCTCATGGTTGAAAAGTCAAATCAAATGTATGGCGGAGCATGTATTAATATTGCTTGTCTCCCATCTAAACGGCTCATTATCGAAGCAGCCCATAACACTTCGTTTGAAGATGCAATTGATGGCAAAAACGTCATGACTGCTCAATTACGTAAAAAGAATTATGAAATGCTTGCAAGTGAAGATAATATTACGGTCGTTGATGGAGTCGCCCATTTTACTAGCAACCATACTATCGAAGTGCAAACAACTAGCGGATCAACATTAGATTATAAGGGTGAACGTATTTTTATTAATACTGGCGCTAAACCACAGATTCCCGATATTACCGGGTTAAAAAATAATCCTTTTGTAATAACTTCAACGGAGGCCATGAATCAATCTAAGTTGCCACGCGAACTTGTTATTATCGGCGGTGGTTATATTGGGCTAGAATTTGCTAATATGTTTACCAATTTTGGATCCCATGTAACGATCCTTGATCGTCACGAAAAAATTTTACCTAATGAAGATGATGATATTGCCGAAATGATTATTCAAAACCTTACTGATAATGGGATTAAGTTTGAAGTTGGGGCTAATATCAAACAAATCAGTAGGCAAGATGAACAGGCCGTTATTACTTTGACAAACAATAATCAACATGAAACAACTCTTTTTGCCGATAAGATTCTAATTGCCACTGGTCGCCAGCCGGAAACTGCTAGCCTTGACCTTCAAAATGCTGACATTAAGGTTGATAACCATGGCGCAATTATCGTCGACGACCACCTCCACACCAGCGTTCCTAATGTTTGGGCGATCGGCGATGTGAAAGGCGGTTCCCAATTTACTTATATTTCTTTAGATGACTTTCGGATTATTAAAGATGAGCTTGCGGGAAATGGCACCCGCCATGTTAGTGATCGATCAATCGTGCCAACAAGTGTATTTATCGAGCCTCCTTTAGCTCAAGTCGGCTTAACTGAAAAAGAAGCCCAAAAGCAGGGACAGGATTACTTACTCTTTAAGATGTCGGCGGCAGCAATCCCCAAAGCGAAGGTACTCAAAGATACGCGAGGAATGCTTAAAGTACTAGTTGATCCAGCAACAAACTTAATTTTAGGGGCAACATTATACGTTCAAGAAGCTCAAGAAATAATCAACATGATTGCTCTAGCGATGCGCGCAAAGATCCCATATCAAGTACTTCGCGACCAAATTTATACTCACCCAACAATTAGTGAAGCTTTCAACGATTTATTTAAGGAACCAGTTAAGAAATAAGCTTAATTTCTTCATTTTCTGTTATTCTTAACCTATCTGGTCGTAGGAATGACAAGCTGCGATATAAGTACTTTTATCAAAATTTTCAAATAATACAGTGCGCAAAAGGGCTCTAGAGTTTGGCTTTACCGAACTCTAGAGCCCCTACTTATACTTGCAGGACGTGAAAGCAAAATCATAAATAAGCTTTGCTTTCACGTTTTTTTGTTTATAATTTATTATCAAGATGATCGATTAACTTTGAAATATGGTTATTAAGCTGATCAATCGTATCTTTTTGTTCAGCAATGTGCTCTTGCTGACGATCGATTGTGTCACGCAACTCAGCAACCTTATTGTGTTTTTCTTTTTTCTTTGTTCCCTTCTTTAATGACTTTACTAAGGCGCCCATAGTATTAACGTCATATTCATTTAATAATCCGGCCAATTCGTCTAATTTCACATCCCGAATAGATCGTTTATCACTGGTCTTTACATTACCTTTTGCCATTATTAGTCATCTTCTTTCTATTACTATAATTATAGAAGGTTAATAGTGAAATAAAAGTAATAAGGTTCCTAGACCGCTAATAAATCAAGAATTGATGGCGGTAATGGGTGATCCAAAATGAGATTCATCCCAACTGCTGTTTTCTTTTTGGGTCCTATCAATTCTTCTGCTACTGATCCAGGCTGGATGTGGGCAGTTCCTAAATAATAAAAATCCTTTCCAACCGCATCACTGCTTTTAATGAATAAATGGAGCTTCACTTTTGGCTGACCAACTTTAACTCCCGCTAATAAGCGTTGTACCTCTGCAGAGCTAAGGTGGCGAGGAGCTCGCGTATACCAACGAATTGACCGACCATCTTGAAACTGGTTATTATAGATAGCATTTCGCTTCTTTGGTGATTCCTTATGATAGGTGATAAAAATTGGACAAACATCTTCTGCTACCCGATATCCATACATTGGCGCACTAACATCTAAAGGCCAGTCCAGCAGTCGACAGACATCTTTTCGATCATATTGCTGATAAAGGGTAAAAGCAGCTTGAAAATCATAGGCTTTGGCAAGCTTTAATCCCGTCACAATGACATCATTAAACAACTGACTAAAATCCTTATGATGCCCTAATCCTTCCTGAATAGCAGGGTTAAGCTGGTAAGTAAAAAGATCTGAATGGTTAACAATAGCTCGACCACCATACTGATCTTTTTTTAATTGCTTGCCTGATTTTACAGCAAAAAAGTCCAAGTTCAATATACTATCTACTGACTGTAAAATATTTGCCGATACAAAAATGCCCTGGCACGTTAATTCCTGTTTAAATTCATCAATTGTACACGATCCATGAGCAGCTAGCATTTGGAGTAACACTAACTCATGAGGGCGTTTACCATCAAGCAGTTCCTTGGTTAAAAACATTAACACTTTACTTTCATAATTTGTTAACTCAACCTGGTGACCCATTTTTTCTAGAAAAGCACCATAATGATCAAGTCGTGCATTATGAGCAAATACTTGTGGGGCGACCGAACCATATTGGTAAAAATCAAGCAGCAATGGTGACCGGCCAAGTTGTTGGGCTAAGTCTTGGTAAGCTTGACGCAATTCACGCATTGAATCAAGCTTAACATGGTCAAGCGAGGTCAAAATATGCTCTTCTGCGATCCGGCTAAAATTGATTGTTGATACATCAAGGCTTGTAGGAAGTTTCACTTCTTGCCGTGCCCGATCTTTATTACGACTATTATCCTGGTTCAACGCAAGCGGAATCATATAGTTATGCTTATAGTTACCAATAAAGTCAATTACGGTAACATAGTCTTTTTCAGGATACTTACGTAAACCACGCCCTAGCTGTTGGGTGAAAACAATTGGCGATTGCGTATTACGCATCATAATAATTTGATTTAATGACGGAATATCTACTCCTTCATTAAATAGGTCAACCGTAATTAAATATTCCAGAGTACCATTTTCTAATTGGTCAACTGCTCCTCTACGTTCTTGAGGACTATTTTGATTAGTGAGGGCTTTGGCCGGATGTCCAGCAGCCGAAAACTGTTTAGCTAATGCTTTAGCTTCTTCCTGCCGACTGCAAAAAACTAAACCGCGGGGATGGTGACCACAATACCCATAGTAGTCTAATTGCTTAAGAATATATTTAACTCGTTTAGGTGCTGCTAGCTGACTCAGTTTTGATGTCTCACTAATTAGCTCACCACCTAATTCATAATCAGCGACTCCCACGTAATGAAAGGGAGCAAGCATTTTTGCCGCTAACGCTTCCCTAAGTCTAATTTCATACGCTAAATGATAATCAAAAAGCCTATACACATCTTGATTATCCATCCGTTCTGGCGTTGCTGTCATTCCTAGCCAAAATTGCGGAGTAAAATGTTCAAATACCCGGCGATAACTTGGCGCCGCTGCACGGTGGGCCTCATCAATTAAGATATAGTCAAATTCATTGTGATTTAATCGATTTAAAACAGATGGCTGACTTAGCGTCTGAACTGTCGCAAATAAATATTTAGCAT
The DNA here is from genome assembly GCF_014145455.1 of Limosilactobacillus rudii. Lineage (GTDB taxonomy): Bacteria > Bacillota > Bacilli > Lactobacillales > Lactobacillaceae > Limosilactobacillus > Limosilactobacillus rudii. Next base: position 12,006 of record NZ_JACIVB010000053.1, on the reverse strand, counting down.
GCCAATCCCGTTGATTACCGGTTAATAATCCATAGTCACTTAACGAACCGCCAATTACCCGGTGAAAGCTCGCCATTGACTTCCGCGCAATTTGTTCCCGATGAACTACATATAAAAAGCGCCGTGGTTGATAATTCTTTACCGCAAAGGCACCTAAATAAGTTTTCCCGGTTCCTGTTGCAGAAACAACAAGGCCCTTTTTAGCCCCACTATTAATTAGTGATGTTAACTGCTTCAATGCGGCTATCTGCATTTTGTTAGGAGTAACCGTGCCTGCAGGTTTACTTATCGCTGAATTTGGCGATGGTGCACGCCATTGACGACGGTAATTAGCAATCCATGCTGCATCTAGCACTTCGCTATATTTTTTAATTGTAGCTAACTCGTTTGCCACTTGCTGGAAAAGTGTCCCTTCACGATATGAGCTTAATTTAAGATTCCATTCCTTATTAACTAATAAAGCAGAACGTGTAAAATTAGCACTGCCAATAATCATGGTCTGATATTGATCGTGATCAAACAGATATCCTTTAACATGGAAGCCGTCACTGCTAGCAATTTTTACAGTTAAATTAGGAATCTTCTGTAACTCTTCGAATACTACTGGCTGGTTAAAATTCAAGTAACTACCAGTAATAATCGTGCCACTAACTCCCTTTTGTGCTAGGTCAGCCATAACTACTTTAAATGGAACCAACATATCTGGCGTGATGAAGGCTACCACCCAAGTAAAATTACGGCATGTTAATAATTCCCGGCGTAATACCTGCCAGATTGTCGCATCTTGGCTATTAGTCAAAAGTTCTGGTCCTATCTCTGCGTGTCCTTGATATTTGCTGTTAACAAGACCATTTAAGATTGCATCCCGTAGGATTGAACCATCCATCAATTTCACTCCTTCAAAAATTACACTAAGAATAAAAATAAACCGCAAATAAGTCCGCATATAAAGCCGACAAAGACATCACGAGGAAAGTGGACTCCGCCAATCACCCGGGTAATAGCAGATACGACTGCCAAAAGTAATAGAATTATTCCCCAGGAAATACTGAAATATAATCCACACATTGCAATCACGGTTGCCGAAAAAACATGGCGACTTGGCATAGAATCGCCTGTTTTATCCCGAAAAATCAGGGGCTTTATCGCAAATTTTTCATAAGGACGAGGCGCATTAATCCGTTGGCGAACAACTGATAGAATTATAAAGCCAATTCCAGGAATAAGTACTACTTTCCACAGAATGCTAGGATGTGTTTTTATTACCCATAGCAACAGACCAATGTAAACAAAGTACATTATCCACACAACAAATAAATTAACACCCCGCAAAAGCTTCAAAGCAGCGGAGTGGTGGCGAAAAGGAGCCGAAATACAATGGTAAAATTGTTGATAATTATTTTTCATTATGGCAGATCATTCCCCGCCGCATGATAGAGATCATACCACTCTTGACTTGTTAAAGTGATATCGCTACCCTCAGCACTATCCTTTATGTGCGCAGGTGTCATAGTTCCAAGAAGAACTTGCATATGAGCCGGATGACGAAGAATCCAAGCAACTGCAATCGCGTTTTTACTTACCCCATACTTGTCAGCTAGCTGGGCAAGAGCTTCATTTAGTTCAGGAAATTTGTCATTGTTGATAAAAGTACCAGCAAATGTTCCATATTGGAAAGGTGACCACGTCTGAATTGTCATATGCTTCCGACGAGTATATTCAATTAGACTACCATCCCGATTAGTAGCCCTTGCATCCGCCATGTTTGTATGTAAACCAAAGTCAATCATTTCGGTATGTTTTAAGCCAAATTGAACTTGATCAATTAACAACCGCTGATTAGTAGCAGCTTGTAATAGTTCAATTTGTTGTGGATTAAAATTTGAAACTCCAAAATGACGTACCTTCCCCGCCGCTTGTAGGGCATCAAATGCTTCTGCAATTTCAGTTGGTTCCATCAGCGGATCAGGGCGATGGATTAAAAATGAGTCAAGATAATCAATCTGCATCCGCTGCAAAATGCCATTTACCGCCGCAATTAGATGTTTCTTTGATGAATCATAACGGGTTATCTTATTATCGCTATTTGCAAATAAGCCACCTTTCGATTGAATATAAAAGTCTTCACGCTTAAAACCGCCCTTCTTAAAGGCTTGTCCAAAATGAATTTCTGATGATCCCCGTCCCAACTTAGGGTCATTTCCATAAATATCAGCAGAATCAATAAAATTTATACCAGCATCATGAGCCGCCATCAATGCATCTAATGACTGTGATACTGTCAATGTTCCCATTCGCATAATTCCCAGAGCGATATTGGAAACTTCCCAATTTGTTCCACCAATTTTTACTTTTCTCATATTAAGACTCCTTTTTCCACATGTCCTATTTTTCATTTTAAATTATCTATTTTAGCATTACCATTCATTCCAAGTTAAATTCATGTTACATTTAAGAAAATTCACCTTAGAGGAGGGAGTTAATTGAAGCAACAAACAAAAGGTGTATTACTAGCAGCCGGTGGAGCTTCATTGTGGGGTGGCTCAGGTGCTGCTGCACAATACCTTTTTAGTACAACCGATATTACAACAAGTTGGCTAGTTGCTCTCCGGTTATTAACCGCTGGAATTTTATTAACAAGTTGGAGCCTTTATAAGCAACCTCGGCAAGTTCGTTCAATTATTAGCCATCGTGCCAATTTTATTATCTTATTGACATTCGCTTTATTAGGAATGATGAATTCACAATTGACCTATTTTCTGGCAGTAAAATACAGTAATGCCCCCACTGCAACCGTAATCCAATACCTACAACCTGTAATTATTATTATTTGGCTAGCACTTGCTCAACGTAAAAGGCCCCGCCGAATTGACTATCTTTCAATAATCATTGCCCTTATCGGCACTTTTTATCTTGTTACCGGTGGTCATATTGATAAATTAACTTTAACCCCGCCTGCCTTATTCTGGGGAATTTGGTGTGCGTTTGCGGCAGCACTTTACACTATGCTCCCACGTCCACTGTTGCAAAAATTCGATGCCCTTACTGTATGTGGGTTAGCAATGCTAATTAGTGGTATTATTTTAATTCCATGTTTACTAGCATACCATCTGCCAACTTTAACAGGATGGCAATGGTTCCTTATCGTCTATATAATCATTGGCGGCACAATGTTTTCTTATACAATGTTTCTTCAAAGTATTCGTTACATTTCACCAGCTGCAACTGGCATTCTTAGTGCGTTTGAACCATTAGTTGCCACCTTTTTGGCTATCACTCTTTTAGGAACGCACTTAACTTTAGCAGCAATTATCGGTTCTTTACTGATTTTGTTTACAACCTTCCTTCAGGCAATTCCGCTTGACCAAATTATAAAGATTTTCTATCGCAATAGGAATTTGAATTAATTACCTATATTAAAGAAAAGTATCTACTATATTTTATAGCCTAATTTTTTAGACGAGATAGTAAAGTTTCCAACTTCTATCGCGTCTTTTTATTATCTAACATTTAGCACTATTTTAATAACAAAACTCACTATTTTTCTATAATGTAAGCGCTATTATAAAAAGTAGTAAAAATAAAAGTCTCGAAAGGAAGATAGCCATGCCTATTAAATATCATCAACAAAGTCGTGAATTTCACTTATATAATAACCATATAAGCTATATCATTAAAATTTTGCGAAATGATCAACTTGGTCAGCTTTTCTTTGGTCAACGTGTTCCCGATCGTGATAATCATGACTATTTAGTTGAAAATACATATCGGCCCGTAACATCATATGTGTATGATAATGATTATTCCTTTTCATTAGGTAATTTAAAGCAAGAATATCCGGCATATGGGACAACTGACTACCGCTTACCAGCCTTTGAACTTAAACAACCAAATGGTAGCACTATCACTAATTTTAAATATGTATCGCACAAAATTTTTGCAGGCAAGCCAACACTCAGTGGTCTTCCCGCAACTTATACTGAAAATGATGATGACGCTACAACACTGGAAGTTTTATTACATGACTCGCTAATCAATGTTGACCTCGTTATCTCTTATACTATCTTTAACCACTATAATGCAATTGCTCGTAATGTTAGATTCATCAATCACGCCAAGGTGCCTTATCAACTACCTACAGCTATGAGTATGAACCTTGATCTCCCAGATGACGATTTCGATTGGATGCAGTTTTCTGGCGCATGGGGACGTGAACGCCAATTAAAAACTTCCCACCTCCGTCCCGGCATTCAATCAGTCGGAAGTACACGAGGAGCCTCCAGTCACATGCAAAATCCGTTTATTATTCTTAAGCGCCCACACACCGATGATTTTCAAGGAGAAGCATATGGCTTTTCTCTAGTCTATAGCGGGAACTTTCTTGCTCAAGCCGAAGTGGACCCTTATAAGGTTACCCGAATTCAAGTAGGGATTAATCCCTTTCATTTTTCATGGAAGCTTGGCCCGCAACAATCATTTCAGACTCCAGAAGCAGTAATGGTTTATACCAGTAAGGGATTGAATAACCTCAGTCAAAACTTTCATCATCTTTATCAAAAACAACTGGTTCGAGGATATTGGCGCGATCGGCAACGACCAATTCTTGTTAATAATTGGGAAGCAACCTACTTTGACTTTACAGAAGAAAAACTCCTAACACTTGCTAAAACAGCAAAGAAATTAGGAATCGAACTTTTTGTCCTCGATGATGGCTGGTTTGGCAAACGGACTACTGAAACAGCTGGTCTTGGCGATTGGTGGGTTAACCACGATCGTTTGCCCGATGGCATTAGTGGATTAGCAGCAAAAATTCATGACTTAGGAATGATGTTTGGCCTTTGGTTTGAACCAGAAATGGTCAATAAAGATAGTGAACTCTATCGTCACCACCCTGATTACATTATCACGACTCCTCATCGGCACGCTTCACAAGGGCGAAAACAATATGTGCTTGATTTTTCACGTCCAGAAGTTGTCGATTATGTTTATCAATTAATGGCAAAGGTATTACGGGAAGGCAAAGTTGATTATGTCAAGTGGGATATGAACCGAAATATTACGGAATGTTTTTCATCAGCTTATCCGGCAGACCAACAAGGCGAAATTTTTCACCGTTATATTTTAGGAGTATATCGCCTTTATGACCGCCTAATTCATGATTTCCCTAAAATCTTATTTGAGTCTTGTGCTAGCGGTGGTGGTCGGTTTGACGCTGGGATGCTCTACTATGCTCCCCAAGCTTGGACAAGCGATGATTCAGATGCAATTGAACGATTAAAAATCCAAACAGGGACATCATACTGCTACCCAACAAGTTCAATGGGCGCCCATGTTTCTATTTCGCCAAATGAACAATTACAGCGGCAAACACCACTTAAAACCCGCGCAGATGTCGCATTCTTTGGCGCATTCGGTTATGAATTGGACCTCAATGCTCTTTCGCCAGATGAACTACTACAGGTTAAACGCCAGGTTACCTTTATGAAAAAACATCGTCAGCTTTTTCAATTCGGTACATTTTATCGATTGAAGACACCTTTTAACAGCAACATCGTTAGCTGGCTGGTTGTATCTTCTGATAAGAAACATGCGATTATGGGATATTTTAAAATTCTCAATGATATTAATGCTGAATATCGACGCCAACGGATTCCAGGACTTGACCCTTCAATTGAATACCAAGTTACAGAAGAAGATGGAGCGCAACTTGGCTCTTTTAGTGGGAACGAGCTTGCTAACATCGGACTCGTGACTACAGATGCCTCTGCTGGTGAAAACAAAGAAACAACGGATTTTTATAGCAGACTCTTTATCTTTGATGCTCATTAAAAACGAGGTGTGCTTATGTACCAATTCAAGCGAATACTAATGGGCTTTTGCGGAGTAACCCTCTGTGGCCTTTGCGTTGGAATGCTTCAAAAAGCTAATCTTGGTGTTGACCCTTTCACCTGTTTTGTAACGGGAATCGCCAACATTTTTGGTTCAACTTATTCAACTTTTTATTTAATTTTAACAGGCATACTGTTATTTCTTGTCTTCATTTTGCGTCGACACTATATCGGAATTGCAACAATTATCAATCTTCTCTTTACTGGCGTTACAGCTGATATAATGCGGGAATTTCTGAATAATGCCATCCCTCATCCTAGTCTTGTTATTCGTTGGGGGTTAATGTTAATTGCAATTGTCTTTACTTGTTTAGCGGCTGCCCTTTATTTTACCGCGGATCTTGGCGTATCAGCTTATGATGCAATTGCCCTTATCGCCGCTTATAAATATCGCCTTCTACCATTCAAATACTGCCGAATTATTACTGATAGTATTTGTGTCATAATTGGCTTTGCTTTCAATGTTACCCTCGGTATCGGAACAGTAATTACTGCTCTCTTTATGGGACCATTGACTCAATGGTTCAAAGTGCATATTGCTGAGCCACTTCTCTCTCGCAACCAGTTAATAAAAACAGCTTAATAGCAAAAAATAACTTCCAACACTCAATAACAAATTAATGCTGGAAGTTATTTTATTTTACTTTGCTGCCGATATTGCCGCGGACTTATCCCATAAGTTTGTTTGAAGACCCGCGTAAAAGAATTTAGATGCTGGTAGCCACATTGTTCTGCCACTTGATCAATACTAGTATCGGATGATTCTAACAAATGGCGGGCTTTAGTAATCCTAAAATTACGAATATACTCACTTGGTGTCAAATCAAGGTTTCGTTTAAATAAGGCGGTTAAGTAACTACGATTAATATTAATTGCCTGCGCAAGATTATCAACAGTTACCGTTGTGACATGATGGCTAATATTCTGAATTGCTTCCGTTACATAGTAGTTTTGTTTTGGCCTAACTTGCTGGACATTAGCAACCGTTCCCCTAGCAATATAGCTCAAGAAGCGAAAAAGGTAACTTATTGCCCGCAAATTATTTGCAGGTGCTAAATTATCAAGAGCTAAAATCTTATTGACACAATCAGCAAGTTCATACGATTCAGTACTATTAAAAACTGGACTTGTTTCTGAGATATTAAGTTGGTTAATCCACGTTGCAGCGCTTTTACCAGCAAATCCCAACCATACATAGGACCAAGGGGTTTCCTTATCTGCCACATAAGTCGTTCGATAATTCGGTTCAATCAAAAATCCCTGTCCTGCATGTAAATGATATGCAATATTATTAACCTTAAAAGTACCCGATCCCGCTAAGATGTAATGAATCAAATAGTAGGGACGAACGGCGGGCCCATATTTGTGTTCAGGCATAGTATCAGAACGTCCAACCGATGTTAACCCTAATTCTTCATTTGGTCTGATTGCATAGTCACGTGCGATTGCTCTTTCGATTGTTATTCATCCCTTTCCCTAAATAAAGCGTTTACAAATATAAGTAAAAAAAAGAGACAATCCAGAATAACCTGAACTGCCTCTAGGCCAGGGCGGTATGTGGGATTTGAACCCACGCGTGCCGGACCCACAAACCGGTGTGTTAACCAAACTTCACCAATACCGCCATAACAACTGTTAATAACTATAACACATAATAGCAGTAGATGGAAAGGAATTTTTTAATTTTTCTGATCATTTTTTAGGTAATTGATCATCCGTAAAAAATTATCAACATCGAGACTAGCTCTTCCAATCAAGACTCCATCAACATCTGGCTTGTCCATAATCATTCCAATATTATCTGGATTAACACTTCCTCCGTAGAGAATCCGAATCTTATCTGCGATCTCATAAGTATAATTATCAGCAATCGTTCGCCGAATTTGCCGACATCCCTCTTCAGCCAGTGTCGGATTAGCATGTTGTCCAAAGCCAACCGCCCAACTTGGTTCATAAGAAACTACCACTTTTTTTATCTGATCAAGCGAAACTCCACGAAGAACACTCATCAATTGTTGAAAAACATAGTGAATCTCACCGTTGACTTCTTTTTGAACCATTGTCTCATCGGTACAAATAATCGGTGTCACACCCATTTCAAGTGCTGCTAAGACTTTCCGATTAACTATATCATTATCTTCGTTGAATAATCGTCGCCGTTCAATATGTCCTAGCATAACATAAGAAACTCCCGAATCTGCTAATCCCCGTAGACTAATTTCACCAGTATATGGTCCTGAATATTCTGCCGAAGCATTTTGTGCGATAATTTTAAGACCCGAGTCATCCGCCGCCTGCTTCATACTAGGTAATGCAAATGCTTGGGCTGCAATACCGACTTCAAGTTTTTGCGGGTCAGGAAGTTTTCCTTTAATCGCGTTAACAAATTCTACTGATTCTTGGACATTTTTGTGCATCTTCCAATTAGCTGCAATAAAAGGTTTTCGCATTTTCCGCTCCTCCTTTAATTTTCATTTTAAGTATCGCATACTTTCTCTAAATATTTCATTAAATATTAGCTAAATTTTGTTAGAAGTTAATTTCGTTTTCTTTTGTAAGTTTCTAAATTATTGCTATTCTTAAGATAAAAAGCTTTTTATGGAAGGAGCCACTGATTTAATGAAACAAATTTATGAACTAGCCGCAAAATTTAGTCACGCTTTACGACTATTTACAATCTTAGCACTAGCAATTCTAGGCGTCATCTTAACTTTCCTCTTATTTACCGAAATTTTCTCTCTTATTCCCTTAATGCTCGCTGGAAATACCGACCATGTTATTTTTGAAATTTTAGACCGGGTAATTGTCTTTTTCCTTTTCTTTTCATTTATTACTATGATTATTGCTGCCCTAAAACACCATGGCCATATTGCAGTTGATTTTTTGCTTAGTTTAGGAATTATGGCACTGATTCGGGGACTGATAGCCGCTCACGGTCAGCCCTACGAAATCCTTACCAGTTCCCTAGCAATTTTATTGTTAATCATTGGCATGGTAACATTAAAGCACTTTATGAAATAGGAGTCCTCAAAATGACAAAAGCATATTTAATTCACGGAACATCGACCCGCGATGACGACTGGTTCCCATGGCTAGAGGAAGCAGCTAAACCATTGATTGATATTGACCGGCTGTGGCTTCCTAATCCCGATTGGCCAATCCAAAGTGAATGGAACCAGGCAGTTGATAAGCAAATTAGTCCCCATAACGGTCTTATTCTTATAGCCCACAGTCTTGGCTGCATCACTGCTCTCCGCTACATTGAACAACACCAAATTAACGATGCCCGATTACTATTAGTAGGAGCATTTGACAAGAGTTTACCGGCCTATCCTCAACTCGATAAATTCATGGTGCCTGCGCCTAAGTATCAGCAAATATTACCTAAAATTTCTAAGGCAACCATAATTACTGCAAAAGACGATCCAATTGCGCCATATAAAAATAGTATTGACATCGCTAAAAAGATTAGAGCAAACCTCATAGTTCAAGACCATGGCGGACACTTTTTAAGCAGTGACGGCTTCACAACATTTCCTCTCGCCTTAAGAGAATTAACTAAAATCGCAATATAGCTTATATTTTTTAGGCAAAACACCGGTTTCAATTAATAATTAAAATTAATTTATTCACATAACACTTACTTGTAATTTTTCACTTATAAATCCTGTCATAATTATATAAAAAGCTCATTAAAAGCTTAGCTAATTATTATCGTCACTAGTCTTGAGAGCTGTTACAATATTCGTTGGAGAGGGGGAAAGACCAGCAAATAGTTTTTCCCATAAAGGCAACTAACTTAGTTGTGCTGTAAAAAATTATTTTTAATTATGTTAAAGGAGTTGTTCAATATGATGTCAATTATGAGTAATATGATCGCCTTGGTTAGCTTTGTTGCACTGATTATTGCAACATGCGCCCACGTAATTAACAATCGGGCCTAGCAATTATTTTCATTTATTTTTATCTTAGACGGCTGGTAAAGGCGAAAAGCTTTTCACCAGTCGTTTTATTTTTATTTGCGTTACAATAAAAGTAATTTTGATCGTTAAGGAAGCTTATAATTAATGACTAAATTCAAGAGACATACAACTACAGAAATGAACAATTGGGAACATACCCAAGCAAAAGAACTCACTAAAATCCGTGCCTCACAACACCACCTAATTTATAATCTTGTTGCTTACGTTGTCATTTCGATCATTGAATACTGGTTAGCTGAGATGAGTAAATCTCAGACTTTACGTGCCGATGCCTTTAATAATCTTTCAGGAATAATTTCAACGTTCTTACTTATGATGGGTCTTCACATTGCACAAGACGTTGATGATGATGACATTATCGGAGCAAAATTGCCTACCGGAAACTACCAAGCACATATGGGTTCAGATCAACGAGTGCAATTTGTTCGTTGGCGGTATGAAACCATTTTTTCACTTGTAACCGCTGTAGTAATGGTCGCAATTGCCTTTAGTGTTATCATCGACGGAATTAAGGGCCTTCTTAATCCCGCAAGCCGGGTAGTTCCCCAGCCAGTTGCTTTAATCGGAGCGGGGATTGCTTCTGTCATTATGTTAATTGTCTGGTATATGAACAGGCGCACTGGGCTTAAATTAAAAAATGCAGCCTTACTCGCTTCTGCTCAAGATAGCCTTAGCGATGCTTTTACCAGTATTGGAACCTTGATTTCTATTGGTGGAGCACTCCTCTTTGATATTCGCTGGCTTGATGGTGTAACCAGTATTATTGTTGGCTTTTTTATTTTATATTCTGGCCTCAAAATTTTCTTTGATAGTAGTCTTAATTTAACTGATTATTTTGACCCCCGTGCAGAGCAAGAATACCGCCAAGCAATTATGCAAGTTGACCCAGTTGTTAAAGTAGTCGAGTTAAAGGCTCATTATAATGGCAATGTAGTCACTCTCGATGCGTCTGTCATGGTCAACGCTAAAATGACAATCTTACAAAGTTTCCAACTATCAGAACATATTGAAAATATTCTTCGCGAAAAGTTTGGAATTATTGATACTGATATTTCATTTGTCCCTGATCCACATTCATTTTCTGATAAAGATGTTGTGGGTGAATTTTAATTTATTTAAAGTTAGTGTAAGATTTTCATAGGTTGGATGAATAATTCATCTGGTCATGAAGATCTTTTTTGTAGACCAATTTTACTTATTTACAAAAAAGGAAAAGACCAGTAGCCTTTAGTGTGTCCAATACTAAGCAAAGGCAGGTCTTTCCTCATGGATATTTTAACAGAAATTAACCGCGATTTGGTAAAATCAAGCAGTTTATTTGAAGCTGAACAAATTGTTTTAAAAGGAGTGCTGGAGTTAGGCCAAGCAATCATGCAAAACTTCTTAGAAAGCTTAGATCAAACTCTTAAGTCCCAGGTACCAGCTGATTACCAGGTTATCAATAAGCAATCACGAACCCTTAACTTTATCTTTGGCCCGGTGACTTTTCAACGCCGATATTATCAAGTTGGATCAAGAAAACGTGAATTTTATTTAGACCAACAATTAAAAATCAAACCACGTCGCCGGTTATCACCGCACTACTTAATGATGATGGCTAAAATTGCCCAAACCACAACGATGCGTAACACTGCTGATATTTTGAATTTGGTGTTTGATAGTGGAATTACTGCCGATTCGGTCATGCATGCCGTCCATGAGTTAGGCAGCCGAGTTGTGGAACAAAGTCTGGTGAATGAACAACAAACTGTTCACCGTCGCACACCACATAATTTAACAATCGAAGGTGATGCGTTTATGATTAAACTCAAAAAAGAAGCCCATCATCCAGGTCAGCTGTCCCTTGTACACCATTACCGGGTTTATGAACGCGTAGCTAATCAAATCATTAATCGGCGTGATTTTCTTAGTGTCGGGCATCAAGGACAGCTTGAATCACGACTAAGTGATTATTTGGATTGTCATTACAAACTTGCCGGTCAAATGATCTTTTTGGCCAGTGACGCTGGCCCAGGTTATGAACCAACTAAGCTATTAGACTTAGTTCCGCAAGGTGCCCATGGAGAATACTTTCTCGACCGCTACCACTGCCTACAGAAAATTGAACGTACTCTAGGACAGCGAAACGAGTTAAC
>NZ_JACIVB010000052.1:0-12500 GCF_014145455.1 Limosilactobacillus rudii | reverse complement strand
GCACCGATGAACAAAAAGTAGCTATAGGGCTGGGAGTAATTGGATGAGATTGCTAGTCAAATTGAAGTTCAACACTACTCGAAGTTACTCTAAATAAAGCTAACGGTACCTATGCCCGACCGGCCAAACAATCGCAAAAGTGAGTTAAGCAAGCACTAAAGCCTCTTCTAAGCAATTTTAATTAAACAATATGATTGCTAATAAGAATGGCTAAAAAGCTCTGCAAATAGGAATTATTATCTAGTGCTTTTAGAACTTATATAGCAAAGACTCACAATGATATTAATTATTAAGGGAGAGTAAATATTAGTAGACAAACAAGTAAAAGTACTATGTATTTTGAGTTTACACAGTACTTTTTGTCATTACTTATTTGGGTTCATTAAATTCAAGACTTTTTTGCTAGGTTATTAGTATCTAAGTCACTCAATAATTTGTGAAGTTTGGATTGAGGTTATCTTTTTATTCTTACTCTAAGGATTAACTAATTATGCCATACTTTTAGTCTTTCTGATAGATTACTTTAGTCAACATTATTAAAACTTACAGATTTTATTAATCCTTGATATATCAATACTTTATAAAGATGTATTAAAGATTATTATATACACAGAAAAATTGTATATGCGCTTAATCAAGTGATCAAACAATTCGTTGATATGGTAAGGTTTATCGATGACTTATATATATATTATTGAAGTGATTATTTTTGGCCTTACTCCGGTAATTTGTTTGGTATTGGATAAAAAACTGAATGGATAATTATAGAAGGAGCTTTACAAAGTTCTATTTTTCGACTTGGCGTTAATATACATAGATTATTTCGTAATAAGAAATTTAAAATATTATTTCCTAGTATTCCACCAAAATGAAAATTACGTTCAGAAAAATCTAGACAGGAAGTTATCTTGCTTTGCTTTATGTCATAAAATTTATTAAAGACAAATTCCCCCTTTTTGGTAATATAGTAATCAACTTTATTAGAAGTAGATATAAAATGTTTTGCTTCAGCATATTTAAAAATACTAATGCCCAACTGACCGCCAAGATGATTTAAACATCTTCTCGCAGTGCGTAAATTGTTTATATTTCTTCTCTTAGCTAGCATTCTATTACTGTCATTGCCTAATTTAGACGTATTATAGTTTGTTCTATTTTTGTAATACTTTCGACCATAAAAAGATAGTGAAATGATAGTTTCATCAATTTGAAGTTGTTCAGCTACTAGCATTTTATTTAGATGACAAACCTTTGATATTTCATTAACAGTTAGCTATTTATTACAGGTAAGTGCACTATTAATAGTTTTCATTTACTAACACCTCGCGTGAATCTAAGAAAATCAGGAACTAAGTCAAAAATTCGGTTAGTTATTTGATAAAGGACGAACTTCTTTTGCTTAGTAGTTTGTAGTAGATTAGCATCTTTTAATATTTGCAAATGCCTAGATACGGTGGAAGTACTTAATGATAATAGTTGGGATAACCCCTGTGTGGTGCAAGGTGATTTTGAAACAGTTTTTAGTATTTGGAGTCTGGTTGGATCGCTTAGAGCCTTAAAAGTTGACAACAATTCTTTAGGAGTGTAGATTATATCATCTCTTCTTTGAAGCCCGTAAGTAATAACTATGCCATTTTTGAATGTATCAACAAATAGGTGAGGCCATATAAAAAAACTTGGTATTAGCATTATTGTGTCAGTATCTTTAAGGTTAATTTCACGTTCAAAAGGTTTATTAATGATCAAGGAGTCTTTTTTCCAATGCATACGATCGACTTGTAATTCGTTTATAGCAAATCTAATACCATGATTGTTAATTGATTTTGCACACATTTTAATTTCTTGAAACAATATTTTAGCGATATTCTCTTTTTTCCAAATTGTAGAAAAGATATTGTTATTGTATTTAATAATAAAGTTAATGAAACGGTCAATAATAGGCTGCGGGTTACTCTGAAGATCCTTGATAAGAGATGAATTTTGGTTAAAAGAAAAGCCCTGCCACTCAAGTCCCTTAGCTAGAATTGGAATAAATGAATTACTTCTTTCATGCTTTAAGGTGATCAATTCATTTATTAATTCATTGATGTTGTCTTGCTTAGTTAGGAAAGAGTGGACTATAGATAACTCGTTTTCTAAGTTACCAGTATTATATTGAAAATTACAAAGTATTGTAGAAGGGACGCCTAATTCATATATTGGGCTGAAATAGTACAAACTATTAATGTCTTCTTCATCTAAAAGTTCTATAGCTTTTAATGCCCAATCTATAACTAGACCATGGTGCCTAGGATTCATCAGAACATGAAGGCTTCTAAGAAGTTCGTTTAGAGGCGAGTAAACAAACTGAAACCTTTGAGTAAGAGTTTCGTCTGTAACAGTAGAGTATTTACTAAAATTTATTTTAATTGTCATATTATCCTTCTCGATTCGATATTTTTCGAATTGTTTGATTGTTAATTGCATTGATACTAACATAATTAGCATATTCCAAGCAAGGAGGATTATTAACATGAATACAGAAACTAAGGATAATTTAGTAATTGCAGTGGCTGGAATAGGAATGTTATTGTCAACGCTAGATACAGGGATTATTAATGTTGCTTTACCGTTTTTTAAGGCTTATTTTGAAACTACGGCAAATATCACAGCTATTGCAGTTACTGGTTACACTGCTAGTCTTGCTGTCTTTATTTTACCTTTTGGATTACTAAGTGATAAGTTCGGCAAGTTAGTTTTTTCGTATATTGGTTTAATACTCTTTGGAATTAGTTCATTACTTTGTGGCTTTTCTACTAATATTCAAATGTTAATTACGTTTCGGATTTTACAAGGAATTGGTGCAGCTGCATTGCAGGCGACGTCTGCCTCTTTAATCACTACTTTAGTTTCTAAAGAAAAATCAAGTTCCGCAATTGGAATCTTAGGGATTATGATTGGGCTTGGACCCATACTTGGACCTTCTTTAGGTGGATTATTATTATCTTTGAATTCTTGGAAAGGAATATTCTGGTTAAATATTCCATTTATAATATTAGGAGTTCTATGTAATCAGAAATTAATTAGGTATATATCAGAAACTAAATATGCTAAAACTGTCGATTATTCTGGAAGTCTTATTAACGGATTGTTTGTAGTCTTGCTTATTAGTGGATTATCATTGCTAAGTTCGCTTACTAGTATTGGAATGGTGCTGATAATTTCCAGTTTGTTAGTTATGGGTATTTTAATTAAAGTAGAAAAAGATCGAAAAACTCCCATTATTGATGTGATGAATCTTATAAAAAAGAGATCATTGCTAATTTATTTGTACGAAACGATGGCATTCGGCTTTGCTTCAGCTATAATCTTTTTAATGCCACCTTATCTATTTGAAACCGTTTTTAAATTAAATTCGGGTTTAACAGGAATATTGGTGCTGGGAGCGCCCATAGGTTTAGTCTTATTTTCTAGAATATCTAGTGCGCATAATGATGGTTTAAAGGATAACTTATTTTCTAAGTATGGATTAGTTATTATCCTTTGTTCTTTCCTATTATTACTTATGTATCAACCATTTTTACCATATATTTTAGTTACAATTTGTTTATTTGTTTATGGTATTGGTGGCGGATATTTTCAACCAGCAAATATATCTGCGATCATGAAGACTACTGATATCACCTCACAAGGCAGTATTGGTTCTCTTCAAAGAATGATTCAAAATGTTGCTATAGCTATTGGAACGGCAGTAGGTTCACTGTTTTTAAATATGTGGTCTAATAAAATAATGACGGCAATTAAATTTGGATGGATTACTGCAGGCGGTTTGATAGTACTTGCAATAGTTTTAGAATTGGTTATAGGTAAAAGAGCATTAGATAATTAAGAATGAGTTCATAAAATAGACATTGATAATAAAAACTGCAGAGTTAGATATGTAAATTTCTACTATTTTATTAAGACTATTTTAAAAATTAGAAGGCAGGTACTACGAAATCACAAAAATCGTAGTACCTGCCTTTACTAATAGTGAGAGGATTACTCCCTATCAAGGTTAATCAAGCCTAAAACATTCTTTGATACTTGTTCAGCCTTTTCATCATCCATGTTATTTAGAGTATTCCAAAGTTTTCTTTGGTAATAACCCATTTCAGCCTCATCAATTGAGCCATTTGCCAGTTTATCCATACTTGTTTTTAGTACCTCCGCTATTGATAGTAGCGTCTTAGCACTGACATTATTAGCAGTTCCAACCTCTAATCGAGAAATATAGTTAATTGATAATCCAGTATTATTAGAAAGTTGTTCTTGTGTAATACCAAGTGCATGGCGCCTGGCTCTGATGTTAGCTCCTAGATTGTTCATTTTGAAGCCTCATTTCTTAGTTTATATCTATCGTATTTGACATAAAACACGAAAATAAGGCACTTAACTTGTTATTTCTCTACACTTATACGCACATATAAGTGTAGATGTAAATTTGATGTAACTATTATGTGATTAGATGTTATAATATCCATGTATTAGTTGATGGAATTTAGAAAGTTACACTGAATAAACTATATTAACGTTTAATGCAACAACATTTTTGAGAAAATTATAAAACCATCAACAACTACAGCTGAATAACTTTAAAACTAAAAAACACCAATTAAGGGTGTCGGGGGAGTAGTTAGAATGAATAAAAAAGAAAATGCACAACTTAGTCGTATCGCATACCGTAACCAACTTAAGTCCCACAAGAAGCTTTACAAGTCTGGTAAGAACTGGATGGCTGCTACCTTGTTAACAGCAGGAGTTATTGGTGGAGTAGCATTTGCAGGCAACACTAATGTTCACGCCGATGCAACAACTCCAGCTCAAGATACGGGGACTATTGAAGCACCAGCACAGAACAGTGAATTGCAACAAGCACAAGCTGATGCTCAGGCTCAGCAAAAGGCAATTGATAATGGTAATGCTGACTTAGCAAATCAACAGCAACAATTGTCTAACTTGCAAAGTCAACAAACTGCTGCTCAGCAAGCATTGGATCAAGCAAAGCAAGCTCAACAACAGGCAACTGCTAATGATCCAGCTGTGCAACAAGCACAAGCTGATTATAACAAGGCACAGCAACAAGTAAATGGTCAAACGACTAAGGTTGAAGAAGATAATAATGCTGTACAACAAGCACAAAGTGAAGTTGATAAGGCTAATGCTGAAGCACAGCAACAGCAACAAGAAGCTGATCAAAAGGTGCAACAAGCACAAGATACTGTTAAGCAAAGTATTAACCAAACAGTTGAAAAGACTAAGCAAGATGACCAAAATAAAATCGCCCAGCTTGAAAACCAAGGCAAGGCTCAAGCTAATCAGCAATTAAATGATCAGATTAGTGATGCAAATGGTCAATTTACTGACGCACAAAATAAGGTAAATGATACTAATTCTCAAATTAGTAATTTACAAGGGCAAGTGCAGGATTTACAGAATCAGCAAAGTTCTTCACAAACTGACTCTAATATTAAGCAAGTTCCTAATGGTTATATTGATTATTCAAAATCACTTTTAGAAAATGTAAGTCGTAATAATTTATGGGCGCCAGCTGATATGAATGCTAATGCTAATGGTAATATTGTTGAACAAAATCTTTATATTAGTCCTGATAATGATAAAGGCAATTTGAATTATGCAAATCCTAATCATGGTGTTAATACCTCTCTTTCGCAGTATGATAATTACTATTCTACTAAATTTGATGGTGTCAATGGCAAAATTGGAATGACAGATGCTCAAAAACAAGAATTAGCTATTCTAATGATGAACCAAATTAATCATGCTCGTGAGCAACGTGGATTAAAGCCATTTACTATGACTGAACAAAAATATAACCAAGCACAAATCCGAGCTGCTCAACCAAGCGCAGAAACTTTAACTCATAGTGAAAATGATATTGTAAGCGCATTTGGTCAAGATCAGTATGAGAATTTAGCTTATATTCCTTTTAGCGGAACAACAAATATGTTATCATTATTATCCGATGCTGATAGTACTCTTTCTTCAATGCTTAACGCAGATGCATCTAGTGATTGGGGACACCGTGAAAACTTCTTAATGGATACTGGAGATTTAAGTTATGACGCAGCCTTTGGTATTCATCTGACTAGTGACGGTCAATATTATGTCTTAACATTTGATTACGATGGACCTGCTCACAATAACACCCCTAACATGATGGATCGAATTGCTAACTACGCCGCAATGGGGCCAATCACTCCGAGTGCAAATACTGTTGATAACAGCGCTAAGATTAATAACTTGAATAGTCAAATTAATAATTTAAAGAATGCTTTAGCAAGCCAACAAGCTGAATATAATCAAGCTCAAGCAAAGCTTCAAGATTTACAAGCAAAGAAGGCTAATGTTCAATTCGACCTTAGCCAATTAACAGCAAGTCAACAAGATGAGTACAACAAGGCTAAGGATGACTTGGCTAACCTTGACACTTGGAAGAGTAATCAATTAGCTAATATTAATGAAAATTCCATTGTTAAAAATGCTCAATCTGAAGCTACTCAAATTAAGAATGCTGCTAACCAAAAGGTTAAGGATGCTAAGAATGCTTTTAACAATGCTTTAAGTGTTAAGAAGCAAGACGAAAAAGATTTGAAGAGCCTTGAACAAGATTTAGATGCTAAGCAAACTAAACTTGATAAGGCAAAAGCTAAGGTTAGTGCAAATACAGCACAAGCTGTTAAGAATGCTCAAGCTAAGTTAGACAGCATAAAGAATCAAATTAAAGACTTAAATAATAAGATTGCTACTACTAAGGCAAATATTAGTCAGGCACAAGTATTACTTGCTCAAGCTAATAAGAAGATTCAAGATTTGCAAAATGCTACCAATCCATCAACTCCTGCTAAGGGTGATGACAATAAGGGCAGTGAAACACCTACTCAACCTGCCAAGCCAGATGAAGGTAACAAGGATCATGGTACTACACCTGCTAAACCTTCCAACCCATCAAAGGGTGATGATAAGGGAACAACTACCACTCCAACTAAGCCATCAACCCCTACTAAGAGTGATGACAACAAAAATGGTGAAACGCCAACTCAGCCTACCACACCTGCAAAGCCAGACACTGGTAACGCATCAATTTCTAACCAAGCTGGTCATAAGCCTGCTAAGTCTGATAGTAGTGAAGCTACTAAGACTGCTACTCCTGATAAGCCAACTATTGTTTTGCCAACAACTGGCAGTGAAAGTGCTACAAGTGCAGGATCACAAGGTCAATACATTAATGTTGTATCTAAGGACACTGCAAAGCCACAAGCTGGTATTGAAGCTCCTGTAGTAGAAACCATCAACGTATCATTTGGCACTAAGACTGAACCAATGACACGTGAAGAATACAAGGCGCAACAAGCCAAATTGCCACAAACTGGTAACGAAAATAGTAAAGCTGTAATTGCCTTGGGTGTACTGAGTGGTATGTTTGGCCTTGGCTTAGTTGCTAAAAGCAAAAAGGAATTTTAAACTAGAATAATGATTGCATAATAATATGCATATTCTCCGAAAACATGGGGCGTTGAATTTTTGTGTTCTTTCACAACGCTGCATGCTTTTTTAGCTTGAAAAAATTTTGCTGAATAAAATTAAACATGGAATAACAACGTTGGGAAGTGTGATTCAACAATTTTAATAAAGAAAGGACACACGATTATAATGTTAAGAAAACATTTACATGAAATATATATGACAACCCAAACGGTATTTGTTAAAAATATCGATTATGTATTAAAGGCCAATGATAATGCGTGAAGGACAATTACGGTTATCAAATAGTTGCGGTTGTTTTAACTAGTCATACTATTGAACAAGTTGACGATGAAATCGAAAAGTTAGAGATTACCCATCAAGAAGATCAATTTAAAATTAAAGACTTGAAGAAGCAAAACGAGATCTTGCAAGTACGTCTCGACCTTTAGAATATGGTAAGCAATAAAGATTCTTTTCCGTTTAATTAAGTTATATAGCTAAAAAGGTGCTTCCTAGAACTGTATTGGTTTTAGGAAGCACCTTTTTTGTATTTAATTATTGTTGGCTTGACGGTAGTATTGCATTTGATGGTAACAGTAATTGACTGCCTTGGCATTATTAATTCCTGTTCTCTTCATTATGTCACTAGGAAGCGAATAACCATAGTAATCGCACATATACTCAATGTTGTCTTCAGCCCCCATCAGCCATAATAAAGTCATCACTTAGATCGTCGAATGAAGCCTTTGGAAAATTGATGTCTTGTACTTGTAGTCAAGTAGTGTGACCGTAAAAAGTAATTGCTTTATTAAAAATAATTTGAACCTCATTCTTGTATTCTTTAAATAACGATGTTTTAGTAACGTCGTTTGGATCAATGCTATTTAACCAACTCTTCATAGACCACTAAATGGATTCTAGCTCTACGCAAAACATGAATCGCTGCTTGGCTTTAATTGTTGTTTTATTCGGTACAATGTGGATTTTGAAAGATGGAATTTAGCCTCTGTTTCACGATATGTATGAGATTGGAGATATTTGTAAGCCTGCCGATATTGTCCGGTTATAACACGCTTATTGCGACCACCAACGTTTATTAGCCTTTGGTAGTTTGCTTTTCGGCTAGCTTTTTGTCGATGTAGCATATGTAAGTAACTAGTGTATTCTAGATGAGACAATTGGCAAGCAAAGAACCAGTCTTCTATTGAGCTGTTAGCATCATATTCAGCTTCATTTGAATTCAGCTTGATACCTTTGTCTTCAACTAAATACATCAAGCTAACTAGTTCGCGAACGTTTGAGTATAAATTATAGATGTTAGCAACAGTAATAATGTCGCCTTCATTCACAACATTGGCGAGAAGGTAGTTAAGGGTAAAGCGTCCCTTGCACTTACCAGTAAACTTGTCCATGAATATTAAATCAGGATCAATACCCCACTCCAGTACATTTTTCAATTGATTTAAAAGACTATCGTTTTCATAAATATCATTAGAATAACCAGCAATATAACCATATTCCATAATAAGATCACCTCATATAAATAATTGTTAATATGTGGTTATTCTATTGTAATTATTTTTTAAGAATAAGGATTATATAAAGGAAGGACTGGATATAATAAATGCGAAAACAAAGAACGTATTGCATGGGGCTTATTCCCATTGTGTATTGTATGTTGTGATTCCTTGTTGTTACCTTTATAACAGCGTTTACAACTCTTTGTTAGTCCCATTATTATTTTTCCATGCTTGGGATGTTCAGTAATTCTTATGGTGTTAATTACTTACAAGTGCTGTTGTTAGTTTCTTTATTATTGTACTTGTTTCGTTATGTGTGTAAAAATTAATCATTTTGCTATTATGATAACAAAGTTAATAATAAAATGAAGTTGGATGGATTCATTAATACACATATATTGTATCAATGGTTTTTCCATTTGTATTATATATTGTGATTGTCCCACAAATGGCTTTATATTAAGCTTTTTACTGGTTCTGCTTTCCCAAAGTTACTTTGATATCTGCTGGGTTATTATTACACCCACTTTAACTTACCAATTCACCTTTCAAGTAGATTATGCAATTAGCTGCTATTTAGTAGAAAAGATTAATCACAATAAAAAGAAAAGGTAACTTTTTCAATACCATAGCTTGTGATTACTTGCTAGTGCCTGTTATATCAGTGTTTATAGTCGATCCATCATTCCCAGGTTTTGTGTTTCTTTCTTGGGGGACTTTTTACAATTATCTAGTGTTCCTCTTACTTAATTTATACCGTAATCGTTATTTAGTCATTTTGTAACTTAAGTTAGTTTATTTTGTGATACATGGCGCATTGCTCTTATAACAATGTTTTTGCAATGCTTTTGTACTACTATCGTTCAAAAAACTACTGCGTATGTTATCAGTTAGCTCGAAGTCCCGAATGATACTACTAATATGTAAATTTTATGATGCCTTATAAATAGCGATATATAGGCATCTATAGGTGTTTGCATACCATAGGCAAGTCTTAATTATCTGAGGGGGAGAAATTAATCTTATTTTGGGCAATGTATTTTTTTGCGTAATAATAATATCAGCAACAAGTAGAGAAAAGCATTAAAGGTATGGAATGAAAGAGGGAAAACACTAAAGGGACAAAGGAATATGCATAACAGAATAATGAATACAATGGGCTTATCCCATTATGTATATTGTTTTGTGATTATTCATAAATGCCTTTAATTCAATGGTTATTATTACTTTAGTTAGCCCTTATTGTTTTCTTTTACTTTGGTGTTAATGAAAATAATATCTGTTTTAATTTTCATTTTGTATATTATTTCTGTTGCTTATTTATCATATTAATAATGCGGTATAGTTGCTGTCTTGAGATACCATTTTCTTTAGCTAACTGGGTTTTGGATGTGTAATTGTTTGTCAGATATTTTCTTCTAATGTTTTCAAACACTAGTCGTCCTTCTCTGTTGTTTGAGTAAGGTGCATATTTTTTGCTTCTTCCCCTGTATGTGCCTGCCTTTCTTGCTTGCACAATTCCTTGTCTTTGACGTTCCCTAATTTTTTGCCTTTCGTTCTCTGCAACAAAGCTCATCAAGTTGATTGTAATATCAAGTAAAAACTCATCGACTAATTTGTTTCCTGAATTAGAAATAGGGAAATCATCAACTACTAATCGAACTTTCTTGTTCTTCAATTGTTGTACGAGTTTTTTGATGTCGCTATAGTTTCTACTTAGTCGATCTAGACTTGCAATCTCGACAATATCTCCTTCCCTAATGTAATTCAGCATCATCTTCAGCCCTGGACGATCAGTGTTTTTACCACTTTGTTTATCTGTAAAAATTTTATTTGCATGTACCATTTGTGCTTTAGCCAATTGCCGACTAAGATTTTGATCATTACTACTTACT
The DNA here is from genome assembly GCF_014145455.1 of Limosilactobacillus rudii. GTDB lineage: Bacteria > Bacillota > Bacilli > Lactobacillales > Lactobacillaceae > Limosilactobacillus > Limosilactobacillus rudii. The sequence goes on along the minus strand of NZ_JACIVB010000052.1, from coordinate 1,579 downwards.
CGTGCATAGTATATTATTGCCATATTTATTAATTCCTTCCTTGAATTGAAATGTTACATTAATTGTGACAATTGTATTGCCGATGACATTGTAACTCTGCATGTCTCAATGAAGTGTACCCTATTGTGACAAATTGCCAGTGAATAATGAAAAAAACAGCTAAGAACCATAATGATTCTTAGCCGTTTTTTAAGTCGGCAAAAATAATATAGTAGCCGAAATTAAAATGATATATTATTTTGAATTATATAGAAAGAAAGAAGACGAGAGTTTGTGTAATTTCAATATTGTTGTAAAGAAATTTAATATAAGCCAAATTATTGTACACCTAGAATTGATAGTAATTTAGATATTAAAAAAAGATTGTTAAGAAAAAATATTAGAAATTAGATGATAGTAGTAATGACCTTAATAATTCGGTTAGAAAGGAACTTTTAAATATGATTAATAATTTAGACTCAAAAGAAAATAGTAAAAAGGAAACTGCTTCCATAAGTTTAACAAGAAATGCACATGATACGGTACGGGCCTTAGCAATGGTTAAACAGGAGCCTACAATAAAACAATATATCAATGACATGATAATCAATGAAATAAATAATCTCGATGCGCAGGATTATCAGAATTTTAGGCTGTTGTTTCGATTGATTAAAAGTCAACGAACTAATTAAATAACCTGAAGTCCAAAAAGCAGGCTCATTACTGGTATTAGTATTGAGCCTGCTTTTTAGAAAATAACAAATTAATTATTTTAAGAAAATCTTAATATTTTAATTATAAATAAAATTATACTTTGAGATTAAAGATATAAAGTTAAAAATTATTTCTAGACATTCATTATAATATATTATAGCCTAATTATCAAGGATTTTGCTAAAAATAATTTTATTTTGTCAAAATTATGTTTATAATAAAAGCGTCAAATAAAAAAGTTGAAAACCATTGTTTTGGACGACACCGATTTTCAACCAACTTCATTTAGACTATCCAAACCAAAACAGGAATGAATAAGTAATAAGTATAGCTTCAATGCTTATTACATAATTAATTATACTATTTTTTATTAATCATGTAAATTGATTGCTTCCTCCTGGTATCTGTCAAGTTTTCATAGGTAGCCTTTAAATATGCAGTTTTAGTGGGTTAGCGCCTTTAAAAGTTGTCCCATTGGTCTACTTGTGGCAGTGTTAATCGGGATTGTTCCTTGCACTGCCCCGACTGATGACTTTATTGGTGCTTTTCTGAGAAACTCTCCAGTGCGAATATGCATTTCCTGTAATAGGCTTGTTTGAGCTACTCGAGGAAGAACAGTTAATTGTTCTAGAATCGTATTTAGACTAGCTTGTAGTTTATTATTCATTCGGGCTTCAATTAATCCAACCATCGCTTTAGCCCCTTGCTCAGTCCATGACTTGCCCTGTTTCTTCATCCGGTAAGTAAAGGCCCGGTGAGAACTTTCGACTGAACCGATTAAATGAATTTCCTTAAATCCGCGCCTTTGTGGTGAGGGGATATACTGCCAATTCCTCTGTAGATACTTTCTTAAGTGCATTAGGTCGTCTGTTTGTTTTTCCGTTAG
>NZ_JACIVB010000051.1 GCF_014145455.1 Limosilactobacillus rudii | reverse complement strand
GACTTCCTTCAGATTCCACCTCGCAGTGGACACCCTTGTCCTCGGCTCATGGTTCCGACTACTATGGCCCATAGCGGACTCTCACCGCCTAGCTAATATCCATGCCGGGCGCACTAAAAATAAAAAGCTGAAAAATTTCAGCTTTTTTATTTTATTACTATTCCTTCACAAAATATTCATACTTAAACGGTATAGTATAGACAATCCCTAATATAAATAAACCCCTATTTTTCTTCTATACTATCCCCCTCAAAATAGCTATGAAGAAATACAAAAGATGGTCGGCTTCTTGTGAGTCGGCCATTTTTTAATACATCTAGTATCTCCATGGTATAATAAAGAACTAGAAATACTACTCATTAAGTATGAGGTGAAACCATTGAATAATAATCGAGATAATAATCAAAAAAATGAAAAACGACGACCAACCCGTGTCGAGTTATATGACACACCAAAGCCAGGGGAAGAAAAAAAGAAACGGTCATTCTTTAATCGTAAGCCCAAGCAGACTAGCTCACGTAAGCATAATGCGAAAACAAGTCAGCAACAACATCCAAAGAAAAAGAACCCCTATGGTATTTCTCGTCGGATGTTTAAGGTTATCCTTGGCTTCCTTTTAGTCGTATTGGTCGCTACTATTATTATTTTCTTAGTCAAACAACAAGATCCCGTTAATGTCGATAATAGCGACACAACAGTTTCAACAAGTACTTCATCACATAAAAAGAAGCATAAAAAAAGCAGTAGCAGCCATAAACATCACTCTAACAACAATAATGACAGTGATAATACTGATACTTATAGTATTCCATCAGTTACGCATTCAAACACTCCTACTACAAAGGAACAGCATTCAACAAGTCAGCAGCAACAACCAACTACCAATTCAAATTCAACTCAACAACCACAACAATCAGATCATCATGACCAAAATAGCAACAATGCTAATCAACAATCCAATAATCAACCATCTTCAAATAATTCTGGTCAACAATCTAGTCAAAGTACGCAAAGTAATAATTCACAGTCACAACAAAGTAATCCTCAACCAGTTCACCCCCAGTCGCAAAATACTCCCCACTAATTTTGGAAAAGGGGTTGTCAATCATCTACAGCGTGCTATAATCAAGACAATTGATTGAAGGATATGCATATTCTAAGTCCTCTCCAGAGAGCAGGTACCTTGAGTGGAAGTACTTGTGAGTGATGATGAGTATTGTACCACCTTCCCTAATTATTAGCCGACATAAGGCTAGTCGGATCGTGTCCGTTACCACACCTTAGAGAGGACATTACTAGTGTGTCCTGAAGATGGGTGGAACCACGCTAATTATTGTTAATTAACGTCCCTGATGCTTTTGTATAGGCATTGGGGACGCTTTTTTATTTTATTAAAGGAGAGATCACTATGGCTCAAGTTGCTGTTATGTCCCCAGATGGATCAGTTAAAAAGATCGATCGGGATTCAAAAGAAGGATTAGAAGCATTACGTAAACTTTCAGCATTAATGTTGAAAGCTGCCTTAAAGCAAGAATTTAAAGGTATTCGTCTCGGTGAAGCCGTTGCTGACGAAGACGGTTTCCATGTTGACTCTGATAAGGATGATCAACAAGTCTCTGCTGATGAATTAAACGCCCTTGAAGATGTTATTAAAGGGATGGCAAAGAACGATGTTAAGGTTGAATTTGTCGAATTCCCTGTTGACGATGCTCTCAAAGAAGTTAAAGAAGACCGTTTCTCAACAGAACTAATTAATGAGAACGCTAAAGATGGTAAAGTAGCAATGTACCAATTAGGTGATGTTAAGGCTGTTGCCGATGATGATATTCTCTTATATGGTAACGTTGTTAAGAATCTTCGTTTACTTTCCGTTGCTGGTGCTTACTGGAAAGGTATGTCTTCAAATCCTATGCTTCAACGGATTTACGGTACTGTCTTCTATAAGAAAGATGCCCTTGAAGAAGACCTTAAGAAGCGCCAAGAAGCTAAGGAACGTGACCACCGGGTTATCGGTAACCAACTTGACCTCTTCTTCGTTGATCCAAAGGTAGGGGCCGGATTACCTTACTGGATGCCTAAGGGTTCAACTATTCGGCGGACAATTGAACGTTACATTATTGATCGCGAAGTTGCTGATGATTACAAGCATGTTTACACACCAGTCTTAATGAACCTCGATGCTTACAAGACATCCGGTCACTGGGAACACTACCGCGATGACATGTTCCCACCAATGGACATGGGTGATGGTGAAATGCTTGAATTACGGCCAATGAACTGCCCAAGCCACATTCAAGTTTACAAGCACCACATTCGCTCATACCGTGATCTCCCATTACGGATCGCTGAACTTGGTATGATGCACCGTTACGAAAAGTCTGGGGCCCTCTCTGGTCTTCAACGTGTTCGTGAAATGACTCTAAATGATGGTCACACTTTTGTAACTCTTGATCAAATCCGGTCAGAATTCGCTAAGATTTTGAAGTTAATCATGAGCGTTTACAAGGACTTTGATATTACTGATTACAGTTTCCGTCTTTCTCTTCGTGATCCAAAGAATGTTAAGAAATACTATGCTAATGACGAAATGTGGGAAAAGTCCCAATCAATGTTGAAGTCAGCAATGGATGATCTTAACCTCGATTACTACGAAGCTGAAGGTGAAGCTGCATTCTACGGTCCAAAACTTGATATCCAGACTAAGACTGCTCTTGGTAACGATGAAACAATGTCAACTATCCAACTTGACTTCATGCTTCCAGAACGGTTTGGCCTTACTTATGTTGGTAAAGACGGTAAGGAACACCAGCCTGTTATGATCCACCGTGGGGTTGTTGGTACTATGGAACGGTTCATCGCCTACCTAACTGAAATCTACAAGGGTGCCTTCCCAACTTGGTTAGCTCCAGAACAAGTTCATATCATCCCAGTTAATGAAGATGCACACGGTGAATATGCTGATACCCTCGCTAAGAAGATGAAGGCTGCTAACATTCGGGTTGTTGTTGACCACCGTAACGAAAAGATGGGTTACAAGATTCGTGAAGCACAAACACAAAAAGTTCCATACACTCTTGTTGTTGGTGACGACGAAAAGAACAACAATGGTGTTTCAGTACGTAAGTATGGTGAAAAGGAACAAAACGAAATGAGTCAAGATGCATTTATGAGCGAAATCCTTGATGATATTGCATCATACTCACGTGAAAAATAATTATATAAAAAAATGACGATCACTACTTTGTGAAAGTCATTTTTTTGTTTTAAATTTATGAAAACTTATGAAAATAGCATTGGCTCTACCATAAGCATTAAACCGTTTACGGAATCCTCGTGAAAGTTTGGGCAACCAAAAATTTGTGTTGACACCGTTCACCAAAGGCTTTATAGTAGTTATCGCTCGCTATTGAGCACCTGAAATTAATAATTAAATTTTAAACACAAACTTTTACTTTGGAGGTATTTATTTATGACTACAATGAACGACTTATTTAAAGCAATGAGCAAGCAAGCTGCTGAAAATCGTCAAGCTAACGGTATTATGCTTATCCCTAAAAATGATGCCCCTGCAGGTATTGGTCAAGGTATTTTAAACGTTCGTAAATAATAAAGCTAAGAGGAGGAGTTTGGAAAACAAGATGGTTTTCAAAGCTTCTTCTTTTTATCTCTCAATCTTTTTACGATATACCTGCGGACTAAATCCTGTATATCGTTTGAAAGCCTTTGAAAATGTAAATTCATCTTTATATCCAACCCGGTGCGTGATTTCTTGCACCGGGTTATTTGTATTTCTTAATAGTTCTTTTGCCTCTTCCATCCGTAATTGCGATAAATATTTTTGCGGTGAAAGATTCATTTCACGCTTAAAAATCGTATAAAGATAACTTCGGGATAAATTAACATGGTGGCATAGGTTAGCAATATTACAATCACTATTACGAAAGTTCTCCTGTAAATAGTACAAAGACAGTTTTAATTGTTTATCAGTCTCATGGCTAGTTCCTCTATTGTTAGGATACTCAGTTACCAAATTATAAAACATCTGATAAGTTAATGACTCGACTAAAATATCATTAGGCAATGAACTAGGTGATCGAAGGGCATTGTACAATTGCTTCAAACTTGTACAAAAGTCACTATCCTGCACTTGGCGAAGATACCGCTTTTTTGCTAATGACGATCCCTGAAGCATTGTATTAATTTTAGTACCAGAAAAGCCAATCCAAAAATACTGCCACGGCTCTTCTCCATCAGCCTGATAAAAACACGGAACATCCTTAGGCAAGATAAAAACATCCCCGGCCTGTAAACTTACTGTATTATGGTTTGCAGACGAAAAAACTCCCTTTCCCCGCTGAATATAATGAATAACATAATTTTCACGGACATTATTACCACGATAAAAATAGTTTGGCGGGCAATTATCTTGGCCAATAAATAGAACATTACTTTCCAAACTTTTCCACGAAATACTTTTATATTCACTATCCATTACTTATCCTCTCCAATTTCATTACATTTTGCCATTAAGCATGGTTATTTATTCTTACTTTCAATCGTATTTTTGCTAATATCATACTATTTCCGAAATTAACATGTCAATTTGTCTTGTAAACAAAAACACATAAAGCAAGAAAAAAAGGCTATGGTTTGCAAAACGTTTAGCAAATATAATAACTTACGATGAAAGCGAATACAAAGTAATGTTTCCGCTATTATATAGAAAGAAGGAAAAATTATGGGTACTGAGGGGAAATCAAAAATGACCATGCGTGAGCGACTTGCTTACAGCTTTGGTGCATTCGGTAACGACTCATTCTACGGTCTCTTATGTGGCTACCTTATTATGTTTATCACGTCGCACTTATTTGATACTGGTAACAAAGCACTTGATAACAAGATGATTAGTCTTGTCACACTAATTATCATGCTTCTTCGTTTTGTTGAATTGTTCATTGATCCATTTATTGGAAATGCAATTGACCGAACTAAGACACGCTGGGGACACTTCCGTCCATGGGTTGTTGTCGGTGGAACTATCTCTGCCGTAATTCTGCTCTTGTTATTCACCAATCTTGGCGGATTATATCAAAAGAATGCAATAGCTTACCTTATAATCTTTGCAATCCTATATATCACAATGGATATCTTCTATTCGTTTAAAGATGTCGGTTTTTGGTCAATGCTCCCATCACTTACAACTGATTCTCGTGAACGGGAAAAAACAGCCACATTCGCCCGGGTCGGTTCAACTATCGGTGGTGGCTTAGTCGGAATTTTAGTTATGCCTGCTGTTATCTACTTTTCAGCACGACCAACTAGTACTGGTGATGACCGTGGTTGGTTTATGTTTGCCTTGATTATTTGTACAATTGCCCTTGTCTCTGCTTGGGGTGTTGGTATTTTCACTCGTGAAGTAAATAGCGACATTCGTAAAAACAAGAAAGATACTGTTGGACTTGTTGGTATCTTTAAAGCTCTCTCCGGCAATGATCAACTAATGTGGGTTGCTTGTGCCTACCTGTTTTACTGTGTCGGTATCAACATTATCAACTCCCTTGAAGTATATTATTTTACCTACATTATGGGACGACCAAAAGCCTTTTCAATCTTCTCAACAATTAATATCTGTCTTGGAATCGTCGCAACTTCACTCTTCCCAATCTTTTCAAAGAAACTTAGCCGTAAAGCACTATTTTCCAGCTGCTTAATCTGCATGTTACTCGGAATTTGCCTATTCGCATTTGCCGGTGACAACCTCGCAATGGTCTTAATTGCCGCTTCAATGTTTGGCTTCCCACAACCAATGGTCTTCTTAATCGTCTTAATGGTTATCACAGACTCTGTTGAATATGGTCAATTAAAACTTGGGCACCGTGATGAATCATTAGCCCTCTCTGTTCGTCCGTTGATTGATAAATTCGGTGGAGCTGTTTCAAACGGGGTTGTTGGTCAAGTTGCAATCATTGCTGGAATGACTACAGGTGCCACGGCTTCAACAATTACTGCCGCTGGTCGGACGAACTTCAAGATCCTGATGTTTGCTGTACCTGCTGTCTTACTTGTTATTGCAATTGCCATTTTTGCGAAAAAAGTTATCCTAAGCGAAGAAAAGCACGCTGAAATTGTCGCAGAACTAGAAAAAACTTGGGGTAAAAAACTCGATAGCGACCAACTTGATACACCATCTGAAACTGTTGAGATTCCAACCCCAATCAGCGGTGAACTAATCAAGCTAAGCGATGTCAATGATGACACATTCTCAACCGGCGCTGCAGGACAAGGCTTTGCAATTAAGCCAAGCGACGGCCGTGTACTCGCTCCATTTGACGCAACTGTTCGCCAAGTCTTTACTACCCGTCATGCAGTCGGATTGGTTAGTGATAAAGGTGTTGCTCTCCTAATTCACATTGGTCTAGGTACCGTTAAACTCAAGGGTACTGGGTTTGTTTCCTACGTTGAAGAAGGTCAGCAAGTTAAGAAAGGCCAAGAATTAATCGAATTCTGGGACCCTACCATTAAAAAAGCTGGACTTGATGATACAGTTATTGTAACTGTCACTAATTCAGATAAGTTTGATAACATCACCTTAACTGGTCAGCCAAACACAGTAGTGCAAGCCGGAGATAATGTTCTCAGCTTGCAAATCGAATTAGCTGAAAGCCCTAACCCAGACAATCAAGCCACCCCTGACCTTTCAGGCGATTTAGCATAAATATATGTCTATCTCCTATCAAAAAAGCTGTGATTAGAAAATCCTAATCGCAGCTTTTTTTAGATGAACTAACCGCAAAAATCACTAATCCAATCGCAAATAAGACGCTTAACGAAGCAGCACCAATAGTTGATTTCCCTGTCCATTGCGTTACTACACCAACAATAAGTGGTCCTAAAATTGCTGAAAACTTCCCTAAAATGTTATAAAAGCCAAAGAATTCGCTACTAGCATTTTTCGGTACTAACCGACCAAAATACGATCGACTTAGTGCTTGTAGACCACCCTGACTCGTCCCCACAAGAACTGCTAAAATCCAAAAATCAGTTAATGTATGCAATCTTAATGCATATAAACAAATTCCAAAATAAATAATAATTCCCATCATAATCGTGCGCCGAGCTGAAATTTTATTGGCTAGCCAACCATAAAGAATTGAAAAGGGAAAAGCAATTAATTGGACGATGAGTAAAACAAGCATTAGCATTGTTGTTTCGATCCCTAGATCCTTACCAATCGCTGTTGCCATTGTAAAGATGGTGTCAACCCCGTCAATATAAAAGAAATAAGCAATTAAAAACCATGTCAATTGATGATACTTATTAATATGGTGCAAAGTCTTTCTTATCCGCTTACAACTGTCAACTAACGGATTCTGCACCTTTTCAACACTGTAATGCTGTCGACCATCCCTTAATAATGGCCATGCAAAAATCACCCACCAAAGCGCTGCCAGCAGAAAACTAAAGCGTGCTATCTCGTAACTATTTAGCAGTCCACCAAACCCATCTGTAAGTTCGGCTACTAAAAAAATAATAAATGAAAGAACACCACCGAGATACCCCATGCCGTAACCGGTTGAGGAAACTCGATCCATTTGATAATTATCAGCCACATCTGTTAAAAAACTATCATAGAATAAATTTCCACCAGAATAACCAATAATTGAACCAATATAGACAATTAAAAGCAATTGCCACTGAGCGACTGGAACAATTGCCAATCCGACCGTCAAAATTATTCCGATCCACGTAAATATATTTAACCATCGACGCTTAGAATGAGGATAATCCGCTAGTGCGCCTAATAATGGTGCTAATACTGAAATAACCAGTGTCCCAAAGCTATTAGCATACCCCCATAACGCTGTTGAAATAGTACTACTAACTCCGGCTTGACTAGCAACTGCTTTAAAATAAACTGGCAAAACAGCCGTCACAACTAAAATTCCATAACCAGAATTAGCCCAATCATAGAAAATCCATTGCCACTGTTGCTTTGTAAATTTCACAATTCCACCTCAATCCTTGAAAACACCATCAATTACTTGCCCTGCCGTTGGAGCTGGGTAATGGAGACCCAGTAACTTAGCAAATGTCGGTCCTTCATCAACCAATCGTGCCCCTTCAATTACCTTACCAGCATTAACTTGGGGACCAGTGAAAATAGCTGTTGTATAGTAATTCGGTTGGGTCGGACCATATCCGTGTACAGCACGGTAACGGTCGTGGGTACCGATTGCAGCGGGATTAACTGATTCCACAACTGCCGGTCGGTTTACTTCATCGGTAAAGTAGTATCCTGGCTTTGCTTCAACCAAAAAAGTACATTTAGGATCAGCCCCTAACTTAATTGCTTGCGCCCCATCATAAATGCGTTGAACACCTTCAACACCCGCAATCAACTGTTTAAGGCTTCCTAAGTCAACAGCACCACGAGTGTAGATATATGTTTCTCCATCACAGGTTTTGGCGGTAACTTGCCAATTATTGCGGTAAACGCCCTTTTTTCCTAACGGGTGTAACCATCCTCGCCTTGCAAAGAGCATGTTGAGATGAATCATCTTATCAACATTAATCTGGTAGTGGTCGCCAAGAATTACAAAATTAGTTTCATCGTAGGTGCCTGCATCTTTAGTTGCTTGAATAATCTTAGCAACTCGAGCATCTAACCGTACGAGAGCATGTTTTGTCTGAGCTGATCGAACACCATAGCGGTGACGCATACTATCCATGTCAACAAGGTGGATTAACGTAAGATCTGGCTGCTTAGTTTTTAGCGTATCAACCGCACAAGCAGTCACAAAGTCATCTAGCCATGGTTGCTTGATACCATGGCGAAGCTTGCCATACTTTCTATTCATTTCATACAAAAATAATGGTGAACTTGCTTTAAGTGATACCAAGACCTGATTCGTCCAAATCCGGTTAGGAAAAATTTCTGCTAAGTTATAATCAATCTTACTGCCTGCTGTTACAGGCCAAAGAAAGGCAGCGGTCGTCAACCCCTGCTCCCGTGCAACATCATAGAGCGGCATCGCTTTTACATCCTTGCGGTACCAAAACCAATCTGGCGACTCACGACGGGGCTGGAGCTTAGTATTATTAACAATCCCATGAACTACAGGGTATTGACCGGTAATTATTGATGTATGAGACGGATACGTTAAAGTAGGAAATATTCCTTGAACCTTTTTTACCCATGTACCGTGAGTAATCAATTTTGCTAGTGTTGGAACTAATTGCCGTAATTCATTTAAATCACGAAATCCCATTGAATCTAATGAGATCACAACTAACTTATTTTTAGCCATTAATTTCATCTGCTTTCTTTAGACATTCTATCTTTATTCTATGCTTAGTATCCTAAATTATGTAAGACTATTCTTAATTATTAAGGAATATCCAGTTTGCTTCTAAGCATATTTTAATGTAAAATTTTTAGGTATGATACAAAAAAGAGAATTTGAAAGGAATACGATACTTATGAAAAGTCAACCGCATAAAGGGACCGGAGAGCAAGAAAAAACGCTCGGCCTTTTTGACCTATCCGTATTAGGAATTGGTGCAATTATTGGAACTGGGATTTTAGTTTTAACTGGAATTGTTGCCGCGGAAGATGCAGGTCCCGCGATTGTCTTCTCATTTTTAATTGCCGCCCTCGCTAGTGGATTAATTGGTCTTTGCTATTCTGAATTAACGACAAGTCTTCCTAATTCCGGAAGCGCCTTTTATTACGCCTGGGTATCTATTGGTAAATTTGTCGCCTTTCTTGCTGGCTGGACACTCATCGGGGTTTATGTGACAACCACGGCTACTGTTGCTAATGGGTGGACCGGTTACGTCCAATCTTTCTTAGAAGTATTAGGGATTAACCTACCGCATAGCTTACTTGTAAACCCTGCTTCTGGCGGATATGTTAATTTACCAGCTGTCCTAATGATCTTATTCATGACAGTTATTCTTACCCGGGGAACTAGCGAAAGCAAGCTGGTTAATAATTTCTTAGTCGGTGTCAAGATATTTATCATCGTCCTTTTTATTGTTATTAGTGCCCAACATGTTAATCCTGCCAATTGGCACCCCTTCCTTCCATATGGGTACCGCGGTGTTTTCACGGGCGCATCGGCCGTCTTCTTTTCTTTCCTTGGTTTTGATGCTTTAGCTACATCGGCTGAAGACGCAAAAGATGTTGATAAAAATATTCCCCGGGCAATAATTTTATGTTTAGTAATTTCAACTGCTTTATACATCTTAGTCAGTTTAGTAATGACTGGTGTCCTCAGTTACAAAGACTTAAATGTCTCAGAAGCAATGTCATACGTATTACTAGCTAAAGGACATAAATATGTTGCTGAGATTGTTTCTCTAGGGGCCGTTCTCGGAATCATGGCAGTTGTTTTTGCGTTTATCTATGCTGGTTCTAATATTATGAAATCAATGAGTCGGAGCGCCTTTTTGCCACAGGGACTCGCTAAATTAAACAATAAGACGCAAAGCCCCAATCGTGCCATTTGGCTTGTTGGTATTTTATCAGCAATTTTAGCCGGCGAATTTGATCTTCATTATCTTGCATTAATTGCTAATATCGGTTCACTAATGGTTTTTGCATTGATTTCCCTTATTGTAATTATCCTCCGCTACCGTTATCCAGAACTCAAACGGCCATTTAAAGTACCGTTTGGTAATGTCATCCCTGTTTTATCCGTTCTTATTTGCATTGTCCTTCTTGTCAGCATTTCCCTCAACGCCTGGTTAACCTACCTCCTCTGGATTGTTATTGGGTTAATAGTATATTTCTGTTACTCACTACGTCATGCTGATGAATTTAATTTTAAGGATGAAACTAATATTCCAAGTAAATAAATCTTAAAAGGAGACCAGAAAATAACCTGGCCGCTAAAGATAAAAATGTAACAGTGCAATAGCTGACCGGCAGTTCAAACGCGATAAATCAGCATTTGACCAACCCAGTGGGCTATCTTTGCGGAGATTCGAATACAAACACCCAAAATCAGCTTGTTAGCCGACTTTGGGTGTTTTCTATTTTTATGCATTTTTATTCTGGCGGGTTGTTTCTGCAAGGTGAACTAGATTCGTAACGAATTCGTGAGTTTTTGCCTCGTAGTGGTACTGACGGCCTAATTTAACAAAATAGCCATTGATATAATCAACTTCAACTGGTCGATTATGACTCATATCCTGATACATTGATGGATAATGGTGTGGACAGCCGACCTTTGATACATAATTCACGCTGGCTAATTCTTCAGCACGAGTATTCACTAATTGAATTCCCGCACGTTCACAAACGTCATAAGCTTCGTCGATTAACTGACGGGACAGCTCATCAGCCTTCTCAAACGAAGCATACTCGCCCATTGTGATTTCAAACATTGTACAAAGAGTATTTACTACTGAATTGAAAACAACTTTTGCCATCAACGTTCCCATAAAATCATCTTTAAGCGTCGGATTAAAATTAGCCTTTTTCAGTTCTTCCATCAACTGATTCATTTTTTCATCGGACTTTCCAGTATAACTAGCCCAATTAGTAGTTCCCATTCCTCGTTCACCGACAAACTCTACTTCACCTGGCGCAGTTAAAATAGTCGCTACCAAAGCAGTTCCGGCAACAACCTTTTCTGGCGGGAAGAATTGCAAAAGTTTTTCAACATGCCCCATCCCATTCATTGCCGTTAACGCATATTGATCCTTGAAGAAATGCTGACAACGTTTCAACATATCATCCATTTGCATCTGCTTTAACTCGAAAAAGACAAAATCAGCATTAGTCGACGTATATTCTTCAGGAGTATAGACATTCACCGGCACTAAATGTTTATTTTTATGTTCGCGGGTAACATACACTCCCCCTTGTTCCTTCATCTTGTCATAATGCGGTTGCCATCCTTCAACAAAATCTACCTCATTCCCAGCCTCTTGCAGTAATACTCCAAAACGTAGCCCCATTGCACCAGCACCTACAACAGTAAATTTCATTATATTCGCTCCCTTTCTGTGATTATAAAAAACGCCCCTAAATTAGCTAAACTAATCTAAGGACGTCTTCCGCGCGGTACCACCTTTATTTGCCAATAGCTCACACCATCAGCCTCAAATGTTCAATGCTCCAAACATTAAACACGACAGCGATAATGGGCTGTTCCCACCAGCAATTACTAATTTCATTGTGGCACTCAAAGTGATTTTCATCATGACATCGATATTCTTTTTCACCAGCCAAGAACTCTCTGCTATCTTAATCACAATTACTTTTCTTTTCAACGTGTTTTTTATAATCATTTTTTAATTTTATTATAATCTAATACCTTACACTTAAAATGTCAATAGTATTTTTTGTCATTTATAGTTGACATAAAGTTAAATATAAATTATATTTAACACTATAATATGTCTTATATACATGACAAGAGGGCGATATATTGAATAGGGTTCGGCAATATCGAAAGCAACAAAAAATCTCACAACTTGAACTAGCAAAAAGAATCGGGGTAGCAAGGCAAACAATTAACCTGATAGAAAATAATAAGTATAATCCATCACTTGAACTTTGTCTTAATTTAGCCCATGCACTTGATACTGATTTAAATTCTTTATTCTGGGAGGAATGATGATAATAGTTCCCCTTGGCAAATCTTTGTTACGCTTCTTACAGAAAGTGAGTGATATAGATGGACAAAGACGCTATTCGCAAACAAATTATTGCAACCGCAAATCGTCGTTATGCAACCCAAAAATTCGACCCCCACAAGAAGATCAGTGACGCCGATTGGCAAACAATCCTTGAAGCTGGTCGGCTTTCACCAAGTTCTTTTGGCTATGAACCCTGGAAATTCATTTTAATTAATAATAAACAAATTAAAAATGATATTCGGCCATTTTCATGGGGTGGTGCCAATAGTATTGACGGCGCTGACAAGCTCTTACTCATTCTCGCACGGACGGACGTTACATACGACAGTCCGTATATCAAGCACTTAGTTGAAGAAATCAAACATAAGGAATACTCACCAGAATCGGCTCCATCTCAACACTTCAAAGCATTTCAAGAACGTGACCTTGCAATTGACAGTGATCGTGCTTTATTTGACTGGGCTAGTAAACAAACCTATATTGCAATGGCTAATATGATGACCGCCGCCGCAGAACTTGATATCGACTCTTGTCCCATCGAAGGCTTTAATTATGAAAAAATGAACCGATACCTTACAACTAGAGGTATTATTAACCCTCAACACTGGAAAGTATCAGTTATGGTTGGTTTCGGCTACCGTAATCAACCAATCAAGCCAAAGGTTCGTCAACCATTATCTGACATTTATAAAACATTAGATTAATTTAAATTTTCTCTTGACGTTCTCATTTAACCCGTGTATTATAATGACAAATAAATGAGAAACAGCTTAGAAAAGATGAGTAATCTTAAGAAATTATCACAGAGAGCCATTATTGATGAGAGATGGTATAACGGACTAAGATGAAGATGGTCTTGGAGCGAAGAGAATTGCGAGCATTTTGTAAGTAATTCACGATTGACGACCGATAACACGTCTAGGTATAGCTTCCATTAGTGTACCTATTGAGGATGGTATTGTGAGATACTATCAAATTAGGGTGGTAACACGTTAATTAACTATGATTAATCAGCGTCCCTAGGAAAGGCATAATCTGCTTATCCTAGGGACTTTTTTATTTCTCCAATTCTTGAACCCATCATTATAGAAAGGATCGATTACTATGACTGAATTCACAACACGCACTACTTCTCCATTCCGCTACGACATTGTTGGTAGCTTCCTCCGTCCACAAGAATTAAAAGATGCTCGTGCTAAATTTGCAAAGGGAGAAATATCCCAAGCTGACTTAACAGCAGTTGAAGATAAAGCAATTATTAATTTAATTCACCAAGAAGAAAACGCTGGGCTTAAGGCCGTTACTGATGGTGAATTTCGTCGTAGCTACTGGCATTTAGACTTTTTCTGGGGTCTTCAGGGTGTCAAACACGTTAATCTAAAACATGGTTACTTTTTCCATGATGAAGAGACACGAAATGATTCCGCACAATTATCAGGCAAAATTTCTGGAGAAAACCATCCATTCGTTGAACACTTCAAATTTACCAAGGCTCATGTCTCGGAGGGTACGCAGGTTAAGCAAACTATTCCTGCGCCGGCTCAATTTCTAGAAGAATTCCTTCGACCAGAAAATCAAGCTAACGCTAAGGAATTTTATCCTGATGAAGCAGAACTCGATCATGACGTTGCTGCTGCTTACCACCAAGTAATTGAAGATTTATATGCAGCTGGATGTCGAACTCTTCAATTAGATGACTGTACTTGGGGAATTTCAGTGAATGCCTTCGCAAACCTCAAAAAGAAGGACCCAAACGCCGATGTTACTCAACTAGAAGCATTACAGAAACGATTCTTAAAAGTAAATAATGACGCAATTGCTAACTTACCGGCAGACCTCACAATCAATACTCATGTCTGCCGTGGAAATTACCACTCTACTTGGGCTGCCGCTGGTGGTTATGGCCCAGTTGCCGATGAATTATTCGCAAAGGAAAACGTTACTGCTTTTTACCTCGAATATGACAGCGAACGGGCTGGCGGTTTCGAACCATTAGCTAAGGTTCCAGACGACAAATATGTTGTATTAGGCCTTGTAACATCTAAGTCAGGGGAACTTGAAGATAAGGATGAGATCGTTAAGCGGATTCACGAAGCTGCTAAATACCATCCGCTTGATCACCTTTGCCTCAGTCCACAGTGTGGCTTTGCTTCTACTGAAGAAGGTAACATTCTTACAGAAGATCAACAATGGAATAAAATTAAATTTATCGAAGGCATTGCCAAGGAGGTCTGGGGAAAATAAATTTTCATAACCATGTTAAAATTAAGGGACAAATAACTTTTAGGAAGAAGTCTTTTAATGATTAGCATCCAACGGGCAACCGCTACCGACTTGCCAGCAATTGTTGCAATCTACAATCAAGCAATTCCATTACAAATTGTTACTGATGATGCTAAGCTGATTAGTATCAATAGTCGGCTTAGCTGGTTTCAGCAGTTTGATAATACCCATCCCCTCTTCGTTGCTAAGGATAATAACCAAGTTTGTGGTTGGGTCGCCTTAGAATACTTTTTCGCGCATCCGGCTTATCAACATTCTGCTGAAATAGCTATCTACATTGACCAAGCTCACCAACATCAAGGCTTAGGGCAGACTCTCCTCGCTTATATTGATCGTCAAATCACTGCATCGTTACCTTTAAAAACTGTTGTGGCATATGTGTACGAGCGCAACCTAGCAAGCCAGCATCTCTTTACTAAATGTGGCTATAAAAAATGGGGAAGCCTTCCACAAATCGCCAAAATCAACCATGAATTACGAACGCTAATCATTTTCGGCAAGCATTTTAACTAGTCATTTTCTCCGCAATAATAGCAACACGACGGCATATAAACCTTTAAAATTAGCAGGAGACTGAGAACCCAAAATTTCTCAGTCTCCTGCTTTATATTTTTCTAATTTTCATCAGATAATGTACCAACTTTAGGTAACTTTGCTAGGACACGATCCTTGTGTGGTGAATCCTTATATAAAACATCCGTCAAATCATACCCTGCTTGGTGTCCATGGTGTTCTCCATCATGCCATGCCGGACTGTTCGATACATCGTAAACAATCCCGTCAATTGCAACATAGGCCGGATTACCATCCTTACCGTTGTACTTACGTAATTCATCCCTAGTAAAAACCTTTTGTGCCATCGAGAACAACTCCTTTGCTCTTAATCAGCTAACTTCCCGACTACTGGCAATTTCTTTAATACTGCATCCTTATCCTTTGCATAACCGAAGACTACTTGCATTATTGTCTTTTCGTCAATTCCCTTTTTAGGAGCATCAGTAATATCGTAAACAGTCCCGTCGACTGCCATATAATGCGGCTTTTCGCCGTCACCATTATACTTTGCCAGCTCATCGCGAGTAAACTTCTTCTCAACCATCAATAGTTCCTCCTAAAGATCATTATTAATTTAAATATAACACTAGTTAATAATAAATAAACTAAAAAGCCTTTACAAGGTCAATAAAGCAAGTAATCCTAGCTAGCCTAAAACCATGTCTAAATGCGGGATATTGTCTTCAAGATATACCTCTGAAACTGGCTTAAAACCAAAAGTAGCATAAAAATTTTTTAAATATGCTTGGGCCTGAATTTTAATTGGCTTATGAGGGAACAATTTTGTGGCTTCATCAATTGTGACTCAGACAAGTTGTCGTCCATACCCATGTCCACGATAATCTTTTAGTACTAGAACCCGCCCAAAAGTCGAAAACTGACGATTCTTATCCATAATTCTTGTATAGCCTACTAGCTTTTCTTCATCGTTCAATAACATTAAGTGATATGCTTCATAATCTTGGCTATCAATTTCTTGATAAGGGCATTCTTGTTCAACAACAAAAACTTTAATCCGTTCTTCTGCTAATTTACACCATTCTACAGCTGACATTTCACTTAATTTTTTTACTTCTACATTCATACCAAAACCTCCTGAAAATAAAAGAGCGCTAACCAACTTCTTCATGTCATTATGACAGGCCCTAGTAGAAGATGGTCAGTGCTCTTATTGTCCTCAATCCGGGAATTAAGAACAAGTTATATAAAATTAGATTTAGTATACATCGTAAACATTAGTCATTCAATATGTTCTTAATACCAGGCCGGCTTGTCTCCATCAGTGCCTGGCTTATCGACGCCAAAGTTTTTACGAGCATACGGTGTTGGATCATCGATAATCTTAGCAACAAACGTACCAATTGACTTTCGTGATACCTCAGTCCCCTTAAACGGTTCACCCTTAGTTGTGGTTTCATAATCAACCTCATCTTTATCAGTAAGCCAAGCTGGACGAATAATTGTGTAATCAAGAGTTGAATTTTCGATGACATCCGCAGCACTACGATACGTACCTAGATAACTATCTGCTTGCCCACCGCCGAGCATTTCATTATTCCATTCGCCAAACTTTCCAGGAACTTCGTCATAGATGCCAATCGATGAAATCCAAATCAACGGCTTAACTGCATACTTTTCCATCAACTTAACAATGTTTTCTGCCTGCTGCTTAATCTCGGGATTGCGCAGGTTAGCATAGACAACATCTGCCTGTTCAATTGCTGGTTCAAGCTGGCCGAGATTTAATACGTCTCCCTTGATAACTGTTTCTCGTTTTTCATCTACAACATTCATATTTTGCGGGTGACGCGTAAATAGTAACAATTGATCATCACCATTAGCAAGCAGGGCATCAATAGCATGACTAGCAATTTTACCTGTTGCACCCAAAATCAAAACTTGTTTTGCCATTATCTTTACCTCCTCTTATCTTCTAACACCAAGTATACGAGTTTTTTTATTAATTAAAAGTAAGTACATTGAAGTAAGATAGTTACGGAAAAGTAAGTTTTATATGGCACTCATACCGTGATGGCTTTTTAATTTTTCTGCTGTTTTCCCCATGTATCAATTGATTTAATTACCGGTTCAAGTGTCTGCCCATAAGGCGTTAGCGAATATTCTGTTTTAGCAGGGGAAGTTAATATAATATTTTTCTGAATAATATTGGCTTTTTCTAATTCTTTTAACTGTAAAGCTAGCATCCTTTTCGAGCATTCTGGAATCAACCTTTGTAATTCCGAAAAGCGACATTTCTGATGCTCAAATAGCTGGAAGATTATCACACTCTTCCATTTGCCGGTAATTAAATTTAACGTCTTTTCAATTGGGCAATCTCTCTTTAACATGTTGATCCTCCTCTATGGTTTATGGTGAATTTAATTTCACCTCTTGAATATTTTCTTATTTTAGTTACTATTAGTAAGTGAAACAAGAAATAGGAGTGCTTTTTATGAATTCAAAATTTAACAACCTATCGACAAAGCGTCGTTCAATTTACGCTCTTGGTGATAATCTTTCCCAAACCCCAGAAGAAATTTTTAGTCTTGTCAAGGAAACAATCAAAAACTCACCAACCGCCTTTAATAGCCAAACCGTTCGTGCCGTTGTCCTTTTTGGTGCGAAATCCGATAAAGTATGGGATATCGTAGCAGATGCATTACAAAAGATCGTTAAAGACCCTGATGCCTTTGCTAAGACAAAAGCCAAGCTTGCAACCTTCAAGGCAGGGTATGGAACAATCCTCTTCTTGACTGATACTGCTACTGTTCATCACCTAGAAAAGGAATACCCATCATACGCAGATAATTTTGCTAATTGGGCAGAGCAAGGTCTCGGCGGTGCCCAACAAGCCGTATGGACAGCACTTGCTGAAAATGGAATTGGTGCTAGCCTTCAACATTACAACCCATTAATTGATGATGCTATCCATCAAGCTTTTGACCTCCCTGAAGAATGGCAATTGCGTGCCGAAATGCCATTCGGTTCAATCGAAGCCCCTGCTGGTGAAAAGACACACCTTGATGATAATCAATTGTTTAAGCTAATCAAATAACTCTAAATATATTTCCCCTTCTCTTAAAGTTATATAATGACAAAAGAGATTAAAGGGGGATTTTTTTATGGAACAAAAACTTAAAATGTATAATACTGGCGCTGATTATGCACTAGCAGTTATTGGTGGAAAATGGAAGTCTGTTATCCTCTATCTCCTAGCAGGTCATCCCCGGCGCCCTAGTGAGCTAGTTAAACAACTAGGAACCTCCTATAAGGTACTAAGCGATCAGCTTCGTGAAATGACTGATGCCGGATTAGTTGTCCGCAAAAGCTTTAATACCATTCCGCCCCATGTAGAATATCGTCTAAGCGAAGAAGGTGAAAACCTATATGCGGCCTTACGCTACCTTAATTATTGGGGTGAAGCACGGGCAAAAAAGACAAGTAATATCAAAATTATGTGTACTGATCAAATGAAACAAGCTGGCAATGATGGATTATGTGTTATCACAAAGAAACATCTTCATCACTGGAAACAAGAAATCGTTAAAAAAGATCAAATAATTGATGATTCCTCTAATGCTGATCAATAGCCCCATTTAACTTTTGCCGGTTAACAAGAAAGATAATAATAATCAACGGCACAATAAATAGCATTACCGGATAAAAGTATCTAACTGGTAAAGTGCTATCAATTATTCCACCAATAACCGGTCCTAGCGTCATGCCAACATCCAACCCTAAAAAGAATGTCGAACTTGCTAAGCCTCGTTCATCATCAGGGGCTAACATCATTGCGGTTGATTGGCATACCGAATAAATTAGGCCATATCCGAATGCCATTCCAGCTGCTGCCAGTGCCATTTCAAAGTTATTTTTCATGATTGTCAACATCACTAAATAGAACACCGTCGCAATTGTACTAACAATTAACCATGGTTGGAAACGAACCGTGTCAAACTGATTACGTAAAAACAAACGGCTTAATAACAATACGATTGCGTAAATCAAAAAATAAGCCCCGACCGCAATCGACAGGTGACGTTGTTCGGCATATTCTACAATATCAGCTTGTGTGGCAAAATAAGGGATTGCAAATAAGGCAGTTAAAATTGCAATTGGGATTGAATCATGTTGAATAATTTTTATGTGTAGTTTCTTTGGCTTCTCACTAGCTGACGATTGTTTCGGTTCTGCACGGTTACTAACAAATTGAATTGTGATAACCACCATTAATGCTGACAATGCTGAGAGAACAATTGCAGCACGGTAACCAATGATTCGATAGAGATTAATCGAAACAGCTGGAGCGCATGCCATTGCTAGTGCGTTCATTAAACCATAAAAGCTCATTGCTTCACCCACATGATTAAAGGGAACAAGGTATGATAGCCAAGTTGTCATACAAACCGTACACAAAACAAATCCCAGGCCATTAACTAACCGACAAATTAATAAGAAGGTACTATTCGGCGTAAACACATAGCCAGCTACCCCAATAAAACATAATACACCGCCAACAAATGCTAAAGAATACTTTGAAAAATGGTCTGTCATGTTACCGGCAATCGGTCGTAAGAACATTGAAACAATACTCATCATCCCCACTATTATTCCGGCAAATGCACTAGATGCTCCTAGATCTTGTGCATATCCGTTTATTAGCGGGTTGCAATACATGTTGCTAAACATAAAAAAGAATGATGCCGCCATTACTAGTACAACATCCTTTGTAAAAATTGTCTCTTTTTTTGCCATCAATTCTCCAGCTTTCTCTCACCAAAATTACCATTACTGATATAATTTAACTTCTATCATACAACCATTTACTTGAAAATTTTATTTCAATTTCAAATTAAGTCTCAATATTTCCCAGGAAATTTTTTCATAAAATAAAAGCAGAAATGTGCATCTCGACAAGGTAGCAATTCAACTAAAATAACTAGGGATTTGCTAATAATCCTAACCTTAATTAAAATTCACGGAATAACTAAAAAGCCTAAGGAAAAGTAATTAACTTCTCCTTAGGTTAAAGTGGATTATTCAATTTACGATTACTGTAAAGAATCCCAGGCAGGTAGAGTAATTGGCTCTTTTTCAGCTACTTTCTTTACACGTTCACTAATATACTTCTTATTAATAACCGCTTCATAAGTATATTCCTCAAACCAATCTTGCGTCATAACAAAGTAACCATTATCACCATTATCTTTGCCCCAACTATTTTCAATCTTCCACCGGGTTGGTTGATCATTTACTAGGTCAAAGCCGGTTAATGTCATTGCATGGGATACCATTGCTTGCTTTGATTCCAGCCGGTGCTTCTTATCCATTGTAAAGTCAACCCCGAGTAGTTCTTCGCGATGGAACAATTTAGCATCCATTAGGCCACGCTTCCGATCCATTTGTTGAAGGACATCATTACCAACCCAAACCGTTTCACCAGCCTTAAGTTGCTTCAACGCTGCCGCTTGTAATTCTGCAAATGGAACATTAACAAACTTAATTGGGATTCCACCAGCAACACTATCTTGTGCCGGCATCAAATAGCTTTGATCCATTTCGTGATCAGGAGCATTAGTTACAACAACATAATCACTTAAGTTTGTATCAAAGTATTCATGATAGAACTTTAATGGGGTTAACCCTAGGATTTGGTGAAATTTCTTATCATCATCACGGTATTCTAAGTCAAACTTAGCAGGCGGTTCACCAAATGAGTAAGCAGCGATTTTGTAAACTCCTGCCATCATCCGTGTTTGCGCCTTTTGCAGTTCTTCTTCACTAGCGCCATCTTGAACCATTCCCCGTAGCTCAAGAGCATCCTTGCGCATCAAATAATTAAATACTTCGGCTACATCAGAGGTATCCTTGGTATTATGCGTATCAGGCATTACATATTCAGGAACAACGCCATATTTTTCAACAATGGAAGCAGCATTTGCCCATTGACCGCCATCATTTAACGCAAAGCTAAGATAAAAGTCAACCGTTCGATCATGCAATGGCTTGTTAGCAGTCGCAATAATCTTTTGGAAGAACATGTTTGCCCGCTCAATCCGATCCCAGAAGAATAGGTAATTTTGTGAAAGTTCAAAATCCTTAAACTTATACTTTGTCGCAAACTTATGACGAAGCGTATTTAAAGCAGCAAATGACCAACAACGGCCACTATGACGCTGATTACTTGGCTTACCAGTCTTTATTTCGTATGAGAATGCACGGTGCAAACGTTGACTAGCGGCCGGATCTTCACTTGAAGCCTTGATTCCATTTTTTTGAATTGCCCGGGCAATAACTTCAGCATCCTTGCGTGCGTGAAATTCCTTTTTCAATTCTCCAACCATTTTTGAAGTTAAATGATGTTCTTCCGTCACAATAAATCCCTTCTTTGACTAAAATTTTAAATGACCTTTACAATATTAATGATACCGCATTTTAGATAAAAATTATTATTATAAACGTTTTTGATTTAAAAATTTACGAAAAGTAAGTAAAATTGTATTACGGCAAGCACTTTGGATAAGAATTTAGAAAAAGTGCGTTAAAATTTTATCTAGGAGGCTGATTAATATGAAGAAAGTATTTATTGTTGGTGGATCTGGCCGAGTTGCGACCGACCTTATCAAAGACCTCGTTGCTACTGGTAATGAGGTAACTGCCGGTGCTCGTCATCCCGAAAAAGTTATTAAATTAAACCATGTTACTCCTGTTGAACTTGACCTTCACAATAGTGTTGATAATATCGCTAAGCTAATGAAAGGAAACGACGCAATTTATTTTGTTGCTGGTTCCCGAGGTAAGGACTTACTTCAAACGGATGCTATGGGTGCTGTTAAAACAATGCAAGCCGCTGAAAAGGCCGGTATCAAGCGGTACATCATGTTAAGCTCCTTATATGCTCTACAACCGGAAATGTGGACCAAAGTTAAGTCCCTTGCTTCAATCATGGACTACAACGTTGCCAAATTCTTCGCAGATAATTATTTAATTTCGAACACTGATCTTGACTATACAATTCTCCAACCAGCTAATTTAACCGAAGAAGCTGGTACCGGAAAAATACAAATTGGTGATGGCAGCGCAATTTCCAATCCGATCCCAGACGTTGCCCAGACCCTTGCCGATATCCTCCAACATGATAATACAATCGGGCACGTCATTATGATGCGCAGCGGTAATACGCCAATTGAAGAAGCGCTAGATAAAATTTAGATTTTTGAAGTTGTTGACTAGTTTGCTTTTTAAGTAAGATTAGTCTTCAACTCTTTTTCTTTTCCTAAACTAACGTATAATAAATATTAAAAACAAATTAAGAAAGGGTCTTTATGTATGGCAAAAATTGAACGATTTTATAATACTTTCCAACCCGACCACTATGATGTCTACCTTGATATCGACCGGAAAAACAAGACAATTAACGGGAAAACAACTATCACCGGTAATGCTAGCGTACCAAATATCGCAGTTAACCAAAAAGGGCTCCATGTTACTAGTGTCCAGTCAGCTAATCAAGAATTGGATTTTACTACTGATAATGAGGCCGAAGCAATTCGGATTACCCTTCCGCAAACTGGCAATACAACATTCACCATTACTTACGATGCTAAATTAACCGACTCAATGATGGGAATCTATCCATCTTACTATGAGGTTAATGGTGAAAAGAAACAGATTATTGGTACCCAATTTGAAACTACTTTTGCTCGCCAAGCCTTCCCTTGCGTTGACGAACCTGAAGCAAAAGCAACCTTTAGTTTGGCAATCAAATTTGACGAACATCCCGGTGAAACAATTATTGCCAATATGCCCGAAGACCATGTAGAAGATGGTGTTCACTACTTTGAACCAACTGTCCGCATGTCAACTTACCTCGTTGCATTTGCCTTTGGTGAACTACAAAGTAAAATAACGGAAACCAAGAGTGGGGTTAAAGTCGGTGTCTTTGCGACTAAGGCCCATCAAGCAAAAGAACTCGACTTTGCATTAGACATCGCTAAACGGGCAATCGAGTTTTACGAAGATTTCTACCAAACACCATACCCGCTTCCGCATTCCTGGCAATTAGCATTACCTGACTTCTCAGCAGGCGCAATGGAAAACTGGGGACTAGTAACCTACCGGGAAGCTTACCTTCTTCTCGATCCTGACAATACCTCATTAGAAATGAAACAATTAGTTGCGACCGTCATTACCCACGAATTGGCCCACCAGTGGTTTGGTGACCTCGTAACAATGAAGTGGTGGGATGACTTATGGTTGAACGAAAGTTTCGCTAACATGATGGAATACGTGGCCGTTGATGCTCTTCAGCCAGACTGGCACATCTGGGAACTATTCCAAACATCAGAAGCACCAATGGCTCTCCAGCGTGATGCAACTGATGGTGTCCAATCCGTTCACGTTACCGTTAATAATCCGGCCGAAATCGATGCCCTTTTCGATGGAGCAATTGTTTATGCCAAAGGTGCCCGGATGCTGGTAATGGTTCGGGCATTGCTAGGTGACAAAGCGTTGCGTGAAGGTCTTAAGAATTACTTTGCTGCTCATAAATACAATAATGCGACCGGTGCTGATCTCTGGACAGCCTTAGGTGATGCATCAGGTCTTAATATTGGTGAAATCATGAATTCTTGGTTAGAGCAACCGGGATATCCAGTGGTTACTGCTAAAGTTGACGAAAATGGTGATCTCACCTTATCACAACAGCAATTCTTCATTGGTGACGGTAAAGATAACGGGCGCAAGTGGCAAATTCCGCTAAACAGTAATTATGACGCTGCCCCTCAAATCATGGCTGATTACGAAATTAATCTTGGCAATTATGAAAAGTTACGCCAAGAAAATGGGCACCCATTCCGGTTAAACCGCGGTAATAATTCCCACTTCATCGTTAAATATGACGAAACGCTACTAACCGATATTCTCAATCACGTTGATGAGTTAGATCCGATTACTCAACGACAACTTCTCCAAGATCTACGTTTGCTTGCACAAGGTCAACAGGTTTCTTATGCGTCATTAATCCCGCTCTTAGCTAAATTCAAGGACAGCAAGTCATCAATCGTGAATGCTGAGCTTTACCAAATTGCCAACAGTTTAAAGATGTTCGCTAAACCTGGTTCTCCCGCTGAACAAGAATTACGAGAATTCTTTGACAAACTCAGCAAGGATCAGGTTAACCGCCTTGGCTGGTTACCTAAAGATGGTGAAAGCAATGATGATCAATTAACTCGGCCATACATTTTAAGTGCAACATTATACGCTGAGAACCCTACTTCAATTAAGCAAGCACACCAAATTTTTGCTGAATATGAAAATAAATTAGAAAATCTCTCTGCTGATATCCGTGGCTTTATTCTTAAAAATGAAGTCCAACACTTTGGCAGTGAAGAATTATTCGATAAATTAATTAAGCTCTACCAGCAAACTGCAGATGCAAGCTTTAAGCAAGACCTCCGAATGGCTGTCCCAAGTACTACTGATCCCGCCTTAATAAGTAAAGTCGTTAGTTACTTTGAAAATGCGAATGTGGTTAAGCCACAGGATCTTCGTGCATGGTACCACGGCTTATTAGTAAACAACGCTGGTCAGCAGGCCGCATGGAACTGGCTCCGTGACGAATGGCAATGGCTAAATGATACGGTCGGTGGTGACATGGAATTTGCCACTTTTATTACCGTGACTGCTGGCATATTCCACACTCCTGAACGTCTTCAAGAGTTTAAAGCTTTCTTTGAGCCTAAGTTAGATACTCCAGGTCTTACACGCGAAATTAAGATGGACATTAGTGTAATTGAAAGCAAAGTTGATTTAATTAAGAATGAACAGGCTGCTGTTAATAAGGCAATTGCTGAACAAAACTAAATTTTAAGGGATGACTTATTAAGGTAGCCATCCCTTTTTGTGTATTAGTGAACATTAAAATCACCATTAAACCCGAATGTTCCTATTTTAATATAATTATAAACAAATATATTGCATATAGTACGTAGATATCGTATACTGCTGTTGTTGGGGTAGGAACTCCAGAGTTATTGTCCAGCGGAACGGAATGTGAACGTTGGAAGGAAGCTTTGATGCTGCTTTGGTTTTCCGCATTCACCATGAACGGAAACGTCAATGTGTTCCCTGACAAAATATTTCTAAGGGAGTGTATTGATATGTCTACATTATCTTTTACCGGGCCACGGTTTACGACCAGAAATCTTACATTAGCTGCAATGATGGTTGCCCTACAAGTTATTTTAGAAAAGTTGTCAATCGGTGACCCATCAGTTTTAAAATTTAGTTTTGGTTTCGTTGCAACAGCTTTAATTGGTTACTGTCTTGGCCCATGGATTGGTGGTTGGGCAATGGTCGTTTCTGATATTATCAGCAATACGATTCTTAGTTCAGGGAGCCTGTTTTTCCCTGGATTTACCCTCTCCGCTTTTATCTCAGGCGTAATCGCCGGAATGTTTTTATATAATCAAAAAATAAGCTGGCAACGCGTATTAGTATATGAATTTTTCCAAATATTAATTACGAATGTTATTGGAACAACCTTGTGGCTTTACTTGATGAGTCTTAGCTCAAGCAGTAGCAGCCATACCTTCATGGCACTATTATTTGTTCGGCTACCAAAGGAATTAATCACCTGGCCAATTGAGACCATCATTGTATTAATCATATTGCGCCAGCTTGCTAAACTAAATTTAATCACTAAAAATTAATTGAAAAAGTATTGCATTTTCAAAAAATTAAGTTAAAATACAATTAACAAAATAAAAAAGCGATGAGAAAGAAGAGTAGCTAGTTATATTCGCCCAGTGAACTGATGATAGTGTGAAGTCAGTCGACCCTATGCTAGTGAATAACCCTTTCGCGAGTGCTGCTAACCCAAATGAGTTTACTTAAAGTAGGCTTAGCCGGATCCGGACCGTTATCTTACCGGCGGAGCATTATGTGCTCTTGAGGAGGTCTAGATTTTCTAGACAATTTGGGTGGTACCGCGGAAAAAAGCCTTTCGTCCCTTGCTTTTAGGGAACGAAGGGCTTTTTTAATTCATTCCTAAATTTAATTTTTTCAAGGAGTGTTTATTATGGACTTAGTTATTCCACAGGATTATGACCCACGTCTTTCAATTCGGGAAACCGAAGCAGCAATTCGTTACATTCGTGAAACTTTCCAAGATGAATTTGGCAAGGAATTAAACCTTCAACGGATGTCAGCACCAATGTTTGTTGAAAAGAGTACCGGACTAAACGACAACCTAAACGGGATTGAACAACCGGTATCTTTTACGATGAAGGATATGCCCAATGAGACGGTCGAAATTGTTCACTCACTGGCTAAATGGAAGCGACTAGCATTAAAACGGTATGGTTTTGGAATGCATGAAGGTCTCTATACCAACATGAATGCGATTCGTAAAGAAGAAGACCTCGATAACTTCCATTCAATCTATGTTGACCAATGGGACTGGGAAAAGGTTATTTCTAAGGATGAACGAACCGAAGAAACCTTAAAGGCAACTGTCCGTGATATCTTCAAAGTCATCAAGCACATGGAACATGAAGTTTGGTACAAATTCCCGCAGGCAGTATACCACCTTCCTGATGAAATCCACTTTGTCACGACCCAAGAACTTGAAGATCGCTGGCCAGACCTGACCCCGATGGAACGGGAAGACAAGATTGCTAAAGAACTTGGCGCCGTGTTCGTAATGAAGATCGGTGATAAATTAAAGCGTTCTGGCAAGCCACATGACGGCCGCGCACCAGACTATGATGACTGGAGCTTAAATGGTGACATTATTTTCTGGTACGAACCATTGCAACGCCGAATCGAAATCTCCAGTATGGGAATTCGGGTTAGTCCTGAATCAATGAAATATCAGCTCGAACAGGCTCATGCTACTGACCGGGAAAAATTACCTTTCCATAAAATGTTGCTCAACGACGAATTACCATATACAATTGGTGGAGGAATCGGTCAATCCCGCCTCTGCATGCTCCTGCTTGGTAAAGCACACGTTGGGGAAGTGCAAGCAAGTATTTGGCCTGAAGATATGATTAAGAAGTGTGAAGAAAACCACATTCAAATTCTGTAATTTAAGGAGAGTATAAAAGTGGAAACTATTACGATTAGTGAAGCTCCTCAACACGTTGGGGAAACTGTTAAAATCGGTGTTTGGTTAACTGATAAGCGGTCTAGTGGTAAGATTGCATTCTTACAACTTCGTGACGGTACTGGTTTTTTCCAGGGAATCATTCGAAAAAATGATGTTTCTGAAGAAAAGTTTGACTCCGCGAAGCACGACCTTCACCAAGAAACTAGTTTTTGGGTAACTGGTGAAATTGCTGAAGATAAGCGGTCCAAGTTTGGGTATGAAATTCACATCAAAGATTTTGAAATTGTCAGCGAAAGTGAAGATTACCCAATTGGAAACAAGGAACACGGGATTGACTTCCTGCTTGATAATCGTCATTTATGGCTTCGTTCACGCAAGCCATGGGCATTAATGCGGATTCGTAGCCGGGTAAAGCTTGCTACTATGGAATTTTTTGACAAGCATGGTTTTACCCAATTTGATGCTCCTGAATTAACCGGTAGTGCCCCAGAAGGAACAACTGAATTATTCGAAACCGACTATTTCGATCGTTCTGCCTTTCTCTCTCAGTCAGGCCAGTTATATGAAGAAGCAGGTGCCATGGCTCTTGGCCGCGTTTACTCGATGGGACCTACTTTCCGGGCTGAAAAGTCTAAGACGCGTCGGCACTTAATGGAATTCTGGATGATTGAACCGGAAATGGCTTGGATGCACGAGGATGAAAGTGAAGAGATCCAAGAACAATATATTGCCTACTTAATTCAAGACTTGATTGACCACTGTGCAACAGAACTTGAAATGGTTGGCCGAAGTGTTGAAAGTCTAAAGCCATTTACCGAATTACCATACCCACGAATCACCTACAAGGAAGCTATCGAAATGCTTAAGAAGGGTGGTTTTGATATTGAATACGGTGCTGACTTTGGTTCACCTGAAGAGACCTACTTGGCTGACCAATTCCAAAAGCCGGTATTCATCAAGAACTATCCAAAGGAAATCAAAGCATTCTACATGCCAACAGACCCTCAAGATGACCGTCAAGTTATCTGTGCCGACCTGCTAGCACCTGAAGGATACGGTGAAATCATCGGTGGTTCTGAACGTTCATACGACTATGAATACATTACTAACAAGCTAGAAGAAAACGGCTTGAGTAAGGAAGACTACGGCTGGTACGATGATTTACGTAAGTACGGCTCAGTTCCTCACTCTGGATTTGGAATGGGTCTTGAACGGTTCCTTGCCTGGGTTACCCTTCAAGATCATATTCGAGAAAACATTCCGTTCCCACGGATGCTTAACCGGTTGAATCCATAATTAGAGTGTGAGCTAGCAAAGAGCTTGCGAGTTTGGACTATGGCAATAAAGGTCACATTTTGACTTGATTGCAGTTTCACTCTTAACAACTAAACAATATTTAACCAAGCCTCTCCATTTACTTGGCTAGAGGGACAAAGAGTTGAGAATTTTTCTCAGCTCTTTTTTATTACAAAAATAAAATTTTAATTTACCTGCCATTATTCAATATTATCCCGGCCGTATTGACTTAAAATTTCTTTAATTTTTGCAATATAGTCCTTTTTTAATTGTGAAGGAGAAATAACCTTTATTTCCTTACCGTATGACAGTAAATACGTTAACAAATATTGATACTCATTTGCAGAGTAGAACCCCTGTAATCGATTGCCATTTAGCTTCATATCAGGATAGTGATTTTTTAGAAAATATTCACACCCAGCAGTAGTAAGCTCACACGTAAATTTAACTCTTTTCTTGACCCTTTGTCCTTGTCGAATTAAGCTATCAATTTCATCAAGTGTGTACGGGGCCTCTTCTGATAATTCCTCATAATAAGCCAATAAATCACAGCGATAGCGAAAAAAGCAATGGCTATGAATATCTATTCCTTCAATAAACCAGTTTCCATTACGATATAAAAGTCTCCGCAATTGCGCTACTGATAAAGCTCGCTTATCTTGATGCGATTTAATCTTAACTAACTTTGTATTAAGAATTGCTCGCAATAATTGGTGCAATCGATTATTATGATGAACACTGGGTACCCGATAATATTCAACAACTTGTTGTATTTGCCGAACTCTATCTCGTTGTCTATTAGATAATGACTCTAATAATCTGTCGGCAATTCGTGGGTACGACTGCTGGAACGGGTTATCGTTAAGCAACCTAAGAGCACTGATTGCAAAAAAGATCGCTGAAATTTCGCCACTTGTAAAGTTAATTGGAATAAGCGGCTCCTTATTTATTAAGTTGTACCCGCCATACTTTCCCGGTTCACTATAGATTGCTAGTCCCGTTTCTTCTAATGCTTGGAGGTCACGTAAAGCTGTCCGTTTTGAAATTCCAAACTCGTGGATTAAATCCTTTAAATTAAAATGATGGTGATTATCTAGGTAACTTATCTCTTGTACTAATCGTTCAGATTTTTTCATCGTTATTCCTCTTATTGGTGCCATAATTTGTCACCTTTTAATTTTATACTAACAATTAAAAAGGAAAGAGGTATATCGATAATGAAAACACTTATAATTAATGCTCACCCAGACTTCAATAATATTGCTAACCACTACTCACTACAATTACAACAACGCTTTATCAAGGACGTTCAAGAAAAATATCCTAATACTGAAATCACTACACTTAACTTATATCAGCAACAAATTCCCCGACTCGAATATGGTAAAAACGGCTTATTTACCGCATGGAATACAGAAAATACTAATGATGCAACGATTGTTTCGGCCCAACAGGCACATCAACAACTACTCGCCCAATTCTTGGCTCATCACCGCATCGTAATCACTCTTCCCCTTCATAATTTCAATATCCCCTCACGGCTAAAAGACTATCTCGACAATATTATGATTGCTGGCAAAGCATTCCGCTATGTTCATAATGGTTCCGTGCCGTTACTAACGGACAACCGTAAACTAATGGTGCTACAAGCAAGCGGATCTATCTATACCCAAAACGATCGTTACGCTGACCTTGACTTTTCCGTGCAATATCTTAAAGAGATGTTCACCAATATCATGGGCTTTAATTCTTTTGAGTTAGTCCGAGCACAAGGTACTTCAACAAGCCACTGGAATAATCACTCTCTTGAGATGAGCTTCGCAGACCTTGATAAAAAAGTGACCGAATTTTATAGCTAATCTAACATTAAAAGGCATAGTTTCCGCTTTGAAACTATGCCTTTTCAATATCTCTTTTCTATATTTTTAATAAGTCTGCGGGGGTTACAAGCTTAAAATCAGCATTAACCAGCTTTTCAGGAAACACCGACCCATAATTAGCACCAGCAAACTTGATTCCTGCCATTTTTGCTGCGCTTAAATCTGTTTGCATGTCCCCAACATAAACGACTTCTTCTGCCTTTGCGTTGAGTTGTCTCATCGCTAGCAGCAGCGGATCAGGTGCCGGCTTGTGCTTTTCAGTATCGTTTGCTGTAACAGCAATACTAAAATACTTAGCGAAATCATATTTATCTTGAAAGTACTTCTTATATTCCTCACGCGTTTTGGACGTAACAATCGCCATTCTAGTTTGCGTCCTACTAGCAAGATTTTTAAGTACAGCTGGTATTCCAGGTAGCACCTTAACTTGATCAACCTTTTGATATGCTTTTTGAATCCACTCGCGATCAAGAGCACTAATGTCATCAGCCGGTACTCCCAATTTATGTAATGCATCCACTGCAGCAATCCCATACAACTGTTTCTCTATTCCTGCTGGATCTGAAAAGTGATACCCATGATTTTCTAGTGTTTCTAATAAAGCCGGCATATACATTTGAAAAGTATCAATTAATGTCCCGTCAATATCAAAAATAAAGTTTTTTATCGTCATCTTAAGCACTTCCTATGCAAATGAAGTAGCAACACTACCGATTACAATTAAAATAATGCCCCAAATTGTAAACTTCATTTCACGCTTACTCTTATGTTCATGAAGAAGGAGAATTCCACCAAATGTAGCAATTACCACATTTAGTTGCGTCCAAATAAACGCCGAGGTATTTCCATTTGCTTGGGCTGAGAAGATATATGCAAATCCAGCAATTCCCCATGCCAAGCCACCGAGAATATTAAGATATTGCGTCCGTTGTTTGAATGCCTGCCGATCTGCAAACAAATCATAAACAACTGCTCCTAGAAGGATTCCTAACATTTCAGGAAGGAAGATTCCTGTACCACTTTGTTCCTTAATGATTCCGATGTTAGGAAATGATGAATAAACCCAGAAACCAATAGTTGTACACAAAAGGAAGATAACATTACCCATGCTTATCCGTTGTCCCTTTTGGTCAGTAACCGACGTTAATAACGCGCCAATAACTACAATGACTAATGCTGTAATTCCGATTATTTTAGCACGGCTGCCGGCCCAATCACCGAAAATAACCATCCCAATAATCGAGTTTCCTACTAATTGAAATACTGTTGATAGTGGGATAGTATTTGCGACACCAATCCGTTTAAATGAAATAAACTGACCAATTTGACCGATCGTCCATAACGCTCCACATAATACAGCAAACCAAAATGCAGGCGTGCTAACACTTGGTTTAGTAATGACATAAGCAATCAGTCCAATAATCGATGCGCCTGCTCCGATACCAAAAATTTGGTTCGCTGCTGATCCACCAATTTTACCGGTAATCAGCGGCATTGTTCCCCAACCAATTGCGGGAATAAGTGCAATTAAAATATTCAATTTTGTCACTCCTTGTTTTGACTAAATTATTTCGGAAATTATAATAATTTAGGAAACCAGTTTCCTGTCAAGAGAAAGGAGAAAATTAATGGTTACAATATATGACGTCGCCAAAAGAGTAGGTTGTGCCCCGTCAACCATTTCCAAATACATTACAAAACATGGCTACGTAAGCCAGCAACTTGGTCAGCGTATCGCCCTCGCAATTCAAGAACTCGATTATCACTATAACGGAATGGCAAGAAGTCTTAGTACAAATACTAATAACCGGATTGGCATTATGGTTCCTTTTCTTAACCATCCATACTTTCAAGGGCTAGTTTCAGCTATTAGTGAAGCAGCTACAGCGGTAAATAAAGAAGTCATCATTTTTCCAACAAAGTATGATATTAACCGGGAAAAACATTATTTAGCTGAATTAGAACATCAATTAATTAGCGGGTTAATCATTACATCGCATGCCCTGCCGTATCAAGAAATTGCGCAGTATAAGAGATTCGGAGAGATTGTTTTCTGTGAAACCTTAGCTGACGAATCTGTTAAAAGCGTCAATATCAACCGTTATTCAGCTTTTATCGACCTTTTCAAAACACTTAAGAAAAACGTCAAGAGTAATATTGGCTTCCTATTAATCAGACCAGCTAAGCAAAGTATTACAACTAGGGACACTCTTAAAGCCTATCAAGAGGTCTTCCACTCACCTATCCCATCAAATTCTATTCAATATCATTGTTGCACTGCACCAGATGGTCAAAAAGCGGTAGCCAAAATCATTAAAAAGAATCCGCAATTACAAGTTTTATTAACAGAAGGTGATGCCAGTGCAGCGGGAGCCTTTAAATACCTTCAAAAAATAAAACATGACCATATCATGATAATCGGCCAAGGAAACCGGCTGCCAAGTCAGCTGCTTAACTTTTCGTCAATTGACCAACACATTACTCAAATCGGTCAAAAGGCTGTTGCACTAGTACTAGATCATTCAGCAAGAAAAAAAGAGGACGTGTCATTTAATATTATTTGGCGTAAATAATATTAAATGATACATCCTCATCTATGACACTAATAAAACTTTTGCTAACTATTTTTCACCATGAAATCCAACAATTGATACATTACTTGTTTATTTTCAGTAGGAACGCCATGGTCAATAATTTCTTTACCAGTCTGGTGCAAATCATTATGCTCTAATGGATACTGATTGTCGTTAATCGCAATCTCCCGCACATTATCTGCTTCTGGTTCAAAGTGAAATTGAAGACCAATTACGTTACCATTCATAATAAATCCTTGGTTCTTAACCAAATCACTGCTAAATAACAGGTCTGCTTGGTCTGGAACTTCAAACATCTCCTCATGCCAATGCAAAGCAGTTAACTTTTCAGGGATGCCAGGAATAATATCACTCTTTAAGTATACGGGTGCCCAGCCAACTTCTTTATGCGGGGCCTTCTTGATCGCATATCCAAGTGTCTTAGCAATTTGTTGAGCACCGTAGCAAGCACCAAAAATTGGCTTATGATCTGCTAACAATTGACGAATTAAGACCCGCTCTTGCTCAATCCAATCTAAGTCATCATTAGGACTCATTGGACCACCAAGAATAACTAACATGTCGGTCTGATCACTAGTTGGCAAATTGCCAAATTGATATGGATGATAGATATACATCTCATGGCCATGTTCTTGTGACCAGCGCTGGATTGACCCGGGACCTTCATTTGGCGTATGTTGCAAAACATTGATTCTCATCGAATATCCTTTCCGTCGACGGCAATGTTGTATTAGGTATCGCCTGCAAGTACCTAAGATATTATTGTTATACCACTATCCAGAAAAGCTAACAATATTTTTATTCCCAATATTCTTCATATTTACTTGAGGCACCAGTAGAAGCATCAACATCTTCATTACCATCATGCTCCCATTTAAAATTGAAAGTTGGTTGAGTACTATCTTCTACATAATCAACGGTCACGATCATCCCTGAAAAGAACCACCCATCATCAAAATTAACATGATAATTAATCCCATCTTTTGCGGTAACAATAATTGCCCGTTCTAATTCATTTTCAACTGCAAATCCTTGCTCAGGACTATGCTTAACATTGTGAGGCTGAACCGTTTTGCCATAAAATTTAACCCCCTTGTCTCTTACTAGATTTAAGTTCTTCTTAAACCACTGACTAGCATTATCTGTAATAATCAGTTGCACTTTACTCGCGCTCCTCTCAATTTTCTACCTTGTCACGCTTACAACACAACTAGGCTGCTAATACCTAATATTAAAGCTAAACCAATGCCGATAAATAAGACACATCGCCAAATCCGCTGACGTACCTGTTTTACTTTTTGTAAACGGTATTGTGCCAGGATCGCCCTAATCCGTTGTTGATTTTGCGGTTGGAAATCGTGAGTAAGGAAACTTAGCTCTCGTGACAATTGAACGCGATTGAAGAACCATTTCATCCACGAATAATCTGGCTTTATAAACTGACTCCTTGTTATCCACCGCGGATTACTCGTGTGTACTGGCAAAATGAAAATGCGGATAATAATTCCTGGCTTTATCTTTGCTTCTCCATTATGATATTGTGAAATTGGAACATTAATCAACGCTCCCAGCAATATATCTCGCCATTCCCCAGGGTGGTGTTGACGGTGTTCATCCAATGGTTGTTGAAGATCCTTTGCTAATTGATAGTTCTCTATTTTGCCATTTGTGAATTGAACTTGTACCCAATAAGACCGTCTATTTCGATAATGTCGATGCGTCGGTCGCTTTTGCTTTTTCTTATTCTGATATAATGCTCGTTTAGAAAATGACCAATCACGTGTATCTGGTGTCTCCATTTCTAAGCTCCCCCTATTGCCATCTCACCTGTTACCACATTAAATTTCTTGTATTTATAAAAGCTACAATTTAAAATAATAACAAAAAATTGAATCATGGTGACTATAATGACTAAAAAATTATTACTTCTTTCGACTGGTGGCACGATTGCATCTGTCGTATCTGATGAAGGACTAGCTCCTGGCGAATCTGGCGAAAAACTAATTAAGATGCTGGGCCGGTTACAATATGATGTCACTGTTCGTGATATTTTAGAACTCGACTCATCTAATATTCAACCGGAAGAATGGAAAATTATCGCTGAGGCTGTTTATGATCACCGCAACGATTACGATGGAATTGTTGTTTCACATGGAACAGATACGATGGCATATACTGCCTCTATGCTTACGTTTATGTTACAGCACATCAATCTTCCAGTAGTTCTAACTGGAAGTCAAGTACCAATGAATGTTCTCCTCAGTGATGCACCGGATAATCTCCGACTAGCATTTACTGCTGCCGCTAATTGTACGCCTGGAGTTTATATCGCATTCAATCGAAAAGTAATGCGAGGCTGTCGTAGTGTCAAAGTCAGAACCACGGCTTTTGATGCCTTCGAAAGTGTTAACGTTCCTCCTGTCGCTGAAGTCACCTCGGATGGCTTTTCAGTTAAGGACCATCGTTTACCCCAGCCGGGTGAATGTCAATTAAACACAACGATTGATACCCACGTGTCATTAGTTAAACTCTTCCCGGGATTTGATCCAGCCCTGCTTCATGCAATGGCGAAGAATGGCTGTCACGGAATCGTTATCGAAGCGTATGGTCTTGGTGGAATGACATCAATTCGTCGTAACATGGTAGCTGCTGTTGGGGAATTAATTCGTAATGGAATCCCGATTATCACTACTAGCCAGTGTCTTTATGAACGAAGCGATTTAACTAAATACGAAGTTGGACGGCTAGCACTCTTAGAAGGCGCAATCAGTGCCCGGGACATGACCTCGGAAAGTGCCATTACTAAATTAATGTGGGGACTTGGTCAAGGTATGGATATCAAGGAAATTACTGACTTCTTTAATACTGACGTTGCTGGCGAAGTAACCATCGATTAAGGTTTAACAATTACCCTACAATAAATACATCAAAAATGAGCGGAAAACATTGTCTTACTAGGCAGTTGTTTTCCGCTCATTTCAGTTAAAATCGATAATTTTAGTTTTGCTTAATCTTCCCGCTAATAACGTCACTATAAATTGGCGTTGGAAGACCAAATCCGCCACAAACTGGAACTAATTCTCCAGTAATATCGCGTGATTCCTCGCTTGCCAAAAATGCTACTGCATTAGCAATATCTTCAGGTTCAATGAAGTGACCAAGCGGTACATTATTTAAGAACGTCTCCGTAAAGTCCTTGGAAAGCTTCTTAATTGCATCTGTATCAACCATCCCCGGTAAAACAGCATTGCAACGAATATTTTGACGAGCGTATTGAACGGCAATATTTCGTGTCAACGAGTCAATAGCTGCTTTAGACGTTGTATAAGCCAATCGTGAAACATCTGGTGTTGTTCCTGCTACTGAAGAGATGTTAACAATACTGCCACCAGTCTTTTGCTTCATCATTTGTTCAACAACATAGCGTGATCCATAGTAGACACTACCAATATTTTCCTTAATAATCGCAAAGAATTTTTCAGGATCGCCTGTTGTTAAGGTTAAGTCATGAGCAATATCAGTAGTTCCAAAATTGTTAACTAAAATATCAACTTTTCCAGCATCTTTGACTACTTCGTCGACCATTGGCTTATATGAACTAAAGTCAATGGCATTGTAAACTACGCGCCGATAATGGTCATTTTCTGCATGTAGCTTATTAGTCAAGTTAATGTCCTTATCACTATCACGAACTGCCATATAAACAGTTGCGCCATCTTCAACAAACTTTTTAACAATTGCAAAACCAATTCCACGGCTACATGCTGTTACAATTGCAACTTTTCCTGTTAAATCGCTCA
Source organism: Limosilactobacillus rudii (assembly GCF_014145455.1). Classification (GTDB taxonomy): domain Bacteria; phylum Bacillota; class Bacilli; order Lactobacillales; family Lactobacillaceae; genus Limosilactobacillus; species Limosilactobacillus rudii. The sequence continues at coordinate 33,822 of NZ_JACIVB010000051.1, read as the reverse complement.
TATCCATACCTTCCTTATTAATAAATTTATAGCATTCTACGGTTTCATTATAGCGAATCTACCACTAAACCTTAAGAATAATGCTTTTACTAAAAAATAATTTATTAAAAGATATAGAATAAGCTAAAACATAATTTAATTTGCTATTTTATAAACCGGTTAAGAATAACCATTCCGACAATCAATAACAGGATTGCCAAAGCATATAACACAATTTCAATCGGATCACCATGGGTGGCAATTAACCACCGCAATAATGCCGTAACTCCCAAGCTCATCAAAAAATTCACTGAGATATGACCATTATGTTTGAGGGCTGAAATAATCATCGCAACAAACTCAAAAAATAAAAAGAAAACAATCACATTATCAAGAATCTTAAAATAATCATTAGCGAGATTAACCGTTAACAATTGTGTACTAAGGTTGAATAATTCAACAAATAGGACAACGCTCAAACAGATTCCTAATAGGGCCATTGCAATAATTGTCAGTAACTGAAGAAATCGGCTAAATTTAACAATAAATTGATTAAACCTTTCCATGATAATTCTCCATTAGCCTAGTTAAAACCAGCTGCGCAGCCAATTAATAAATCGCGACCACCATGACTGTGCTTCCTGTTTTACAGCTTGCCCATCTTTAGAATTTAAAAATTTCTTTGCCTTATTCATCATGTCGCCTGAAGAATTCTTAACATTATTAATGGTATCAGTAACATGAGAACTATAATCCTTACTTGAACTAATTGGCGCATTATTAAATTGGACTAAAGCATTAATAATTGGTTGTTCATACTTCTTAGTTTCATTGTAAATATTATGTGTTTCTAATTTTTGATTTAATGTTGTCTGAATTTCACCCTGCGTTGGGGTGTTTCCTTGCTTCTTTTGCTGGTTAATCTCCTTAGTCGTATCACCAACAGCAGCCATTAATTTACCCGGATACTTACTATCATCCTTATTTGCTTCAATTGCACTATTAGTAGCGGTAAGCATCTGGTTAGCTGACTGCGTATTCTGTTCATTTAAACTAACGCCATCTGCTGCAATCGCCTTGTATACCCCAGTCAGTGCTGACTCACCGGATACAGCACGGTTAGCACTGACGGTAATCGTTACGTCTGTTACTCCTGCCATTTGTGCAACCATCGCATATTGTTGGGCTGTTACTTTCGTAATATTATCTTTCCCATTAAATTTTTTCACATTAACTTTAATTCCTGAACCTGGATCGGTCGGAACAATTGCAACTGAACTCACCATTGCAGCATTCGTAGTCGATCCATTTGGGTTAATGTACTTTTGATAATCGCTCGCCGTCGCCGTTAACGTTGTAAAATTATCATCAACCGCAAGAACGTTGTCTAGCTCGCTCTTATCTGCTGCTCCAGCGCCATATACGACATACGATTTATTTAAGGTATGCGTCTGTATATTAGTATTACTAGTTGAATTCTCATTAGTCGTCTCAGCAGCATACACTACCGATTGACTTACCGGAACTGCTAACATTGACATCATAAGTGTTGAGGCAATCAATACCTTTGCTAATTTTTTCGAACGCACTTTTTTATCTCCTTTTACCATGAAATAAATTATATTAATCATATAGAAACTGCTGTCAAAATACTAGCATCTCTCTAACATCTTTATAACAGTTTAATGATTATAACTAGAGAGATTTCGCTACTGCTCCTCTTTCAGCAACTTTTGGGTGTCTTTTAACCACTGAATCTGCCCTTGCGTTCGTGAAATTGCCCGTGCCAAAATCAAATAGTGCCCATAATTATTTTGAATCGTCTTCTCATTAGGAAAAACAGTTTGCCGGCGTTGCATTAAATACTTAAGATCTTTCTTTAATAATACTAATTGGCGGGCAATCAGCTGTGGAATCCGTTTATCATGCTTGTCCTTAATAAAAAATAGCTTTAACGAAAATAAGTCTTCATGAACCGGCAAATCCGTTACCAACTGTCCTAACCACTTGTTTAAAATTTCTCGTCCTTCATCAGTTAATGTATAGTAGCGCTCTTTAGCATTATCTTTACTTGTAGCATCATATATCCACCCATCATTCACCATTCGCTTTAATTCCGGGTAGACTTGACTATGAGATGCCCTCCAAAAATCGCCAATTTCTGTGTCAAATTCAGCAGTAATTTCACGTCCTGTAATCTGGGGATGATTATTAATTATTCCTAAAATAATAAAAGGAAGAATTCGTTTCTTTGGCATTATTAGCCCTCCAAACATTAATTCTTCCATTATTATACTAATTATTTTTGAATTCGATGATAATTTTCATCAAAGTACCGCCCCGCACGAATATCATCAGTAATACCGTCATAAGGTGCTTCAGCGATCACATCTTCATTGTTTTGACCAGCATTTCCAATGTACGTAATATGAGCAAATTCAGGAACTACTAATTTAGGATAAGTATCATATTTTTCCCGTGCTTCATGCATCCGGTCAATGTGTTCATTTTGGAACGTAACAGTAATTTCAGGATGTTGTTTTACCCATGCTGGGAAGAAAATAGTTCCGTTAAGCTTTTTCTCATTAGGAACAAAATCAAGTGCAACATCTGTCCCCGTTGGTTCGGTCCAAGCGACCTTATAAATTCCCTCGGTAAGCATCACAATGTTAGCCTCTTGATCTTTTACCCAGCGACCAGCAACCATTCCACCATGAATTCGGTAGTCAACAGTATGGTCATTTTTAGCGTACCATTCATATTCCCAACCGTTATCATAGGTGTAAATAAAGTGGGTACCTAAAAAATCATCAAGTGTCTTAAATTTCTTTTCAGTCATTACAATCATCCCTTCACATTTTTATCGTTGATTCTATTTTATGTCGTTATCGACACAAAGTCAATAAAAAAAAAAGGAGGTATCTTTTTGACCACCTTTATTTTTCCCACAAGAATTTAATTAACTCGCGGTTAACTTGCGCATTGTTATGTAACTTACTGTGCTGGGCATTTTTCCCTTTAATTTCAACTTCTTTATAGGATTTTGCACGGTTACCCACTAAATATTTCAACGACTTAGCTGAATTTACTGGGACATCCTCATCAGAATGACTGCCATCGCCGATATCCCCATAAATATTGAGAACCGCCGTATTCCGTGGAAAGTCTTGACGTAAACCTAAGAGTTCACGATAAGCTGAATCCATTTTACTTGGTTCACCAGTTTGCGGATTTATCGTTATATTGGCCGTATCGCTTTGACCTACTAAACCATCATAGTGACCTGCAATTGCGACCAAATGTGCTACTTGGGGCAACTTTTTATCATTTACATTATCATTAATATAATTGATAATTTCAAGGTTACCCATGGAATGGCCGACAAAGTTTATTTTTTTATAGTGGTGTTGTTTTTCGAGGGCTAACACAACGTTTTTAATGTACTCGCCACCCCGATGGTACCCCTTCATATAGTTATCTTGATAAGCACTTAACTTATTGTCTTCTAAGTTCACCTCAACAATTGGATTTACCGCGTTTGCAGGAATCTGACGATTAAAGGTATCCTTCCCTTTTTTATCAACATTAGCCCGAACAATTGTCTTAGTCACACCCGCATCACGAGCGGCATTTGCCATCTTTTCTTCCGCATGAGAACTACTTCCCCAACCATGAACAAAGATTGTTGGAGTTGAAGATTGGACATAATGCGTTACAGCATGAGCCTGTTGTTTAAAACCAATCATAATAGCAAGTACCGTTGCTAACCCTAATAATAGTTTTAAATACTTTTTCATTGATTTCTCCTTTCTAAATTGCTAAAAATACTGCAATTTTCAGACATAACATCAAATAAATAGTATCCTAATCTTCCTTAATTACTTTGATTACCTTTGCAGGGACACCGGCAACCACCGCATTATCCGGCACGTCTTTAGTAACAACGGCTCCTGCAGCCACTACCGCATTCTTGCCGATTGTTACCCCTGGAAGAACTGTCGCATTTGCACCTATCCAGGCATTTTCCTTAATCAATACTGGCTTCAATTCCACTTGCCGCCGTTCTGATGGGGCTAAGGGGTGGTTTACCGAAACAATCGTTACATTAGGAGCAATTAAAACATTATCTGCTAATTCAATCCCTCCAAGGTCAGTAAACATGGCCCCGCTATTAATAAAAACATGTTTACCAATTTTTAGGTTTGCGCCATAGTCACTCCGGATCGGTAAGCGAATTTCAACTGTATCATCAATCTTTTGCCCAGTGATATCGCCTATAACTTGCCTAATTTCTGTTTGAGATGCTGGACGGTTGTTTAACTGTTGTAGTAAGTCTTGATTTTTTAAGGCTATCTGAGTAATCTTGCTTAATTCATTTACTCTAGTCATTGTTCTCCCTCTTTTCCTTAAAATTATTATTTATAGTTTAACCAAGTCGTAGAACAATGTTAAATACTTATATTAAATGACTTATTATAACTAATAGGTATCGCTAAAAATAAAAATCATTGCATTGAGGTTTTGAATTAAATGCAATGATTTTATTTATTAAGCAAAATTAAGTGTATCTATCCAGGCATCAATTTGCTGAGCATTATTTAGTACAGCACCTTGATTAATATTCGTATCATAATTATTTTGTTTAATTGCCCGTTCAATATAGCTTTGTGACCGTGCATAATTGGTTCCGCCCGAGGTCGCAAATAATGCTAAATTCTTACCATTTAAATTAAGATGGTCAATCACCGAACTAATCATCCGCGGCGGTATTGCCCACCAAATTGGATGTCCAATAACAATATTATCGTAGCCACTAATATCAGGTAAGTCATCTTTGATTTCAACCCGGCTATTGTGCTCATGTTGTTCAATTGAAGTCCGGCTACTCGAATCATGCCAATCTAAATCAGCAGCCGTATATGGTTGAGCTGCATGAATTTCAGCAATATCAGCGCCAAGTTTTTCTGCAATTTGCTCAGCAATCTTTTTAGTCGTATTTGTAGCTGAATAGTATAAAACAAGGGTATTTGCCATTAGAAATCGCTCCTTTATTAATCACTTATTACTCAACAACGTTAGTATAAAACTTAAAGTAAGCTTTAAGTCAATAATAAAAAGTAATTTTTTCTGTACCATCAGCAAAGAGTTTTATTATAAATAAAATATCACTTAATGCCAAAATCATATAGTAAAGTAACTTTGCGCAAAAATCCCCCAGAGCTAACTTTTTTAACTCTAGGGGATTCATGCTCTTATACTTTTTCTATGAATCTTATAATTAGTGGTCTTTATCGATGTTTAGTACTTTCTTAGAAGTTGCATTTATATTAACTTCTTTAACTGTTTTACCATCTTTTACTTTAACTTCCCATACCGCTTGGTCCTGTTTTTCCTGTTCTAGTTTCCATTCAATACTATTTCCCTTTTTAGCAGCCTTTTCTGCAATCTGGCTAGCTTCGTCACGACTAATCGTTTGGCTTAGATCTAGTGCATACTGCTTATCATTCTTATCAAGCTTTTCAGATTTAGCAGAAATCACTTTTCCATCCTTAGCATTGACTTTGACCTTATACTCATTTGTTTTATCAAATCCCTTAACCTTATATACATACTTACCGTGATCATTTTCTAGCTCCACTTCATTAATTTGTTTATCGTTGTACTTTTGGTTAAATTGATCAATTGCAGCTTGCTGGTCAATCTTAATATCATTTTTATTTGCCGTCTTTTCGTGTTGGACAGCTGCCTCAATTTTTTCATAACCACCATGGGTAGCCATTACCCCAATTCCACCAGCGCCTAACAAAATTCCGCCGCTGATGCAAGCTGTAATAAGCATCTTTTTCGTTAACTTGGTAGCTTTTCTTAATTTCTTTGCTGAATCTGGTTGATTATTCATTTTTTTAGTCATTTAATATTCTTCCCTTCTGTATCTCCTGTTGATGATTTTATTTTACAAAATAAAAAAACTGTAAAAACCAAAAACAGGTAAAAGTACGATGAAGAAATCTTCATTTTTGGCGAGGAAGATATACTGTAAAAATTGTTCCTACCGGGTCATTATCGTGAATTGTTATTTGTCCATGATATTTCTCAACAATTGCTTTAACGATTGCTAAACCAATTCCTGAACCAGTAATTTTATTTGAATGTGACTCATCTTCACGATAAAAGCGGTCAAAAACCTTTTGACGATTCTCCTTAGCAATTCCCTGACCTCGATCAGCAACTTTAAGAATTATTTGGTCGCTATTCGATGTCAACTGAATTCTAATTACTGAATTATGTGGTGAATATTTAGCCGCATTTTCTAAAAGGTTATGAACTAAGCTTTGAAAATCACCTTTTGTTATACGATAAAGTAAAGCTGGCTGTAAATCCATCACAAATTTATGGTGGTATGCGCCTTGTAGCGATCTAACTTCATCAACAATAATTTCGGGCAAGGCAATTTCTGTTAGTGGTTTTGTATGATGCCCTTCCAAAATAAGAAGTTCATTTACTAATTGGCTCATCCGTTGCGTTTCCTGATCAATATATTTTAATGATTTGGTGACTAATTCTGGATGTTGTTTACCATGCCGCCTTATCAAATTTACATGACCAAGAATTCCGGCAAGGGGAGTCTTAAGTTCATGTGAAGCATTTGCAATAAATTCTTTTTCTCGTTGCATTGCCTGATATTGCCGCTTCAATAATTGGTTAAAGGACTGTGCTACCTTTTTTACTTCTAGTGGTTGCTGCGGGATAGTTAAAGTCTGTAAATTATTGTTCTGAGGTACTATTGAGTCAATTTCCCTACTTAAATTAGTTAATGGCCTTGTCCATCGATGGGCCAAACGGTGAATTATCGGAATAGAAGCCATAATTGCGGCAATGTTGATCAATATTGTCACTATTAGTAGCCAACCAGTTAATTTAATCAGATCATCGACATTGATTGCTACTTTCACAATTCGATCATGATGAAGTTTTTCTTGCCGTAAATAATAAATTCCATGACGGGTTATCTGTAAATTTTTAATCGCTAAATTACGATGGCTAATCCGCTTAAAAATTTTATGCGCTTTAGGGGAAGCAAATTTTTGTTGACCATCAGTAATTTCAATTGCATCATCATCTTGACGGGCAACATACGCATTTAAAAAAGTTTCATGGCTTTTATTTATTGGCCAGTCTTTTTCAATTGTTTCAACTACTTCTTCTGCCTGATCATCAGCATATCGATAAATTAAATCACTAGCAGTAACGATAAAGACCAGGTTAATAACAACCAAAATTGTGATAAATAACCCTAAAAAAAGCCGTGTTAATTGACGAGCAGCAGTTACCGAATAATTTTTCTTCATGCTTCATCCCCTAATACATAGCCAACCCCACGAATCGTTTTAATCAAATTCCGGTACCCGCCTAATTTGCTTCGTAAAGCCCGAACATATACATCCACTGTATTAGTTTGACCATCAAAATCATAGCCCCATATTTCGTTAAGAAGGTCATCCCGCGTGTGTACTATGCCAGGCTCTTTCATTAAGGAAACCATTAGTGAAAATTCTTTGGGAGTCAGGTGAACCTGTTTTTCGTCGATTAAAAATTGATGCTTCAATAAATCTATTTTAAATGGTCCGAAATTATAAAGATGTTTCTTATCCTGTCCTTGTTTTAACCGGCGCAAGGCAACACGGATTCTAGCTAAAAGCTCCTCGATTTCAAATGGTTTAGTAATATAATCATCCAGTCCTTGATCAAGAGCCATACTAATATCTGATGTCTGACTACGCGCAGTAATCATAATAACCGGAATATCACTTGTTTTACGAATTCGACGTAATACTGTTAAGCCATCATATACCGGGAGCATCCAATCTAATAGGATTAGTGTTATATTTTCTTTTTTAAATATATCTAATGCCTCTTGGCCGTCTTTTGCCCAGATAACTTTATACCCTTCAAGTTCCAGCTCAGTTATCATAAAACTTGCTAAGCTTTCTTCATCTTCAACCAACATAATTACTATTTGTTCCATTCCTACTGTCTCCTCTAAGGTACCCTTCACTAGAGAAATTACCGTTCCATATAATTATGCAATATATCATCCGAGGTCGCTTTTAACTTTAAGTAATCAATATTGTTAGAAAAAAGCATAATCATTCGCTTAGTCTTATAATCGGCGACAAAACAACTATTATAGCCAGGAATACTTCCGTTGGCCCGAATAATATCTCCATCGAAGTACACCCCGCCAAAATAGGCAACTTCTTGATTCTTTGCTTGCTGGTAAAATGCCGGTATTATTTTAGGATCTTTTAAAACACCATCATAAATAAATTTCCAGTAATCATTAGGAGACATAAATAAATTTCCAGCGCCAAAATCAGATGATGTAGTAACCGTAACGCGGTGCCAATCAGCAGTAGGATCCATTGTTTGTGGAACTTCTTTTTGCGAAACTGCAGAAAAATCTTTAATCTGATGAAGATGAAGCGGCTTAGCAAAATTCTTTTGAATATAAGCATTATAGCTAGAATGCGTCTGTTTTCGGATAATCGCTGCCAACATTTCATAATCCACATCCTGATAATCCCACGCATGAGTATGGTCATTTTTCAAGTGTTTAAACATATATGCAATTTGTTGTTTCTCACCCTTAAGTGGCACAAACGGGCGATCATTATTAATTAATCCGCTGGTATGGTTCATCAATTCGCGGATTGTTATATCTTCATGTCCAGCCGCTTGTGGATAATACTTATACAGCGGCGTATCCCAATCCAATTGCTTTTTTTGTTTTAATTGATATATCGCTGTCCCTGTCATAACTTTTTGAAGTGATGCAATCGGAAATAATTGGTTTGCCCGTACTATTTGTCTTTTATTAGACGTTTCATTATTAGTTATTGCAATCGGCTGGCTTGTTTTTCCGCTGACTAGCATTACACCGTTAATATGGTGCGATTTTAAATAGTCCTTGAGTTGTTCCTGGGTTTGCTTGTCTACCATGTCAGCCGCTTTAGCCCGTGGTTGAATTGCTACTAAAAATAATACAAAGGAACATAGTAGCAAAAATAGGTTAACTTTTTTCATCATTATAAATAATTCCTTTCGCTTAATTCTCAAAATCATTTCTTAGAAGCAGCACTTTTATTGCCAAATTCCTATCCTTCTTTCTAATTATATAAAATATTTTTATTTTTCTCTCCTGTAAGCTACCCAACTTAACTTTGGCTTTAAACCGTCGAAAGCGCTATAGTAAAATTAGTGGGATAGTAATATATTTATGTAGAGAAGGTGTCGTTTTTGCAAGAACTTGACTGGTGTTTGCGAATGCTTCTAGCAGCTTTTTGTGGTGGAATCATCGGCTTCGAACGAAAAAGTAAAGCTAAAAACGCTGGAATTAGGACTCATGCCCTGATTGCCCTTGGCGCCGCTCTTGTAATGATTGTTTCTAAGTACGGATTCTTTGATCTCCTTAAAATCACTCATAGCAACTGGGCTGTTGACCCTTCCCGTATTGCTGCGCAGGTAGTTAGTGGAATCGGTTTCTTAGGTGCCGGGACAATTATTAACCGCCACGATCAAATTATTGATGGTTTAACGACTGCTGCCGGAATTTGGGTAACCGGTGCAATTGGGCTTGCTTATGGAAGCGGCTTGTACAGCATTGGCGTTATTGGAACTGCCTGTGTATTATTAGCTGAAGTCCTCGGTAAATACATTGATCAATTTGCGCTCCACCAAGGAAAGGGGTTCTCCTGCTTTATTCTTTTAGACGGTGATACTGACCAGCTTCATGACATTATTGAACAATTAAATCACCGCTATTTTAAGGCACCGGTAAGATACACAATCTATAGCTATGAAAATGGCAAAATAACTTGTCGTATCTTCGGTGAACTACGCTCAAAGATACGAGCAGAAAACATCTTTGATTATCTTGTCAAATTAGATAATATTGAAAACGTTGAATTAGAATAATACTAGGAAGAGGGCAAATAGCAAACTGCTATTTGGTCTTTTTTAGTTACCTTATATTAGATATTAGCTAAAATAATTATAGGAGGTGGCATAATGAAGATTCTTATTGTAATTGACGATTATTTTAGTACCACTAATGGGATGGCAATATCAACCCAGCGTTTTGTGAAGCAATTTCGGCAATTAGGGCATGAAGTTCGAGTCCTTTCAACTGGTAAAGTTGACTATCAAGTCCCTCGCTTTACGCCACCTTTTTTCAATCAATTAATAGCAGAACAAGGCTATGTATTTGGTCGCCCTGTCCATTCAATATTGAAAAGGGCAATCACCTGGGCAGATATCATTCACCTTGATACACCTTTCTTCCTTGGTATCGAGGCAGGTATCGTTGCTAACACGCTTGGAAAACCTGTTACCGGTACTTTTCATCTTTATCCCGAAAATATGACCGCTTCCGTTCCACCACTCGACCGCCCGCTCGTAAATAAAAAAATTATGCAATTCTTTCGTAACTGGTCTTATAAGCACTGCTGCGCAATCCAGTGCCCAACTACAAAAGTTAAGGATCGACTTGAACGTTATCATTTTCCACAAAAACTGGTCGTCATTTCTAATGGCATTCCAGCTACCTTTTTAACCAATAAACATATTGAAAACTCAAATAAGCTGTTCACAATCCTTTGTATTGGTCGTTACTCTCGCGAAAAAGATCAAGCAACTTTGCTTAAGGCCATGCGATTAGTCCCCAATAGGGCAAGCATCCAACTTATCTTAGCAGGAAAAGGCCCATTACAAGATGAATACCATAAATTGGCAGAGGGATTAGCTAACAAGCCAATCATGAAATATTATCCACCAATTAAATTGCGACAATTAGATAGTCGTGCCGATCTAGTGGTTCACTGTGCTAATGTCGAAGTTGAAGGAATGGCTTGTATGGAAGCTTTTGCATCAGGTTGTGTTCCCGTCATTGCCAATAGCCCTCTTTCTTCAACTGCCGCCTACGCACTTACTGCCAATAATCAGTTTCCTGCAGGTGATGAAACAGTACTCGCAAACCGCATAAATTATTGGTACACTCATCCGAACGAACTAAAAGAATGGCGGGAAAAATACGTCAATTATGCTAAGAAACTCTCCGTTCAATTATCCGCTAAAAAAGTCATTACAATGATGGAAAATGCGCAAAATAAAGAATAACCAATTGCAAAATTTGATAGATAATAAAGGCCACTCAGCTTCTCACTGAATGGCTTTTTTTAATTACTAACGTTTATCCCATAATTCGTTGTCCTGCCATCCATGTTTCTTTAACACGGACGTCTTTTAATTCTTCATGCGGAACCGTAAAAATATCCGTAGTGAGGACAACAAAATCGGCTGCTTTACCAGGCTCTAATGTTCCATTATCATCAAAGCCGCCAATTCGGGCTGCATCGCGCGTATAGCCAAGGATTGCCTGGGGGACCGTAATTGCCTCGTTCAAATTAACGATATCTCCATTAGCCGCTTTCCTCGTTACCGCAGCATAAATACTATAAAATGGACTATCTGGTTCTGCCCATGGTGTACAAGGTGCATCTGAACTCAAACCTAGCAACGCATTAGAATTTAACATTGTGTTAATACGGTAAGCTAATTTAAACTGGGCTGGCGAAAGATAATGACGGTAGGATTCATCTTCCGCAAAGAAGAAAATCGGTTGAGTCACTAAAGCGTAGTTCATTTTACTATTAGCAATCGCGTCAAACATCTGGTCATTCATTAATGAAGCATGTTCAATCCGCACTGATGGCATCGAAGTTAACCACGGTTCCATGCCCTTAGTTACATCAATCACAGTCTGAATTGCCTTGTCACCCATGGCATGGACAGCTAATTGCAGTTTATTTTTACGTGCCATCTCGATTGCTCGTTGAAGCTTTTCTACTGAGGTTAAGCTAACTCCCATTTTTCCCGATGGATATGGGTCATTGTTATTTGCTGTCTCTCCTGAGATACTACCATCCATAAAAACTTTAATACCTGCAACTCGCAGCTTCTCATTTCCGCTCGGCTGCAATCCTCTTTCTGGATCAAGCTCATCAAAAACGTAGTAAATCGAAGCTTTGGGTGCAAACCCCTGCTTAACTGCGTCTTGATATAGCTGTAATGAAGGATAAGGTTTCATTCGCCCCATCATTTCACCAATTGCAACAATTCCTTCTCTGATATAGTGGTCAGAACTATTAACCATATTAGTGACATCATTATCATAACTTTGGGCTGATTTTGCGCGAATCAGTAATTGCGATGCCGCAACCTCACGCATAAATCCGGTTGGCTGTCCATCCGCAAAACGCTCAATCTTTCCGCCAACTGGATCAGGAGTATTCTTATCAATACCCGCAAGTTCTAACGCCTTAGAATTACCAACCGAAGAATGACAATCAGACCGATAGATAAAGATTGGCTGTGTTGTTGAAACTGCATCTAGGTCATTGCGGTTAGGACTGCGATGTTCAGCTAATTTGGTTTCATCAAAGCCCCATCCTTCAATCCATACATCACTACCTTGCCCATATGCGGGAGATTTTCGTAAAGCCTCTTGCATTTCCTTAATACTGTTAACATTTGGTGGTGTACAGGCAACACCGTGTAAAGCATCAGCAATATATTTAGGGTGAGTATGACAATCAACTAATCCTGGAAGGACTGTTTGTCCATGTAGGTCAATTTTTTCGCCTTCAATCGATAAATTATTACCAATTTGTTTAACCTTACCATCCTCAACAATCATACTATCAACAAAGTGACTCTCATTATCACCAACAAATATTTTACCGTTAATAAACGTTTGGGTCATTATTCTAACTCCTTCATATTATTGGATAATTAAGCATCCTTACTTATTATATTTAATATCCTACTGCACTTAAGTTTTAAATGAAACCGCTTCAATAAAATAGACAATAAAAAAATAATTTATAACTATCAGCATCCCGTTGATTAGCTATAAATTATTTTAATTTGTTAATAACCGTTGCTAGAGACATTGATTCCAAAACGTTTTTCTCGGTTCCATCTTTGGCAGCTTGATCATAATACATACATTTATAATCTAAAATTTTTAACGTCTTTTGCAGGTCATTCATCTTATTGAGTAACCTTTGTCGAATTGCATGAAACAATTGTTGGCGATCAACAATCGAGCTATCACCTTGTGCCACTAAGTGCGTATAATGCTGTATTTCTTTTAAGGTAAGGCCCGATTGCTTTAAGCATTCGACCACCCGAATTGTATCAATATCTTTTTGGGTAAACTTTCTAATTCCTTGGCGACTTTTTTGAAGGTAAGGAAGAAAATCTAAGCTATCATAATACCGAATTGTCGAACTCGGCAAACCCGTGATTTTTGAGACTTCACCAATTGAATAAACTTTTTCTGTCGTCAGCATTAATCAGCCTCCTTCACTTATACTTGAATTTTCGATCATTATATATCGCAGCTTTACTAATTTTCAAACATCACTACTTGCGTTCTAATAATCATCAATTTTAAAATAAACGTAAAACTTTTTTTGGGGGCCATTCTATGATCCAAGCAATTGCAACTGATATTGACGGGACGTTTTTAACAACTAACCGAATGTACGATCAAGCACTATTTAAACAAGCATTTCACTTGATGAACCAAAAGAACATTAAGTTTATTGTTGCCAGTGGTGATCAATATTGCTTTCTTCGCTCTCTTTTTCCGGAAATTGCAGACCAGATTGCCTTTGTTGCTGAAAATGGTGTTCTGACGATTGATCAAGGACAAGAAATTGCTTGTGGTCAATTAAAAATAGCCGATATCGACAGGATAATTGACTACATTGACACAATTCCCGGTACCAATTATGTTGTCTGTGGTCGTCAATTTGCATACGTTAAAGAAAGCATGCCCAAAGATTTTCGCCAGGGAATTAACCGTTTTTACACTCGAACAAAAACTGTAGCCGACTTCACAAATCTTCACGATAAAATATTTAAATTCGCATTAGTAGTTCCACCTGCTAAACTACGGGAAATTTCCAATAATATTAACAGCAAATTTAATAGAATTATTCGAGCAACCGCTAGCGGTTATGGTGCAATTGACCTTATTATTCCCGGCATGGATAAATCATATGGTCTCCAACTTCTCCTTAATCGGTGGCAGCTGGCTCCACAAAACCTAGTCGTATTTGGTGACGGTGAAAATGATTTAGAAATGTTCGACCTTGCGGGGACAAGTTATGCCATGAGTAATGCACCACGAAATGTTCAACAAGCGGCAACAAAAGTAATTGGGACTAATGATGATCAAGCTGTCCTGCACCAAATAATTAAGCTACTTGAATAGGGTTAATAGCGTGTTTGCAAATTAATTAATTAAGCGATGTTATAAATTAAGCCAACTACCTGATTACTAGTAGCTGGCCTTTTTATTACCGATGAATGGTCAAAATATCATCTAAATTCATCCGACGCGATTTAATTGTGTTAACCAACGCATTATCATCAGGATAGCCAAGGCCAATACCGATAATAATCTCTTCATCGTCAGCAATATTTAATTCTTTGCGTAACATCTTTGGATACTTAATAAACTGGTAGGCGGTCATTGATGCAAGTCCTTGATTTGTTGCTGCTAATACGATCCCATTCCCAAATGAGCCTAAATCATATAATGACCAGAGTGAATACCCCTTAGGTAATGTTAAATACAGAACTTCCTGAGCATTATAGAGCTTAGCAGATGCAGGCCCCATTTCTTTACCAGCTGCACCAAGTCCCTTAGTCCATTCGGCCATATTTACCTGCGCCTGGGCTGGCCAATCTTTTCTTGACATCATTGGGAGATCAGGGGCCCCTTTAGCACCACTATTATCTAACTGTTCTTGTTGTGCTCGAACTCTTTCTAGGGAATCGCCCGTTGCCAAATGAACATGGTAAGGCTGGGAATTAACCCATGAAGGTGCTAACTGCGCTTCTTGTAATACTTTCTTAATCACTTCAACCGCTACTTTTTGATCAGTAAATTGGCGGGTTGATTTGCGATTTTTAATTACCTGTTCAAAATCCATTACGATTTGCCTCCTAGTAATTACGTTCAATTAACATCGTGCTTGGCCAACCGCCTGCTTGTCTGCGGTCCTCATTTCTAATATCAGCGATATCTTGGTCGCTTAATTCAAAATCAAAAATATCCAAATTTGCCTTCAAGTGTTCTGGATTAGTTGACTTGGGAATTACCAGGATATTTTCTTGCACGAAAAAGCGGAGCATCGCTTGTGCAGGTGACTTACCATACTGTCGCCCAATTCGTACTAATGTCGGGTTGCTTAAAATATTACCGTTGCCTTCACCAAGCGGCGCCCACGATTCGTGAAGAATTCCATGTTCTTGTAAGTATTCATGCATTCCCCATTGCTGCCAAAGAAGGTGGGTCTCGATTTGATCTACTGCTGGAACAACTTCACTATTGTCAATAATTTCTTGAACTTGCTGGTGATTGAAATTACTTAACCCAATTGCTCGTAGTTTACCTTCATGGTATGCATCTTCAAGAGCCCGGTAAGTTTCCAGATCATTACCATTGGGCCAGTGAATAATCATTAAATCAAAATAATCAAGACCGGCCGCTTTGAGTGAAGTATCAATCCCAGCTTTAGTACTCCGATAGCCACTCGTCTGGGTCTTGGAGGTAACAAAGATATCTTCACGGTTGATGCCACTGTTTCGAACGGCTGCACCAACTTCACATTCATTTCCATAATTTTGTGCAGTATCAATTAACCGATAACCAACTTTTAATGCTTGTACAACCTCCTGCTCTGTTACACGTGGTGAAGTAAGGTAAGTTCCATAACCAATTGCTGGAATTTTAACGTTATTATTTAAAGTATAGTATTTCATTTTAAATCTCTCCTTATCAACTTGTTGATTTTATTATAGGAGGCATTTATGAATGACAGAAGGTAGTGCTTAGTTAAGCCGGTTTTAACTTTAAGTTAATTCTGATTAGTCTGCTGATTTAAGTACTCCTGACCGACTAAGCTGATAAATTCTTTTACTTGAGGATTGGCATGGCTAGACGACAAAATCCCGTAACTAATTGAATAGTCCCAAGTCATCGGAATACTAACCATTGAAGGATGGACATTATGCCATTGTTCGAGCGCTTCCATCAAATAATTATGATGCACACAATAATTAAACGTATCAATATCATAAAAATAATCAGCATTAACAATCGTAATTTCTGGATGATGCTGGGTTATTTCATTCCGTAATTCATCAATTTTTGGCGACAAACCTGGCCGAATTAATAATATTTTTTGCTCTGCTAAATCATCCCAGTTTAGTTTTTCCTTATTGGCTAGCTTGTTTTGTCGCGGAACCATAATATTGCAGCGCTGGTCACCGAGATTAAAGAAGTCAAATTCATTATCCATCAAATAATTAGCATTCGTTGGTCCTACCAGTAAATCGACTGTCTTACCAAGTTGATTGGTAATTTGCCGTAATGTAGCCGCGTCATCATTAAAAGGGATAATTTGTAATTGGTAATCTTTTTGTTGCTTACCCATCCGCTCCCAGGCCTCCATTAACGGGCGAGCTGACCGCAGCATTGATGTTGCAATTCGGATGGTTGTCTGGCCTTTTTCAGCGATCGCTTGAGCAGCACTGATAGCCTCCCGTGAATCCCGGATAATTTGCTGCGCCGAAGAATATAATGCTTTCCCGGCTGGGGTTAAACTAATTCCCCGCGGTGAACGATTAAAGATTTTAAACCCTAAATCACTCTCAAAATTATTCATCTGCTTCATGACGGAAACTGCCGACATAAAAAGGCTACTAGCCGCTTTGGAAAAACTTCCTTCACGAACAACAGCAATAAACGTATCTAACACTTGATCGTACATTTGCGAACCACCTTTAACTAATTGTTAACTCTAACTTATAAAACTATTATACAAAAAAACGAGCAATGGCGAATTACCACCGCTCGACTTTTTTATTACAGTAATTCAGTAAAGACAACCCCAACAATTAGGACAAACAGGCCAATAATCTGAACCCGTTCTGCTGGACGTTTTTGACCTCCAAGCAAACCAAAAGTATCAATCAATAGGCTAATTGCAATTTGACCAAGGATTCCTAGGGTGATCGCCGAACCATTACCGATCTGAGGAACCAGTAAGGCGGCTAGATAGATGGAAAAACCACCAATAATCCCACCTAAGAAGCCCCACCATGGAGTATGATTTTTTCTAATCAATGCTAAACGGGTAATATTCCCACGAACTGTAACAAAACCTAGTAAAAGAATTGTTGAAATAAGGAAAGTTAAGAATGCCGCGTGGATTGGTGAATGGAGCACTTTTCCGACATGTCCATTAATCGCAATTTCTGAAGCGTAAATCATCCCGGAAACAATTCCACCAATTTCCCAGAAAAGCTTACTACCGCTTTGCTTGGTCGTAATAGATCGGTGGTGTAATGATGGAAAAACCACAATTAAGATAATCCCCAGCAATACGAGAATTGCCCCACCGACCTTCATCGCCGTCAATGGAATTACCTGCGTGCCAAACCAGCCAAAGGTATCAATTAAAATACCAAAAATAATTTGGCCAACCATTGGCAAAACGATCGCTAATACACTGCCCAATTCACCAAACATAAAAATATTAGCCGTTAAACAAATTGTCGCAAGCACACCACCGAGGTAACCCCACCATGGTAACTGACCTAATTCGCTAAAACCAATAAATGGCGAACCCGTAAATAAACCAAAAATAATTAAGAATAAGGTTCCAACTAAAAATGAAATTCCTGAAGCAAGGAATGGTTCATTAATATCTTGTCTTAATCGTGAGTTAACACTCGTCTGAACTGGCACTAACCCACCGGCAATTAACCCTAATGCAATTAAAAATACCATTTTATCATCTTCCTTTACTTAATTTCCGGCCCGCTAATAATAAAATTCAAAATTAATAGTAAAAGTGCGATTACAATTATTTGATGAATCATATTAGCCACTTCCTTTGTGATAATTTCTGATTATTATCTTAAAGGCGCTGACAACATTTCAGAAGATGGTAAAAAGCTAAAGTAGTTTTAATTATAGGTTAATGCTAAATAAAAAGCAGGCATTAACGCCCGCTCGTTTTCTAACTAATCGTTTGCGTGAACATCGTATGCACTAAGCATTTCTTCAACGCCCGGTGCATCAGGATCATGTTGACCCTTGCCCTTATCAAGAGCGCGCATTTGGTCCATTTCCGCAGAGTTCAATTCAAAATCAAAGATATCTTGATTACTCTTAATCCGAGCCTCATGAACTGATTTAGGAAAGACAATTACGCCTTCTTGGTGTTCAAAACGGAGGATAATTTGTCCAGCATCCTTACCGTACTTTTCCGCCATCTTAGTAATAACTGGTTCCTTAAATAAATCAGCATTACCTTGACCAAGTGGTGCCCACGCTTCAAGGGCAACTCCATTTTCAGCCATAATCTTGCGAAGTTCCTTTTGTTGGAAGTATGGGTTGAATTCAACTTGGTTAACTGCTGGCATCACATCAAAGTCTGGCACAAACTTATTCCAAAGTTTTGGTGTCATATTGGAAACACCGATAGAACGAATCTTACCAGCCTTTTGTGCTTCTTCCATGGCTTTCCAGGCCTCAGCAACCTTGCCGTATGGTTGGTGGATTAAGTAGAGGTCAACATAGTCTAAGCCAAGTTTCTTTAATGAAAGATCAATGGCCTTCTTAGCATCTTCATAAGCATAGTCCTGTAACCAGAGCTTTGAAGTCACCCAAATTTGGTCACGTGGGATCTCACTATCCTTAATTGCCTTCCCAACTTCTTGTTCATTAAAGTAAGCCGTTGCGGTATCAATATGGCGGTAACCAGCAGCTAAAGCATCCTTGACTGCTTTATAAGTTGAACCGTCTGCTGGAATTTGGAAAGTTCCGAAACCAAATGAAGGAATTTCATTACCATCGTTGAGTTTAAATGTTGGAATATTAGCCATTAGCAATTACCTCCTAATTATTTTTCACTGTCTTTTACTTGTTGCAAGCTAGAACCAAAGATTTGTTCAATGGTGACCGGATCACGGTGGTCAAAGAATTGGCTTTCATTTTTGTCCAAACTAGCCATCTTCTTCATGTCATCAGCAGTCAATTCAAAGTCAAAAACATCGATATTTTCTGCCATCCGTTTTTGGTGAACGGACTTTGGAATAACTGTAATCCCGCGTTGGAGTAACCAGCGAAGAATGATTTGACCATTACTCTTACCGTATTTAGCAGCAATTTCCGCAATCGTTTCATTCTTGAAAATATCATACTTGCCTTCCGCAAATGGTGCCCACGCTTCAACCCGGACATCTTGGCTTTGCGCAAATTTCACTTCGGCATCTTGTTGATACCACGGGTTAACTTCGATTTGGTTCAAAGCTGGCTTAACTGGCATTGTGAGCATTAAATCTTGTAATTGATCAGCGTAAAAGTTAGAAACACCAATTGCACGGATCTTACCCTCCTTTTGGGCTTCTTCTAATGCCCGCCAAGCCCCCATTGTGTCACCATATGGTTGGTGAAGAAGATAAAGGTCCATGTAATCAAGGCCAAGTTTTTGAAGAGAAGTATCGATTCCCTTTTTAGCCCGTTCGTAGTTGAAATCCGAAACCCACAGCTTAGAAGTAACAAAAATATCATCACGATTAACAGAACTATTCTTGATTGCCTTACCAACTGCTTCTTCATTTTGGTATGCGGCAGCTGTATCAATTAAACGGTATCCTGTTTCAATAGCTTCAGTAACTGCTTTTTCTGCTTCATTAAGGTCTGGTACTTGGAAAACACCAAACCCAAGTGTCGGCATTTCAATGCCATTATTTAATTTTACGGTTGAAACATTAACTGTCATTCTATATGCTTCCTTTCGTTTGCTTTGTGATTGTCTATATCATAACCGTATCCTCTTTCATTGAAAATTACTTTAACTCTATGCTAGCATACACATAACGTATACTAGAAGTGAGGAAGCATTATGATCGATAATTACCTATTAGAAGAATTAGTCACTTTTGCTGAAACAAAGACCCTTGCTAAAACCGCGGAAAAATTAATGATCACCCAGCCAACTGTTACCCGTGGAATGCAGAAGCTCGAAGATGAATTAGGGGTTAAATTATTTGATCGTCAACCAAATAAAATTTCATTGACCAAGGCTGGTAAGTTAGCAGCTAAAAAGGCTCAGCTCGTCTTAGACACTAACCGGCAATTTGTAACTGATATTCGCAACTACGCCTACACCCAGAAAGTTATTAAAATTGCCAGTATTGCTCCTGGACCGCAGATTGTAATTAACGATAATAAAGCTTCATTAACTGCTAATATTGACCTAAATCAAAAACTATTTGATATCAATCAAGTTGAACCAGCCTTACTTAACCACCAGTATTCACTCATCATTACCAATCGGGAAATCCAAACCGACCACATTGAATCACGCTATCTTGGTCAGGAACAACTCTACGTCAATCTTGACCAATTCATGTACCTAGCTAACCAGCAACAGGTCACCTTTAAAGAATTGACCGGACTTAGTTTTGTCGTCCTCAATGAAATCGGCCCGTGGAAACAAATCATTCAAGATAATATTCCAAATGCGAAGTTTCTTTACCAAACTGAATATGATTCAATGCAGGAATTAACCAAATATACGAACTTCCCTTTTTTCACCACCAATATCACTAATCCAAGTGAAACTTATGATACTAACGATACTGTCAAAATTTCGATTACTAATGATGCCGCCACAATGACTTTCTATGCTGCCTATTTAAAAAGCCAACGGAACATAGTCGCTCCATTGGCAAAAAAGTTAGTTAATGTTTGGCCTAAATAGTAACTCAGACTAAGCGTATCTTTTAAGGCGGCTTATAAAATATTGGTTTGAAATTACTTTTACATAGCATCGTTATTTTTAAAAAGTGTAAAAGTAACTTTAAACTTTTGGCTTAACCGATATGAAGATGAAATTAATTTAGAACTAATGAAGCATCAAAATGGCCCACTAACAGCAAAGTGGACCATTCATTTTTTATAAACGTCAAATTCACTAAATTTGTCGCATCTTCAAAATTGGATACGGGTTCCCCTGATCATCAAGTGGTGAACGAGAAACCACCTTAAACCCCATATGCTCATAAAAGCCCCGGGCAGCAGGATTTTGCTCATTTACTGCTAATTCATTAACATGATACTTTTTCATTCCTAAGCTAAGCAACTTGGTCCCAATTCCATGACCACGTTCATTATTATCAACAAACAGCATTTCAAGTTTCGTCCCGTTAACCCCCATCAGTCCCTTAATTTGGTTGTCTTGCATAGCTACTATTAGGTGCTCAACTCCGCGAAAAGCCTGAGGAACATATTGCTTAATCTTTTGGATCTCTGTATTAGTTAGAAAATGATGGGTGGCAGTGACAGCACTCTCCCAAACGTTGATTAACTGGTTCATTTCTTGGTCGGTGATGGTGGATAGCTCTTGGA
Organism: Limosilactobacillus rudii; assembly: GCF_014145455.1. GTDB lineage: Bacteria > Bacillota > Bacilli > Lactobacillales > Lactobacillaceae > Limosilactobacillus > Limosilactobacillus rudii. The sequence goes on along the minus strand of NZ_JACIVB010000051.1, from coordinate 12,284 downwards.
TTTGCATTATTTAAACCTCAATTCTATTTACGTTGATTTAGTCGTGCATTAATTTTACGAACATCTTGCAATTGCTGTAAACGCATAATAATCCAAACAATCACATAAGTCAGAACAACCAGCAATACCGATTGCCAACCTATTTGCCAATGGTTTAAAAACATCATTATTCCTACCAAAACTGATGTAGTTAAAAAGTGAATGAGTATTGCTAAAAAATAGTTAATATCAGTTTTAAATACCACCGTTGCAATCCCAATTAACCCACTAATAATCATTACGCTTACCGTATTGAAAACTGTCGGTAATGTATTTTGAAAGTGAAATGTTATAAATACTAGGTATGTTGTCGCGCCGATCACTAGCCCCTTTAAAAATCTATTAATCATTATTTTCATCATTGAACCACCCTACAAGTTGAGATATTGTTTAATAATTGGTACATATCGTCTACTAACCGTTGTTTTGACATTACCTTTTAATCTTGCGACTAAAGTTCCAGAAAATCCACTTTCAATTGATTGCAGGTAGTTCATATTAATAATGGCAAAACGTGATATTTGAATAAAATTAGGTAAATTTAAGCGTAAGCGAATATCTTTTAATTTTCCAACTGATTTTATTAATTGGGTTTCAGTGAAAAATGAAAGTTCATTCTGATTAACTTCTACCATAATTAACTCAGTAGACTTAATAATCAATACTCGATCATCAGCTTTAATCGGGATATTATCACTCTGCTTTTTCTCAAACTTTTGTAGATAATTAAGTAGTTTTTCAACCCGCGCTGAACGAGATTGGCTTTTAATAATTACTTCAATTTTATCTGATGTTAAGTCAGTTGACTCAAACTTAATCTTCACTATAAACCTCCCAAAAGTTTAATATTGCTTATATTTTAGCTTATTAATGAAAATCAGCAAACTAAGGCCTATAAAAGTCATTACAGCAACAAGGGTTAGATTTTGGAGCAGACTGAGTGAATGCTGTGAAATTACCATTTTTACACCAAGATACTCATTCAACATTGAACGGATATTTTGCGGAATTTGATTATCAATTAAGATATTTCTCATACTACTGGCAATATATGAGCTTGGAAATACCTTTACTAAATGTCGACCAAACTTAGGTAAGGTTCCTAATGGCATGTAGGTTGCAATGGCAAAGCCAATCCCGGTACCGATAATTGCAGATATTCGATTAAAAACAATATGACTAGGAATAAATTCTACAATAATTTGGCAAAAAACCGTTGCGACTAATGTTCCTAAAACCGCAATTAATAATAACCAAATTCCTTGCCGAAAACTGATAGTTAAGCTATCTGTTAATTGAAAGTAAACTGCCATCACAATAAGGGCTACAATTTGCATAATAAAGCTAATAAGAAAAGTACTAATAAAATAGCTAAGAGCTAATTTAGATTGTGATACTGAAGTAATCTCAAAGTCACGATAACGATTCGATTCACGGTCATTGACCAATTGTCCTAGTGCACCGAAAGCTGTTGTTACCTGAGCAATTGTTAAAATTCCGCCCATCATCCAAGCATCTAAAATTCGCTTGGCATGAGAAATATCATTCCACTGTTGGACAAGATTTTCTTTCAAGAAACCAATGTAGATAAAGAAAGCAATTAAAGCACCTAAAAGTGACATGACTGCTCCCACACGATTACGAAAGTATAATTTAAGGTTTCTTTTGATTAAAGCATTCATTATTGAAGCTCCTTTCCGGTAATGTTTATAAATGCGTCATTAAGATCACCATGACGATATTCAAAACTGGCTAGCTGTTTTTTGCGCTGATTTAAGATTGTAATTGCCTGTTGATAATCAATACCAGTTAATAAATAAGTATTTGCTTTAATCTTCCGTCCACTTTTTACATTATCCATGGAATATAATATAAGTTGATTTTCCGCATAATTTTTTATTAATTTATCAGCTGATCCTTGAGCCAGTACTTTTCCGTGTTCAAGAACATAAATCATTTCTGCATTACTTGCTTCTTCTAAATAATGAGTAGTCAGAAAAATTGTTAATTGTTGTTCCTGCTTTAACTTTCTCAAGAGTTTCCAAATAACATTTCTTGTTTGAATATCTAAACCCGTTGTTGGTTCATCGAGGAATAATATATCTGGATGATTTAAGAGTGCACGTGCAATATCTACCCGTCGTTTTTGTCCACCAGATAGTGTTCCATATTTTTGTTGATAGAAGTTACTTAATCCCATCATCTCTTTAAGTTTTTTAATCCAAGATTGTTCAACGGATTGATACATGGCAGCACGACTTTGAAGATTTTCTTGAACCGTAAGTCCATCGTCTAGAACACTTTCTTGAAACACTACGCCCATTTTCAAATTATTAGCATAAATGATTGTTCCTGTAGATGGTCTTAGTAAACCAGTCAGCATTTTAATTGTTGTTGATTTTCCAGCACCGTTTGTTCCAAGATAAGCAACTAATGCGCCTCGCGGAATTGATAAATTTAAGTTATTAACAGCAACTTTATTACCATATTTTTTAGTTAAATTCTGTGTTGTAATTAGCATTTCTCTCACCTCGCTATGCATAATAGCAAGAAAAAAGTGGATTTTATGGTGTAAAACGCTAAGTGGTTGTTATTGGCTTATGAAATGCTTAATTTAAATTATTAAATACACTTAAAAAGCCAGCGGAATTTGTTCCACTGACTTTTATGATTATTCATTAATTACTTTCTTAACAGCTTCAGGCAATGGCGTTAAAGAATGTCCTAGTACTTTTTCAAATTCCGTTGGGTCAGCCTGCGCCTCGCCGTTATTTCCTTTTCGAGCATAATCCTGATAGAGGTAGCTGAGTTGGGTATCCATGGGGCTAAGTCCACTCGCACTTAATGAATTCATTAATTCTTGAGGACTAACTACTTTAGATGTAATTCTTTTACCCGTGGCTTTTGCAAGTGCCTGCGCCAATTCCAGATAAGTCACTGGTTTCCCAGCCAAATTAACGACCTCACCCTCCTGGTCACTTAAAATTACCCGCGCACCTACTTCAGCGTATTCTCGTTTGAGCGTCCACGCAACCTTGCCATTCTCAGATAAGTAATCAAGCTTTCCTGTCTTAACTGCTGCTTTTAGCTGAGGTGCTGCAATTTCTAGGTACCAGTTATTCCGTAAAAAGGTGTGTCGAATTCCCAACTGCCTTATCATTTCTTCTGTTGCCCGATGGTTTTGCTCTAAACCAAACTTTTCGTGATCTAAACCATACAAACTAGTATATGCTACATAATTAATCTCACTTTGCTCAATTGCGCTGACAATATTTTGCTGCAAGGCAGTATTGGGAACTGAAACAAATAGTAGTCGATCAATTCCCTCAAAAGCTGCAACCAACGATTCTAAATCACCATAGTCGGCAATTCGTGGTATAACACCGGAAGCACTTAACTTGTTTGCTTTTTCCTGACTACGTACCAAGCCATAAATCTCTGTTCCCGCTGGCGCAAAGTTTTGTAAATAGTTAATTGCGTAATGACCGTAGCCACCACTCGCACCTGTTACCATAATCTTCATTACAATGGCCTCCTGATAAAATAATATTGTTATTTAAATTATAAGAAGTCCTGGCAAGATTATAATAGATAAAAATGCTATTTTATCCATTTGCTTGATAAAATAGCATAAATATCAAAATGGAGAATACGATGAAAAATAATACCAAACAATTATTTGCCAAAACATTAGAAGAAATGCTACTCACCACAACTTTTGATAAAATTCGCATTACTACGCTTTGCAAAAATTGTGATGCAGCCCCACAAACTTTCTATAACCATTTTCGTGATAAATATGATTTAGTCGCGTGGATTTTCGAGCAGGATTTCAAAAAAGGCGTCCACGACTTTCAAGAATATTCTAGCGTAGCAGTTTTAAAAGTAACTAAAGAGTTGCTTAAGCATAAATCGTTCTATCAAAAAGTCTACCGTGATCATTCACAAAACTCGATCAACAACTATATCTATGAATTCAATATTCGCCTAGCTACAGAGCAAATAAAAAAGTATTACCATCAAGATAAACTTATGACCAACCAGCTTATCGCAGTCAAATACCACATTTATGGAACAATGGCGTTATTTAAGGAACTGCTCTATGATAACTTGAATATTTCATTAGAAGGATTAAGTGAGTTTGAATATCAAAGGACGCCTGATTTTTTAAAGAAAGTTTTGATTTAAGCTGTTAAAATTCATCCAACATTATCTGTTCTTCAATAAAGCGATCGAAATAAGGTAACATAAACTGAACGTAGCCATAACTTGCTGGCATGATAATCTGATCATCAATCAACTTTCGCCGATAAACCGAAATATAACCCGGTTTTTTGTCCATTTTTTGACCAATTTCTTGGGCTTTTCCTTTGGGCCGGCCAATTTTAACCATTGCTTGAACAAACTGCCGCTCTTTTTCCGTCATTTCGCGATAAACCTTATAGTACACATTCCGAAAAAGGTCACTAATATATTGATCTAAAATTTTATCAACTGTTTTCTTAGTGATTACCTTGTTACCTTGCTCACTGGCTGTTTTCCACACCCAATACCCTAATAACTGAAAGGCGTATGCAAAACCCATTGTTTGTTTAGTCATATAGATCACCGTCGGAATATCCAGCTGATAGCCTGCTTCTTTAAAAATATGAAAATAGCTATTTTTGATACTTTCCACATCTAACGGGTTAAGCGCGATTCGCTTTTTGCGATAAAGAATTACGCTTTATAAAGATACTCGATGTCATCTCAATACTAGGATTAAATGGATTTTCCATAATCATTGCCTCTCATTTTATAACTTTTTATAACTCTTCTGAAATTTTATAAGTTTTTATAACTTTACTCAATAATAGACGATCCTTTAAAATCACACCATTTAAACTTTCCAAAAAAAACTGCCCGACCAAAAAGTCAGACAGTTTTGTTCTAAAGCGGTTGATGAACCATCTTAATATGTGGCGTTGACTTGTAAATAAATGGTTCACCCTCACTAACAAAGTTGGCTCGCTCATAGAAACCTTGTACCTGTTCCTGTGCTTCAATCTCAATCAACTTGCCGGGGTAATTATCCCGAATAACTTCCATAATTTTATCAAGAAGTTGGCCGCCAATACCTTGACCACGAACCTTGTTACTAGTGACTACTCGGCCAAAAGTAACAGTTTGCTGGTCATTAATTAAAAATACTCGCGCATAGGCAATAACTTTCCCATCTTGGTCATGCTTAAAAAGATGGATAGCTTGTTGGTCGCGGTTATCCGGATCCTGATATACCCGTTGTTGAGCAACTACGAAAACTTTCGCCCGCAGCACCATAATCTGGTATAGTTCAGGAACCGTTAATTCATTAAAATTTTTAATTTCCCACATCGTTACTCATTTCCTTTCTTGAACAGCAACTTATTAATTGTTTGAATACTTTCAAAATATTTATCTTGCTCTGCCGGTGATAGACCCTCAATCATTTTTTTAATGAGGTCATTTGACTTTTGGTTAATGTCATTAAAAACTTTCTCTCCATACTTTGTTAGTGAAATATTAATTGACCGCGAATCAGTTGGCGATGGTGTTTTCTTTAGAATTTTCTTATCGACTAATTTCTTAATTGTCCTGCTAGCATAGCTTTTATCCAGTTTTAATGCTTTCGTCACAGCCATTGGAGTATCAAGGTGGTTCACTCCAACTTCAATTAAAATCCGTCCCTCTGGCCATGTAAGATCAGTGTCAAAAGTCCGTTTATTTAAGACCCCTAATACTTGTGTATATTGACGATTGAATGCTCGGATATTTTCAATTTCATTATTAGATAACATTTTTTCTCCAATATAGTAGACTTTAGCAACTAATTTTTAAATTATAATATCAAAATTAGTTGCTAAAGTCCACTAACATTTTGTGAAAGTAACTATTCATTTCTTGCATAAATAACTACTTAATATAAGTATTTTTAATTGTGCTTTTACAGATTTATAGTAAAGACAGTAAAAGCGGAAAGGAAGTCTTACTATGGCTAAAAAACAAACTGCTGGTCGTGATCAATTAGGTGATTTTGCCCCTAAGTTTGCCGAATTAAATGACGATGTCTTATTCGGCCAAGTATGGTCGCGGGAAAAAGAATTGAGTCCTCGTGACCGGAGTTTTCTTACTGTTACCGCATTAATTACTAAGGGCGCTTTTGAACAACTACCTTACCATATGCAAACAGCAAAGAAGAACGGTATCACTAAGGAAGAAATTGCTGAAATGATTACTCAACTTGCCTTCTATGTTGGTTGGCCAAATGCTTGGTCAGCTTTCAATGTGGCTAAGAAAGTTTGGGACGATTAATATACACAGAATTGCTGGGAACAAAAAAGATTCATCTTTAAAATAGTTATGAGGCTTGAGAGTAGTTGACTTGCTTATATCTCTTCTCATTCTTCATGAACATAAAAGCCCACGAGAAACGAAGTCCACAATCTGTGGGAATTATTTTAATTGTCCTCGATAGCGTTGCATCACCATTTGCATAGTTATTTAAAAATGCCCGTTAAGTATCTAGAACTTCTCTGATACTTAGCGGACATTTTAGTTTATTGATATTTTTAACTAAACTCTTTTTCAAATTCATATAGATCAGTTAAGAAATCAGCAACCACTTGTAATTCCTGATCTGAATATTTTGTAACTAATTTAGCAACTATTTGTTTTTTTATCGTCCTATGCATTTCATCATGAACCAGTGCCACTGCTCTACCTTGATCAGTCAAAGAATAGTACAGTTTCTTCTGATTATCGGTGTGTTTTTTAGCTGTAATTAGTTGGTACTGCAACAGTTTCTTGGCAGCCCTAGTAATACCGCCCCGCGTAACTGAAAGTTTTTCCGCAATTTCAATTCCCGTTAATTCACCATTTTCTAATACTGATAATATATGAAAGGAAACAATTGATAAATTCAAGACTATTTTTTTCAATTGCTGATCCGTAATATGCTCTTGAATCCACTGTTGTTCTTTTGAGCCATGAATATTACTGTGTTCGGCCCTTAGCAATTGAATTATTTTTTGAATTTTATCGACGGTTACTTTACTCATAGTCTTAGCCTCGCTATTTAATTCATTACGCTAATTATATCAGAATTTAGGAGCCATCTTCTCTGCTTCCTTCATTGCCCGATTGAGAATTTGTTGACGTTGATCACGGTAAGCATCTGCTCCTTCAATAAAAATTTTATCCATATCAGTAACCCCATAAAACTTCATCATGTTAGTTAAATATAGGTCACCAAGATCCATTAATGCGGAACTTTCATTGCTTTTAATCCCTAGCATCTTTCTAAATAAGAACTTAACAATTCCCCATTTACCGTCTTTATGGTATTCACTACCGGCTGCTTGGATATGGAGAGCCTTTTTTCCTTTTAATAGTCCCACTGATCCGTTAGATGTATATTTGAATGTCTTATGAGCTACTGCCGTAAGATCAAGATATTGTTTCATTTCAGCAGGCAAGAAATGATTATACATTGGATTAATAAAAACGTATTTATCTGCATTTATAAATTCATTTAACCATTCTTCATGACGTTTAAGTAAATCAGTCTCTTCTTTTGTCATTGGTTCGCCAAACTTTTGCTTACGCCATGCTTCCATCGTTAAATCATTTAATGGCGGAACTCCCGCCCCCTTATATAAATCACGAATAATTACTTTATCATTGGGATGCGTTGCGCGGTATGTTTCTACAAATTTATTACCAACCGCTAATGACAAACTCTTTTCAGTGTGTGGGTGTGCTTGAATTACTAATAATGTGCTCATATTTATATCTCCTTTTTTGTTGCTTATCAACATTTTTTGTCTGATTATATTTTACACGATTTTTGTTGCTTGTCAACAAAAAAGTTAAAAATACTTTTTAGGCATTACTTATAAATAGAAATAGGCATTTCAAGTTCGTACTTTCTTCATTTATTATTAAGATGATAGGAGGCTATTAAATGAATAAGCCATATATAATTTGTCATATGATGATATCTGTTGACGGGAGAATTGACTGTGGAATGACTGCCCAACTGGCTGGTGAACCAGAGTACTACTCCGCATTATCAGCATTAAACGCACCAACAAGAATCAGTGGCCGGGTTACCGCTGAAACAGAACTAACTAGTGGGAATAAGTTTATTCCTCAAAATAACGAAACAATTGATAAAACTGACTTTGCTAAAAATTCATCTGCAAATCAGTTCAACATCGTTATCGATACTAAGGGAACGCTACGTTGGAACCAAGAAAAAGATTCCACTTTTCCTCACCTTATTATTACCAGTGAGCAGGTCACAAAAGAATATCTTGACTACTTAAATCAGCAAAATATCTCTTGGATTGCTTGCGGAAAAGATCACGTTGATTTAGCACATGCAATGGAAATTCTTAAAGGTGAATTTGGTATTGACCGGCTTGCAATTGTCGGCGGTGGGAAAATCAATGGTGGTTTCCTTGATGCTGGTTTAATTGATGAAATTAGCATCTTGATTGGTGCCGGTGCTGATGGTCGAATTAACCAACCAACACTATTTGATGGCCGTCCAGTAACTCGTAAACCAGTTGCATTAAAGTTAAAGGATGTTAAAGGTTACAATGACGGCGCCGTGTGGCTTCGTTACTTAACCAAATAATTTTCCTAAATGCAAAAGAACTATTTTTGCTTTTTAACGAAAATAGTTCTTTTTTTACTTTAAATTATTTGATTTTATGGTAAAATTCTAACGTTAATAAATGTAAACCAGAAAAATAGTTCGATAATACCGAACATTGTTTAAGGGAGAAATACCATGAATAACGACATCGAAAAAATCCTATACACGCAAGAACAAGTAAGCAACCGTATCTCTGAACTGGCAACTACTATCTCTACTAAGTATCAAGATGAGTTTCCAGTAGTTGTTCCAGTAATGACTGGCGCAATGATCTTCGCTTCTGAATTGATGCAAAAGCTTGACTTTAAGCTAAACATTGATTATGTCGATGTTTCCAGCTACGAAGATAACTCGCAATCTTCAGGTCGTGTCCGTTTACTGCGTGACCTTTCTCACGACGTTAATGGTCGCTCTGTATTAATTGTTGAAGATATTATTGATTCTGGTCATACCCTACAATTCCTAAATAACCTTTTTGCTAGTCGCGGCGCTAAAAGTATCGAAACATGTTCTTTATTAGATAAACCTGCTCGGCGCGAGGTTGACGTTGATGCTGATTATGTTGGTTTTAAAGTACCCAATGAATTTATTGTAGGATACGGTCTTGATTACGACGGACGTTACCGAAACATGCCCTACGTTGGCGTATTAAAACGTTCTGTATATGAGAATTAGATTGCGATTAACAGATTTTATCGTTTAATTTTTACTAAGTACATCATTAACATAGCTTTTAAGAACCTGCTTAATATTTTTTAGACCTATCCTATAGTAAGAAATAGTTTGCAAAGTTTCGACTGTTGTTCGATCAAAGTCTCTTCTCCCATTCGTACTTCTATGGATTTTAATCAATGCTTTTTTCATAATATCTAATGGTATAGGGAATAATTTTTTATAATTTTGAAACTTCAGTGATTGTTTTTTCCATTTTAACCCTTTCAAATATTCTCAAAATTGTTTCTTAATTTGACTTGCTATTTTCTGAAGCTAACCGTAGCTCTATATAAGTTGTGTTATCTAATACTTTTTGAGGAAATTAAAGTTAATTTGCATTAGTTATGTTGATGAACTCCACTTATCCTTAGAATAAAAGTATTATCAGAATCAACTATACATATAGCAGAACTGAAAAGTTTTCTATAATTATTGGCAAGAGATAATTGTAGTAAATAGATCATTAAAGCAAGGAGAAAATAATGGTTGAAAAACTAGGACAAATAATACACCAGAGAAGAATAGAACAACACTTCACGCAATCTGAATTATCACAGGGAATATGCTCACAATCCATGCTTTCAGCAATTGAGCATAATAGATATACTCCCAATGCTGAATTACTAATTAAGCTATGTCAACGGTTATCCATTGAGTTAAATAATCTTAACTTAGCTAGCAATTATGATATTACTGATAACATTGATTATAATTCTCAATTAAAAGAATTTTGTAACCACCATAAATATAAACAATTAAAAGTATTTCTATTAAATCCAAAAACAATTACTTCAATTCAAACCGAGGAACAAATACAGGCTTACTATTATTATCTTGGAATAGCCCTATATAATACTGGTTCCTCTCATCTTAAAGTTGAACAAGCTCTTAATTTATCTTTAAAAATTAAAGGTAATAAATCTTTAACAAGACTGACATTAATATCACTGGCATTAATCTCTGCTTTAGATGGTAAAATTCAGTTGTTTAATAAGCTATTAAGTGACGCAACTAATCGTATAAATGAGCTTCCATATAGTGAAAATTTAAATATTATTTTTTATCTGGCAGCTTTGTCCTACTACAAAATTAATGACCAAATTACTGCTTTTAATTGGATTGAAAAGGGAATTAGTTTTGTAGTCAAGCATAATTCACATTATATGTTAGCAAATTATTATCGACTTCTTGCCGAAATCACAAATAATAGTAAACAAGAAGAACTAGCTGAACAGCGTAGCTTTACTTTTTCCGAACTCTTTGGTGAAAAAGTATTTCAAAATTTTTAATTATCAGTATTCTGATTACCTCTTATAAATTCGTTAAAGTAAGATAAAAGCATCTTAAATAGAGGAGCTTTTACTTATGAATAAAAAACTATTTACTAATCAAATTACTGTTAATTCTAAACAAAGTACTGTTCATGAAATTTTAGCTAATCCACAAAATTTATTGCAGTGGGTGCCAGAAGTTACGAATGTTAACTCTTCACATAACGTGTTTAATATTACTAGAACAGAAAAAGCATTTAATCAGCAAGAGCGGATCGTAATAACTCAAGGCAATAACATTGTTAATTATCAAAGCACTAATGGAAATATTGAATATAATATTACATTTTCGTTATCTTCTGATAATACAAAAACAACTATAGAAGAAACAGTTTTTATGACTAAATTGAAGACACCAATTCCAATAAATATCTTTACCCCAATTGCTAAACGTGCATTTAAAATAAATTTAAGGCACTTAAAATCATTTATTGAACTAGTTTAATAAATATTGATAGAGTTTGTCCTGACTACATTACTTTTAAAGCTTCATCATTTTTCGTTACTTCTTAATAAAAAAGTAATAATCCAAGGCACGATGATAATCACTAATCAGAGTGTAGCCTAGAAAACACCTGATTATTTATTTCAAGATAATGAGATATCTGAAAAGATGTTTTTTTATACCTAATTTTTGATAATCTTGTACAGAAAGAAAGGATTGATTAAGTGTCGCCTAAGCTAAGGACTACTGTTCTCTTTCTTATACTACTCGTCCCGTTATTTATAGCTTATCGGCAATTTATTTTTCATCGTTATGAATTAACAATATTCTGGCTAATACTTGATGGATACTTTATTTACAATTTATTCAAAGATAAAATCTAATTCTACACAAAATAAAGCTTATTTGTCAGAAATAACTTTCTAAAAACACTATTAAATAAAGGCCCTTATATCTCAGCAATTGAAATATAAGGGCCTTTAAACTTATAAGTGAACTGGCTACCACCAATACATAAGTTCACTTAAAGAGCTGATTCTATAATTGTAGCATAGTTTAGCAATCTTGTACTACCGCTTGACTCATTTGCGTATCTGTCAAGTTTTCATAGGTAGCCTTTAAATATGCAGTTTTAGTGGGTTAGCGCCTTTAAAAGTTGTCCCATTGGTCTACTTGTGGCAGTGTTAATCGGGATTGTTCCTTGCACTGCCCCGACTGATGACTTTATTGGTGCTTTTCTGAGAAACTCTCCAGTGCGAATATGCATTTCCTGTAATAGGCTTGTTTGAGCTACTCGAGGAAGAACAGTTAATTGTTCTAGAATCGTATTTAGACTAGCTTGTAGTTTATTATTCATTCGGGCTTCAATTAATCCAACCATCGCTTTAGCCCCTTGCTCAGTCCATGACTTGCCCTGTTTCTTCATCCGGTAAGTAAAGGCCCGGTGAGAACTTTCGACTGAACCGATTAAATGAATTTCCTTAAATCCGCGCCTTTGTGGTGAGGGGATATACTGCCAATTCCTCTGTAGATACTTTCTTAAGTGCATTAGGTCGTCTGTTTGTTTTTCCGTTAG
>NZ_JACIVB010000050.1 GCF_014145455.1 Limosilactobacillus rudii | reverse complement strand
GACACACTAAAGGCTACTGGTCTTTTCTTTTTTTGTAAATAAGTAAAATTGGTCTACAAAAAAAGATCTTCATGACCAGATGAATTATTCATCCAACCTATGAAAATCTTACACTAACGCTCTTTCGGGCTGAGCGGTTTTTCTGTATCTTAATATGACTATCCATTTTATCCATTAGTGTAAAATTTTTGGATCAGGGTCTTGTAATGAATATAATCAAATTTACATATCCAAACTGAAGTTCGGTGTCGGCTAAACTGGCACATTTTAATAAATGGGCGGCACCTTTTTTTGACACCGGGCCTTGAATTTTAAAACAGGCTAGTTATTAAATCAATTGGTGTCACTCTGGTGTTAAGTTAGCTGACACCAGCAGATTATTGTTATATCAAGCACTTTGACAATTTTTAATAATTGTGGTGCCAATTTAGTAATGATGGATAAAGTCTGTAATGTCAAGGTGTTGGGAGAAAATGTGCCAACGGTGCCAGGTTTTAACAAGAATTTTTTAAATTAACTAATTAGGAAGAGAAATAATAGTAATTGATGTTGAAATTAGTAGTTAATTATTATTGATTATGTTTTGCTCAAAAGCCTGACACAACCGACACCAAATGAATTGAGTTATTGCAAATGGGGTGAAGCCAATAGCAATTAGTAGTTGAACACTATTGTATTTTTTCTAACACTGAAGCCATTGGTACCAGTGGAATCTAAAGCAGTCTGAGGACAAGATTAAAAAAGTTTCTTCTTATTATATATAAGAATATGGATAAAGAATTTTGCACTGAAAATGATACATATTCAAATTTAGATAAGTAAAAGTGGTTACCGTTACTACATTATGTAGTTTTATAAACGATAATCACTTTTAATTTTAAAATTAATTTTTCTTAAACTAATAAGTGAGGACGAAATTCAAGATTTGGCAAAACAATTTTGAAAAAATTTTTTAAAATAAATTTTATTTAAACTAAAGGATGAGGGTGAAATCTTCAATTGTTGTAAACGACTTTTAAAACATAAGTGAGAGGGTTTTGCTCAGACAATATGAAGGAGATGAATAGCAATGATCATTGCTAAACCCAGAGATGGACCTGAGGAGTTATTAGTTAAATTATTCATTAACACTTTAGATTTAAAAAAAAGAGGTAGTTATTATGACTGTTTTTAAGGATCCAAAATACTTTATGGTTATTTACTTTCGTGAGGAAGATGATGAATATACTGGTGGTTATGGAATAGTGGAAGCAGGTAAGTCAATTGTATATCCAATTATTGACTTCGAGAATTGCTCGATACTGTGTTACAAGTCCTACGGATCATTTAAGGTCGCTGAAGAAAGAATGTATGTGCCTACTTATTCTGATATTCGTTTTGTTAAATATTCTAGATTCGCTGATATTGCTCAAGCCCACCCAGAACTGAACAACGATAATGTTTGCAAATGCATTCGCTGGCGATTTGAAGATTTAGGCATCAAAATGCTTACTAAAGAAAGAGAGAAAAGGATTAAACAAATTGTCGAGTACGATCCATCTGCAGGAGAACGATTAGATTTCCTAACAAAGAATGTTGAAACATACTTCAAAAAACTACGCCGAAAGCATCGAAAGCTTCGGAAGGATAAGTAATAGGGAGAACAACTAAAAATGCTAATTGATGATACCGAAATTATTACTTTCTCCACAACTCCCTTTTACTTGATTGAAGCTGAATGTCTGCATTTGAATAAAGTATTTAACAGCAAGCCAGATGATGATGGAATTAAGTTACTGCCGGAGCAGAAGAATGATGAACTAATTATGACTAATGCCTTTGAACATATGGTTAAGACTAGTTTTAAATTCACCAATAACGGAATCTATTCAGCAACTAAAACTATTGCGGATGATGTAGTTCAGATCGATGTGCATTCCATGCTACCGACATTTGCGTATAATTTAGGCTTGCTGAACAACTATTATAAGAAGCTGTTTGATCGAAAAAAACGAATTGAAGCAATACCTAATTACCAGAATAATACTGAACTGGTTAAGGAACGAAATGCAATTAAACTGAAACTCAATCTGTATTGTTCGACGAATGATTCTGGTCAAGGTAGGTATGTTAATCGGTTATTGGCGGTATACAGTTCGATGAATTTCATGTTTGATGTGCTTAATTATTGGGGCTTATCCAATGTCATTAATTGTTTGAATGATGGTTTCATTATGCGAGTACCTAATAACTTTGAAGATCGATATTTGAAATTTAAGGATCATTATCAGGCTGAAATTAGCGGGCTAACTTTTTCGGTAAAGAAATGGAAGCACGCCATTATCAAGAGCCCCCAGGAATACATCTTGATTAATAGTGATAATGATTATAAATGCCGAAACCATAGCTTTGATGTTAATTCAATTTACCAAGCTAAGACTGGTAAAAGCTTGAGAAAACTGAAATCAGAAGATGTTGACCAAAATGTTGTCGAACTAGCTCAAGCAAAAGAAAGGAGGTCAATTAAAATGCTGAACAATTATTTATTTCAAGAAGGTATTGATGGTGTTGATTCAATGGATCAAGCAGAGAAGCTGAACAATATTAAACAGATTCTAGGCGAAGCAGGTGTCTATGATACTCAATACTTAATAACTAGAAAGTATTATTCTTACTTTACTCTTGACGAAGAGAACAACACGCAAGGTGAAGACTACGCTAATCGATTCACTAAGGAAGTACTAAGAAATCAGGTTTTCCTTTCAAATTGCAGACTGAAGGATCGAACTAATATTTTGAATCAGTCGATTAAGGCAACTGAAGTTAAAGATATTGACGATTACCTGGAAAACACTGGTGCAAGTGTAATTAGTAATTATTTGCCAAGCGTACTTGACTCAATTGGTGAAGGGCAGTCAATTGAGGATTGGCTGAAATACGAAGTCCACAAAATCAGACAAACCAACGTAGAGCAGGTCTATCAGTATAATATATTGGCCTTGACCACCCAGATATGGGCTAGCCTACATCATGGTAATGCTAACCAATTGGGAAACTATTTAACGAAACTATGGCAAAGCAAGTATTTAGATAAGTTAGATGTGGCTGACTATATCTATAATGACCCGAACACCCTAGTAGTTGATGGTCGGTTACTAGTTAAGGATGAACGGGGAACCTACTCTACTAAGGAATCCGTGGTTAACCATCTGTTGAAGAAGTATTTTACTAAAAAAGAAAAGCAGCAGTTCAAGAACAATAAAAATAATGTGTTGGCTTTGCTGACGGACGAAAAGTATCAGGATCAGCTAGGTGATGGATTCCAGTCGGATCATCAGGCCATCTTTCTGGACCAAAACGCGGAGATTAGGACAGATTCGCCATTTCGATATCAGCTTAATCACCATGTCAATGTTGACTATGATCCAACTATTGTTAATTCTAGTGAATATTTTCAGTTGAATTATTTCCTGAAACATCTTGCACCCAAGGCCTTGAAACAGCTGAAAGCTATGCTGGGATTGATCCCACTCCAACATACCGACATAATGGCAGAACTAAGAGTGTTCATTGTGCTCAAGGGTAAAAGTGGTGCTGGTAAAAGTACCTTAGCAACCCTATTGGAGAAAAATTTCAATGATCAGGGACAAAGTGGCTCTAATATCAGGTCTAATACCCAGAACGTTAATCAAGCTTTTACCAATGGTCGTCATATTGCTTTGAATGACGTCAAAAACGGTAAGGTCATGTTATGGTTCGATGATTTTCAAGCTAATGAAAAACGGAATATCATTACTGCAAATGCTGGAACCGTAATTAATGGGGTTATTTCAGGAATGGCCGAAACCGCTTCGGCTAAGTATGAGGTGGATCACCCAGTAACCTTACCATCACTGATCGTAATTGCCACTAACGCCATGCCTCAGGTCACGCAAGAAGGTACTGCAGCCAGGATGTTCGTAATTAATTCACCCAAGTCACTGAAAGAAGATCCCATCAAAGATGAACAGGGGCGAGTAGTCAAGGTTTCTGATTTCATTAACAATCCTAAAGTCTGGCAAGCGTTGTTCTACATCATTATGCAGGAGGCAAGCAAGCTGCTAAAGATGAGTGATAAAGAGCGGCAAGAGATCTTTAATCACAAGCATTCTGCAGCTACTAAGTTAGCAGCATTGAATGATTCTTTAGAGTTGTTCCTGGAAAATGAAGGAATTACGTCACTTTATGATCTAGTTGGAATCCAGGCTAATCGTTTGTTTAATGTCTACAAGGACAAGATGAAGCAATCAGGAGCTTCATACCGAGCCTTCACAGAACAGTTAGAGATGCTGGGCTTCGTAATGAAACGTAAACACTTTAATGGTAAGAATTATCAGAAAGTAATCTGTGTTACAAACGATAAATTGACTCAAGATAAAATAAAAGCCATGTTCAAAGAGCTGCACGTAACTCCAGATCAACTTGGTAGTGTTGATCAAACTACTGGAGAAATTACAACCTTAAAAACATGGCGATACAAATATGATGAATTCAAAAAGAAGTATCCGCAGAGCAATGCGGTATTTACTCCTTTTGAATTCAACAATTAAATAAAAACTTTACACAGTAATTTTAACATAGAAACGGTCGGCAAAACCGAAAGGATGAGTACTAATGTTATTGATTGATGAGACAGAAGATAAGACTGTAAACGTTGAAAAGTCTAAATTTCTGCAAGGGTTTAACGCATTACATGAATACAGCGACACAATAAAAACAACAGTGAATGTTTATGACAATCAATGTCAACTTGTGGGGATCTATTTCCCGAGGGTGACATATGTGAAAGTCACTAATGAAATCGAAAAGTTAAGAAGCGAGATCAAGCGTTTAAGGAAGGAAAATGGGCATGGTTAAAGATGAAATCGTAAATCTAAAGACATTAGCGGACATTATTGGTTGCAGCAATGGTTACATCTATACCCTAATACGACTAGGTATGCCGTACCATCAACTGGATCCGAAATCCAGACGCTACTTTGTAGTGGATGAAGTGGTAAATTGGCTGAAAACTGCGGGATTCAGACAGGTCACAACTTGGCGAGCGCGTTAATATTTTTATTAATGGGTTCTAGGGGTGATGATGTTTGACGATTAGACTAGTAACTAATAAGAACAGTAAACATTGCGGACAGTATTGGATTCGGCCACAGACTAGTGTGCATGGGAAGCTGGTTTCGGCTCCCGTCCACTATGCAGAAACCAAGTCGAAAGCTAGAAAAATTGAAGCCGACCTAATTGATCAAATCAAGACGGGGCATGATTTCAACACTGGTAGCAAGTACCTCCCGCAGGCTTTGTCGGAATGGATTGCTAATCAGATCAAGATGGAACGCTGGAGTCCGGCTTCAATTAAGACCTGGCGCTATACGGAGAAAATGGTGCATTGTTATCTAGGTGGAGTGAAGGTTAGAAACTGTGATGAAGATACGATCAGAGAGTTCATTACTACTTATGCAAGAGAACATCATGCCAGTATTACCACTCATTCCACTGCTAGTAAGCTGTTACAGCAATTGAGAACTTACTTTTTAACGCTGGAAGGTGATGTCATTGTCAAATCACCAGTGCCCAAGCGGCCAATTGACTATTTTTTTAGACGTGACAAACAGTCAATTACTAAAGAGAAGTATGCGATGACAGATCAAGAGTTTCAGGCCTTTCGTCAGGCAATCCAAGATGATTTGGAGCAAATTCCGATCCAAAGATGGGTAGTGAGAATGGCATTATGGGTGGAAGCTGAAACCGGGATGCGACCACAAGAAATTCAAGCATTGAAGCTGTCTAACCTAACTCAAGATGAAGGTCATTGGGTGTTTAAGATCAACGATTCTTATTCCGAACTGACTAAGGAGTTGAATGGCCATCTTAAAGCCCGCCGTAAGGGTGAAAGTCGTCTAACGCCACCAATAACTCAGCAGCTTTATGACCAGTTGCAAATCTTTAAGCAGAAGCAAGCAGAGTTTATTAAAGAAAAAGGCTTGCAAACTACTAGTGATTTATTATTCCTTAATCTGACTGACTACCGGTTAGCCAGACTAGGCTATCCAGTCACCCAACGGTCAATGAACGATATGTTAAAGGAACTTTGTCGAAGAATTGGCGTTAATAGTGGTGATCTGCCATTGAGTTGTTACACACTTAGAACTACATGTGGAACCAGGTTAGCAAGACTTGGTGATTATAGCTATGCTTGTAATAGATTGGGGAATTCATTGGCAGTTTATATGCGTTACTATGTGAAGACTTTTAACACTGGTTATAGTGGATTGATGGATCGTTATCTGTCAATGTAATTGAGTTTTTTCGGTGCAATAAACAATTTATCGGTGCAAAATTGGCTAATTTTGCACCGATAATCTTTAAATTGCACTGATAATGATGTGAAGAATGGAAAAGGATGAAAGAAATGCGAGAAAAATTAAAAGAATTAGGCAGTCAAAAACGCCATGAATTTATTGGGGAATTTGTACGACTCGGATATAAGAATAGCTTTAGGACTTTTCGAGCAACGTTGATGTTAGCAAATGTTAAACTGGTTGAGAATGATGAATTAGTAACTGACCATTTGTGGTTCAACTATACTAAAAGCTTTCTTAAATTAGGGGAACTGAAAGAAGGCGACCTCATTAAATTTAATGCCCGCGTAAATGGATATGATAAGGGATATATAGTTGCGGATACTCATGATTATCGGTTAGTTAATCCATCAAAGATTAAGTTAGTAAATAATAAGATTGCTCGCCAACCAATGCCAATTGATAATAATGCAGCAATGATTGGTTATGCTATGAAAAAGAATAAGCAATTCTATAAAGAGAATCACCGTTCGTATATACAATGGTATGTTGATTGTTATGAATATTGGCTAAAACAGTTGGATTCAAACAAGGGATAATTGGAGCATGGTATAGTCAAAACATAGTAAGATGGCATCGGTGTGTGGAATGGGCTTTATTTGGCTACTTAAATCGATCGGTAGCTAGAGTGCCTAATAAGTGCTCTTTATTTTGTTGCATAATGGTGAGCTTAAACTGCAAACTTGCTCTTTGCGATCAGCATCAATATTCTTAAAGAGTAGATAAATTTTTTATTCATGATATAATATTTGTAGAAACAGGTTGTCGAGTGCATGGCACATGACAAACACAAAAGCCTTCAGCAAGGTCCTAAGTTGCTGAAGGCTTTTTGCGTAGCTAATATCGTTCGGTTACACTAATATCAATGCTTACGGTTGTTTAGCCACCACGTAAACCACACAATAATAAGTGCGTTGACAAGTTGAAACAGGTTGTCGAACAAAGTGTGCATGGCTCTCACCCCCTCTCTGCATGACAAGGGTGACGAACGACTCTATAAGTATACCAGAATCCATAAATAACATCTTACAGATTATAGATGAAGATAAACATAGACATAAACATTTCGGTTTAAAGTCCATTGTTGTTTATAGAGTGTTATTTATCCAAACGGTTGTTCCTTTGAACTGAGTGATGATAAAATCTAATTATGATTTAGTTTACCATTGGAGGAGAAGGTATAATTGGGAAAGAAAATTTTTGTTTCATACAAATATCATGACGAAGATGTTGCTGTACTAGATGGATATACCCATGGTACTGCCCGTGATTATGTTGATTATTTACAAGATCATAGCTTTAGCGGTGATGACTTGAATAAGGCTGAGGATGACAATGAAGATCTTAGTGATTTTAAGGAAGATACCATTAAGTCTAAACTGCGCGACAAAATTTGGGACTCATCAATTACGTTAATCTTGGTCTCACCTAATATGGTGGATATTCTAAAAAGAGAAGATGATCAATGGATTCCATGGGAGGTTGCGTATTCGCTAAGAACTGAAACAAGAAATAAGACCCGCAGTTTGCCAAACGGCATGCTTGCCATAGTCTTACCTGATCGTTCAGAAAGTTACGATTATTTTATAACGCATGAAACATTGATTGATGATGAAGGAAAATCAAATGAAGTTAGAACTCTTCATACTGGTAATACTTTCAAGATAATTCGAGATAATATGTTTAATCAAAAGATCCCAACCACAAGTATTATGCAAGGGGAGATAGTCTACTTTGGGGAAAGCTCTTATATAATAACCGTATCTTGGGAAGATTTCATAAATAATCCTGATACCTATCTTGATCGTGCTACAGATTTGAAAGAAAACAAAATTGATGACTATGAATTGTGTAAGCGACCATAACAGATTGGGAAGTGAAGATATGGAAAAAGATGGTGAAAATAAAAGATTACATTTAAAAATGATTGAAGATGTAATCAGTAGAATGGGGTCAAATTCTTTTTTAATTAAAGGTTGGTCAATAACTGCTATTGGTGGATTGATTACATTATATGTGGCGAAGGTTAAATATTCATGGTCTTATAATTTGCTATGGATTGCGCTAGGGATCTGCTTAATGTTCTGGATTAGTGATGCATACTATCTTCAGAAAGAAAGACAGTACCGAAAACTTTATGATTTAGTAAGAAATAAAAAAGAAGAAGACATTGATTTCAGCATGCATATACCAAAGACAAGTGAAAGTATTTTTTGCTGTATGTGTCGCCCCATCTTTATATTCTCTTATGTTCCAATACTGTTAGTTTTGCTTATTATTCTGTACATAGATAAGCCATAGGTAGTCTAACCGATTTGAAAGTTACAATTTTTAGTATTAGATAGCTTATAATGAATACAGAATATTTAGTGAAGGTAGAAAACTCAAATGAAAACAGCTAGCAAAACACTACTAACAAGAGCAGAAGGACAAGAATTTGATCGCAAAGCTGCCGAGTTTGATCGGCGGAGTTTGGCTAATATCTTAGTATCATTTGCCAATGCTGACGGCGGAACAGTGGCGCTTGGAATTAGGAACAAAGAGTTTGAGGGGATTGATCATTTAGATACCCATAAGATTAATGATTTTAAACAAGTAGGGTATGATTTAATTCATCCTGCTCTGAAAGTGAAAACTGAATTCCAGAAGGTTACTGTTAATGGTAAAGATAATCGGATCATGCTTTTAACCGTTGAATCCAGTGATAAATATGTCTATTCTAACTCCAAAGATGAGGTTTATTTACGGATTGGTGATGAAAGTAAAAAGTTAACTTATAAGCAAATTGAAAGTCTTAATTACAGCAAGGATATTCGATCCTATGAGCAGGAAACAGTTGAAACGGCGTTATTAGAAGATTTAGATCAAGACCTACTAGAACAATATAAGAAGCTCAACCATTTTAATGGTGATGATGTATGGAAGTTGTTATTCTCTAGGGGCTTTGCTAACCGTAAAATGACCTCAGATGATTCATATGTTTATAAGCTCAATGTGGCGGGTGTCTTAATGTTTGCTGAAATGCCAGATGCCTTTATTCCAGGAGCAAGGGTTAGGTTTATTAGATATAGCGGAACCCAAGCTGGCGTTGGCGAAAACTTAGATGTTATTAAGGAAGCAATGATTGAAGGACCACTACCAAAGGTCATTGAACAGGCAGATAACATTGTAAAATCACAATTACGAGAGTTCACATCCTTAAATGTTGAAACAGGTAAGTTTGAAACCGTACCTGAATATCCTAAGGGTACTTGGCTAGAAGGAATTGTAAATGCGGTAACGCATCGTGCTTATAATTTAAACGGTGATGATATTCGAATCATTATGTATGATGATCGGATTATCATTCATAGTCCTGGCGATTTACCGTCAATAGTAACTGTCGATAATATCCGTACTACTCACTATTCCAGAAATCCAAACATTGCCAGAGCGTTAGTTCAATTTGGCTGGGTTAGAGAATTTGGTGAAGGTGTTGATCGGATGTACAAAAACATGGAAGAGTATTTCCTTGAAGATCCAGAATACGTTGCTACTAATGCCTATACCGAACTAACCCTAAGAAATAATATTGTGATGCGGAATTCAAGACGTAAAGAAGAAATAAGTAAAATTACTAACTATGATTTTACTAAGCTAACTTATCCTGAAAGAGCAGCTTTGATTTATGCTTATGAACATAAAGAACTACGACCTAAAGAATTTATTAGTTCTAATTCTAAGTTACATCCATCAACCGCTCGGAAAGCATTAAGTGATCTGACAAAACTAGAGCTTTTAGAAAGACATGCGGATTCGCCAACTTCACCCAATACTTACTATACATTGAAAACACAGAAATAATGTTTAACGGTTAATGAATTAGATAGCTGGATATAGCTGCTAGAGAGTAAGCCAAATAGTAAGCAAGTTAGATAGCTGAATATAGCTATTAGAGAGTAAGCAGAATAGCAAGTAAGTTAGATAGCTGGATATAGCTGTTAGATAGCAAGTTGAATAGCAAGCCAGTTAGATAGCTGGATATAGCTATTAGAGAGTAAGCAGAATAGCAAGTAAGTTAGATAGCTGGATATAGCTGTTAGATAGCAAGTTGAATAGCAAGTAGGTTAGATAGCTAAATATAGCTATTAGGGAGTAAGATGAATAGCAGGTAAGTTAGATAGCTGAATATAGTTGTTTATTAGTATAGTTATTCTGCAAGAATCCCACAACGACGCTATTTGAACAAAGTTTCTGACCGTGCTTTTAACACAAAACCTTAACACGTTTAGGATGAAATCCTTTTACACTAAGGGCTGAGATACCCTAAAACAGCGACTTTAGTGAGCACTACAAAGAACACATAAGCCTGTAATACCAGCGATTATCGTTGGCGTTACAGGCTTTTTTCGTCGCTTAAATGGCGTTACTTTAACACGTTTGTTAACACAGGCGGATATTGGTAAGTGATTTTTGAGTGGTTGGAGTGGTTGGAGTGCTTGAATTGTTGATATGGCAAGGTTAGTCGCGTGTTAAAATGTGTTAACATTAGTGAGCTGAATTATCTTAATCACATGCAGAGTATCTTGATCATTTTGTGAACTTTGATTAAGATACTTTGCTTTTTCACATTCTTGCTACTAATCAGTAGTAAATGTATTACCATCATGCTATAATAAAATAGCAATAAAATGCTAGGAGGATTGTAATGGAGGTTGCTGAAGCACTAGCAAGATTAAAATTTCTTGTAAATCATGATCGGTTTTACATGGTTCAACGACAAAGCAGAATGGCAATGCCGGTTTCGGTAACTTTAGCTAAGGAAATCGTTAGACAACTGTCCATTAACGATTTTGTCAAACACGAACCTAATCGAAATAATCCATTACAATTTGTTTGGGTATTTAAGACTAGCGATGGACAGATTTATTACATTAAGTTTGTGTTTACTGATAATAATCAAAAAGTAGTATTTATCAGTTTTCATCTTGATTATTAAAGGAGGAGGTTTATATGGCTTACCAAAAGAACTTTACAACTACTTATACCATCAACGGACATGAGTACACGGTAACAGCACCAGCTCTTTTTGACAGTAACACCAATGAACTGATTCCAGATAAGGATCTGGATGATCAAGCTGCCGAAATAGCTCGTCAACAATATCGTGATGATATGGGGTTGTTGTCACCACAAGAGTTAAAGCAGTATCGTGCTAAAGTAGGACTATCTCAACGGAACTTAGCTGAATTAACCGGGTTAAGTCCTAACACCATCGCACTTTACGAAGCTGGTGCATTTCCTACTAAAGCCAATAATAGGCTGCTAAAATCACTTATTTCTAATGATGATGTGCTCCAACAATATATTGCTGATGAAAAGAATGATTACTCTGATGAGTTGGTTTCAAAAGTCAATTCTTATCTAAGTAATAATGATGGTGTTGTTGAATCACAAAAGGAACAACCTAGGTTTACCGCAGTACAATTGGCTAACTGGCTCCGGGTTGAAAACTACTTTGAAAGGGATAGCGACTTAAATACTGACCCGTTAACGCAAATGAAGGTCATTAAACTGCTCTACATTGCGTATGGAAGATTTTTAGCCGCCACCAGAAATAAATTATTTTCTTCAACGATTGTTCACTTTCAATATGGTCCCTTAATAACGGAAGTGCATGATAAGTTTAATGGCCAGACTGTTCTAGATATTGATAAACCAGATCAAGAAGTGATGGATGATTATAACCGAGTTTCACAAGATAGCGAGATTGTGGATCTTCTAAGCAAAGTGAACGAAGATTACATTAACTACAACGCTGCTCGACTAAGTAAGCAAACTCATCGGCCAGGTTCGCCATGGGATTTAACTCCAGATCGAGAAGTGATTAAGGACCAATTGATTTTTGATACGTTTAGGCGTGGAATAGAGGAATAGCTCATACAGGAAAAGTAGCTTTCATCTTGATGAAAAGGTTGTTTTTTCTTTTTTTATGGAAGGATAATTATGTTAAAAAATTTCTTTTTAAGAAGGAAAAAAGATAGCAGGCAATATACCTCAGAGGACAAAAATGAAGTTGAATGTCAAAAATTAGAAAAGAAAGTCGATAAAGAGTTGGGAGGTGGATTAAAGAAATTCAAACGACTTAATTACAATTATTGGGATTTCAGTACACTACAGTATCGTGAACAGCTAATAAACTATTTGAAAAAGGACATTATTTATGTATATGTTTTGGCGAAAAACGCTGATTCTGATATTGATAGGGAAATTTATGCAAATACCTTATGTGGTAATCTATGTAGCTTTATTGATTTATATGCTCAAGTTTTAAATATATTTTACAGGCTGGGATTAAAACCATTAAGGAATAACTTCTCTCCAACACTACTTAACCCAACTACTAATATAATTGATCAAGCAATTAACGGTAACTTGAAAAAATGTAATAAACAAGAATCAGCTACTAGCTGGGGTAAGGTAAAAGAGATGATCGGCAGGAAATATGATGTGCAGAATGACTATTATGAAAAAGCAAAAGCAATACTGGATAGTAATCCAAATATTACCGCAATGAAGAACCTAAGAAATTATAGTGTTCATTATCAACCTTTATTTTCCAGATTTGAGATTTGGTCTAAAAATAACAATATTATGTTTAGTGTTAATTCTAATAACAGAGCGAGTGATCAATACCAAAAATTTGTGGAATTAGCACACCGTGTGATTAAAAAAGAATTATTAGCTATTCACTATTTTGATGGAATGTGTTTTGATCAGAAAATGGTTCCTAAAGATAGGAAAAATGAGAGAGTAAGCATATTTAGATGTGATAATTGTAATTCCGAGTTAATGGTGACGGATTACTTTAAAGATTTTTTGAAAGAGAAATGTAAGTTGAAAATTCTTTGCGAAAGATGTAAACAATACTCTACAATAACAGATACAGGGAAAACACAAATAGTTCATCCAGAAAAGTATGACAGCCTTTTGGTCAACGAGTTGAATAATATGGATATTATTGATAGTAATGGTAGGAGCATTTTTCAAGATATAAATGATTCAAATACTCAAGAATAATTTATTTATCCCCTGTCACGACGCTATTTGAACCAAGTTTCTGAATACGAAATTAACACAAAACCTTAACACGTTTCGGGTAAGATGCTGTCGTACCAATGCTGCAGCTACCCTAAAACAGCACCTCTAGTCAGCACTAGTTAAGGTTTATAACCGATTAGAAGTCTACAGAGTAAGCCGTAAAAGCTTGTTATGTAGGCTTTTTTGTATGCTTTAGAATTAAAGTGAATGGTTCTGAAAAGTTGTGAATTACTGTTTCAAACACACTGGTAGCCACACAAAATTCAAAAATTTATTCTGTGTGTTTATTGAAAAAGAGAAGAGGTTCTGACCGTTGATATATCAACGTTTTGATTTTAAAATTGTGTGTTTTGTGTGTTTGAAAGTAAGGTTTTACGAATATCTATTAATTAGAAGATAATTTTGTTTATTTAAGAATATTATGCACACAGCTGTGCACACAAAAAAAGCGTGTGCATGAGCTTGCATCAAGAAGAAGCTGTAATTACTGATATAATGGGCTTTATGTCCATTTTTTTGTGTGCATTTCAGTAAATAAATTAATGTACGTAAAGTGGTATTTATCAGTTTTCATCTTGATTATTAAAGGAGGAGGTTTAGATGGCTTACCAAAAGAACTTTACAACTACTTATACCATTAACGGATATGAGTACACGGTAACAGTGCCGGCTCTTTTTGACAGTAACACCAATGAACTGATTCCAGATAAGAAACTGGATTAAGTCCAAACACCATTGCACTTTACGAAGCGGGTGCATTCCCTACTAAAGCCAATAATAGGCTGCTAAAATCACTTATTGCTAACGATGACGTACTCCAACAATATATCGCTGATGCAAAGAATGGTTACTCTGATGAGTTGGTTTCAAAGGTTAATTCTTATCTAAGTAATAATGATGGTATTGTGTGAATCACAAAAGGAACAACCTAGGTTTACAGCAGTGCAGTTAGCTAACTGGCTACGAGTTGAAAACTACTTTGAAAGAGATAGTGACTTAAATATTGACCCGTTAACGCAAATGAAGGTCATTAAACTGCTCTACATTGCGTATGGGAGACTTTTAGCCGCAACCAGAAATAAATTATTTTCTTCAACAATCATTCACTTTCAATATGGCCCATTAATAACGGAAGTACATGATAAGTTTAATGGCCAGACTGTTCTGGATATTGATAAACCAGATAAAGAAGCGATGGATGACTATAACCAGGTTTCACAAGATGGTGAGATTGTAGATCTTCTAAGTAAAGTGAACGAAGATTACATTAACTACAATGCTGCTCGATTAAGTAGGCAAACCCATCGACCAGGTTCACCATGGGATTTAATTCCAGATTGGGAAGTAATTAAGGATCAGTTGATCTTTGATACATTTAAACGTGGAATAGATGAATAGAAACAGAAGTAGATAACAAATTAAAATTTTTACCTTTTGATGAATTCTTATATCAAGACATTTACATTGACGATGATTATTAGTCTTATGTTTTGATTCAATTAGTGTATATGGTAATCCCGTCATATCAATTTGTTTACAATAATCGGTATTCAGAGTGCTTGACCGGCTCTTTTTTGTTCTGATGACTACTTATGATATAGTGTGGATTTTAACTAGTAAAGGTAGTGGCAATCTGTATACGAAGATTTAGCCTTAACACCAACTACACCATCAACGATTGAAAAGTTATTTAAGAATTGGGCAGGGTGAATATCAGCAGGAATAAATGGAGAATAAAAAAGGAAACCTTTTGGAATTTATGATTATCCAAAAGATTTCGGGTAGCTATTTTAATTGGGTTCTTTCATTAGACTAGCTTACAAACTAAGATACTTGTCCTTTATCATCTCAGCTTTCTTTGCATGATCTTCAGGATAGATAAAGCTATAATTAATGCCCAGTTTGGATAGTTCGTCCAGAATTGACCGTTTATATTTGGCGGGGATAATATATTTTTCTTTTTCGTTAGGTTTGTCTGGATTGTATAGGCTTAAAATATCAATTGTTAATTGTGCCTGCCGTTCGACTTCAGAGTAATCAATATTTACCGTTTGATCATATTCGTCACCAATAAAGGGAACAAAGAGGAACAGGCCTTGCTGATTTTCCATTCGTCTACTCATCCGTTTGACTGTCACAATTTTGGGGACAATTAACTCAAGCGGATTTAACTTATTCTCAAAACTAGGAATATCTCGTTTGGCTTCCTCAAATAGGCGAAGAAATGGTAATGTATGAAGATCATGTTTGAATTCTGCAAAGTAATGAGAATCTTCATCATCAAAATAATTAAGATAGTCATTACTCCATAAGCGGTGTTGCTGAACTATGTAGCTATTATCTAATTGATAAAAATTTTTAATTGTTTGGAAAAAAGAACTTTTATCTGCCATTGATTGGCGAGCGAGAGAGGATTCAAGCTGCATTTCATTACTAAAGGCATTTTTCTTAAAGTAATTATGATTAGTTAAACCACTCTTGAAATTATATTCCGCAATTAAGTTAGGCCATCCCCGTTCATCAAGCATTTTAGCCAGCTTGTCCCGATTAGGCTGATCTTTATAAACATAGACTTCGCCATTCCCATGACCGCCTTTAACCGCAAAGAAAAGGGCAATTAATGGATTACTACTTACATCAAGTAACCTAGTTGGCAAATGGTAATGTTCCATTAATGCCATTCGTTCGAAATTGGTTCGGCACTTTTCAAAAAGCTGGGGATCCGTCATTAAGAAATCATTGAACATGTTATCCTCATTGTCTAATAATTTCCGACTACGGAAAACAGAGGGAAGTGTGTTTGAAAAAGCATCATCCTGTCCACGAAAATAATAATTTTGTTTTTTATCATTAATTAATTTCTCAATCTCTTCAATATAACCAGAAACGGTTCGAATGCTATGGATCACGGTAATATTCACCCTTTCTATGTATTTCTAAGCAAATTTTAGAATAGATAAATCATAAATACTAGTTATTATTAGTACTAACTCAAATTAGGAGGTAAGATAATGAGTTAGTAATTAATCTGTATTATTCTGATAAGAATGAGGCGGAGAGTACAGATATTGCGCATAGTTCATGATGAATTGAACTTAGATAGCAAAATCATTTCATAGCGAAAAGCCTTAATATAGTATGCAAAGTTACTATATAAAGGCTTTCTTTTTTGCTAAACATTTTTAATGATTCGGTACCGAAATATATTGACAGCTACTGATAGATGGGTTATATTATATGCATCGGTACCGAAGCATATTATTAAATGTAAAATCAGCGGAGGATAATGACATGCTTACAAATCAATTAATCGTTCTAACAGCGATGATTGTAATTCTTGTAGTTTTATTATCTAGTAATCCAGTAAAGATTGCTGAGGTAAAAAGTAAAGTTCGCAAATAATTTTTGATTAAATTAAAACAATTTTAGATATTAAAGGAGAGATAATCATGACAGAAATTAGTGATATGGAATTGATTCAAAAAATGTTGAAGAGTTTAGCAATATTACGAGGAAATACGTTTGGTGGAAATCGCCGTGATTTTTCCTCACAAATGGGTAAATTTGGTTTTAGTCACCGTGAATTCCACCAGGCGACGGATATGAATAATAATATGTTTAACCGTGGTGGTTTTCCTCCGATGGGCGATCCAATGGCAGAAAATGGCCGATCAATGAATAATTGGCCGAATATGATGGGAAATCGACCAAATATTGACCGTCCAGGAGTGATGACTGGTCGGCCAGAATTTATGAATCGTCAAGGTTTAATACGTGAAAATCTTTTAACCATTATTGCAGATGCTTCGGAAGGGATTCGGGCAAAAGCGATTGCTGAAAAAGCTGGTATTAATCAATCTTCGGTTTCTGAATCACTTAGCAAACTTGAGGATGATGGTTATATTAAGCGAACTGTGGATCCAACTGACAAACGAGCTACTTTAATTTTCTTAACAGATTTAGGAAAAGCTCGTGCAAGTGAAATTAAAGATCAACAGCAAAAAATGTTTGGGCATCTTTTTGATAATTTAACATCAAGTGAAAAGGAAGAACTATCGCGACTATTAGATAAAATTATTGGTAATGAAGAGAAATAAACCTAAAAAGAAATCTTAATTATTAAGATGCTAGGATGAAAAGGGTCTATCTAAATATTTATTCGTGAAGAAATTGAGACTGAGAAAAAGTACTTCTCGGTCTCTTTCTTTTTAAAATTATTCTTTTTCATGATAGAGTAATCAAAAGAGTAATAGTAATTTGAATGATAGCGAGGAGTGATTAACCATGATGAGAGTTGGAATAATTGGTGCCTCTGGGATGGCTGGAAGTGCAATTTATAAATTAGCAGTAACTAAGCCAGAGTTAAATGTAACCGGGATTGTACGTAATGAAAATAAAGCACGAGAGATTCTGGGGAATGATGCTCAAATCTTGAGTGGCGATATTTTTGCTTTGAATGATAGTCTATTATCCCGTTTTGATGTAATTGTTGATGCGTATGGAACTAGTCCAGAAAATGCTGATCGACAAACACGTTTAGCCGAAAAATTAGTTAGTTTAGCACGTAAAAATAAGATTAGGTTAATCTTTATTCTAGGGGCGGGAAGTCTTAAGACCGGTGCTGATGAACACTTATTTGTAGAAGATATTGCTAAAATGCCTGGGTCAGAAAAATGGATTAATACACCTCGTCAACAGCTAAAAGAATTGCAATACCTAGAAACGATTACGGATATTGACTGGGTTGGAATTTCACCATCAGCAACATTTGAAGCAGGTCCAGCTACAAGTTATATTGTTGGTAAAGATCGGTTACTATTTAATGAACAAAAAGAATCAAAAGTTTCAACAGGAACAGTTGCTGAAGTAGTGGTAAATGAAATTTTGGTACCTCGCCATCACCGTGAGCGAATTACGGTTGTTAATGAAGAATAATAATTTAACCCTCTTAAATCAACATGGTTGCTGATTTAAGAGGGTTTGTTAATTCTAATAGGATTTCTAATCAACTAGTTTTCCAATTAAAGGTAACTTTGAAACTGGTGAATACTTTTGTGCCGCTTCTTGATAAGTAACATCTGACAAATCATGCCCAACGACACTACCGTGAACTTCTGCACCTTCCCATTCCGGGACTTTAGATACATCGTAAACATTTCCACGGACACCGATATAACCAGGCCGTCCTTCACGACCATCATATTTTGCTAATTCGCTATGGGTAAATGCTCGCATAAGTAATCCCTCCTTAAAGGAACCAACATCTTAACGCTGCCTTTACTATAACATGAAAATTTTAATAAGGACCAAATTTAGCCTTATTCTGTTGCTAGGTTAACATTTGTGGTTTGACTAGCTGGAACCTTAATGAGCATTCCAACTGCTATACAAATAATAGTAACTAAAAATGGGAAGAAAGCCCAAGGGATAAAGTTAAGTGGATTGATTTGCAAAGTACTTGAGATAAATACGCCCGAAACGCTCCATGGGACAATTGCATTAACCGCGGCTCCAGCATCATTTAAGATTCGTGTTAAGTATGCACGTTTTAATCCGAGTTTTTCGAATGCCGGTAGGAAGGATTGTCCAGGAAGGATGATTGCTAGGTAGTGTTCTCCAACCATCAAGTTAACGCCGACACAAGTAACGGCAGTTGCTATTGTAAGACGACCAGGAGTTTTCACAATTCCAGCTAGGTGGTCAATGATTGCTTTAATAATATTAAACTTAATTAAGAGACCTCCTAAAGCTAAGGCAAAGATGATCAGGGCAAGTGAAGTCAGCATACTTGCAATTCCGCCTTTAGAAAGTAAAGTATCAATTGTTTTGTCACCGGTATGGGAAACGTAGCCCGTCATAATCGTATTAGTGATGGTAGTAATGCTTGTACTAGGTGCATGAATCCAGCCTAATAAAGCGGCGAATAATGATCCGAGGCCAAGAGATGGGATGGCCGGTACTTGTAAGAATGCAAGAATTATTAAAAGTAAAACAGGTAAAAGTGCCCAACCAGAAATCCAAAATCCATTAGCAAGTCCGTTCATCATTTTATGAACTGCTCCTAAACTCACATTTTTCGAGTTAAGCCCTAGTAAGGTGTATAGAACAATACAAATGGCCCATGCAGGAATGTCGGTAACTAATAGTGACTTAATATGGTTGTAAATGCTAATATCACCGACACTGGCAGCGAGGTTAGTGGTTCCAGAAAGCGGAGAGATATTAGACCCGCAAAAGGCTCCTGAGACTATTACCCCGGCAGTAAGTCCAGGGTTAATTTTGAGGGTTGCGCCGATTCCGATGAAGGCAATTCCCATTGTCGAGACAGTGGTAAATGAGCTTCCACATGCAACTCCGACAAGTGTACAGACAATAAAGACAGTTGGTAAAAAGAACTTAACAGAAATAATTTCAAAACCAAAGTACATGATTGTAGGGATAGTTCCAGAAAAAATCCAGGTAGCGATGAGGACCCCAATTGAAAGAAAAATAACTAATGGATCAACTCCGGCGCGGAGACCACTTCGCATACCATCCATTACTGTTGTCCAGTTAAATCCACGAAGTCGACCGTAAACGGCTAATAAAACGAAAGAGATAAAAAGTGGAGCTTGTGGTTCTTGGTGCTTAAAGATAATAAGGTATCCTAAAATACATAAAATAACGGCAAGAATTATTAAGCTTTCAGTGAAGCTAAAATTAGGTTCGGGCTTATTTAATACTTTTTTAGTAGTATTCATCATTTGATCCTCCTCAATTTTTAATAAAAAAATACCAACTAGCTTAGCGGTGAATTACGCAATCTAGTTGGTAGGTGAATAAATGATGGAAGACTTTCAACCTTTACTAGATTGGTGTACCTAGCAAAGGACTCCTTAAAAACAACCCTGCTTAGGTACGAACACCGTTGTCCGTACCTTTTGAGTACAGACATTTATGCGCGATAAGCATAGTTGTTATAGTACTTGGTTGAATTTAATGAGCAGTTATTCATGACTGTCGTTCCTTTCCGTTTAATGTTGTAATTATTAAAACATTCTAATTTAATTTTGTCAATCTCTAATTTAAATAAGTATCTGTCAAGTTTTCATAGGTAGCCTTTAAATATGCAGTTTTAGTGGGTTAGCGCCTTTAAAAGTTGTCCCATTGGTCTACTTGTGGCAGTGTTAATCGGGATTGTTCCTTGCACTGCCCCGACTGATGACTTTATTGGTGCTTTTCTGAGAAACTCTCCAGTGCGAATATGCATTTCCTGTAATAGGCTTGTTTGAGCTACTCGAGGAAGAACAGTTAATTGTTCTAGAATCGTATTTAGACTAGCTTGTAGTTTATTATTCATTCGGGCTTCAATTAATCCAACCATCGCTTTAGCCCCTTGCTCAGTCCATGACTTGCCCTGTTTCTTCATCCGGTAAGTAAAGGCCCGGTGAGAACTTTCGACTGAACCGATTAAATGAATTTCCTTAAATCCGCGCCTTTGTGGTGAGGGGATATACTGCCAATTCCTCTGTAGATACTTTCTTAAGTGCATTAGGTCGTCTGTTTGTTTTTCCGTTAG
>NZ_JACIVB010000005.1 GCF_014145455.1 Limosilactobacillus rudii | reverse complement strand
GCTTTCCAACTGTAAGCCAGTGACCGTAAATTCTAACCAGTCAATTACTGCTGAAAAGTTGTCATGATAGGGTTTGTTCATGATTTTCACCTAAAATTCTTGTATTTATTACCCCCCCCTATTAGTGGGTGGGGGTAATACAAAGTAATTACCAGCTTTTATGTCGCTTTTTGAAAAAAGCAACACCAAAAACTTTATTTGTGGGACCAGTCCCACACCCTGCACTCGCC
>NZ_JACIVB010000049.1 GCF_014145455.1 Limosilactobacillus rudii | reverse complement strand
TGTGGAAATTAAGTTATTCCTCTTGTCGGAAACGTGTAAGCCAGACCTCCCCGGGTAAGAATATTAACTTTCGTACCATGTCACCGTTAGCTTTACTGAAAGTAACTTCGAGTAGTATTGGACTTTAGTTTGATTAGCAACCTTATCCAGTTACTTTCAGCCTTATAGCTACTTCTTGTTCATCGGTGCAGTACTTTGCCTTAGACTTCCTTCAGATTCCACCTCGCAGTGGACACCCTTGTCCTCGGCTCATGGTTCCGACTACTATGGCCCATAGCGGACTCTCACCGCCTAGCTAATATCCATGCCGGGCGCACTAATAAAAAAGATCAAAGCTGTTCTCCTCTAGAACAATAGCTTTGATCTTTTTTAATTGATTATATGTTTTCGCCGACCATTTTGTAAGATATAGACAGCAATTATTACTAGGATAATTCCCATAATCTCAACCCAGTTTAAATCAAGACTGAAGAAGATCACACTTAATATGGATGTCGTAATCGGTTGAACGGCATCCATAATACTAACAACATCCGATGGTGCATATCTCGTTGCGTGAAGTAAGATACCAAAAGGTAAAATTGTTCCAAATAAAACAACAGTAGCTACCGATGCGACCAAGGTTGTTGATACATGAGGCGGGTTAACCCAAAACGGCCTATACAAGTTAAACAGCACTCCTGCAATCATTGTTCCCCATCCTAAAACAACGATTGGTGGATTTTGATCAGCAGCTCGTTGTGGTAATACCACGTAGAGTGCCGCGGTAATACCAGAACCAAGCCCCCATAATAAAGAAACTAATGGTAAAGCAAGTTGAGTAAAATTACCACGAGTAATACACAACGCAACCCCAATTAACGCAATCACAAACGCAATAATATCACTTCGAAAAGGTCGTCGATGTTTAAAAATAATTCCACCTAATACAATAAATAATGGTGAAAGATATTGAAGAATAGTTGCCGCCGATGCATTCCCTGTTTGGATTGCATAGTAGAAAGTTAACAAATTAGCCATTAACCCTAAAATAGCATAACTAATGACCGAAATAGCAGTTGCTCGTGTTTTGAATACGTCAAATATTTTTTTACCGTATAAGAACACGCTAATAACTAATAGGATAACTCCAGCTGAAAAAGTCCGCATCGATAACATCCACGTTGCTGGAATTGCTAAATTCTGTGAAATCAATTGTAGCACCGTTCCAGAAATCCCCCACATGGCCGATGCAATTGCCGCCCAGATAATTCCTTTCATTACCATATGAGAAGAAGACTTCGCTAAATGAGAAGATTTTTCCATGTCAATCACCTTTATCTTTATATTTTTATTCACCCAGTTTATAAATTGGGATTTTCGGTTTTGTTAATGTCTTTCTATTCGGTTTCTGTGAATTTGTAGCTTTACGTTGTTCGAATTGCCGTTCATGTTCATTAATATCTCTTTCTGTTCGCAATCCTTTGTGATCCCAACTTTGTAGAATACGATCCATATATTGGAGATTTAAAGCACTGTTCATTACCGCTTGGCGCAATGCCAGCTTTATCATTATTGCAGAATAATTGTCCTTATCTAACCAATCATTAACAATCTGCAATTCCATCGATGAAAGTGGACGGCCAAACTCTGCTTCAAGATGATTAAATGTTTCTTCACGGGCATTAGTGCTATCAATTTTTACAGTAGTTGCCCTATCATTTTCATTTAAAAGTACGAGTTTATTTATCAGTAACGAAAAATCATAAATTGCATCTTCTTTACCATCATCCAATTTTCGCATCTTTTGTTCCACTAAGTGATTGGTCATCATTTGATGGAGTTGGGTAAAAACTTGCCGTTCATTTGTACCCAGATTTTTTGCAATCATCCGAATATCAGGGTTCATTATTCCACGATCATGATATGACTTAAATTGGAGATAAAGGACAAACTGCGAAGTTGTCATCCCTAATTCTTTATAGTGATGGAGCAAGAGGTTGCTTATAGTTGTCTCCCCTGCTTGAAGATAGTGTTGCAAAATTTCTGCATCTGCCATTCGATTGCTCCTTTCTATAAAACTAAACAGGAGTGAAAAAGTAATTCACTCTCTCACTCCCACAAGGTATTTTTGCAAAACTAAAGAGACTGAGTTACTCTCAGCCCCGTCTAAACTAACCATTCACTTGATATTAGAGGTTATTAATATTTTGAACATATTGGCCAGTTTTAAAATTAATTAAATCATAGCATAAATTCCCTTTTTGGTTGCGATATGTAACTTCCCAAACCGTTTTATCGTTGAAAATCCCTGGAGCAACTTTTAATATTTCTCGTGGATTACGATTTGCTTTTGTCATTGCTCGTGCTCTTGCAGCGGTAATACCGCTTGATTGTTTAAGAACTCTAATCTTACCGCCATGCTGAGGAACAATAACAAGAATGGGTTGGTTTTGCTGATTCTTGCCACTAATTGCATAATAAGTACTCTCCCGATTATAAATATAAAACTGCCCAGGAGAATGCAAGTGTGCATATTTTTCTGCAAGTGAAATAGTCTGCTTACGCGCAGCATTTCGTGGCTGATTACTAACCGCAAAAACGCTCCACACAATTAGCAAAATCAGTAAAATCGCAATCAACATGTTACGAATCGTCCGTAATGAAGAACCACGACTTTGTTCACGTTGAACCTCACGACGACTTTGCATATACTTTCCCTTCTTACTCTCTTCACTTTCTTTTCTTAAATATCAATTGTTATGATTATACCAGAAATATTTAAAAAAAGCTGATAAAGTTTAATTAACTTTTAGTGCTGTCTGACAAAAACTTTTTAGTCTTAGCAACTAAATCATCCGTCTTAAGCACATTTACCGGTAGATCAGCTGGTAAACTATGAAGTATTGTTTTACCGTATCGTCGAGCCTGTAACCGCGGATCAAGAACAATTGCTACTCCGCGATCATCTTCAGTTCGTAATAACCGCCCAATTCCTTGCCGCAGTCTCATTGTTGCTTTAGGAAGCTCTGAATGATAAAAAGGATTTTTACCTTGCTGCTGTAAGAAATGATTATGCGCCCGGTTCATAATTTCATCTGGTGAATCAAAAGGCAATCTGGTAATAATCAATAATTCCAATGCTGACTTAGGAAGGTCGATTCCTTCCCAAAAGCTGGACGCCCCTAGTAAGATTGAATTTGTTCCGCTACTAAACTGTTTTAAAATCTTATCACGATTACCAGTAATTCCCTGCGCTAGGATATCACGCTGGTCAAATAAGTCTGTTTCACGAAGTTGACTGTATACTTGCTCAATCATCACTAACGAGTTAAATAAGATCATTGTCTGATAGTCTGCATTTTTCGTTAATCGATAAATAGTATTACTAAGATAATTTATATACTCGCTATTATTTTTGGCACTAGGAACAGGCGCATCTTCAGCTATTAATAATTTAGCATTATGCTGGTAATCAAATGGTGATACAAACCGTTTTGTCAGTGTATCTTTTCGATCCAAATCTAGCTGATCATATAGGTACTGTGAACGCGCAGAGGTAAAAAGCGTCGCACCAACAAATAACGGTTGGGCAAAGTAAGGATAGACATTCTCTGTTAAGTAATGAGTAGCCTCGAGAAGACCACCACTAAGTTGTAAAGTACTTTGTTCTGCGGACTGACGAATTGTTACCCAAAATGCCGCCACATCTCCTTGGTGTTGGAGTGCTTCACCAAATTTATTCAAAGTTTGATCTGCTTCTGTCAACTTTGCTAATTGACTTTGAAACTGACTCATCAGATAACGATCACTTAATAACCAACGGTCTGCTTGACTATTAAACAAGTGGTTTAACGCCGAAAAGTGTAGCTGTACACTACTCAATGCTTGTTCTAATTTCATCATAATTGGACCACTAATATCTAAAATTTTTTCAACTTGTTCATTCTTTAATGGCTGTTCGATTAATTCGTTATCTGGGTTACCGGTAGATGCCGCCATAAATTGACGATATAAAGCTTGTTGAAAAAGGTCGACTGCTTCTTCGACCGCACTTAAGTCGCCCCTAAGCAATTCAACATTATAACTCCCGAGAGCCTGATCAGAAAATACATCTGTCAGATTACGCTCGTTTCCGTTACTAACCAAGCCAGACATTATGTGAACAGCAGTTCTTAATTGCTGAAAATTAAACTTTCTGCGTGAACGTTTTAGAATACTCTCGCTCAAATGTTGCGCCTCATCAATTACAAGGTATGGTCGTCTTGTTCCGTCCCCAAGTTCCTGCGCATGAGCAACTAAATACGCATGATTAGTAATAATAATGTCTGCTTGATGAAGACGTTTTTCCCGCCGAATTAAGAAATCATCATGGTAGTAGGAATTTGAAGGATTTAAACTTCTAATACCTTGATGTCTAATTTCAGTAAAGTAAGGAGATTGTTGTGAATTAAGGTTAAGTTCATCTAAATCACCGCTCTGAGTTGAAAGTAACCATACTAGAATTTTTGCTTTTAAGAGTTGTACAAGTTTTGAATCTTCTATTATGCTAAGCGAATGGACAAACTTTGCAAGGTCTAAATAATGATGATTTCCCTTAATAATTACACTATTCATCCTAAACGGCAGAACTTTATTCAACTTAGTAACTGCTGTATCGATAATTTGCTGTTGAAGGACATTAGTTGCCGTACTAACAACAATCTTCTTATTTGGGTAAGCCACATAACTTAAAGGGAAAAGATAGCCAAGTGTTTTACCTACGCCTGTACCAGCTTCGACAATCATTGTTTTCGGTTCATCGTGCGTATAATTATTATAGATACTGTTCATCATTTTGGTCTGCACAGGTCGTAATTTTAAGATATCCCCATATACCTTCTCCTTAGCCCTTTTTGTTGCTGGATATTTATACTTATCCTGTGCACCAGCTGCAGTTAGTGGTCGTGCTTTATGGAGAACAATTCCATGGGAAACATATAGTTCTTCACTTAATGGCTGTGGATTATTACGTCGCCGCTGCAACTCACTATCAAAAACACTTGCTGTCTGTTGTGGTAAGTTAAGTTTTAACTGCACAATTTTTTCAAGGGTTAACGTAGGTAATAATTCAATTCGTTTTAGTAAATCATTTAATAATTCCGCTGTTGCCTCAGCATCAGACACTGCACTATGCGGATGATCATGCTCAATATGCAAGGAGCTTGTTAAATCGCGTAAACGAAAACTCTTGGCAGTGGGAAAAAGAATCTGACTAAGGGTTACTGTATCAATTGCCGAAATTGTTAATGAAGGATAACCTGCCCGCTCTAACTCCGCATTTAAAAAAGGAAAATCAAAGTTTACATTATGTGCTACAAAGGTCGTATTAGCGAGCAAACTATAAATTGTCCCTGCAACATCCTCAAATAACGGCGCAGATCGAACATCTTTATCCGCTATCCCGGTTAATTGTACAATCGACCGGGGAATTCTCTCCCGTGGATTTAATTTTGTTTCAAAATGATTAATAATCTTACCATCTTGAATAAGGACACACCCGATTTGAATGATTCGATCGCCATGATTGACATTTGTACCGGTTGTTTCCAAATCAACAACTGAGTAGATTGGCGCTTTTTTATTACGCTTTTTTACGCGCTGACTACTACGCTGTGCCACAATATCACCATATTTCTCCGAAGTTATAATATAAAGTAACTAAATATACTAAATTAAATGATACACCATTCTACTATAAATTTCTTATTTTTACACGAATCCTAAGATTTCATCATAAAATATTTAGATTTGGTAACATCCGTAATGGTTTTTAGCTAGACACGCATTTTTATGCTATGATTAAATTTGAATTTTTAAGTAGAAAGTAGGTTACAGTGGTGAAACAACAAGGGATTGGTACTAGCCATGCAAAAATCATTTTAATGGGGGAACATAGCGTAGTCTACGGTCAACCAGCGATTGCCCTGCCATTACCAAACGTTCAATTAAACGTCACATTAACGGGTCGCCAAGATAACCAACAAATTATCAAAAGCCGCTACTATCATGGTAGCTTAATTGACCTGCCTGTATCGATGGTAGGTATTAAGAAATTAATTGACGAATTAATTAAAAAATTTAATGGTCAAGATGATGGATGGGATTTATCAATTCAAAGTCAACTACCAGCCGAACGAGGAATGGGTTCATCAGCAGCTAGCGCAATTGCAATTACGCGCGCTTTTTTTGATTATTATGATGAGCCGCTTGATCGAACCCTCCTACTCCAACTTGCAGATATTGAAGAACAAGTTACTCACCGTAGTCCTTCAGGCTTAGATGCTGCTACTGTCAGCTCAGACAAGCCGCTTTTTTACGTTAAAGGCCGGATTGGTGTTCCAATTTCAATGAATCTTGACGCGACTTTAGTCATCGCTGATACGGGAATTAAGGGTGCAACTAAGGAAGCAATCACAGCCGTTCAGACTGAACTGACAAATAATAAGGAACAAGCACAAAAGCATATCACTCATCTTGGTCAGCTAGTCAACCAAACGAAAGACTATTTAGCTAATAATAATGTTGAAAGTCTTGGTGATGCTCTTAATTTTTCACAAACTGACCTCGTTGCTCTTAATGTATCCGATCCGTCACTAGACAAACTTATTCATATTGCGCGTGATAGTGGTGCACTTGGCGCAAAATTAACTGGCGGTGGCCGAGGCGGATGCATGATTGCCCTAACAAGAACTGCAATGGGGGCTCGCCGACTTGCAAGTATTTTAAAAGATAATGGGGCACAGCATATTTGGCTTCAACCATTAGATAAGCGAGGTGATAATTAATGGCAACTGCAAAAGCATATACCAATATCGCCCTTGTTAAATATTGGGGGAAGAAAGATGCTAAATTAATCATTCCCCAAACGGATAGTTTATCTTTGACACTTAATGAATTTTATACTACTACTACCGTTAAATTTAACTCACAGCTCAATCATGATATTGTTAAAGTTGATGAACGTTTTCTTGATAAAGAAGATGCTGCCAAAGTTATTCATGTACTAAATATTGTACGTTCGCTAAGCAAAACGAATTCATTTGCGGAAGTCACCTCAATAAATAATGTCCCTACAGCAGCTGGCTTAGCTTCTTCAGCATCAGCATTTGCCGCGTTGGCAGGTGCTGCCAGTACTGCTGCTGGTTTACACCTCTCACGACGAGAATTATCGCGACTTGCGCGACGTGGCTCCGGATCAGCTACTAGGTCAATTTATGGTGGCCTAGTTGAATGGCAAAAGGGAACTGATGATGCCTCGTCATTTGCCAAGCCAATTGACGAAGATGTCGACTTTCCTATTGAAATGCTTGCTGTCCTTATCAATACAAAGAAGAAAAAAATTTCTAGCCGCTCAGGAATGCAGCTAAGTGTTTCAACCTCACCGTATTATAAGGCATGGCAAGAAGTGGTTGCGCATGATATGGTTGCAATTAAAAGAGCAATTAAGGAAAAAGATATCAACAAAATTGGTCATATTGCTGAAGAAAATGCATTAAGAATGCATGCACTAACTCTCTCAGCAGATCCAGCTTTCACTTATTTCAATGGTGAAACATTAATGATTATTAATGCCGTAGAAGACTTGCGCAACCACGGAATAAATTGCTATTATACGATGGATGCCGGTCCAAACGTTAAAATTATCTACGACCATAAAGATCGTGATAAAATAGTGACCAGACTTACTGATATTATTGACTCTGACCGGTTGGTGGTTTCACAACCGGGTCCGGGGATTAAGATTTGGAATGAATAAAAATTTATTGAGTAAGGGGACTTTAAATTTTGATTACTGAAAAAGCTCCTGGCAAATTATATATTGCCGGTGAATATGCTGTTGTTGAGAATGGTTATCCTGCTATCTTAGTTGCTTTAGACCAATTTGTAACTTGTTCTATTGAAGAAAGTACTGCCGAAGTCGGCCAAATTATTAGTAGACAATACAATAATGACCAACTTTCATGGCGAAGATTAGGCGATCAAATGGTTGTCGATAAACGCGATAACCCCTTCTCCTATATTCTTTCTGCAATTAAAGTAACGGAAGAATACGCACGAACATTCAGCCGTGATTTACGTATTTTTAATATTCATATCGATAGTCAATTAGATAGTGCAAATGGCAAAAAATATGGGTTGGGTTCATCGGCAGCTGTTACTGTGGCAACTGTTAAAGCATTATGTCGTTTCTATAACCTGCCAGTTGACAAAGACCAGATTTTTAAATTAGCAGCAATTGCACATTTTGAGGTTCAAGGAAACGGTTCTTTAGGAGATGTTGCGGCATCTGTATATGGAGGATGGATTTCCTACCATTCATTTGACCGTCAGTGGCTTGCTCAGCAACGAAAGTATCTTGATTTAAAGACAATTATTGATTTACCATGGCCAGATCTTAATATTGAATCATTAAAAGCGCCACAAAATCTTGAACTATTAATTGGCTGGACAGGAAAACCTGCTTCTACTTCCCAATTAGTCGATAAGATTTCCCTTTTTAAAGCGCGGCGACAAAATGAATATCATTGCTTTTTAGAAAAGAGTAAGGCTTGCATTCAACGGATGGTTGATGGTTTTCATCGTCAAGATCTTGAAACGATTAAAAATGAAATTCGCTATAACCGCGACTTACTGAAGCAATTAGGAGCCAATTCTGGCGTCAATATTGAGACTGCGGCACTCCAAAAGCTTTGCCAAATTGCTGAATCTTTTGGAGGGGCAGCAAAAACTTCCGGCGCTGGTGGCGGTGACTGTGGAATTGTTGCTATTGATAGTAATACTAATTTTGGAAATGTTCTTAAAAGCTGGACAAAAAATCATATTGAACAACTTCCATTATCTGTTCATTTTATTGATAGCGCTAAAAATATTAAGTCGTCCGTAAAAAGCCACCTCACCTACCTTAAATAGACCAATGGAGGTTCTATGATGGAATCACGTCATGCACAACGCAAAAATGAACATCTTTCTTTAGCAGCTAAATATTATAATCAGGTTCATCACCATTACTTTGATCAAGTTCGTTTAATTCATGATAGTTTACCTGAGCTCTCCACTGACGATGTTGATTTACACGTTCAATTA
Organism: Limosilactobacillus rudii; assembly: GCF_014145455.1. Classification (GTDB taxonomy): domain Bacteria; phylum Bacillota; class Bacilli; order Lactobacillales; family Lactobacillaceae; genus Limosilactobacillus; species Limosilactobacillus rudii. The sequence continues at coordinate 122,237 of NZ_JACIVB010000049.1, read as the reverse complement.
GCTGATAATCTCACAATTGAAAATCCATTTTACATTGAAGCAATGACTGGCGGAAGCGCACAAGCATTAAAAATAAATCGTCAACTTGCACAATTAGCGCATAAACACCACCTGCCCATGGCCACGGGATCTTTAAGTATCATCAATAAAGATCCGCAAGCCTACGCCTCTTTCGATGTTATTCGTGAAGAAAATCCTGATGGAATTATTTTTGCTAATTTAAGTGCTAATGCTACCCTTGAGCAGGCGCAAGAGGCAATTTCGCTCTTACACGCCAATGCCCTAGAATTGCATATTAATGCCGCACAAGAATTGATTATGCCTGAAGGAGACCGTGATTTTAATTGGCTCGATAACATCCAATACCTCGTCAGTGAACTAAATATCCCAGTTATTGTTAAAGAAGTTGGTTTTGGAATGAGCAAAACAACTATTGCCAAGCTCCAAACTCATGATGTTCATCTAATTAATGTTAGTGGTCGTGGAGGAACTAACTTTGCGGCAATTGAAAATCGACGAAACCATGACCTCAATTTTGAAAGCCTTCTTGACTGGGGACAAACCACCCCTGAATCTTTATTAGAAGCTCACTCAATTAGAAGAGGAAAAACGGAAATTATTGCATCAGGCGGAATTATCTCACCACTTGATGTTATTAAAGCAGGTGTTTTAGGTGCACGAGCAGTTGGTGTCGCTGGATATTTCTTAAATATCTTACAGCAAGATGGCTACGAGCAACTTGACCAAACACTGAATGAATGGAAGATTATTATTAAACGACTACTTGCCCTTCTCGGCTGTGTTTCATTTACTGAACTATCACGAGTTGAATATGTTTTAGGTACTGACTTACTATCCTACGCCCGGCAACGACACCTTCGCTAACCTAATTAATTGAATTTATTATTAGGATTGATACAATTAACTTAACTAATGTATTTTGGATGGTGATTAAAGTGAATAAGATCAATTGGGGTAAGTCAATAAAGGTTGGTATCACTGCTGGACTAGTAGCAGGCTTAGTCAAACTCGGTTGGGAAAATATCCTTCCTCCTCGTACACCAGAACGAGATAAGACAAATCCACCGCAAAGATTATTAGAACAATTAGGTGTACCAGCATCAATTACTCATGCTACTTATACTTATTCCGGGCAGCAATTGCCATGGGTAAGCTACCTTGTACACTTTAGTTTTTCAGCTAGTTTTGGAGTCATTTACAGCATTGGCGGACAATTAGCACCATGGATAAAAAAGGATAATGGTGTTCCATTTGGAATTGCCGTTTGGGACTTTTTCCATCTCAAATTAATGCCATTGATGGGAACTGTCCCACCAGCCCGTAAGCAACCAATAGAAGAACATATTTCTGAGTTTCTTGGTCACGCTATTTGGATGTGGACGATTGATGCATTAATTAAAGCTAAGAAATAATAGGGTAATTACATATAAAAAAGAGTTGAAAGAGTTTTACCACTTTCAGCTCTTTTTTTATTATTCACCTTTGAAATAATGAACTTCACTCAAGAAGTCACCCGTATGTGTCGGATCTCGGAATAAACCAACATTCATCAATTCATCCCCACCATAAGTTTTATCAGTTAAGTCATCATGGTAGTCAATTGTTGAGTCAAGGCCTGCCATCTTGGTATTATTAATTTCAAACCGATTTGTATGCAGCTGCTTAAACATAAATAACAATGCCTCAGACTTATCTGGACTCACAAATTCCCATGCCACTGTATTACTATCAAATGGACTTTCAAGCCGAATAAAGTCTCCATACTGAATTAAATGACGATGGGCCTTATAAAAATTAATTTGTTCCTTAACCATCTGCCGATCTTCATCAGTAAGGTCAGCTAAGTCTAACTCATAGCCAAATACACCACTCATTGCGACATCTCCACGCATCTTAAAGCTCGTTGATCGTCCTGTCTGCTGGTTTGGTGAAACAGAAACATGAGCCGTCATAGATGAAATTGGGTAAACTAGCGATGTTCCATATTGAATCTTTAATCGTTCAACGGCATCTGTATCATCTGATGGCCAACTTTGCGGCATATAATAGAGGATTCCGGCATCAAAACGACCGCCACCACCAGAGCAACCTTCGAATAGAATATTAGGATAACGTGTTACTAGGCGTTCCATTAAGTCATATAAACCTAAAATATAGCGATGACTAATTTCTCCCTGATGTTCTGCGTCTGCTGTGCTTGAAAAGACCTCAGTTAAATTACGATTAAAGTCCCATTTAATATAATCAAGCGGAACTTTATCAAGAATTTGGCACATCTGATTAAAGATATTGTCGACAACTTCTTTTCGGCTAAAATCTAAGACTAATTGGTTTCGCGACAAGGTCATTCCACGATTTGGTTCATGAAGCGCGTAATCCGGATGTGCTCGATATAATTCAGAATCAACAGAAATCATTTCAGGCTCAAACCATAGCCCGAATTTAAGACCATTTTCATGGGTCCGATCAGCAACCCGTTTAAGTCCGCCGGTAAGCTTCTTTTTATTAACAAACCAGTCACCAAGAGAAGAATTATCGTCGTTTCGATGACCAAACCAACCGTCATCAAGAACAAACATCTCAATCCCCAGTGGCTTAGCTTCATTGATTATTTGATCCAGCTTATCATCATCAAAATCAAAGAAAGTTGCTTCCCAGTTATTAATAACGATCGGTCGATCCGCATATTGATACTTTCCTCGCGCTACTCGGTCACGAAGTAAACTATGAAAGACTTGTGACATTCCATTTAATCCTTGTTGACTAAATCCCATAATCGCTTCTGGTGTTTGGAAATCTTCTCCTGGTTTAAGTACCCAGTCAAAATTATAATCGTTGATCCCCGTCAATAAACGAATTTGATCAATCTGGTCCTTTTCTAACGTAAATTGATGATTACCAGAGTAAACCAACAATACTCCTAACGCATTCCCTTGAAATTCATCAGTATCTTTATCTACTAAAGCTACAAACGGATTCATATGGTGGGAACTTGAATTCCGGCGACTTGAAAATTCAGTAATTCCACGGCGCAATTCTTGGCGTTCTGGTTGCCGCTCTAAAGCATATTGTCCAGGGACTGAAATCACGTCATAATCATGCTTTGTTAGGTCTAACTGCATTGATGCAATTTTTTCAATGTGTAATTGTTGGTTGCTCGTATTAATTAAGCGTGCATTCCGCGTAATGACTGGTCGTTCATTATAAATCGTATATGTTAATACTAATTGGACATTTAACGTTTTATCCACTAAAGTCACTTCAAGTGTTTCCGCTTCTTCATCACTCTTAACATAAGAAGCTGGTAATCCTGGCAATTTAGGTTTTCCTGCAAAAATTTTATACGATTGGTAGCGAAAATCAGTCAAACGTGAACCGTTTTCAGCACGGATAATAATTGCAGGTACCCGATAATCCCCTGTATTATTCCCAGAATATTCTTGAAGTAAGTCGTCCTTAGAATAGGTCCGATCCATTGACCCAGGAAGATTCCCAGAAAATCCGCGGTCAACCCGTGGGTAGCACCGTTCACCATGATAATTCCTAATTGCTGGGCCAAAGTATAAGTGGCTTAATATTTCTCCTTCCTCAATTGAAAAAAGGTAAGAGATTTTTTTATTTTTTAGGTGAAATACTCGTTGTTGTTCATCGAATGTAATCATAGCAAGTGACCCCTTTCATAATGTCGATTACATGATAAACGTTTATCCACATTAGGTCAAGCGCTTACATATAGGTAATTGCAGCATCTTGCTATTGCAAAGCCTTACTAAACGTTTACTAAATTATGGTATGATATTGATAATCCTAAAAGGAGGCAACTAAAATGGTCGGTATCAGAAAAATTGCTAAGGAAGCTGGTGTATCTCCAGCAACAGTATCCCGTGTTTTAAATAATGACTTATCATTTTCTGTTAGTAAACAAACTAAACAGCGAATTAAGACAGTCGCTGATAAATACCACTATATTCCACAATCAAATAGACAAATTTCTCATCCACAACGACAGTTTTCATTACTCGTAATTACTACTCACTCTCTTGACGCTGAATCTCATGATCCCTATTTTGCCCAAGTCCACGATGGAATTGTTCAAGAGGCTTCAAAATTAGGGCTTCAAATTAAAGATTTTATTCGTTTTCCCAATAAGCAATTTCAATTTACAGATGCCAAAAAATACGATGGCATAATAATTGCAGGAGTATTTGTAAAAGAATTTTATGCAGCTTTACATGATGTCAATCCTAATATTGTCTTAATTGATGAATATCGTTATCTTCCTGCTTATGATATAATCGGTAATTCGTATTTTGCTGAAACTCAAGTAGTATTGACTAAAATGTTAAATAATGGATTTAATAAAATTGGCTTTATTGGTGGAAATATCAGCCCCATGAATATAGAAGGCTTAAGTACAGATACATATCAAGACATTCGCACTAGATCTTATATTATGTGGATGAAGGAACATAATCTTGCCCCACAGTTTGTCCTTAACGGCTGGACTCCTAAAGATGGCTTTCTGGCAATGAAAACATTATTACCTCAGAACCCCCAAGTAGTTCTTGTTGCTAGTGACCAGCTTGCAGTTGGTGCGTACCGGGCAATCAACCAATACGGAAAATCAATCCCTAAAGATTTACAAATTATAAGCTACAATGATTCCAGTATCGCTGCATATTTAGTTCCCTCTCTATCGTCAATTACGCCGCACAGCTTAACTATGGGAAAAATCGCTGTTCAACGACTTATTCACCGTCTACAATCCCCCAAAGAACTACCAGTTCATATCAACTTACCTGCCGGAATTACATGGCGAGAAAGCTCACAAATTAACTTGAAATAGTGAAACGTTTTATATTTAAAAACAATAAAATTAAGGTTGTGATACCGTTTTCCAAGGGTTATACTCAAACAAGGTTATCAACTTGATAAACGTTTAATTTAAGTGAATGAGGTTTTTAATTATGCTATTAGGAAGTATTGAGGCTGGCGGAACAAAGTTTGTATGTGCTGTTGGCGATGAACATTTTAATGAAATTGATAAAAAAATTATTCCCACAACTACACCAGATGAAACTCTTGGTGAGTGTATTGCCTTCTTCAAGCAATATCCAGAATTAGCTGCGCTCTCCATTGCTAGTTTTGGGCCGATTGATACTAATCCTGCTAGTGAGAAATATGGTTATATTACAGATACACCAAAAGTTAAGTGGCAGAATTGTAATTTTGTTGGAATAATGAATGATGCCTTAAATATTCCAATCTATTGGACCACCGATGTTAATGGATCCGTGTATGGCGAATATGTAAATTTAAAGGATAAGTATGACGATCCAGCTCTTGTCTACTACACTATTGGTACTGGTGTTGGTGCCGGAGCAATCCAGAATGGTCACTTTATCGGCGGTATCAGTACTCCTGAAATGGGACACGTTCGTTTACAACGGCACCCTGCAGATATGAATTTTACTGGTATATGTCCTTACCATCATGATTGTTTAGAAGGTCTGGTTTCAGGACCTACTTTCAAGGCCCGATTAGGCTTAAGCGGACAAGATGTTCCAGATAATCACCCTGTTTGGGACGTTTTAGCATATTACGTAGCTCAAGCTGCTGTACAGGTTACTGCCATTTTGCGTCCCCAAAAGATTATCTTTGGCGGAAGCGTTTCACGTCCTGCTTTCCTAAAGCGAGTTCGGAAGCAGTTTAATATGCTGTGGAATGATTATCTTCCAATCGGTACAGTTGATGAATATATTATTAATCCTTCAGTACCTGGAAATGGATCGGCAACGCTCGGTAACTTTGCACTAGCCAAAAAACTCCTTGAAGCAAATAATTAATAAAAATCGCAGGACAACATTGCACCTATAAAATATGCGTCCTGCGATTTTTTTATTTCCATAAATAATTTACTAGGCCAGCTTTAGCCATGCCATTAGCAGTCGTTTCTTGCAAAACCTTTGCCGAATTTGCTAATGACACTTGTTCCCTAGCGTTAAGCGGGAGTTCAATTACCTTACGTATCCCCTGTCGATTAATTACTACTGGTGTCCCCAGATAAATATCTTTTTGACCATATTCGCCATTCAAATAGACACTTACCGGTAAAACAGCATTTTGATCATCCATGATTGCTTTTGTTATCCGCGCTAATGATGTTGCTACCCCATAATAGGTTGCACCCTTACGGTTAATAATATCGTAAGCCTTATTTCGAATCTGATCTTCAATTTTTTGTAACCGTTGGATTGAAATGCCCATTGTTGCCGCATAATCCAATAGTGGAATTCCGCCAATCGTCGCGCAAGAGTAAGCTGCAAATTCGGAATCACCATGTTCTGCTAGCATATCAACGCGAACATCACGTGGATCAACCTTAAACTCTTTGCCTAAAGCTACTCGTAATCGTGCCGAGTCCAACGAGGTTCCTGATCCGATTACTTTATTTGCTGGCAAGTCAGAAATTTTTTGGACAGCATACGTTAAGATATCAACTGGATTAGCCGCAACTAAGAAGATTCCCTTAAAACCAGTATTTACAACTTCTTGAACAATTTCTTTCATGATTTTAAGGTTCTTTTCTACTAACTGTAGACGCGTTTCACCAGGCTTTTGTGCTGCGCCAGCACAAATAACAACAATATCAGCATCCTGGCAATCCTTGTATCTGCCTGTACTTACACTCACTGGGGCGGTAAATGGTGTCGCATCTTCTAAATCAAGCGCATCCCCCATACTTCGATCGGGCTTTTTATTAATAATCACTAATTCATTTGCTAATCCTTGCTGAACCACACTAAAAGCATAAGCCGATCCCACTAAACCGTCGCCAATTAAAACTATTTTCCGTTTTTGCTTTGTTATCATTCTCAAACTCTCCCCATTTTATCCTACATAAAAAGGTGTGCATAGATTGGAACTAAAACATCCATGGCCAGTGAAACAATTACAACCGCCACGGCCGCCATTGCTCCTTGAATTGAACCAAGTTGAACAGCCTTTGCTGACCCCACGGTATGACCTGCTGATCCGAGGCCAAGACCCGTTCCAACTTTTGAAATTTTCTTTAACCGGAACACCTTAATCAAGAATTCAGCTAACGCGTAAATAATAACTGCGTTAAGGATACATGCCATAGCTGTTACGGCTGGATCACCACCGATTCCTTTAGCAATTGGCATTGCAACAGCCGTAGTAGCAGCTTGTGGTAACATGGCAGCCGTTGAAACACGTGAAAGGGCAAAGATCTTAGCAGTTCCCTGGATTAAGAAAAGCGAAATAAAGCCCCCCACAAATAAAGTTAAAATCACATCAAGCCAGTATTTCTTAAAAATATCATTTCGCCGATAAAGAGGAATCGCAAATGCCATCGTTGCTGGATTTAAGAACCAAAAAATCAAATTTCCACCTGGAAGGTAAAATTTTTTGTAAACTGCTGCTGTAGTCGATCCAATACACTTAGCCCAAATTGCCAGAATAATAATTCCCAATACCATTCCAATAAGCAACGGTGTAAAAAGGAAGAAACCATTACTAATCTTAAAAAGCCACATTCCAATTAAATAGACAAGTAATGAAATAAAAATTCCAGTAAATGGTAACGTAAGGTTGGTAATAAACACGTTTGCCATGATTAATTCTCCTCCTCCTGCTTCTTAAATAATTTGTGATGAACACCAATAAAGAAAGCCCCAACATAAGCAATAACTGCTAATAAGATAATAGTTGAAATAATAATTACAATAACATCCTGTAAGCCTTCTTTTCTCATTAAACCTAAGCTTCCGGCAAGTTGAATTCCTGATGGAACAAATAGGAAAGCAATTAAGCCAATCATAAAATCGCCAAATTTCTCAACTTGTTCCAGCTTAACAACATGACACGCTAATAAAATATAAAGCAAAATCATCCCAATTAATGGTGTTGGTACAACAAAACTTTTCGGAAATAAATTAGAAATTAATTGTGAAACAAATAAAATTGCAGCGAAGATTCCCATCTGAACTAAAATGGGAGCATCCTTCTTCTTTTTGTTGTTATCCATAGTTAATCCTCCTCAAACAAAAATTGCTCAGAAATTAACGTTAACCTCATTTACAGTTATATTTTAGTGGCTATTTATCTTTTTGTGTCCGCTTCCAGGTTCAAATAACCCAAATTCATTCTGAGATGCCCTCGTTCTCTCGTGAAACACCCCATAAAAAAATCCGTCTAATGAACTCTCATTAAACGGATTTTGATTGATTAAAGCCCTAAAGCTCTTTTTGTTGTTGCTACATAAGACCGACTAACAGGAATTTTACTCCCCTCACTCAGGGTCAGTTCATATGTATGATTGAAACTTGGTTGCAACTCAGTAACCACATCTAAATTTACGACAAAGCTACGATGAACTTGAAGAAAATGGCGAGGATCCAATTGCTGTAAGACATTAGCTAATGTTTGCTTACTGGTAATTTTATGATGGTCAATAGTCCATATATCCAACGTTCCTTGCGATGCTTGAATAAATAACACACGTTTCTTTTGCAGGACAATTGTCCGTTCATCATTAGGAATTAATAAGCGTGGACTGTAGGACCGTTCTACATTTGCTGAGGTTTTACTAAGCGGTTTCAATTTAGCCACACGTTCAATCGCTTCGTTAATCCTTTCCGCCCGAAATGGCTTAAGGATATAATCAACCGCATCCGCCTCAAATGCATTAATTGCATATTGATCATAGGCAGTAGCAAAAACAATATGCAGATGACTATTAGTGACCTTTTTTATCCGTTCAGCAAAAGCGATTCCGTTACCATCTGCTAATTGAATATCTAGAAACACCATATCCAGCTGATTATTTTTTATTTGTTCTTCTGCATCTTTAATTCCTTCAGCTTCAATAATTTTGGTTACTTTATTATTTTCCTGTACTAGGTAATGTAATTCTTCTCTTGCTAACGGCTCATCATCTACAAGCAAAACTTTCATTTTTCTTGAACTCCTTAGTATGATATGGTAACGAAATTTTAACAATAGTTCCAGCACTATCACTACTAATATGTAATGCGCTTTCCTGATCATATAGCCCAATTAATCGTTGATTTAAGTTGTAAAGCGCATTTCCATTTCCTTTTTGTGATACAACCGGTTCAGTACCAATTTTATTTATTAAATTATGACTTATTCCGGTTCCATTATCTGTAACTTGAATTTGTAAACGATCGGTTTCTTTTTTTATCAGTATTTCTATTGTATTATCTTGTTTTCGTGAACCAAATGCATGCTTAATTGCGTTTTCAACTAATACTTGAATAGTAAACGGTGGAAGGTAAACATCGCTATTGACGTTTTGTTTAATTATTATTTGGTATTTATTTGGAAATCTAGTTTGTTCTAATTCTAGATAAGCATCTACCTGATTTAACTCTTGCTGTAACGAAATTTCAGTTGCTCGTGCACCAATTAAATTTGCACGAAAATAAGTACTTAATTGAAGCAGTAGTTTCCGAGCTTTTTGTCGATCATGACGTAAAATCGCTGTTATTGTGTTAATTGCATTAAAAAAGAAATGCGGATTTACTTGAGCTTGTAATGACTTAATTTCTGCATCACGAATTAATTGTGCTTGTACTTCTGCCTGCCCCAATGCAATCTGATTCGCAAAAATTTCGCATAATCCTGTAGCAAGTTGAATTTCAACTGGAGTTAAGTGCCAACAATCTACGTAGTACATTTTTAGTGTACCAATTACCGTATTATTAATGCGCAATGGTGCAACAATTGCTGCTTCGAGAGGACATTTTGGTTCCTTACAACCAATTAATTTACTATGGTCAGCAACCTCAATTTGTCCTGTTTTTATTACTTTCATTGATAAAGTTGTTTCAAGTGAATTACCTGGGATATGATGATCGCTCCCTGCACCAATATGAGCCAAAATATGTTTCCGATCGGTAATACTTACTGCATCAAAATTAGTATACTTTTTTATTATTTTTACAATATTTTGAGCAGATGTCCGACTTAGCCCTTGGCGAAAGTACGGTAGAGTTTCATTAGTTAATTGTAAAACAGAATGGGTTTGCATTGCACGCAACTCTTCTTCTTGATGAAGGTACATTGAAATTATAGATAAAAAGATTGAAGTTCCCACAGAATTTACAAAAATCATTGGTAGAGCAATATAGTGTACTAATGCCCATCCGGTTGGACTAAAGAAGAGGATAAATGCCATTTGAATACTTTCCATTAATAGGCCAACAATAAACCCATGCCATGGAGTCATGACTTTAAAATAACTTTTTCGATCATGATATAAAAAACCGGAAAGAAAACCAATTAAAACCGAACTGGGGATATAAAACCAACTTTGAAATGCAATCCCTGCCTGAATAATTCGGTGTACTCCCGTTACAATTCCAACCAGGCTACCAACCCATGGTCCACCAATAATCCCTGCTACAGAAACCACAAGAATACGCGCATTAATAATTGAATCATTAGCTGAAATAGCAGTTAAAATGATCTTATCATGGAGCTGGTTATTAGCATCAATCTCAATTCCCGTCATATTAGCCATAATTGCAAACACTGAAAATAAAAGGATTAATTGAATTTTTGCATGAATAGTATGATTAAATAATAATCGACGAAAAAAAGGCACACTAACAAGTAAAAATGCCAAAATAATAATTAAGCCGACACGCTCTGCCATTAAAATCGTTAAATAAATCATTTTAATTTTGCGTCCCCGTATTTATAACCGGTTGGGTTCCGCGTTCACTGATAATCGCAACCATAATGTTATTAATTATTTGAAGACGCTGGGCATCAGTTAAATTAAGGCCGGCTTCCTTATTCAAACGGTCAATAGCATCTTCTGTAATAGAAACAGCCCCTTCAACGATTATCTTACGAGCTGACAAGATTGCAGAGGACTGTTGCTTTTGAAGCATCGCACTAGCAATCTCAGTAGCATAGGCTAAATGAGTAAGTCTTGTTTCAATAATCTTAACCCCCGCTACATTTAACCGCTCTTGTAATTCTGTCGTTAAACGTTCTGAAACTTCAGTTGGATTACCCCGTAAAGTAATTGCATCTTGATCCTCAAAACTATCATAAGGATACTCACTAGCTACATGACGAACTGCCGATTCACTTTGGATCTGAACAAATTGTTCATAATCGTCCACCGAAAAAAGTGCCTTTGCGGTATCAACAACCTTATAAACGATTACAGCTGCGATTTCAACAGGATTCCCCTTTGAATCATTGACTTTCAAAATTTGACTATTAAAATTACAAACCCGTAATGACACTGTCTCTTTATTTGTAAATGGAATCGTCATAAACAAGCCGGCATCCCTAATTGTCCCAATATAATTACCAAAAAACGTTAATACTTTTGCTTCGTTAGGCTGAATGATTGTTAATGACGTGCTAAATAGCACCACCACTACTAGCAAAATAACTCCCAAAGTTATGAAGAGAGGCATCTTGCCGTTAACACCAATAAAAATTAACCATAAGCTGACTAAGCCAACAATAATCGCACAAAGTAACCCAAGATATCCATTAACGTGAACCGCTGTTTTTTCTTTCATCTATATTTCCTCCTATCTTAAAACCGAAGTCCTTTAGGATAAAAGTTTTTCACCGTTTTATCAACTAACTTACCAAATCCGCAAGTATGTTGGTCGCATACTAATAAATACCAACCATTGGGTAAGTTATTATCAATCTTAATAACATCCCCATGAACATACTGCTGCCATTGATCTCTACTGATTTCAAGCGTTCGTTGACTTTCAGCAGGTAAACTAGCAAGCGCCCAAGCTAATGCAGGTTCAAACCGATTCTTTTTAAACGTTCCCAGATGAAGCCCAGGCCGCAACGCATTCAAACCATTTAAATAATCAGTATCCATTTGTGCTGGTAAATCATATAACTGGTCGCCGAATAGAATTAGCTGTTGTGATTGGTAGTTAGGAAAAACTTGTTCCCTAAACTGTTCAAACAATCTTAACTGCTCCTTATCTGGCCGAACTACCGATGATTTTCTACGTTTACTCTTCTTTTTACTTTTTTTAATCGTTGAATTTGCTTTTCTACTATCAACTACTTTAGCAATAAAGTGGCCTTCTCCTTTAATATGATGAGGAAATAAGCGCACGGTTTTCTTCAATTCTTCATTTCCATCAGCCCATTCAGGCCGTCCGTCATCCATTCCTGGTGCCTTTTCAATTGGAACTAACTTTAACGCAGGATATTTCGTAATTAGCCAGGATATGTTTTGCTCATCTTCTTCAGGAGCAAAGGTACAAGTTGAATACACTAGTGTACCGCCAGGCTTTAACATTTTCATTGCCGAATCAAGAATCTTTTGCTGACGATTAGCACATTCTCGCGGATAATCTGTTGACCAATATTCTATTCCGGCTGGTTCTTTTCGAAACATTCCCTCTCCTGAACAAGGAGCGTCGACTAATATTCGATCAAAATAGTGAGTAAATTGCTTTTCAAGATCAGCTGGACTCTCACTAACGACAACTGCATTCTTTGCACCCCATCGTTCTAGGTTTTCTGCAAGAATTTTAGCACGCTTAGGAAAAATTTCGTTTGCAACTAGCAGTCCTTTATTTGCCATTTTAGCAGCTAAATGTGTTGTCTTACCGCCAGGAGCAGCGCAAAGGTCTAACACTCGTTCACCGGCCTGGGGATTAACGACCTCCCCAACAAACATTGCCGATGGCTCCTGACTATATACCCAGCCAGCAACATGATCAAGCGCTTTACCCTTTACTTGACCGTAATAGCCAGTTGGTACATATGGTACTTTACCCTTAGCGTCAGCAATTGTCGCATCCGGTTGACTATTTTTTAACGGATTTACGCGAAAGCCACTATAACTCGGCTGTGCTAGTGCAGATAGGAACTCCTCTGCTTCTGCTCCCATGAGTTTTTTGTATTTCGTAACAAATTCATTCGGTAATTGCACGTTATTACGCTCCTCTATAAAGTAATGTCTTTATTGTAACGTATTTTATAAGTTTATGAGACAAAATGCTTGGCAAAGCCTTAACTTTTTGTTTAAAATGGTATAATTGTATTTTATAACTAACATAGAAAGAAGCGATATGGTAATGGACAAACACTTAATTGCGCTTGATCTTGATGGCACAACATTAAATAATCAATCAAAATTAACCAATGAGACAATTGCAACTCTGCGAGCATTAGCACGTGAGGGACACATTGTTAGTATTATTACCGGGCGACCATATCGAATTGCCCAACATATTTATGATCAAATTGGCATCAAGACCCCTATGGTAAATTTTAACGGTGCGCTTACTCATATTCCACATGAGCATTGGGACAAGGAATATGAAGTTGAATTAACACGGGAACTTGCCCTTGATCTTCTTGATAATCATGATGCGCTTGGAATCAAAACAATTACCGTTGAAAATAAACATCATGTGTGGGCAAATCAAGCAAGCAATGATTTACCAGAATTTCTTCCCAATAAGTTAAACAAAAATCAGTTACTTACACCTAATAATTTAACTGAGAAACCAATCGCCCTAACCATCCAATATCAACCAGAACACGAAACAGATATTATTAAAGCTGTTAATGAAAAATATGGTGATTTCGTTGAACCGCGAGTATGGGGCGGCCCTTATAATATTCTGGAATTAATTCATCGTGGTACCCATAAAGAGTCAGGAATGTTCTACATTGCTAAACAATACCAGATCGATCGTCAAAATATTATCGCATTTGGTGATGAGCACAATGATTTTGAAATGCTAGACGCTGCAGGTCGTGGGGTGGCAATGAACAACGCAATTCCAGAACTTAAAAGTATTGCTAATGATGTTACTCCGATTGACAATGACCATAATGGTTTAGCAAAATACTTACGTGATTATTTTAAAATTGCAATTTAAAAAGCTAGGGACAGATAGCCATGCTACCTACCCTAGCTTTTTGTAGTTATTCTAGTCAACTAATTTACCAACTACGGGGATATCTTTTAAAACCGTTTCCATGTGGATGGAACGAGACATCACAGAAGTCAGGTCGTGACCAGCAAGGTTTCCATGGTGTTTGCCACCCTTCCATACAGGCAAGTTAGAAACATCGTAAACAATGCCTTTAACAGCAACGTATGCGGGATGTCCATTTCGACCATCGAACTTAGCAAGTTCGGTTGTTGTAAATGTTTTTTCTGCCATTAAAACTTCACCTTTCTATGATTCAAGAATAGCTAGTACTTATATTCTAGTTCAAAAACTACTCAAATGCACCAATTATTAGACATTTATCATCATTGAAGTATTATTTTTTTAATTGTCAATCATTAATATAATAAAAATCCTATTATACAAGTGTATGACGACTATCCCAATGTTCTATGACTCAATACCAGCTATTAGTAAATCTAATAAAACTATTAAAAAGTATTTTTTGTATGTACCAGTTGTTTTCTTTCAGTTTAAGTACCTTTTCATAAAATAATTTATAATTAAAGTGAGAATCTTAATTACATTAGTCTTAAAAATTGTTATAATAAAAGACGAAGGTGATTCTGCAATCACTTTCGCCAACATACTTCTACTGTGGATCACTGATGTTGTCATGTCATCAATGATCCTCTTTTATTTTACAGCATTCGTATTTTTCTGCAATAAATTTTTGAAATTATTCCAGCCGTTTACTGAAACTATTTCAAACAGCTTCGCCCTAGTGGTAATTTAATTGCGATAACTCTATAATAATTAATGTAGTCAGTAAAACCATAATACTGAAAGCGGGGCTAACAATGTATAATGTACTTGTCGCAGATGATCACCCAATTGTTAGAATGGGTGTTAAAAATCTCGTCAATCAACAGGATGGCTATCGAGTAATTAGTGAAGAAGCAACTAGCATCGATGTTGCAATACGTGCTGAACAAGGCGATATCGATATCATCATTATGGACTTATATATGCCACCAGGAGAAAATGGCTTAGTAACAATAAAGAGGATTCATGAGCATCTCCCCCAAATAAAAATTCTTGTTTTTTCAATGCATAATGAATCAGAATTCATCAATCATGCAATTTACAATGGCGCTATGGGATATGTTTTAAAGAGTTCTACTACAAGTGAACTTATTCGCGGATTAAAGCAAGTTGCTCGTGGTGAAAAATACCTTGACAACAATATCATGGTCACTAAAGAGGACCTTTTAACAATTAAGAGTGGTCCCACACACCTCGATATTGATGAATACCTTGCTCTTTCTGACCGTGAACGCGAAGTTTTGCCATTAATTGTTTTAGGCTATACTAATAAAGAAATTGCTGCCAAATTATATATTTCCACTAAAACGGTTGAAGCTCATAAAGCTAATATTATGCATAAACTCCGCCTTAAGTCACATGCAGAATTAATTCGTTACGCTTTCCACCACCACTTAATTAATATTTAACTAAAAAAGCGAGATTACCATTTTGACAAACTATACACTGTCATTAATGGTTATTCTCGCTTATTTATTACTAATTGTTTTATCAAAATTGTTTAATAAGGCAACAACTTGCACTTCAACAACATTATTAGAATTGAAGCGCGCAAAAACTTCCGCTTCTGTCAATAACCGTCGTACTACTACAGAATCTTGACCTAACTCAATTGCATTGTTTGCTTCTAGTAGCTTAATCCGGGGCAAAAAATACGTAACATGTTTGCTTGCACAAATCTTAGTAGTCGTCTCAAGAACCCGATTACTAACCGCTAAACGCTTATTAAGCGCGTGATATTCAGCTGCATAATACATCATTGTAATAATACGCAAATAATAGTTGCGCGAAACTTCTGCTAAATCTTCATCAGCTTTCGAACGTAAGAATGAAATAACTTTAGCAAAAAAGAAATCTGCATGTTCCATTGAATTTTGACGCGCATATAATATTCCAGAACCAAGGTAAGCTAACTGAGAATATATTGTTCGATGTTGCTCATCAAGTTCATCTAATATCTTAGTAAAATTAAATAGACTTGTTGACACATTATTATTGGTAAGGGTATAAATCATTCCCTTCAAATAATAATACTGCATCTTATCTTGTGGCGATTTCAAATCTGCCAAATGAATTTTTTTAAGCTTGCTAACCGCTTGTGGAAATTGCTCAATCATAAGTGACAATTCAATTTCATCAAGAAGATTACGAATATAGCGAATAGACGAAGTATTATTTTTGCTAAGATCATCAATCGTCAATCCCAACCGATCACAAAGCTGTTCTAAAATTGATAATGAAGGTACTTGCCCATTATTCTCGAACTTACTTAAGGTCGATTGAGTACAGATGCCTTTGCTTAAAGTAACTTGTGAGTAACCAAGCCGTTTTCGTTGGTGAACAAAGCGCTTAATATCCATTTTTGCCCCCTATTGTTTTAGCCGTGAATTCCTAATGCAATTTTAGCAAACCTACTCATCCGTGACAAATCCCAAACAGGTTCCCATACAAGGTTAATATTACACTTGTTAATACCATCGACTGAAGTTACTGCTTTAGTTATATCCCGATTTAACATATCACCCAGTGGGCACCCCATTGTTGTTAATGTCATCGTTACTGTACATTCACTATTATCGTCAACTTTTACATCATAAATCAAGCCAAGATTAACAAGGTCAATTCCTAATTCTGGATCAATAACCTCCTCAAGGGCATCCATCACTTTATTCTCAATTGGTGAGAATGGTGTATCTTTTTCATCCGCCATTTAAATTCCTCCAAACTTATATCCAACTAGGTGATGCTCACCACTATACGCCTTGCTAAATAATTTAGCCGATTGATCCTTCCATTTCAAAGCTAATTAACCGGTTTAATTCAACCGCATATTCCATTGGCAGTTGTTTAGTAAATGGTTCAACAAATCCCATAATGATCATTTCAGTAGCCTTTGCTTCTGAAATTCCACGACTCATTAAATAGTAGAGTTGTTCTTCGGAAATCTTGGAGACTTTAGCTTCATGCTCCATTGCTACATGAGCATTATCAATCTCATTATACGGAATTGTATCTGATGAAGACTGGTCATCCATAATAATCGTATCACATTCAACGTGTGCTTTTGAACCGTCTGAATGCTTACCGAAGCGTACTGTTCCACGATAGTCCGTCGAGCCGCCTGTCTTGGCAATTGACTTTGAAACAATTGAACTGGAAGTATTCTTTGCGTTATGAATCATCCGTGCTCCAGAATCCTGGTGAATACCATTACTTGCAACAGCAATAGAAAGCATTGTGCCACGAGCACCCTCACCATTGAGGTAGACACTAGGATATTTCATCGTCACCTTAGATCCAAGATTACCATCAACCCACTCCATCGTTGCATTTTCAGCAGCTGCTGCTCGCTTCGTTTCCAAACTATAAACGTTATCAGACCAATTCTGGATGGTAGTATACCGACAATAAGCATCTTTACATACATTTACTTCCACGACAGCAGCGTGAAGACTATCAGAAGAGTAATTTGGCGCAGTACATCCCTCAACATAGTCTACACTAGCGCCTTCATCTACAATAATTAATGTCCGTTCAAATTGACCTGAATTTTCAGCATTTAACCGGAAATAGGATTGAATAGGAGTTTTGGTCTTAACTCCCTTTGGTACATAAATGAAAGATCCCCCTGACCAAACTGCTGCGTTTAACGCCGCAAACTTATTGTCCGTTGGTTGAACTAGCTTTCCAAACCACTTTTTAAACAACTCAGGATATTCTTTTAAGGCTGTATCAGTATCTGTAAAAATAATTCCAAGTTTTTCAAATTCATTCTTCATATTGTGGTAGACAACTTCAGACTCATACTGAGCAGATGATCCTGCCAAGTATTTTCGCTCAGCTTCAGGGACTCCTAGCCGGTCAAACGTTCGCTTAAGGTCTTCTGGCACATCTTTCCAATCACGGAACTTTTTATCAGTCATCTTTTGATAGTAAAGCATGTTCTTTAAATCCAGCTCCGATAAGTCAGGGCCAAACTTAGGCATTGGCAACTTTTTATAAATCTCATATGCCTTAAGACGGTAATCAAGCATCCACTTTGGCTCATGCTTAGCTGCCGAAATCTGCCGAACGGTTTCCTCAGTCAACCCTCGCCCGGTTGAATATTCAGGCTGTACATCATCGTGGAAGCCATATTCATATTGATCACCATTATTTATAATACTGGCTGCGTCATTACTCATTCTTTTCTTCCTCCTCGCTATCCTTTAACAGTGCTCGCTGTAATGCCCACCAAGATAGGGTAGCGCATTTTATCCGGGCCGGAAATTCCATAATATTTGTAAGAATCTGGGCATCCCCCAGTTGTTCTAAATCAGTAGTCGGATGCTTTTTACCAATTGCGAGATCCGAAAAAGTCTTGGCCATCGCCAATGCTTCATCTACTGTCTTACCCTTCACAGCATCAGTCATCATACTTGCGGAAGCTTGACTAATCGTACAGCCATCGCCAGTATATGCAATATTATTAATTTTATTATCTTTGACATCTACCTGCAAATTAATCGTGTCACCACAAGTTGGATTGTGGAGAGTCATAGTATTGGTGGTGGTTGCTAAAGAACCCTTGTTATGGGGGTGATTTGCATAGTCTAAGATAACTTCTCGATATAACCCATTTAACTTAGATAGTCCCAATGTTAAAGAACTCCTTTGTTTCCTTGATTGCCTTAATCAATTGATCAGCATCTTCTTTAGTATTGTAAAAGTAAAAACTAGCACGTGCAGTTGCTGTAACGCCGAGATCTTCCATTAATGGTTGCGCACAATGGTGACCAGCTCTGACCGCTACCCCATCCATATCAAGAGCAGTGGCAACATCATGAGGATGCAATCCCTTAATATTAAAGGCAATTACCCCTGTATGTTTTGCTGGTGATTGCGGTCCATAAACTTGAACATCCGGAATTACAACTAAGCGTGGCAAAACATAATTAATTAGTTGTTGCTCTTTTTGCTGAACCTTTTCCATTCCAATATTTGACAAGTAATCAATTGCCGCTCCTAAGCCAACAGCTCCCGCAATATTTTGCGTTCCTGCCTCAAACTTAAATGGGATATCAGCCCAAGTACTCTGTTCACGATGAACATCATTGATCATTTCACCACCAAACTGGTATGGCGACATTGCCCGTAACAGCTCTGCTTTCCCATATAAGACACCAATTCCCATCGGACTCATCATCTTATGTCCTGAAAAAGCATAGAAATCTACATCTAAATTTTGAACGTCAACTGGCATATGAGGAACAGCTTGCGCACCATCACCAACAATAACTGCCCCATGCTGGTGAGCAATTGTTGCTAATTCCTTTAATGGTGTTATTGTCCCCATCACATTACTTGCATGCGTCACTGCAACAATCTTAGTCTTATCCGTAATTTTGCGTTTAGCATCAGCAAGGTCAAGTTCCCCGTCAGCAGTAAGTTCAATATACTTGAGAGTAGCATTCTTACGTTTAGCGAGTTGTTGCCATGGAATTAAGTTACTATGGTGCTCCATAATTGAAATTACTATTTCATCACCAGGCATAATATTTTGCTCGCCATAGGTTGATGCAACAAGGTTTAAACTATCTGTACACCCTTTTGTAAAAATAATCTCATTTGCAGTCGGCGCATTTATAAATTCTTGTACTTTTTTCCGTGCGTCTTCATAATCTTTTGTTGCTCGTTCTGCAAGAGTGTGTACTCCGCGATGAACATTTGCATTATCCTGTTCATAAAAATTTGTCAACGCTTTAATTACTTGTCGTGGTCGTTGGGCCGTTGCTGCATTATCAAGATACACAAGACGCTCATCATTTACCTGCTGGTCTAATATTGGAAAATCAGCAGAGTAATCATTGATATTGTTGTCCATCAGCAAGCTTCCTTTCTAGAATAGCAACTAGCTTATTACGAACATCAGATGATGGAATAGCACTTAGTACAGCCCCTAAGAAGCCACGAATAACCATCCGTTCAGCCTGTGCTCGCGGAATTCCGCGACTCATCAAGTAGTACATCTGGTGGGGATCAACAGGTCCAACACTAGCGGCATGACCAGCTTCAACATCGTTTTCATCAATCAAAAGAATCGGGTTAGCATCTCCTCGAGCTTGATCAGACATAATCAATACCCGGTTTTGCTGATCTGCTTTCGCCCCATGCGCACCATGAATAATCTGACCAATTCCATTAAAAATCAATTCAGAGCTTTCAAGAATAACTCCCCGCTGGTTAATCAGTCCCGTAGTATGTTTACCATGGTTCGTAACCCGGTTATTTACTCCAACTTCTTGGTTATGGGTTGTTACAGCAATCATCTTCGAATTTGCATAACCGCCATCGCCAAGTAATTCTGAATCCATATCACCCACAGTATCGCCATCGTTCATTAAGCCAACGGCCCATTCAACATGTGCATCACGGCCAATATCAGCTCGGCGTTTAAAGTAAGTATGAGTATGCGGACCAAACTCATCAAGTGATGAAAAGTCAATCTCACTATTTTCTTGAGCCATCAGTTCAATCATCATATTTGCACTGTTTTCATGATCGCCAATTGTTGTAAGGTGTTGGATAAATTTTACACGGCTACCGCGATCCGCGATTACTAAAATATGCGAAATTAATGGTTCACTAGTCGTACTATCCTGAATCAGTTCTACTTCAATTGGCTTTTTGATTTCAATATTTTTAGGCACATATAGGAATAGGCCAGCATTTAGATAAGCTAAGTGATAGGCTGTTAAAAGGTTTTCCTCCGGCTTTATTGCGGTCATAAAAAACTTATTGAATAATTCAGAGTAATCACGAGCAGCGGTAAATATGTCTGTCAAAATAATTCCCTGGTCCTGTAGCGACTGCGGAATGTTTACATGAAGCATCGTTTGTCCTAGCTGAGTTACCTTAATTACCTCATCGTCTGGTGTTTCATCCTTAACAAGGTCCACATTCGACTTAACCCACTTTAACGGATGATCTTCCACCAGTGGCCATGTCTGATAGTTAAAACGCTGCATCCGTGGCAACCGCAATTTTTCCATTAGTTCCCGTGCATTAAGCCGCCGCTCAAGTAATTGCTGGGGCTCATTATTTGCCTTACTAGCAGTAATTATTTGCTCCTTTGCTGAATTTAATTCTGTCATCAAGGCGCCTCCTAGTCTTCATCATCTACAAGCTTAATGTCTAAGCCTAATTCATCACGTAAGCCTGCATAACCTTCATTTTCAAGTTTCTTGGCTAAGTCAGGACCACCTGTTTTCACAATCCGGCCACCCATCATTACATGGACAGTATCAGGGACAATATAGTTTAGTAGCCGTTGGTAGTGAGTAATGATAAGAGATCCAAAGTTATCACCACGCATTGAATTGACCCCTTTTGAGACAACTTTTAGCGCATCAATGTCTAATCCAGAATCGATTTCATCAAGAATTGCAAAACTAGGTTCAATCATTAATAACTGAAGAATTTCATTTCGCTTTTTTTCTCCACCCGAAAAGCCCTCATTAAGATAGCGTTCAGTCATCGACTGGCTCATATCCAATAGTTCAAGGTTCTTATCAAGCTTTTTGATAAAGTCCATTACTGAAATTTGATCATCTTCAGGGCGCCGAGCATTAATAGCCGCACGGAGAAACTCAGCATTTGTAACACCCTGAATTTCAGCAGGATATTGCATCGCAAGGAAAAGTCCCTTTCGCGCCCGTTCATCAACTGGCATATCAATAATGCTCTCTCCATTTAAGAGAATGTCTCCTTGCGTCACATGATAGTTAGGTTGTCCCATAATTGTCTGTGATAGCGTTGACTTACCAGTACCATTAGGGCCCATAATCGCGTGGATTTCACCAGTCTTCATCTTTAGGTTAACACCCTTTAGAATTTCCTTTTCTTTTTTGCTTTCTTCATCCTTGACTGAAACATGTAGGTCTTTTACTTCTAAAGTTGCCATATAATTCATCCTCCTGGCCATTAATATTCCAAAATATTCCTAAAAATTATTATTTGAAATATCTGTAATTCCTTTACATTCTTATTATATCCGAATATTAAAAAAATAAAACTATGCATTTAATTTTATTTCAAGCGCTTTCTTAAAATATATTATAAGTGTATAATTAAGTTGTAATATCGTTTCTATATACAATTGGAATATTTAGTGAGGTGGATAGTGATAATGGCGCGGCAAAATTATATTCTTCACTCATTTGATTGTTTAAATGTATCGACCGCCACCCGTCTTCATGATATGGGGCTATGTGAGGGGTGCCCAATTAAAGTTGTGCAAAGATATCCTTTTCATGGACCAGTAATAATTGAAAATGACCATCAAAGAATCGGATTAAGGTACCAGGTCTTTATGTCAATAACGGGGGCAGCTGATAAATGACAACTATTGCACTTATCGGAAATCCAAATACGGGCAAAACGACCCTCTTTAACTCTCTAACCGATAAATATGCCTACGTTGGAAACTGGACTGGCGTTACTGTCGAAAAGAAACAGGGAAATCTTAAAGGAACTGATATCGTAATCATTGACCTACCTGGCGTATATTCACTTGATCCATTAACTAAGGATGAAGCAGTTGTTACAAATTATTTAATGCATAACAAGCCAAATATGATCCTAAATGTTACGAATGCCAGTCAGCTCAAGCGTAATCTCTTACTAACGATTGAAATACTTGAACTTGGATACCCAGTTATTTTAGTTCTCAACATGATCGATGACCTTCGTCGTTCTGGATATGAATATGACCTAAAATTACTAGAAGAATCATTAGGTTGTAAAGTAACCACTACTAATGCCCGTGGTCACCAGGGAATCGACAAAGTGCGGGAAAAGGCCCTGCAATATAAATCAATTCCATCAACACAACTCGGCCTGGAATATCCAGCAATAATTCAGCAAGCAATTAGACAAGCAAGTACTGCCTTGAGTAAGGATTTTGGCTATCCAGCACATGTTGCTCGCTGGCTAACAATTCAATATATGGGGAAAAACAAGGTTATTCGTGAAACTGCAAAAAAAGAAAAGCTTACTCCCCTCCTTAATCAGGAAAAATATTATGATGCGCAAAAATTTGCCGATAAGATTTTTGAGACGCGTTTACAATTTATCGAAAAAACCCTTACCAACGCTCGGCAGCCACTATCTGGTAGTAATCCGGTGGAAGTAACCAGCCGGATTGATAAAGTAGTTACTAATCCTATTTTGGGTTTACCAATCTTTGTATTGATTTTCTTTATCATGTTTAAGCTTTCTTTTGATTGGGTTGGTACACCACTATCTGATATGTTAGATCAATTTATCTCTGGTCCTGTTTCTTCTACGACAAATCAATTATTAATAAAACTAGGCGCGATTCCGGCGCTACGATCATTGATTATAAATGGTATTATTGCTGGTGTTGGTGGTGTGCTTGCATTTATTCCACAGATATTTATGCTTTTTGCTTGTATCTCACTTCTAGAAGATTCTGGTTACATGGCCCGAGCAGCGTTGGTCACGGACCGGATAATGCAAGTAATTGGTTTAAATGGAAAATCTTTTATCCCATTAATTATCGGCTTTGGCTGCAATGTAACTGGAATTATGGCAGCACGGACAGTCGAACAACCTAAAGAGCGGCTTATTACCACACTGATTATGCCGTTTATGAGTTGCTCCGCACGACTACCAATATACAGCTTGTTTGTTGCCGCATTCTTCCCGCACCACCAAGCTTTAATTGTCCTTTCAATTTACTTTCTTGGAATTGTTGTTGCCCTTGGAATGGCAAAATTCTATCAAGTTATCTTTCATGTTAAGGAGAGTTCTGTTTTTGTCGTTGAACTCCCACACTATCACCTTCCACGACTTGACATCATTTGGCAAGGGACCTGGGACAAGGGTAAAGGATTTATAAAAAAGGCCGGAACAATTATTTTCGCCGGAACCGTCCTTATCTGGGTCTTATCTAGCTTTGGAACCAGTGGCTTTGTTACCAATTCTGCAAATAGTTTTGCCGCTGACCTTGGGCGGATCTTGGTTCCTGTATTTAAACCAATTGGCCTGGTACAGTGGCAAGCTATTAGTGCCCTTTTCACTGGTATCTTAGCTAAAGAAGTAATCACCTCAAGTATGATGGTGATGTTTCATACTAGTAGCAAGGCGTTTCTAATTGCCTCACTGGGTCAATTCATGTCGCCGCTTACTGCCTATGCCCTTCTAATCTTTATTCTATTGTATGCACCCTGCTTTGCTACCTTAGCAACAATCAAGCAAGAAACCGGGTCAACTAAATGGATGCTTTATGCAGTTATCTCTAGCCTAATTATTGCTTACTGTATTGCGTTTATCGTGTTTCAAATTGGACAATTCTTCTGGGGGTAATTAACATTGAAATTGTTTATCAATATTGTAATTATTGTTGCAATCATCGCAATAGCTATTTTTCTTTTAATCAAAACATTCCAACGTGGAAAACAAGGAAAGTGTGCTGCATGCGATTACGATTGTGAAATAAAAAAGCAACTTGCTAAAGCTAAAAAATAAGGTCTATCGGACATGACGATACATTGCCATGTTCAATAGACCTTTCTTATTTGGATAATTTTTGCTGTAAAATGAAACGCCGAATTTTACCGCTAGCATTTTTGGGTAATGACTGAACATAATAATAATGCTGTGGAACTTTATAATGAGCCAAATGTTGGCGACCATAATTAATTAAATCTGTTACCGGATATCGTTGATCGCTAACAAGAAAAGCAACCGGCACCTGTCCCCACTCACAGTCATTTTGACCAGTAACCGCTACTTCCTTAATTCCCGGATATTGTTGATATACCTGTTCAATTTCTTGTGGAAAGATATTTTCACCACCAGAAATTATCATTTCATCAACTCGTCCATCAATATAAAGGTAACCATCATCATCCAGATGCCCAATATCTCCTGTTTTGTACCAACCATCAACCATTTTCGATGGTAATTTAGCCGGCAAATTAAGGTAACCAGGTGTCAATGCCGGTGTCTTTAGGAGAATTTCCCCTTTACTACTCAACTTTAATTGCGTAGTAAATAACGGCTGACCAACTGAACCAATTTTTTGAAGGGCATCACTTGCCCGTAAAGCAATAATTTGTGAACATGTTTCAGTCATTCCATAACATTGAACAACTGGAATTTCTGATTGCAAACACCGTTCAAGTGTTGAACGACTGATTGTCCCTCCACCAAGTAGCATACAGCGAAAAGATTTATTATAGCTACGATGACTTATTTTTTGTTGTTCAACCAACTTATTTAACATAAATGGCACAACCGACATTATCGTAACCGGTTCATTTACGAGGATTTGTTCAATTGCTGTAACCCGAAACTTATCTACAAGACGAACCGTTATCCCATATATCAGTCCCCGCATAATGATTGAAAAACCACTAATATGAAAGATTGGTGCTACACACAGCCATTCATCATTAGAAGATAATCCAAGATTTAAAGCCGATGATATAGCAGAATAAAAATGATTACCAAAAGTCTGTAGAACTCCTTTCGGCTTACCAGTAGTACCAGAAGTATACATAATACTAGCGACTCGGTCAGCTTTGAAAGTTGCTACAAGGGACGCTTTAGCTGTTGACTGGTTCAAGAGTGTACTATACTTTCTAAACGGTTCACTCATTGTCACACGCCATAGTGAATCTTCAACTAAGCATACGAGGAGACCGCTATCAGCAATTTGGCGTTGTAGTTCTTCATCAGCTAATCGCCAGTTTAACCAAACGATCGACCGTCCACTAGTAATAACTGCAAGGGCAATTTTATAACTCATTAGACTATTCGTCGCCAGTAAACCGACCTTATCACCAGGACGAAGCTGATTAAGTTTGCCAACAAGCTCGGCAACCTGTTCACGAAGCTCAGCAAATGTTAACTGCTCATTGCCATCATCCACGGCGATATGATTTGGTTGCGTTTCAGCTTGTTTTAATAACCAATTTTGCATTTCCATTGGTAGACCTTCTATGGGAACTTTGGGAATTGGTCAAAATTAGGATCACGCTTTTCATTAAAAGCATCGCGACCTTCTTTTCCTTCATCAGTAGTATAGAAAAGCATCGTTGCATCCCCACCAAGCTGTTGTAATCCAGCAAGGCCATCAGTATCTGCATTCATTGCCGCCTTAATGAAACGAAGAGCTGTTGGTGACTTTTTCAGAATCTCATTACACCAATCAAGAGTTACCGATTCTACTTGGTCAAGTGGTACAACTTTATTAATCCAGTTCATTTGGTAAGCTTCTTCAGCACTGTAAAAGTGGTTAAGGAACCATACTTCTTTTGCACGTTTATGACCAATTACCCGCGCAAGATATCCTGAACCATAACCAGCATCAAAACTTCCAACCTTAGGCCCTGTTTGTCCGAACTTAGCATTATCAGCAGCAATCGTCAAATCACATACTAGCTGAAGGATGTTTCCGCCACCAACAGACCACCCCTTTACCATTGCAATTACCGGTTTAGGAATAATTCGAATGAGGTGTTGTAAGTCAAGAACATTTAGTCGTGCAATCTTGTCAGGACCAACGTATCCACCATTGCCACGTACTCCTTGATCACCACCAGAAGAAAATGCTTTATCCCCAGCACCTGTTAGGATAATTACACCAATTGTGCTATCATCACGACAGATAGTAAAAGCATCAATCATCTCTTGAATGGTAACAGGGGTAAATGCATTCATCTTTTTAGGCCGGTTCATGGTAATTTTTGCAATTTTTCCAGCACGTTCAAAAATAATCTCAGAATAATCTTTTACCGGTTGCCAATCAACTGTTGTCATTTATAATCTACTCCTTTTAAGTGAGGCTAATAATAATGAACCTATTAGAAAATTTAGATATTCAAACTCAATCAGTCACAGCTAGTAAATGTGTCATTACCGTTAAAGTCAGTGATAAACTCAAACAGCCTTATGGCATTGTCCATGGCGGCGTCAACGCTATCCTTGCAGAAACTGCTGCTTCGCTCGGCGCTAATCAATGGTTAGCTGATCATCATCAAGATAAAATAGCTCTCGG
This sequence comes from Limosilactobacillus rudii, assembly GCF_014145455.1. GTDB lineage: Bacteria > Bacillota > Bacilli > Lactobacillales > Lactobacillaceae > Limosilactobacillus > Limosilactobacillus rudii. Next base: position 95,084 of record NZ_JACIVB010000049.1, on the reverse strand, counting down.
AGTCAATCTTACCACAGAGCACTTGATTGCGGTATCATCAGGATATTTGAAGGCAATTGCGACACCTATTAAACGCGGTCACTCAATTCAAACCTGGCAAGCTAATATATATTGCAATCAGCAACAAACAAGCACTAGCATTGTCACTTTAATAAATCGCCCCCATCCTTAAAAAATTTTTCAGTATTCTTAATCATTATTTTAACCAAATTATTTCTTAGCATAATAATCACTAATATAAAAAATGGTTATGTTCCTTGTGTTATATAATCTTTATCCTTAACGTTCGATTGGTCGTTCAAAATCTATTTATTTCTTTATTGTCTCATAATAGGACGTCTGATAAATTATTAGCAACGCGAGGCGAACTGCATGATAATTTTAAAACGTTTTATCTTGCCTAAACTAAGGAATGAACGCCTAGTCTTAGGTCGTCAGTTTACCTATTTGGGGAGTATAGTAAATAGGAAAAACACTATGATGGGAAGCATGTCGCGTAAACTAAAAGTTTGATAAAGGAGAGCATTTAGGTATGCGCTTCAGAGAAGATGAAGAAAAATATCTTGACTTAATTGAAAAGACCCGCCTTGGAAGTAATGAAGATTTCCAACAATTATACCGTCGTTATTGGCCACTCGTCCGCCGCTTATGGCAACGTTATAACATTGCCGGATTGGAACTTGCTGATTGGGAACAGGAAGCCCGAGTGGTAATGCTTGAAGTGATACGACTCTATAACAACCAGGGTCCCCGAATGTTTAGTTGCTTTTTTAAAGAATGCCTAACAAATCGGATTAGGGACTTACAAAGAAAAACACAAGCTGGAAAGCGAATCCCCGCTGAACGGCTCTATGCCCTTACTGATGAATATGCAGAAGTAATAATTGATTTCTGGCATCATTCACCAGACGAGGTTATCTATTGCCGGCAAAGCGTTAGCAGCCTTCTTCACCATTGCTCTAGCTTCGAGCGTAAAGTGTTGAATTACTTGCATAATGGTTATTCAATCGAAGAAATAGCTACATCACTCAATTGTTCAAAGCGGAGTATTCAAAGTGCCCTTCACCGGTGTCACCTTAAGCTAGTTCAGGTTTTAAGTAAAGAAAATTAAAAATAAAACTATGACAAACGCACTTCTTAAGAATTAGAAGAAGCATAGTCATAGTTTTTTTGCTAGAATGGTAGAGATATCCTAAAAGTGACAGTTAATTCAAGGAGTAGTTTATGGATTTCTCATTTAAAAAACGGCCAGTTAAAAAGCTATATTGTGAATATACGATTATATTTATCTTTTTAGCAGCCTGTATCTTTGGTACATATCTAGTAACTGGTCATACTTTTATTCTCAGTAAAGATGCATTAAACCAACATTTACCATTATTGGCGAATTACCGTAAAGCACTCATAGATTTCATTTGCCATCCCCATTTTAATTTATGGTCATGGCAAATGGGATTAGGGAGCGATACTTTTCAGGTATATTCTTATTACACAATTGGTGACGTTTTTGCTTATCTTGCTCTTCTTTTTCCAGCAGCAAAGATTACCCTAGCTTACCAGGTCATTAATGTTACCCGCATGTATTGTGTTGGTTTATCGTTTGTCTACTTTGCCCAGCATTTTAAATTTCGGAATAGTGTGATTTTAATTGGTACAACAGCCTACCTGGTTAATTCATTTTTACTATATGCTTGCGTTGCTCAACCTTTTTTTACAACACCATTTATTATTTTTCCGTTAATCGTGGTTCAAATTGAGCGTATTTTGCAAGGTGGTTCCGCATGGCCACTTGCAGGAGCCTTTACCTGGATGCTCGTTAGTAATTATTATCTCGCATATGTCTTAGGAATCGGCTCGATTCTTTACCTCATCTTGCGAGTAATCACCCACTACCGGCAGAAGCTTAACTATGGACGGACCTTTATTAAACTTGCCTTTGCAACAATAACCAGTGTTCTCTTATCAGCGGTTTTATTAATTCCAGAGATTATCGCTGTGACTAATTCAACCCGAACAGGCTCATTATTTGCAAACGGCCTTAAAACATACCCGCTATATTATTACCTATTCTTGCCAAAATCATTAATCAATGGTGGGCAATGGTACTTTATGTTTTGGTCAGCATTAGGAATTGTTTCAATTGGTTTTATCGCCCTTGTCTATATTTACTCTCGTCCACGCAAGTATCCATTAATTTCAATTAGTTTAGGGATTGCCCTCGTAATGTTGCTAATTCCTGCTGTCGGTGCCTTTTTTAATGGAATGATGTCGGCTTCTAACCGATGGACATTATTGATTTATTTACCACTAGCAATGGCAATTTGCATCTTAGCGGAAAATATCCCAACAATTGATCATCACACTTTAACAATTTTAAGTTGGGCAACGGGGATATACCTCATTATTCTTATTGCCACCTTCTTCTTTGAAAATGAGGACGATATCTTTATGCCAGTCATTTTTTTGATTATCTCATTAATGGCAATTTGGCTAATTCATTTTCATAAAGTTGCCCACCCCTACCGTTGGTTATTGGGCATTGTAATGCTGAATGCAGGATTTAATGCAGTATATGCTGCATTTCCTTATAATGGTGACTTTTCCAGCAGGATGCTCAGCCGGGGTGAATACCAGTCAATTGCTGCCAACCGTTACGGAAAGCTTGATGAAGGGCTGACCAAAGAACCTTTCTATCGGGTATCAACTATTAGCCAAAATAAAATTATCGATGGATCCAACCTTGATAATGACTTAACTTCTGGTCTTCATAACATTGACTCTTACTATTCTTTACAAAATAAATATCTCGGACTATTTAACACCAGTCTGCAAAATAACCAATACCAAGCCAATATTCCTATCCGGCAAGCTGATGACCGTACAGTAATGAATAATTTCTTTGGTGTAAAATACCTCTTTGTCCAAAGTGATAGTGACAACGCAACTAAAATTCCAGCGGGGTATTTCTTGGATAAGGCCACAGATCCAGTCATTAATTACGATGCTAACCAGCCAAGTAATCCTAAAAGTAAGAAAGACTTTATTCCAACACAGACAATCCGATATAAGACTAATTACGCCTTTCCACTGCTTTACTGGCAAGATAGTTATATTAACCACCGTACTTACCAGTCCTTGTCACCAACGGAAAAAGAACGGGCACTTGCTACCGGCGTTTTAGTAAATAATGAAGATAAATTAAAGGGAATGAAAACGGCTAAACTCAATACAGACGTTTATCCTCTTAAGAGCGAACTAATTTCTAACCGCTTAAATAAGGTTAACCCCGCCAAATTAAAGTATACTGACAGCGAAGAAACATACCAACTTCAATTGCCAGAACTGCAAAGTAAGCAAATGCAAAAAAAGCTAAAGGGCTGTGAGCTCCATATTGAATTTGCTAAAATTAAGTACACTCCTTTCTCAATGAAGAAACAAATCAAATATGAAGAAAAACACTTAAGAGAAACGTCCACTAATCCTGGAACTGTGATCAATCAACGTTATACCCATTATCGCTACTGGCGTTACCACATACTAAATGGTTCACCTGATATTAGCTTTAAGCTTAATATCGGTAGTAAGTTTGGAACGGCAACAATTGAACAAGCACGGCAAAGTACCCTTTCACTTTTCAAATATGTCACTAACTCGACCTTAAATATTGGTTACTATAATGGTAAATTGCCAAGTTCATTAACTTTCCAGCCATCTAAGCTTGGAACCTACCAATTAAAGTACCGGGTAGTTGCTGAAAAACTTGGTAATAACTATTACCATGAAGTCAAAAACTTGCAACAACATCGATTAAAAAATGTAAAAATTAGTCGTAATCACATTAGCGGACAAATTACTACCACTCGTGCTGGAATTCTCACCTCTTCAATCCCTTACTCCAGCGGCTGGACAGTAGCGGTCAATGGTAAACCAGCGAAAGTTCTCCGGACAAACCAGGCCTTTACCGGCGTATACTTACCAGCAGGAACTCACCATGTTACATTTGCCTACCAACTACCAGGACTAAAGGCAGGAATCATTGTTAGTTTAATCGGCCTTATATGGACAATTATTGCTGCAATTATTAGTATTTTTAGAGTAAAAAGGACAAAATTAGGTTGATGAATTCTTGCATCATCATTAAGAGACGCTTAAGATAAAAATAGATTTAATGGTGAGGAGAAAAATTGTGCATAATAAGTTTACATATATCATCTATCAAATTATTATGGCCTTACTGGCAGTAGTATCAATCGTGATGCTTATTGCTTATTATGCCAACCGTATTAATATCGATGCCTATCCGTACGATATGATTGATAATGGTATTTGGCTTGTTTTTTTCGCTGATTATTTTATTCGGCTCATCCTAGCACCTAATAAGCGTGAATTTGTCCGTAATAATATTTTTGATCTCTTATCGATTATTCCTGCCAGCAGTCTTTTCTTCATTTTCCGAATTGCACAAGTTGGTCGGACATTCCGGCTGCTTAAGCTCATTCGTATTATGCGATTAGTCGGTTTTACTGGCCGATTAGGTGTTTTCTTTGAACGTAATGAACTACTTTACTACTCGTATATCAGCATTGCAGTTATTATAGTCGCTGCTGCCATGTTTTGTATTTCAGAAAAGGTATCATTTGAAACGGCTTTATGGTGGGCCATCACCACCGCAACCACAATTGGTTATGGTGACGTGATCCCCAAGACCGGAATCGGGCGTGCTGCCGCGATTGTGTTAATGCTATTAGGAATTGGATTCATTGGGATGTTAACAAGTACAATCAATGAATTCTTTGCGAAAAAAGATGAGCAAAAACTATCTGCTCAATTAGATCAAATCCAAACTGAAAATCGGCAATTAAAAGCAGAACTCGATGAAATCAAAACCTTAATTAAAAACAAAAAATTGCCATAATAAAAAATCTCAATTCAGTGAGCTTAGCGTTCATTGAGTTGAGATTTTTATTATTTTCCGCTTTAATCTATCAATCAGAGAAGCTCTTGATTGATTCCATAATTAGGTCAATAAACCTTTCGCGATCAATACCAAGTAAAACTTCAGTATTCTTTGGCTTATCGGTTAGCATATAATAATCACACACTGTTTCACCACGGGTAAGATCACCTTGAGTTTCAACATCAACGTTCATCTTATCAGTCTTAAACATCGTTGGATCGATTAACCAAGCAATTGTACATGGATCATGCAGTGGTGCACCTTTAAAGCCCCACTTCGGATTTTCATGATACTGCTCAAAGAAATTTAACAGCCCGTAGAAAGCTTTGCCAACAGGGTTATCAATTTCTCCAATTTTTACAATTTCATCTTTCATAATTTGTGCCTGATGAGTAACGTTTAACGGCGCCATGACTAGTGGAATACCGAAATTCATAACAATTTTTGCTGCTTCCGGATCGACAAAAATATTAAATTCAACGGATGGTCGCCAATTACCAAGACCCATTGCCCCACCCATAAAAACAATTTGCTCAATTTTTTCTTTAGCAAGGTCTGGATATACACGGAGAAAAAGAGCGGCATTAGTCATTGGTCCAGTCACAACTAAAGTAACCTTATCCTTACTTTTTCGCAGTACCTTTGCCATCAAATCAATAGCCGGAATGTCTTGAACAGCAAAATCTGGATCAGGCAAATCGGCACCATCAAGACCAGTCTTACCATGGACCTCTGGTGCCGTTTCTAATGGCTTTACCAACGGGGTTTGATTACCTTGGGCAACCGGAACATCCTCACGATGTAGCAATGTTAACATTCGCATTGCATTGTTTAATGTCTTATCAGGGGTCTGATTACCTGCTGACGTAGTAACAGCTAAAAGTTCAATTTTGGGTGAAGCGATTGCCATCGTTAGGGCTAAGGCATCATCATGGCCTGGATCACAATCAAGAATTATCTTTTTAGTCATTTATACTTTGAATCCTTTCCTTATTGATAATAAATATAACGCTTACATTAATTATAGCTTTATCATAACAAAAAAGAACTATTATCGTAAAACTTTTAACTGTTAGTCAGTTAAAAAACTTTCGTCAAGTATAGCTACTATCTCCAAAAATAACTGCATAATAAAAGGGACCGCTTTATTGTGATCCCTTTGCAAAATTAAATTACTTTGATGATGCTTTAACAAATGAGCAAATTGGCCAAACAATTGCTCCAGTAACCAAAGTGGCTAAAAGCAATTTTCTCTTTTTCGAGTGTTTCTTACATTGTGTAGTTGTAGCAGTAATTTTATTTTTCTTCATAAAATCGGCTCCTTTTTTACTAAAAACCTGTGACTACCTACACTTCTATTCTATCCCCATTTTGCCTTTACGTAAAAATATATGGGCCAAGCAATTAATATAATGATAAATGCCCAAACAATTAATTTCTTAAAGAGATTAAGCTTATGTGGTCTCTTCATCCAATCAACCTCTATTCTTAAACCAGCCAAATAAATGATGACGCTTATTCTTTTCCTTTGTAGCTTCAGTTAATTGGGTTATTGCCTCGGTTAACTTAACTTGATTATCAATATCACGAGCATTCTTTGCATCTGCGCTACCATTATATCGCTGCTCAAGTGTGTCACTATTTAACCACTGATCAAAATTCTGCACATCAACGATAAAACCGGTACTTGTATGTTGATAGCTAATACGGTATTTTCGGGGTAAATATTGAAAATAACGGTCCATCATCATTGATCCGTTATTACGGGCAGTATTATCAGAAACTTTATTGAAAAGCTGCTTGTTAATTTGTGCCTTCAATCTTCCATCTTGTTTAATAAACGTCAAATCGCTACCAATCTTAGCCTGGTTAATCAACATCGTCCAGTCATTTCTCCCCACAAATAAAGAATAGTCATAATTTTCCGCAAAATAGCCTTTAACTTGATCAAACATATCAAACTGTTCCATTGCTTGTCGTAAAACATATTTAATTGGATAAAGAAAATCTTTTTCAATTAACTGCTCGGTAGTCGGCGATACATCGTCAAAGAATTTTGCTAATTCGACCTGACAATAGCGATAAAGCTTATCATTAGCACGGCTCAATAAATTATTTAACTTATCCTCTCTCTCATTAGCATCGCCAGAAAATGTCGATTCAAAGCTCAAATACCATAATCGGCGCATAATCTCCGGCTTTAGTGAAAATTGTGACTTACTATCCCCTTCTAACCGATTCATTGTAAAAATAAACGATGGGATTGGCTGGGTGAGACTCCGATTATTAGTAATTTCTTTAATAAAACGGTCAAAGTACGGTCTCGTTGTTAAATCCGGACTAATATCATCAATCATCATTGGGTTAACCGGACCATTACTATACATGTAATCTGACAAGACAGTAGTAATCGTCATATTAATATTTGACTTACCAAGCGCATAATTTTTTGAATCAAAGACACCCCCATCAAGGAAATTGCCACTACCAGTTAACTTGGCGGCAAGCCGCTTGCCAAGAGTTGACTTTCCTGTTCGTCCTTGTCCTATTAAGGCGACTCCAAGCGGAACATCTTCACGTGATTTACTTGTATTTGACGCTTCATACATATTTCGAATCTTCCATAACCACGGTGCTTCAAACAAGAAACACATGAAATCGCACGCCTGCCATCCTTCACCCACTTCTTTATAATTGTCATATTCATGAGCAATATCGCTAAAAAGCTGTAATTCTTTTTGTAAACGTTCATCAGCTAAATCCGATTTCAGAACTTGCGATTTAACATTATTACCTACCCGTGGCGATTCAAAAAGCTGACCATTGTTATAGAACAATACAGGTTTAGGATATAAGTCTTCTTCACGGTTGATTTTACCCTCAACAGAATTAGTTCGTGAAGTGTGCTCTATTACCTGGGTTAAGCTATACAATTCCTTACCAATATTTTCAAGGTTTCGCTTTTTATGTCCAGCATCACCAAATAATTTAACTGTCTGTGCAACACTTAACTTCTCCTTTGCGGATAACTGTTTCATTTCTTCATCAGAACTATTATGGTCTTTAAACTGCTTTACTTCTGCCGGCGCAAGTACCACTGTATCGCCATCGGCATCTTCCTTACTTGTAATCATATCAACAGAATTGGTGTAGACGTTTATTTGTAACTGCTCTTCATTTTTAGCCTTAATAAAACCTGCCATTTGCTTTGCATCAAGGAAAGTAGCAGCTTGCTTATAATTATCCTCAAACAATTGTAAATGACATTGATATAATTTGTCCGTTTGCTTACCATAATCGCAGTCAAGCTGCTCTAAATTCCGATTAACTGCCGCCTCTGTTAAATTCATTGATCCGGCAAATGATAAGTAATCTTTATCATTAGTAAGTAAATACATTTTAGTATGAATAAGATTCTTTTTAGTAAAATATAGCTTTAAACTACCATCTAAAATTCGCTTAGTAAATTCACTATCGCGGTGTTGGTACCCATACTTAACAAATTCATTGCGGTCTGTTAACTGGGCCAACCGCTGACCAATCGAGTTTGTCCCATTATCGCTCAGGCCCAAAATCAACGTCACCTTTTCATAACGTGACAGTAGATTTTCCTCAATGAACTTAATCGAAGAGACAAATGATACACCCTTAAATTCTGTCGGCTTTTCAATGTGCGACTGAGCAAATTGCCAAAAGTCCGCATTCGACACTAATTCCTGCTTTGTGTAATCTAAGATATCTAACATTTTAATTCCGCCCCCTTTTCATACAATTTAACCTATTGATTATAGCATATCCCTATTCATATACAGGTAGTTTAACCGACGAACTCCTTCGTTAGCATTAGCACGGTAAAAATATTCGACCTTTTGCCCTAATTCTTGGTGATGTTTCAAATAGTCGGTTAACGCATGCGGCACCGAACCTAATAAAATAAACACATAATCTGCTGCTTGCATTTTGGTAAATATTAATTCCAATGAATCCTCATATGCATCCATCACCGACAAGTTCACATATTTACGTAACTGGATAACCATTGGATTAACCTTCTTATTACCCACTAAAAGAACATTCTTTGAGTACAGCCAGGCTATCTTATCGGGGTTAATAATTTCCACTTTATCTGCTGACACAATTTTCACTGACTTTGGTGATACATATTTCATTACCCGAATTTGTGTAGTTATCTTTGTGTTAGTTAATGATACTATTTCCCCCATTATGACTCTAGGCTGTGACCGTTCTTTTGGGGAACTTGCTGCCGGCTTATCACTTAACAACTTACTTAGTTTAACTGTCCCAGTCGTTGGAACTAGCTTATTAGGCTGAAAGGCACCATTATCAGTTAAATACTGGAATAATTGATTTACCCACGGCATCGTATTTACCAAATAATAATGATCCTTATCTACCCGTTGGACCTTAATTGCCGTCCCATCTTTTAAATCGATTATTTTTTGCGTGGAAATACCGTCCATCCGGATGCTTTGAAGATGATTACCATCCTTGTCACCAATATAAGATTTCAAGTCACGCTGGTAGTAGTATCCATAAATAAATGGCGAATCCTTCTTGATCGTTATCTTACTAAACGTTGCCATAACCTGTTTTATCAATGGTGCTAGCTGTCCATACTGTTGAACAGTTTGCGCACTTAGCTGGTCAAACATAATGTGAAAAGCATTATCTAATTTTGTACCATTTACATAACGGTTACGTAGTCGTTCATTCTCAATTTGCGCATCCTGCAATGCTTGGTGAAGTTTACGTTTATCTGCCCTTGCCTTATCTGCCTGATGCTGATACGCCGCTTGTAACTTTACTAATTGCTTATTTGCTAGATCAAGTTGACGATGCACATGATTATACTGACGTGCACGATCTTTTAATGATGCCGCCTTACTCCAAGCTAATTGAAGAATTTTAAACATTATTATTTGGCTGCTCATCATTTGTTGGTACTGATCTTGCAGCTGGTATTGGACTGTTTTACCATTAAATGGATCAATATCAAGGTCTTCAAATAGTCTTAACCAACTAGCAATCTCGATATATTCGCCCATTAATTTAGTTGCCGCTTTATCATTTTGAATCTGCTGGTCATCAAGTTTTTGCTGGTTATCATGTATCTGTTGACGTAAATTACGGTTATCGTGCTTTAGTTTGCGAATTTGTTTAGTTGCCTGCTGCTTTATTTTTGCTTTCTCTGCCGAGAGTTTTTGTTGCTGTTGGTGCATTTTTCTAACTTGTTGACGCAACTTTTGAATTTCGTTATTATCCTGCTTTTTCTTTGATGTGGCTGGTTTGGAAGATAAGTGCTTTGCCTGTTGCTGATACTTCTGTATTAATTCTTGCTTATGCGACTTTGAATTTTTTGCGTGCTCTGATAACTCTTTCTTTGCTTTGTTAAGCATCGCCTTATTAGCAAAGACGTTCATTCGGATTCCCCGCGACATATTATCCTCCCATTATTTATTGCGCGCTATTGGTACCAAATTTATTATATCAAACATTTGTTCGAATGGGTAGATTGGAATTTAAAAAATGCAAAAGAAGATTTTTTACGTATATATAATTAGAGGAGAAATCCAAAAATATATTTTTAAGGAGAACTACATTATGTCCTACCACATCCGTCCTAAATGGGAAGATGCAGACCTTACTGATGACTATATTTTTAACCGCGTCATGACTGATCATGATATCTGTTTAGAAGTGTTGCGGCGGATCTTACCGCACCTTCATATTGAAGAAATTGAATTTCCTAATGCTCAGCAGGAAATTACGATTGCTCCAGATGCTCACGCTGTTCGTTTTGACATCTATACTACCGATATAAATGGCAATCACTATGATATTGAAATGCAGGTTGTCGACGAGCATAATATTGCAAAACGCATTCGCTACTACCAAACCGCAAGTACAATTGAATCATATGAAAAAGGCAGGACTTACGATCATGTTGACGATTCATACGTTATTTTCTTTTATAATTTTGACCCGTTTGGACTGGGATTACAACGTTATACCCTTCATAAGCATATTGACAATATTCCAGAAAAGATTATTGATGACGGACAAACCGATATTTTGTTTAATATTACTTCAATAAAACATAATGTTGATCAAAAAATGCAAACATTCCTTGACATAATCGCCAAACGGGATGTTGATGAGCACGATGAGTTTGTCGTAAAATTAAAGAAAAGGTTGGAACACATCAAGCACAATCGAAAATGGAGGGCAGAATATATGCGACTCTCAATATATGAAATGGATCAACAACGCCGTTTAGAAGAAGCAACTATTAAAGGTCATAAAGAAGGACTTCAACAAGGAATAGAAGAAGGCATCGAACAAGGTGTCAAACAAGAAAATGCATTAGGAATCAAACGACTCATCAGTTCATTACGCGATTTAAATATTGCCCAAGATACCATTATGAAAGAGTTAAAAAAGCAATATGCGTTAACTGATGAACAAGCAGCAAAGTATCTAATAGATGCAAAGGAATAATCTTTTAATAGCAAAACAGGCTTATAGTTCACGATTTTACTGTGACTATAAACCTGTTTCTTAATAAGTTTTTGCTTCTATTTCTAACTAAAAAAGAACCACTCGCAAGTGATCCCTTTTAATTCTATTTCTTCATTAATTTACACATCAGTACTAACGGCCAAATTAACGCTCCAGCCACTAAAGCAACGAGAACGATCTTTTGATTTTTGGATAAATTACAACATGGACACTTCATATTAATCGCCCCTTTTATTTTAGTTACTTTAATTATAACGCTTTCAAGATAACTACTAAAGGAATGATTTGATCTTTGTCACTAATATTTTTATTAGCCTCTAATATCTCCATCATAATCCTATCCTTACCACCCAATATGCTAAACTATTACTAATAACATGCAAGGAGGCTTAAACATGAGGAAGATACCTACTACAAAAATCGGTGAAGTCTTAACAGATGAATTTATGAAGCCACTCGGAATTTCAGAGGATTCCCTTGCTACAAAATTAAATATTCCTACCGACAAAGTAAAAAGTATTTTACAAGACAACCTTGTAATTACTCCTGATTTATCAGCTCGCCTTGGAAGACTATTCGGCGTTTCAAGAAACTATTTCTTAAAATTACAAGAGGATATTATTAGACGGAAAACTACTGATCAGTTGTAACGGTATAGCGATCAGGATCAGTATATGTTGATCCATTATATTCTATCCCATTTGGATTACCTTGATACGTTTTCTGAACATATACAGTCTTTCCATTATATGTGAAAGAACCATCATTATTATCCTGGACATTGTTATAAAAGTCATGAATACTCTCCGTACTCCAGTCGCCAGTAACAATCCCAGCTTGTCGTGCCATGCGATATTCTGCATCCATTCCCTCAGAAACTTCTCCATGATTCACGCGCCCTTTATTTTTATCACTCTCACTAGCTAATGTTGAGCTATCATCATTACTTATATTTTCTTCTGCTTCCTGATTTGTTTTACTTTCCATCGTATCACTAACTACCCTAGAATCATCATTCTCTTTAAAGGAGGATTGATGATTTCTTTTCTTAGAGGCACTCATTGACATATTGCTATGACTACTTGCTACGTTCTTTGTGCTTGAATTGTTGTGCTGACTAAATAAAATAACAACACTTACTAAAAGTGCAAGAATTACAATTCCTAAAGCACCATTAATTATTCGATCAATTTGTGACATATTTGTCCACTTTAATCTAAGAACACTAAAAAATCGTCTATCTCTGCGAGTATCGCCATGCTTACCGCGATAATCTCCCCTCATTGCAATCCTCCTTAGTTTTCTTGTGAGGCCATTTGCTCTGCTTGTTTAACGACAGTCTTAATAGCCTCGGGTGCGATGTCAGGTGGATAACCATACTTGCGTAAAAGGTGCTTAACTGCAACCCGCATTTTGGCTTGAACATTGCTTTTTCTTTCCCAATCAACACCAGCTTGTTCTTTAACAGTCTTCACTAACTCAGCTTTCAATGGCAGTCATTGCATCATCAATAACCTCACCAATTACGGAATTTTAGCTACATGTTCAATTCTTGACCACCGCGATTCTTGCGGAACCCATAAAATATTTTCTCCATGGTACTCATCTGGATCTTCAGGAAATTCTGATTTTAAAAATTTTTCTATATTCCTCAAATGAGTCAAACGCATATTTAAGAAAGATCAATCCTAATACAACGTTTCGGTATTCAGATGCATCCGCGACTTTCCATAGTTTATCTTCAATTTTTAATTCTTTTGATTTGGTTGCCAATATTAAAACTCCTTATATACTTTCAATAATTTTTGCAAGTAATCTTACTTACTAAAGAACTATTTATTATAAGAAAAAATATCCCCCACGCGCAATGTAGGTAAAACTCTTTTATATCAACAGCCAATTTTTTCTCTCCTCCAATAATGCTATAATCTACCTTGAACTACTTTTGAGGAGGAGATTATTTTGTTCAAAGCTTATAAATACTACTGGCAAAACGCCTTTAAGTACCGCTCAACCTCGTCACGGGCGGACTTTTGGTGGCCAGTATTAGTTAATGTAATTATTTATCTTATTCTGTACTTATTGTTAGCCATTGTTGGTTATGCATCAGTTACTTCAATTATGAATGGCTACGCTAATGGTGCTTGGCTAGTAATGTTTCTTCTTTTCGTTATGGGAGTATTTACGATTGCAAACATTTTCCCTGGGATTGCGATTAGCATCCGTCGTTTTCGGGATATTGGTTTGAGCGGTTGGGCTGTGTTAGTCTTTTGGCTACTCTCAATCATTTTCAGTAGTGAGGAAAGCGGTCTTATGAATTCATTATTAGCAGTTGTCGAAATTATCCAACTGGTCCTCTACTGCCTACCATCTGGTTACTTAAGCAAGCGTGGTTGGTGGAGTCCTAATTACGATAATGATATTCAAGTTCCATCATTACGGAATGAAAACTAAAAATAACCGTGAGGCATTCAGCTTCACGGCTTTTTATTAATCTTTGTAAATATCTTGTACTTCACCAGTTAGTGTAATCTTATCAAGCCCATTATTGAGAAGATATTCATCATCACTAACCTTCTTTTGGCGGTAGCCTGCACGTGAAAATGCTTCAACCAACCGACTCATAAATTTTTGACCACCTGCTTGGGTTTCATAAATCATGTGATCGATATATTGTGGCATATCAGCGCTTTCGCGAATCAAAGTAACCAGGTAAACCTGTGCGTCTGTCTTGCTAATCTCGGAAGTATTACGCATTAATGACATTATCAGTTCCTCCTATCATGGTATATTCTCTCTCCACTTATTATTATATTTAATGTGAACAAATAGTCAAAGTAAAAAATCAAGCAACTACTTATCAAACGCAGCTACTTGATTTCATTTTATAAGTATTTATTTGTCAGGGTCTTTACGTGTTGAGTGCCGATCAAGAAGTAAGCAACCGCCACAATTGACCAGGACCAGACGATATGACCAAAGAACTCGGAAAAATGTTCATCAAATGGCATATTCCATGGTGCCGGCGTCGTTCCACAAATTGGCATGATAATAAGGTGCCATAATACCCAAATCAGGATCCCGTAAAGCACACCATGCCACATGGCAATCCACTTAGTCTTATTAAATTGAGCCATGTAAATTAATAACCATGCAAAGAAAATTGAAAAACTAAAATGCAAAATAAGTGCAACCCAGAAAACCTTTTGATCCGTGGAATAGTATACATAAGCATGCGTAAGGCGTGGTGAAGCTCCTAATTGTTGAAGCATCTGTTGTGGCGGGTTAGTCGCATCCCGTGCCAGTGTCCGTGGTGGCAAAATCTTTTCCCACCCAATTTTTACCATTCCAGAGATCATTCCGGCAATAATACCATACCAGACACTCTTCCAAAAAACACGCCATTGTGAGACGCTTGTACTTGTATCCATTTCTCTTTCTCCTCTCGTGAATTATATCACGTAGTTAATAATACTACTTACTTTTTTACTGTCAAGAATTAATTCTATAAAAAAAGCTGCCATTATTCTGACAGCCCTTTATCATCTTAACTTAGTAAAGATGTTTATTTACCCACTTTAGAATTTCTTCATAAATTTCCCACTTACGACTAGTCTCATTAAGAATTTCATGCATCAAGAATGGATAGACATGCAACTCTTTATCTGCTGAACTAATTTTAGTATATGCCTTCAGTGAATCGGTGTAGTTAATCAACCCATCTTCCAACCCCTGAAGGTACAAAATCGGATCAACAATATCTTTCAGGTGGTCACGTAAATATAATGCCCCTTGCCAGATCCCGTTATTCATAATCCCCACAGTTAAAGTATGAAGAACCTGGTCATTGACCTTATACTTATCCACAACCCGCTGATCACAATCAAGACCACCATTAATCTGGTTAGGAAATTCTGTATTCTCATCGCCATCCATCGGAACGGTTAAACTACTTGGCCCTTCTGCTAAGGATACTGGATCCGTTACAACTAATCCGTCAACAGTATTAGGATATTTTGCAGCATATAATAGGACTGTTTCTCCACCCATACTGTGACCAATAACAAACGTAGGCAAATTAGCATACTGATTTTTTACTCGCTCAACAACTATCTTCAGATTTTCTGAAAGATCATCTGGGGATTTCAGGAAGCCGCGTTTACCTCCCGTTTTTCCATGTCCTAACTGATCATAACGAAAAACATTACAATCATGCTTAACTAAGTAACTAGCAATCGGATCAAAACGCCCAGCATATTCTGCTAGACCATGCACAATAACTACATTAGCCTGTGGCGTTAATGCTAAATTAGTAACAGTATGTAACTGTACACTAGGAGTATTTGAAGCAACCATCTCGTCCTTTTGATCACCATAGAAACTCATCGTAGAAACCTTCTTTACATAAAATTGTACCAAATCTAAAAGCGGTTTCTTGATATGCATTATAGATTGTGCTCACATACTTAACAAATACAAAATTATCCAATCGTCTATTTTCTATACTAGTTTTTTACTTTATCCTTTTCAAAAATTCATTTAAAATTATTTTTGGCACTCCTCTATACCTTTTGCTAATTTAGTGTTACTATAATGGCGAAAGGAAGCATAATCATGGAAATTAATGCAGATGCTCTTAAAAACTTCCAAAACTCGAAGTTTGATTTTGTAGATGCTAATGGTAATGATGTTGACTTTGATAATTTGGACGACAGCGTAAAGTATACACTTCGCGATGGCGAGACAGTTGTTGAAGATGATATGCATGCTAAGGACGTTGTTGACACCATTAATAATGAATATGGTAAGACAATGAATGTCTAATAGCGATGGAATACTAATTATTTCACCTACTATTCCTTGAATATGTGGAAATTCTGAAAAGAAGCTCCAGGGTTCGGCTTGGCCGGGCACTGGAGCTTCTTTGTATACTGCACTTTATGTCTAGCTTTCTTTTTTCATTGCCCCAGTATCAGAAAAGTCCTAAAATTAGAAATGAAATCAACATTGAGGGTGATTTAACTATGATGAATATTTTTTTGATTGTGTTAACTGCAATCTTTATTATTGAAAGTATTTTTGAAGTTCGCTATTTTTACCAAATCCGGACAATCTTCACTCGTTCTGGTCGGGCAGTGCCAACTAAACGCGTCCAACGAATAATTACTATTGAAACACAATGGTCTTGGATCTCGTGGATTTTCCTACTTCTCTTATTTGTCTTACCAGATATGTACACTGCAGTCCTTATCTGTATCATCACACTAATCGAAACTTGGGTCGTTTATGAACTATATAACGCTCGTGATTATGCCCAGCAAATTAATAAAAAATAAAGTTTAAATAAGCAAAATTCCTCAAATTGGCTAAAAAGCTGATTTGGGGAATTTTATTTCAACACAATCAACACAAAGCCTATTGAGATGAGAGCGAGTTAATTCCCGCTCTCTTATTTTTCAATCACAACTTTTTCACCAAGGGCTTTAACATTATTGGCATAGTGATGATTATTTAAATAACTAATAATTTCCGACCGTGAAATAGTCACCGTTGGCTCATAAGTATCTGCATTACTCCGCGGTGAGAGGTAGTAAATATTAATATTATCATTCTTATCAATTGTATAAATGAAACTTGTATTATCGTTACTAGTAACACCATGATAATTAAATACTTCGTAAGCCATCCCCTGACCTCTATCAGTTAGCTTACTTAATAATTCTTCATCAGTCGACAATCGAACGGTAATTCCCTTATTCGTATCTAGGCCAAAAAAGTCGCCCCAAGTGGCATCACTATTCTTAACCGCATAATAAGTTATTGCTGCCGCGCTAACCCGTGGCCCAATATTAGCAGGTAGTATATTTGTCTGGTTACCCGCTTCTGTTGTACTTTGTTCGCTGTCATCTTCTGTTGTTGAACTCATACTGCTATTTACAGCTGAACTTGTTGTTGCCAGTTCATGACTCTTATAATGGTTGCCCCGTTGACTAGTAATCAGGACAATTACAAGGCTCAAAACACCTAGCAAAAGAATAAGTAATGCTATTTTGTTTTGGCGGTTCCTAGACCGTTTCTTTACTGACCGCCGTTGCATTAATTCTCGAAAGTCATAGCCACAATTTGAACAAAACTTAGCATTTTGCGGTTGTTGTTTTCCACAATTGGGACAGTACTTTTTATTCATTGTTAATTATCCTTTCGACGTTACACGAACCCTTGTTAGTAATTCATAAACATATGAAAGTTCAGTAGGTCGGAATGCGCCATGTAGCGTCCCCAACTTAGTAAAACCGTTCTTTGCAATTACCCGCTGCATTACTAAATTATTTTCATTTGTACTTAAGCGAATAGATTTAATTTCTGGTCGTGCTGTTTCCAGATAATCAATCACACTTATAAATAATTTTGACGCATATCCTTTGCCAGCGTGCTTTGAATGGATTGCTACCCGGTGAATTACAACGTAGTCCTCAGTATCAATTAGCCATTTTCCATCTAGCTTATCATAAAAGTGATCCGGCGCATTAACGATTGCTAGTGTTCCAACGGTTTGGTCATCATCTGCTTGAACTAAGTAGGCATAACCGTTCACAATATCTTCCTTAACATGCTCGACATTCGGATAGTCCCCCTGCCATTGATCAACACCGCGCTCCGCCAATTGATTGCGACCGTCACGTAAAATATCAACAACTATATCCAAATCTGCCATTGTTGCCTTACGAATCTTCATTGTAATTCCCTCCCTAACGATTATTACGAAAAATTTTAAGCAATTAATAGTATCATAATTAACACATTTGGTGCAATGTCTTTTTTATCTATTTTTAGGAAAACGATACCATTATTTTATTTCAGTCATTGACATCGCTTACATATAATATTATATTATGTGGTGTAACGATAAACTAAAGCGTTTTCAAAAATAACAAGGGAGAAATAAGCTATGAACTATTATATTGGTGTCGATGTCGGCACAACCTCAACAAAGGCTGTTTTATATGATGAAAAAGCAACAGTTTTAAAACAATTTAGTAAAGGATATTCTCTATATCGCGATGTTTCGGGAATGGCTGAACAAGATCCCAAGGCAATTATTACTGCCGTTGAAGAAGTTATCCGTCAAGCCGCAAACAGTACCGATTTAACCACTGGACAAGTATTAGCCGTATCATTTTCAAGTGCTAATCAGAGCGTGATTATGCTTGACAAAGATTTTCAACCTCTCTCCCGTGTAATTACATGGGCAGATACCCGCGCCCAAGAAGTAGCAAATGAGCTTAAAAATTCGCCAACCGGTCAACATATTTATGCTAAAACTGGTACACCTATTCATCCAATGTCACCATTGACTAAGATAATGTGGTTAAACAAAACTCACCCAGAAAGCATTGCTCAGACGGCATATTTTGCAGATATTAAATCTTATCTGTTCTACCATTTCTTTAATACTTTCAAAGTTGACATATCTATCGCCTCATGTACTGGAATGATGAATGTCAATACATGTGATTGGGACGAGGAAGCTTTATCCTTAGCAAAAGTTTCTCGTAGTCAGCTTCCTGAAATTGTTAATGGAACTACTCAAGAAATTGGTCTTGTTCCCTCAGTACAAAAGAAGATTGGGCTACCTGTAAATACACCATTTGTCTATGGAGCTTTTGATGGAGCCCTTTCAAATCTAGGCGTTGGTGCAATTAAACAAAACACGGTTGCTATTACTATCGGCACATCTGCTGGTGTTCGTGTTGTTACCGATCATCCTGTTATTGACCCTCAACAACGCCTATTCTGCTACGCGGTTGATAAGGGATTATGGGTTGTCGGCGGACCACTTAATAATGGTGGTGACGTTTATCAGTGGGCAGTCGAACATCTTGTTGATGCTAGCGCAGTTAAAAATGAAAATGTTGATGCATTCACTCTAGCTAACCATGTTATTGAAGGAGTTCCAGCAGGCGCTCACGGTTTATTATTCCACCCATTTCTTGGCGGTGAACGAGCACCATTGTGGAATGCTAATGCACGGGGAAGTTTCTTTGGCTTATCACAAATTCATACCCGGGCAGACATGCTTCGATCAGTGATGGAAGGAATTTGTATGAATATTGCTACTGTTTTTCAAGCAGTTCGAGACCTTGTTGGAGAACCCGCTAGTGTTACCGCAACTGGTGGCTTTGCTCGTGCTGAAGTTTGGCGACAAATGCTTGCTGACGTTCTAAATTGTCCTGTCAACATTCCTAATTCATTTGAATCAGGTTGTCTTGGCGCAATCACAATGGCGATGAAGAGTCTTGGATTAATTGATAATTATGAGATCATTACTAAATTTATTGGTTCTGTTAGCTCTTATCAGCCTCATCAGCAAAATGTAAAAATCTATCAAAATTATCTTCCTCTTTTCCAACAAGTAGAAGGTCTTCTTACACCTGCTTACTCCACCATTGCAAAACTACAACAACAATCTATTCACTAGGAGGTTCATTATGCCATTACTTATTGTTTTAATCGGTGTTATTCTTTTAATCTTTATGATTGTTAAACTAAAGCTAAATACTTTTGTTGCATTAGTTATTACATCATTTATTGTTGCCTTAATGCTTGGATTACCCTTTACTAAAATTCCGGTAACTATTGAAAACGGAATTGGTGGTCAGCTCGGTCACTTGGCGATCATTTTCGGCTTTGGATCAATGCTTGGCAAATTAGTATCAGATGCTGGTGGTGGTTATCGGATTGCTACTACCTTAATTGACAAATTTGGTCGTCGTTGGATTCAAGTAGCGGTTATTCTTGCCTCGTTTATTATTGGGCTTGCCCTTTTCTTTGAAGTGGGATTGGTCGTAGTCCTTCCTATTATCTTTATTATCGCCCGTGAACTTGATATGCCATTAATGTATCTTGGAATTCCAATGGCCGCAACCTTAAATGTTACCCATGCATTTCTACCACCACACCCAGCACCAACTGCTATTTCCGATATTCTTGGTGCAAATCTTGGTCATGTTCTCTTACTAGGAATTATTGCTGCAATTCCTACCATTATTATTGCTGGTCCATTATTTAATTGGTTCCTTCACAAAGTATATCCAAAGGTTTATCGTAAAGATATCGATATTTCTGTTTTAGGCGAATACAAAGAATTTGACATTGATGAAACTCCTAAATTTGGTATTTCCGTCTTAACTGCAATGATGCCCGTAATCTTAATCGCTTTTGCGACAATTTGTTCATTTATCTTTCCAAAGAATAACCCTATTAATGAATTCATCCAATTTATTGGTGCTCCAGACCTTGCAATGCTTCTTTCGTTAATCTTTGCCATCTTTACAATGGGTCTCTGGCGAAATAAAAAGATGAACGAAATTTCTAATTCGATGGTTGAATCAATTAAGCAAATCTCAGTAATGCTCTTAATCATCGGTGGTGGTGGTGCCTTTAAGCAAGTTCTCGTTGACGGTGGTATTTCAAAGTACATTTCAACTCTTTTTGCCCAAACCAATATTTCACCAATTCTTGCTGCTTGGCTAATTACTGCCATTCTACGGGTATCTCTTGGCTCTTCAACCGTAGCTGCAATGACTGCTGCCGGTCTTGTTGCACCAATGGCTCACCAATTCGGCTCAAATTCTGCAATGGCTGCTTTAATGGTTCTTGCAGTCGGTGCCGGTTCAGTTTTCTGTGATCATGTTAATGATGCTGGTTTTTGGATGATTAAAGAATATTTTGGTCTATCACTTAAGGAAACCTTATTATCATGGTCAACATTAACTTCAGTATTAGCACTCGCAGGACTTGGTGCAGTATATACTATTTCTCTTTTTGTTTAATCTTTATTTGGCGTCATTATAGCAACTTAGCTAGTGACGCTTTTTTTATGTTTTGGTATCCTAAATAATAGTAGATATTAATAAGGATGATGAACTAATAAAATGTCAAAACATATTACTATTGCTGATGTAGCAAAAGCTGCTGGCGTTTCAGTAACAACAGTTTCACGAATTATAAACGGCCACTACGAAAAAATGCGTCCTACTACTCGGAAAAGAGTTGAAAAAGCCATCACCGATCTCCATTTTATTCCTACTGCATCTGCACAGCGTCTTCGACAGACACAAAGCCATGTTGTCGGTGTTCTCGTTGGTGATATTTCTAACCCCTTTTCCTCCTTACTGGCAAAGGGAATAGATGATATTTTGCAACAATCAGGTTATGATATTTTATTAATGAATACCAATAATTCAAAAGATGTTGAAAAACGCGCACTTCAACGCCTTTACCAGCAACGAGTAGATGGTGTTATTATTCAACCTAATTCACGCAATTTTGAACAATTTGCGCCAGCTATTAATGCTAATATCCCAATTGTAATTGTCGACCGAGAAGTTGATAATCAGCCACCCTACATTGGCAAAGTAACTTCTGCTAATCGTGATTCTTGCTATCAACTTGGAAAAATACTTTACCAAAAAGGTTATCAAAATATCTTAACAGTCAGCGCCCGCTTTGCTGAGGCATCCGGTCAAATTCCGCGAATCGCCGGGATAAAAACTGCAGCTACTGATAATGGCCTCACTTACCATAATATTGAAACTCGTGGTCATGACCGTCAGTGGTTAGCAAAAAAGTTCCTGCAAGAGTTAAATGAATTATCTGGAAGAACCGTAGTTGTTTCATTAATGGGACCTATTCTTTTTGACCTTCTCGCTATCTTTAAGAGTCTCGACCTAACTTTCCCTGATGATATTGGTCTAGTAAGCTTTGATGATTGGGAATGGTCTCAATACGTTGGAAATGGTATTTTTCTTTTAAAACAAAATATGGAATTAATGGGTAACCTTGCAGCTAATAAACTAGTTTCTCAAATTGAACATAAGAGTTTTATCAGTTCAACTACACTTTTACCCGTCGAAATCGTTGCACGTCAGTCACTTTAGAATATAATAGTTAGAGTTATAATATTTAGAGAGAATTAATTGAATTATTAAAGGAGAACATTCAATGAACTACTTAATTGGTGTCGATATTGGAACTTCAAGCACAAAGGCTGTTTTATACGACCAGGATGCTCATGTTCTTAATCAAGCTAATCACGGATACGAACTACACCGAAATGCAGCTGGAATGGCAGAACAAGAGCCCGAAGAAATTATTAACGCTGCTGAACAGGCTATTCATGATGTAGCAGCAAAGGCAGACCTTACACAGGGAAAACTACTAGCAGTTGCTGTCTCAAGTGCAAACCAAAGCTTACTTTTATTAGACAAAGATAAAAAACCACTTTCCCGCTTAATTACCTGGGCAGATAGTCGGGCACAACGGGCTGCTGATAACTTGAAGATGATGACTGAGGGGCAACAGTTATACTTGAAGACCGGAACCCCTGTCCATCCAATGTCAACCCTAACTAAGCTTCTCTGGTTAAAATCGGATGAACCAGAATTATTTAAGAAGAGTGCTTACTTTGCCGATATTAAGGCTTACTTGTTCTACCGTCTATTCCATGAATTTAAGGTCGACCTTTCAATCGCCTCATGCACTGGATTAATGAATATTAAGACCGGACAATGGGACTCACAAGCCTTAGACCTTGCTGGTATCACTACTGACCAGTTGCCTGAAATTGTCAGTGGAACTACCCAAGCAATTGGTTTAATACCAACTGCACAGAAAAAGCTTGATATTCCCGCTAATACCCCATTTGTTTACGGTGCATATGATGGTGCCCTTTCTAACATTGGCGTTGGTGCAACAAAACAAAATACCGTTGCCATCACTATCGGAACTTCGGCAGCTGTCCGCGTGGTAACTGACCATCCCGTTATTGACCCTGAAAGACGGTTATTCTGCTATGCAATTGATGATGGATTATGGGTCGTTGGTGGTCCATTGAATAATGGTGGCGATGTTTATCAATGGGCCGTTGAACACTTGGTTGATAGTAGTGCAGTAAAAAATGAGAACGTCGATCCATATACCCTCGCTAATCACGTAATTGAGGGAGTTCCAGCAGGTTCTCACGGACTCCTATTTCATCCATTCTTAGACGGCGAACGGGCACCATTATGGAATGCGCAGGCTCGTGGTAGCTTCTTTGGCTTATCACAAATCCACACTCGTGCTGATATGCTTCGCGCAGTAATGGAAGGAATAAGCATGAATATTGCAACAGTTTTCCAAGCTGTTCGTGCTTTAGTTGGTGAACCAGCGAGTGTTACCGCAACTGGTGGCTTTGCCCGATCACAAGTATGGCGACAAATGCTTGCGGATATTCTTAACTGTCCGGTAAATATTCCCGACTCATTTGAATCTGGTTGCCTCGGTGCTGTCGTAATGGCAATGAAGAGTTTAGGAATGATTAACAATCTAGATACACCACAAAATTTTATTGGTAATTTTAGTTCCTACCAGCCATCGGCAAAAGCAGTTAAAGTTTACCAACGCTATACCCCCCTCTTTCAACAAGTTGAGGAAATGTTAGCCCCCGCATACTCTGAAATTGCCAAATTACAAGAACGTCAAAATAAATAGTTTTATAAAAACAGTCTTACTGCAACAATTGTTGTACAGCAAGACTGTTTTATTAATTATGACTATTTTGTTAACACCAGCTTAACATTACCTTTAGTATTACGATAAATGCAGTAAAGCGTTTTCTAACATGTTATGCTTAGTTCATAGTAAAAGTTATCCATGGACACTGAAAGGAAGTGATGCTTATGGCTGCCTGGAAAAAATGGTGGATATCATTCGCCATGTTATTACAAATAATTGTTGGAACCGTCGTTATCCTTCTATGGGTCTATCGTGATGAAGCCTGGACAATCCCAGTTAATGACTGGCTTCACAGCCCAACTGGTCAACAATTTTCAGCTGGAGTCGCTGCGTTCCTGATTATAGTAGCTTTAACCGTTATGGCTGTGGCGATTTTCCGCCCAACCACGACTAAACAAATGACTATCGCCAAAGATGGGGCCAATAAGGTACAAATTGACCGACAAGCGGTAGAACATAGTTTAAAGACTTCGATTGCAAAGTATGATCTTTACAATCCAGCAATCAAACTTCGAATGCACCGCCACCACCAAAAAGCTGACGTCACGGTTAACGGAATGTTATCAAGTCGAACAAACCCTGAAATGCTTCATTCCGCAATTCAACAAACAATAAGAACTGACCTTAAGCAAAAATTTAATATTGACCTTAATAAGCTCAGAATTAACTTAGATCCATACTCACACAAAAAGTCAGTCGTTATCGTTTAAGGGAGGTACACTATGAAGCTAACAACACTAGGGATGATCATGGGACTAATTATTAGTATTAGCTGGGTCATCTGGGGATTTTTCCCAATGCTTGGAATCCTACTAACAACCATAATACTAGGCGGTATCGGTTATTTTCTTGACGCTAAAGGCTATTCCTTGAATAAGCTCGCCATTAAGATGTTAGACAAAATTGCCAACTAATTTCCAAGGAGGAATTACTATGACAACTACAACCAATACAACAACTAAAACGATCGACGAGCAATTAACGTTTGATGACCAAGTAATCGAAAAAATCGCTGGAATCACCGCAAGTCGGGTTCCGGGAATTCTCTCTCTTGATGGTAATATGTTTAGTGAACTTGCAGATAAAGTAACCTCTGGAAGTAATCCTACAAAGGGTATTGATGCCGATGTTGGCGAAAAACAAGTAGCCTTAAAAATGGATGCAACTATTGAATACGGTAAAAGCGCACCTGAAATTTTTAAAGCAGTTTGCTCTGAAGTTCAACGAGCAATTGATAAAATGACCGGATTAAAATTAGTAAAATTTGAGCTTCACGTTAATGATGTAAAGACCCGTGAAGAAGTCGAAAAAGACGCAAAATAAATACCATAATATTAAAGGAGCTGATATCGGCTCCTTTTTAATTGCAATCGTAAAATTTAACTTTTACGAATTGCCTTTACCAATGTAATGGCTAATCCCATCGTAATTCCTAGCGTTGTCAATAAAGTATAGCGTCGTAATTGTTGGTTTTCCTCAGTTAATAATTTTATTTCTTGGCGCATCGCTTTTTTCTTCACTGTTAAGACCACCTTCATTAATCTCTCAAGATAATCATATCATATTATTTAACTTGTCTTCTTAACATTTTGTATTTAGATATTAATTAACTATAATAAGGAGTAAATAAGGGAGTGTGACTTTGGATGGTCCTAAATGATGTAATTAGTCTAATATTAATTTGCTTATTCGGTTATTTTTTTGTTACGAACTTTCGTCATGACAATTATGCTTACGCTTTTGTAATGTTTATTGGCGTGATGGTATTTTATGGTGATTTCTATCACCACTTACCAATTAATTGGAAATTATATATCTTGCTTATTGCTGCTTTCTTTTGGGCAATTTTTATTATCCTAATGGGGCGGCAAGCGATGAAAAATGCCAATAGCCGCAAGCATTTTTCATATGCAGCAATCATTGGCGTTATTGGTATAATTACAACAGTAGTATTTCGTTTCATTTTATAATAAATCAAAAAGATCCTGTCAATAATGAGGTGTGTATACCGCTAACAATAGGAAGCACAGCTCGGTATTATTCTGGCAGGATCTTTATTTTTAACAATCATGTGCTCGATTATAGTGAGAGTTTAGCTCATCATTACTTAAATCAAGAACTTCAAGGTTATCAGTAAGTACTCTTTGCGGACTAACAAGTGGCATCGTAAAATATTGAGGATTGAATCGTACTTCCATTTCATCATCAAATTGGACAGCAGTATGACGCTTAATATAAAGATCGCCTAAGTTAGATTGAATTCTTTCATTATAGTCAGGGACCTCAGCATCTTTATTAACAAGAATTAACCGATATCCACCATCTAAGCTACAACTACCAACTGCAGAAAATGGTCCTACACCATCATCAAAATCAAGTAACATTGTTTTACTCGATAAATCATACCGTGTCAACCGATTAATAGCTTCCTTTGTAAAAGTAATATTCATCCTTCTTCGCCCCTTTTCATAAGTTAGTAACTATAATTTTAAACTATTAAGAACGAAAGTATAATTTTTTGCTCAAAAAGTTACCTTAGCTATCTTTAGAGTAATAAAAAAAGTCCAAAACGATTATTCTCGTTCTGAACTAATCTTAGGCTGTTTATACCTATTAGCCTTCAAAAGCATCTGTTAAAGGAGGAACAACTTGCTTCTTCCGTGATACAACACCAGGTAAGTTCATCCGCTTCTTTTCGTTGAGTTTCTTACCAAATGCTGCTTCAACCTTTTCAGCTGGATCACCGATTACTAGTAATTCGGAGTCACTATTTAAGATGTTAGTAGCGATCAATAAGAATAAATCGTAACTATTATCATCCATTAAACTTTGCATTTGACTTTCTAACTCTGATTGCCGGCTAAATACATCATCCAAGTCAACCGTATTTACTTGACCAATACGTACCTTCTTGCCACCAAGTTCAAAAGTCTTTGCATCGCCATCAACAATATCAGCTTCAGACTTAGCAGCCAAGTTTGTACCAGCTTTTAGCATATCAATGCCGTATTTTTCATAGTCTTCAACTCCAGCAATTTTTGCTAAGTACTTAACTGCTTCTCGATCATGATCCGTTGTGGTTGGTGACTTTAAGAGTAAAGTATCAGAAATAATCGCAGAAAGCATCATTCCAGCTAAGTCAGCAGGAATATTAATATGCTTTTCTTGGAATAATTCAGTAATAATTGTACTTACACAACCGTAAGGACGAACAGTTGCCCATAGTGGTTGAGCAGTTTCAAAGCCTGCAATTCGGTGATGATCTACTAAATGGGTTACAGTAACTTTGTCAATATCACTTACACTCTGTTGTGGTTCGTTATGATCAACAAGCATTACCTTATCTACTTCATTAGCAGCGGTCTTAATTACCCGAGGTGCTTCCATTCCAAATGTCTTTAATGCAAACTTAGTTTCATCATTTGGTTCGCCAAGAGCAACTGCTTCTGTTTCATATCCTAATTGATTTTGAAAATATGAAAATGCCATTGCTGCAGTAATCGCATCTGTATCAGGCTTTTGATGTCCAAATACTAATTCTTTGCTCATATAAATTCCTCCTGTTTGTTCACTGCTTTATTACTAGTCATACTAGTACGTGGAACAATCTACATTTCCTATTCTATCATGGAAGTAAGTAGATTAAAGAATAATTATTAAATATCTTGCTTATTTTGAATGAAATTATTTAAAATTTCCCACATTTGTTGATGTTGGTCATTAAAAAAGCGTGGTGGCTGTTTTGCTAATGAAAAGTAACGAACAGCACTAGTTTCTGTCACCTTTGGCTGAGAAATTTTTGCACTTGACGCTTTAACTAAATAAAAAACATTAATGGGTTGAACACAATCACCATTGGGATACGTATAAAAGTTTTGATCTAAAATTGCCAATTGTCTTAACGGAACAACTTCAATTCCCGCGTCTTCTTTAAATTCTCGTTTGACTGTCTCGTTGAAAGACTCGCCATATTCCATATATCCACCTGGAAATCCCCAGTCTCCTGTATCAGCCCGTTCTTGTAGTAGTACTGCTCCTTGATTATTTAAAAGCGCGCCGGATGCACTTGTCATAATTAACGGGCGGTGTCCTACTAAACTTCTTATTTCTCTAACGTACGCCAAATTAATCCCTCTTTTGCCTTCTAACTTTGGGCAACCGCTTCTTCCGCCAAAATATCTGCTTGTTTTAGCCGTAATTTAACGGGTGTACCTTGCGTATCTGTATCGATAACAAAAGTTCCATTTGATTTTATTGACCCTAAATGGTGATCAGTCACCATTACATCTTGGAAGGCAGGACGATCCGTAATAATTTCAAAAGCACCTTTATAAGCATTATCATAAGCTACAAAATCCGCTATTTCATGTGGATGAGATTTTAGCCGACGTAGTACTAATTCACCACGACGCGCCCGCGCACCTACTTCAATATCATCAACCGGCATTTCTTTAAATGCTCCCCGCTGTGTAATTACCGCAACATTATCGCCATCTTTAACCAGTACCTGATCCATTACTTGGTCATCATCTTTCAAGTTAATAGCTCGTACCCCAGCAGTCCGAATACCGGTAACTGGTACATCAGCAATATCATAACGCACTGCATATCCTTGACGACTAATTGTCAATAATGACTGATTTTCATTTTTAGGTTCGTAGTAATCGACACTAACTACCCGCGCGTTATCATCTTTCAACTTAATCGCAACACTAGCATGACTCTTATAACGCGAACCAGGTTTATATTCATTAAAAGCCGTCTGTTTTACTTGACCATCACTGGTTCCCATAATAATTGTTCCTGGTTGCTCTAATTTATCAAAAATCATTGCTTTAATAATCTCTTCATTATCAGCCAGCCCAATTGTCTGTGAGATATGCTCGCCAGTATCCTTCCAACGAACATCTGCTATTTCATGAATTGGTCGGTAAATAATATGGCCAAGATTAGTAAACATAAAGAGATGAGCAAGTGTATTAGTCTGTTGAACAAGCAACGGGTAATCATCTTCACGTAACCCATTTTCATCAGCTGCTGAGGCTTTGAATGACCTAATACTACTACGTTTAATGTAGCCCGCATGAGATACTAAGACAACCACATCTTCGTTAGCAACCGTGACTTTAGTGTCAATTTCAAGCTTTTCAACATGATTTTCAATCTTTGTCCGGCGTGGATTACCAAATTGTTTTTTTATTGCCCGAATTTCTTTAGTAAGAACCTTGGCCAATTCATTGGCATCGGTTAAGATTAAGCGATATTCTTTAATCTTCAAATTAAGCTTTTTTTGTTCGTCTTCTAATTCAGTTACATCGGTATTAGTTAAACGATACAGTTGCAAAGTTACAATTGCTTCTGCTTGTTCTGGCGTAAAGTCATATTCTTTTACCAGGTTTGTTTTAGCATCCTTGCGATTTTTACTAGCCCGAATGGTTTTGATAACCTGGTCAAGAATTGATAATGCCTTAATCAAGCCTTCGACAATGTGCAACCGTTGCTGAGCCTTATTAAGGTTAAATTGTGTTCGTCGCCTAATAATTTGTTTTTGGAACTCCAAATATGAAGTCAAAATCCGTTTTAGCCCAACCCGCATTGGCCGCTGATCATCAATCGCAACCATATTAAAATTATAATTAATTTGTAAATCAGTGTTTTTTAGCAAGTAATTAAGAATTCCATTTGCATTAGCACCACGCTTTAGTTCAATGGCAATCCGTAAACCGCTCCGGTCAGTTTCATCACGAGCTTCTGCAATTCCTTCAACCTTTTTTGCTAATCGTAAGTCGTTGATTCGCTTAACCAATTGTGCCTTATTTACTTCATATGGAATTTCGGTCACATTAATTTGTTGGCGACCGCCTCTTAAAGTTTCAATTTCAGTCTTAGCTCGAACGACTACTCGTCCCCGGCCAGTCTGGTACGCTTTTCGAATACCATCAATTCCCTGAATAATTCCCCCTGTTGGAAAATCAGGACCTGGAATAAATTCCATTAATTTATCAAGAGACGCTGTTGGATGCTTGATTAGATAAATCAAAGCTTCAAGTACTTCACTAAGATTATGAGTTGGGATTTCAGTAGCATAACCCGCTGATATCCCCGTAGCACCATTTACTAATAAATTAGGAATTCGTGCTGGTAATACAGTTGGTTCTTTTTCTGTATCATCAAAATTCAAGGTCATTTCAACTGTATCTTTATCAATATCTTGAAGCATTAAGCCTGCGATCTTACTTAACCGTGCCTCTGTGTAACGCATTGCTGCCGGTGGATCACCATCCATTGAACCATTATTACCATGCATCTCAACTAATGGTTCCCGCAGTTTCCAATCTTGGCTCATTCGTACTAATGCTTCATAAATCGAACTATCTCCATGAGGGTGAAAATTACCCATCACATTACCAACAGACTTAGCAGACTTACGAAATCCCTTATCATAAGTATTACCATCTTTGTTCATCGCAAATAAAATTCGCCGTTGAACTGGTTTTAGGCCATCACGAATATCTGGCAATGCCCGCTCTTGGATAATTGATTTTGAATAACGGCCGAAACGATCACCCATAATTTGTTCCAGCGTCATGCTTTCAATTTTTCCGTTTCTCACAAAACTTTATTCCCTTCTCTTTAATTCCATGTATTAATTGTTGGCATTTTTGAAGATGACAATCTTCCCTTATTCTCAACAAGTTTATCAGATTCTTGGTCATCACTTAGCGTAAACTGGACATTTTCTTCAATCCATTCGCGTCGTGGTTCGACTTTGCTACCCATTAATGTGGTAACTCGTCGTTCAGCTAATTCAGCATCCTCAATTCGCACTTGAATTAGCGTCCGTGTTTCAGGATTCATTGTTGTTTCCCAGAGTTGGTCAGCATTCATCTCTCCAAGACCCTTAAAGCGTTGCAACTGAGCTCCTTTACCCATTTCCTTAGACATTTTGGTTAGCTCATCATTTGTCCATGCATAAGTAATTTTGGTCTTGGCTCCCCGTCCACGCTGGATACAATAAAGCGGCGGCAACGCAATATAAATTTTTCCTGCTTCAATCATTGGCCGCATATACTTATAAAAGAACGTCAGGAGCAAAATTTGAATATGAGCGCCGTCATCATCGGCATCCGTCATGATAATAATCTTATCATAATTTGAATCCTCAACATTAAATTCTGATCCTGCACCAGCGCCAACAGTATAAATAATTGTATTTAATTCTTCATTCTTTAACACATCGTCCAATTTAGCTTTTTCTGTATTAAGAACTTTTCCTCTTAGGGGCAAGATCGCTTGGAATTTTCGATCACGCCCTTGTTTGGCAGAACCACCGGCAGAATCACCTTCGACCAAGAAAAGTTCATTCTTCTTGGCGTTCTTTGACTGCGCCGGAGTTAGTTTTCCTGAAAGGTTTCGTTCTTTTTTGCTCTTACGTTTCCCCCCACGAGCTTGATTACGAGCTTTTCGGGCTGCTTCTCTAGCCTCACGAGCTTTTACCGCCTTTCGAATTAGCATTTGGGCAAAATCGCCATTTTCCATTAACGCATAGCCAAGCTGTTCACTAACGATTGCGTCAACTATTTTACGTGCTTCTGGTGTTCCTAGCTTATCTTTTGTCTGCCCTTCAAACTGAAGGAGACGTTCAGGAATTCGTACAGAAATAACCGCAGTGAGACCTTCACGGACATCACTACCTTCCAAATTTTTATCATTAGCCTTTAGTAAGCCAACTTTTTTAGCATATTCATTGAAAGTCTTAGTCCAGGCACTCCGAAATCCCGCTTCATGAGTTCCGCCATCTGGTGTTCGAACATTATTAACAAACGACAAAAGGCTTTCAGAATAACCATCATTGTATTGAGCAGCTACTTCCACTTCCACGCCGTCTTGTTTACCGTCAAAATAAAGGGGCTTACCAAGGGTGTCTTTTCCTTCGTTAAGGTATGACACGAACTCCTTAATTCCATTATCAAACTGAAAAATATCCTGCTTTTCTTGACCAGCACGTTTATCTGTAAGGGTAATCTTAATCCCTTTAAGTAAAAATGCTGATTCCCGCAATCGATTAGCTAAAGTATTATAGTCATAAACAGTCGTTGAAAAAATCTTTGAATCCGGCTTAAAAGAAACCGTAGTCCCGTTACTTGCCTTTGTCTTTCCCAGTTTCTTTAATGTGCCTACCGGTTGACCACCATCTTTAAAAATTTCTTGATAACGTACATGGTCACGCACAATTGTTAAGGTTAAGTGAGTAGATAATGCATTAACTACAGAAGCTCCCACACCATGAAGACCACCTGACGTCTTATAACCATCAGACTGTCCAAACTTACCACCAGCGTGCAAAACCGTCATAATGACTTCCGGTGTTGGTTTGCCAGAAGCGTGCATTCCTACTGGCATCCCCCGTCCATGATCCTGAACCGTTATTGAGTTGTCAGCTTCAATCGTGACATTAATCTCATCACCGTATCCTGATAATGCTTCATCAACGGCATTATCTACAATCTCATATACTAAGTGGTGTAACCCACGCGAATCTGTTGACCCAATATACATTCCTGGTCGTTTTCGTACTGCCTCAAGTCCCTTTAACACTTGAATCGATGAGGCATCATATGTTACTTCTTTCTTGGCCACAAAATGACCTCCCATTGCCAATTTAATGTCTAAACGTATGTTCGAAAAATTATTGTACCATTTACGTTTATTAATTGTAAAGCTTAAAACTATACAAATTCAATCCATATTGAATAATACTCAAAACTTGCATCTTTCGCAAATTCACTTCATAAATCCTCATTTATTAGTGGTGAAAAAGCTCTATTCATGCTATGCTTAAATGCTGTGAAGGCTATTATTAAGGAGCTATTATAATGATTTTTAAAATTATCGGAATGATTATTATCGCCTATCTACTTGGCTCAATTCCTACCGGCCTATGGATTGGCAAATATATTTACCATAAAGATATTCGTAAGCTTGGCAGTGGTAATATTGGGACTACTAACACGTTCCGAACGCTGGGTTTCAAAGCTGGCGTGGTAGTTCTTATTATCGATGTTCTAAAAGGTACCTTAGCCGCTAGCCAACCATATTTTCTAGGCGTTTCAGGTACTGTCAATCCCCTATTGATTGGTTTATTTGCCAGTTTAGGACACACGGCATCAATTTTTGATAATTTTCAAGGTGGCAAGGCTGTAGCTACTAGTGCTGGTATTTTACTTGCATATAATCCACTACTTTTTCTAATTGCCTGTTTAATTTTCATTGCGGTCCTGTGCTTAACTAGTATGGTTAGCATGGCAAGCATGATCGGGATATCCGCAATTTTTGTTATTGCCCTTTTCATTCACGACTGGATACTATCAATTGTTGCCGGAATATTAACAGCTATTGTAGTCTACCGTCACGTATCAAATATCCAACGAATTTTATCAGGAAAAGAGTCGATGGTTAGCTTTGGCCTCGGTTACTATCTCCGACAAAAGAAGCATAAATAAAAATGAGAGGACAGCATTTTTGTTGCCTCTCATTTTATTTTTAAAATGGCTTAATACTAAAGTTATAATTATCTGACTCTGCAGGCGCTAAGCGGTGCATTCCTTGCTTATGTAGCAACTCACCATCACCATTGACATTATCAGCAATCCCCCACCATGGTTCAACACATACAAATGGTGCAGTTGCCGGATATTGAGACCAAACTCCAACATACTCAGTGGCAAAAGTATCAACAATAACACCATGATTAGCTACGGTGTCCGTTAATTTAACCTTAAAATGACCCCCAGCTGTCTTAAAAATGATCGCATCATGATTAAAGTCGTCATGATTAAGCATCCGTGCTTCTTTCATATTAATTAATTGCGGATGCTCGGAATCATTATACGGTCCTTCCAAAAGAATCCGCGAATACTCTTCAGCCGGCCAGACAGATAATTGTGTCTGATTAAAGGTTCCAGTATTTGTTAACGGCATATTAAATCCTGGATGGGCTCCTATCGCATAAAGTAAAGTTTTATCTGCGCTCGGATTTGTTACCCGATAATCAACGACTAACTTATCCTCCTTCAATTCATACTTTACCTGAAGCTTAAATGAAAATGGAAATACCTGTAAAGTCTTAGCATCATCATGCTGTTCCAGTATTACCATTGTTGGTGTTTGCTCGATAACATTAAACTGGCGGTCACGAGCAAAGCCATGTTGCGTCTGATGATAAATTTTGCCGCCATAACGATATTGATCATTTTTAAGCCGGCCAACAAAAGGAAAGAGAATCGGAGCTTGCCGCTTCCATGAAGCAGGATCGCCTTGCCATAAATATTCAATTTGATTATCATGCCGCTTAATACTGTGTAATTGAGCACCTAATTCATTAATTTGAATCGTTAATTGTGGGTTCTGTAAAGTAATCATATGTTATCGATCCCTTCAAATGATAAGCGTTTAACATTAAGTATACAAAAAAGCTTCCACACGCACAATAGCAGATTTTGGAAGCTCTTTCAATAGTTTGACATTAGTAAAATTCAGTAAAAATAATATTCTTGTTTTACTTCTGAATTTCTTCTTTGTAGTCACCATTAGGACAAATAACTTGTTTGCCACCCTTGACTTTTTTCTCAACAAGAAAATGCCCATCTTTAGGACAGTCTCGACCGACTGGCTTATCCCATGAAACAAAGTCACATTCTGGATAACGGGAACAACCATAGAAAGTACGATTCTTCTTTGACTTTCGTTCCACAACAGTCCCTTTCTTACACTTAGGACATGTGATTCCGATATCCTTTACAATCGCCTTTGTGTTACGACAATTAGGGAAGCGTGAACATGCGTAAAACTTACCATAACGTCCCATTTTAATTACCATTGGCGCACCGCAAATTTCACAGTCAGTACCCGCTAACTCATCTTTCATCTCAATCTTATCAACCTCTTCTTCAGCTGCATCAACTTCCTTAGAAAATGGTTGATAGAATTTATCAATAACCTTAATCCAATTTTGCTTACCTTCTTCAATCTCATCAAGCTTACCTTCAATATCAGCAGTAAATTGGACATTTACAATATCTGGAAATTGTTTTTCGATAATTCTGTTAACAATTTCTCCTAATTCGGTAGGTTCAAAATGCCGGGATACTAAACGAACATAATAACGCCGCTGAATTGTATCGAGAGTTGGAGCATAAGTTGAAGGCCGACCGACACCATTTTCTTCCAATGTCTTGATTAGTGATGCTTCTGTATAACGAGCAGGGGGTTGAGTAAAGTGTTGGGCTGGATCATCCTTAATCATCTGGGCAGCATCGCCTTCTGCAAGTTCCGGCAATATATTATCCTTTTCAGTGCCACGTTTATAAACCTTAGTAAAACCAGGAAACTTTACCTTAGAGCCGTTCGCACGGAAATCAACACCATTTTGTTGCAAGTTTACACTCATTGTATCAATCACTTCTGCTGTCATTTGACTTGCAACAAATCGTGACCAAATTAAACTATATAGCTTATATTGGTCATTAGTTAAATACTGCTTCATCTTTGCTGGAGTTCGATACACAGATGTAGGACGAATTGCTTCATGAGCATCCTGCGCCCCTTCTGGTAACTTTCCTTTGACTGGCTTAACCGCTGCATATTCGCCACCATAGTTTTCATGAATATAATTTGATGCTTCATGCTTTGCAACGGATGCAATTCGAGTAGAGTCTGTCCGCATATAAGTGATTAACCCCACCGGAGCCCCTTCTTTAATGTCAATACCTTCATATAACATTTGCGCAGCCATCATCGTCTTCCGTGTTCGGAAATTCAAGCGCCTGTTAGCATCTTGCTGCATGGTGGACGTCGTATATGGTGGTTGTGGTTGCCGGCGACGCTCACGTTTAGTAACCTTTGTAACTTCAAAATCTTTTTTCTTGTCAATTTTAGCAAGAATACTTTGAACGTCATCATTACTCTTTAAGGCAACCTTTTTACCATTTTCACCATAAAAGCTAGCCTTAAATTCTTCTTTTCCCTTCTTAAAATCCGCATCAATTGTCCAGTACTCTTCTGGCTTAAAGTTTTTGATTTCATTTTCACGTTGAATAATCAAATAAAGGGCAACTGACTGTACACGACCAGCACTCAAGCCCTTCTTGACTTTTTTCCAGAGAATTGGACTAATAGAATAACCTACTAACCGGTCTAATACCCGTCGTGCTTGTTGCGCATCTACCAAGTCCATATTAATTGTTCGTGGCTCTTTAAAGGCTTCTTTAACCGCATCTTTAGTGATCTCATTAAAGGTAACACGATTTTTCCGGTCATCATCAAGTTTTAAAATATTGGAAACGTGCCAAGCAATTGCTTCTCCTTCACGATCCGGGTCAGAAGCCAAGTAGACTGCTTTTGCATTTTTGGCATCTTTCCGTAATTCCTTAATGACATCACCCTTGCCACGAATTGAAATATAGTCTGGCGTATAGTCGTGTTCAATATCGACTCCCATCCGACTTTTTGGTAGATCCCGGATATGTCCTAAACTTGCAACGACCTTATATGATCGCCCAAGAAATTTTCCAATTGTTTTCGCTTTTGATGGCGATTCGACAATCACCAAGTTTTTCTTTATTTTTGAGCGACGACGCGTTGTTTTTTTAGTCGCCGTTTTAGTTGCTTTGGTTGCCATTCTGGTAGGCTCCTAACGTTTTTTAATATTTCATTCAATAATATTATTAATCCATTTGACCATCATATGTCAAATATAATCTCTAACTGAAAAAAATATTTTAATCAAAAACTGTTTATAAATCAAGTCTTATTAGCCCAAACGGAATTCATCAAGTAAATCCTGCGTTTTTAATATTGGCTTAGCACCAGCAGCAATCAAACTATTACAGCCAACAGATAATGGAGCATCTATTCGCCCAGGCACAGCGCAAACCGACCTATTTTCATCAAGTGCAATATTAGCGGTTATTAAACTCCCGCTGCGTTTTTTAGCTTCAACCACTAACACCACTTCACTCAGCCCTGCAATAATTCGATTTCGTTCAGGAAAATGATAAGCAAGTGGCGGCTCTCCTATTCCATATTCAGAAATTAATAATCCTCGACTAGCAACATCTTTTTGCAATTGCTGATGATTCTGTGGGTATGCCTTATCTAGACCACATCCAATTACACCAATTGTTTGCCCACCATACTTTAGTGCAAGTTCGTGACTAAGCCCGTCTACTCCCTGGGCGAGACCACTAATAACAACTATCTGCCGTTTTATTAATGGCGGTAATAATCCTCGCAGAGCACTCTGACCATAAGCTGTAATTTGGCGGGTACCGACAACACCAATTGACGGTTGATGAAGCAAGCTTAGATTTCCGCGGTAAAAAAGCACTAACGGTGGACAATAAGTCTCTTTCAAGTTTAATGGATACAATGGATCTACAATCGTAATAAAAGGTTCCTGCTTATTCATTTTGACTGTATTATCTAAGTCACTACTAGTCCAATTATTTTTAAATGCTGTGGCGCTACGCAAACTAATCTTCGAATGCTCAATTAAAAAGTTAATGTTATTAAAACAACGTGTTCGCTGCGCACATTCCCATAGACGATATTTCGATACTAAACTAATTCCGCGACATAGACTTAATCGCAATAAAAAATCATTTACTTGTAACATAAAAAAGCCTCCATAAACATATCTTCATAGATATATATACGAAAACTTTTTTAAAATGCATTTTTTAATTTAAATATTTTGGAACAGGATTAAAAGAACGACGATGAATTGGACAAGCGCCTAATTTTGCAAGGCCTGCTAAGTGTTCCTTCGTACCATATCCCATATTCTGTGCAAATCCATATCCGGGATATACATAGTCATAATCACGCATTAAATGATCACGATATTCTTTTGCTACAATACTAGCAGCTGCCACACTAATACTCTTTTGATCGCCCTTAATTAAAGTAGTTTGTGGAATATCGACTGCTAAGGGAACAGCGTCAACAATCAAATGGTCTGGGCGATGATGGAGCTGATTAACAGCCCGAATCATTGCATCTTGGGTTGCCGCATAAATATTTAATTTATCAATTACATCACGGTCATTTACTGCAATACTTACTTCAACAGCCTCATTAATAATCTTTAGATAAAGATTTTCTCGCTCATGGCGACTTAACTGTTTTGAATCAGTTACACCTACCAAATCAAAATCAGCATTCAAAATAACTGCACAGGTAACAACCGGTCCTGCTAAAGGCCCCCGTCCTACTTCATCCATTCCTGCAACATATTGGCAGCCACTTTGCCAGTAGTATTCTTCATATTTGAACCTTTTTTTAAAGGCCGCATAAGCTTCATGCTGACGAGCCAAGCGTCGTTTTAACTGACCAATTGCCGTTTGAACACCCTTACGTGAATCGCCAACTATTGATTGGATATATGGGTCATCGAGCCTTTGAACTGTTAATAGGTGCTCTTTTATTTGACTAATCGTCTCTTTACTCATTTAACCCATCCTCATTTAAATCTGCTGGAACTTCAAGGGTAATCGGTCCTAATTTTCCCTTTCGCAGATCGAATATCAAGCGTTCACTTGCCCGATCATAATCATCACGAAAACCCATTTTCGCTGTAATTGTTAATAATAATTCCGGATTAGCAATATCTTCACTTAGCTCTTCATCGGTTAAATGATAGCGTTCTTTTAACTTTTCTGGCTGGTATTGCCGTAAATAATCAAGCGCAAATAAAGCAACATCATCTTTTGCGTATAAGCTGTCTTTAATTGCTCCTGAAAGGGCCAGCATCGTTCCTTGTTTAGGGGTAGCAAACTTATGCCACAATACTCCAGGCGTATCTAAAAGCTCCAGTTCAGCAGATGATCGCAGCCATTGTTGACCAGTAGTTACTCCCGGTCGATTGCCCGTAGCTGCAACATTCTTTTTCACAAGATGATTCAATAATGTCGACTTACCAACATTAGGGACACCAACACACATTGCCCTTATCGGTCGCTTCTTCATCCCCTTCGCTTGTTCATCAGCAAGCTTATCACGAAGAATCTCCTTACTTTTAGCTGTAACAACTTTTGCAACATTATTTTGACGTGAATCAAGTGCTAATACTGGCTGCCCATGATTTTTATAATAAGTTAGCCACTCATTCAACCTTTGACGATCTGCAAGGTCAGTTTTAGTCATAATTAATAATTTAGGCTTATCGCCTGCAGCTAATGCCACTTCTGGGTTTTGTGATGAATACGGAACCCGCGCATCAACCAATTCAAATAAAATATCCACTAATGGCATCTGTTCGCGAATCTGTCGTAGCGCTTTTGCCATGTGTCCAGGAAACCATTGTATTGTTGCCATTTCTTTCTCCTCCCTTAATTCATGGCATCAATGTATCGCTGCCATGATTCATCAAAAATTGTCATTGATGGTAAATAATCTGCATTCTCTTCCAAATACTTCGAGATCTCTTCAAAATCAGTTGATTGTTTAGGAAATGCCGAATCAAAGAATGCGTTATTAGCAAATTGTTGAACCTCATCTGCACTATTAGGATTTCTTTGCGTCATCAAAAAATGATAAAAGCTCATCCGCATTTTATTTTCCTCCCATATTATTTATTATTAGTTGGTACTGTAATGAGGAATTTAAATTGACCTTCCTCCATATTTATTTCCTGAGCTGAATACTTTAAGGAGCGATGTTTACTATAACGATTAAGATCCAATAGAACTGTCTTCTTCTTTGGATTAATCGTTACCCATTTAGGAATGTCGTAATTTTTGGCGATGTATCCCATCACAAATTTAATTGGAATGTTTAACCGACCAACCGTCAATCCTTTTGCCCGTAACAAAACATTTCCATTATTCATCCGCTCAGGAATAAAATTAATCGCAAAACGAACATTAGCACCTAAAAATTTAGTGTTCCCTGTCAGGGTAGCATACTTATCACCAACGATAAAATCATAACGAATTTTTTGCCCCTTCAAGAATTCATTTAAGTAATTTGCCGCCAATGCATTTACTTGCTTTTTATTTAATTCAACCGTAACCGATGAATCACTCGGTTTAACTGGTTTTGTAATTGTAGTATTTGGTGCAGGAGCGGTTGCCTTATTTAAGACTACACCACACCCAATAACGATCACTGCAACTAGGCAGAGAAAAGCCCATTTCCACCAATTAATATGTTTTGTTTTCGTTTCGTTCATTTTTACCTCCTTGTAAACTCCCAACTATCGTGTTTTTCCATTGAATCAAATAATCGTGCTGCAATTTGACTATATCCAGCATGATTAGGGTGAAAATTATCTGTGGTTGAAATATACTTATTCAAATTTTGGTCCTTATGGTTCATTATTTCAATTACACGTTTTTGACTGACTTTCCCTTGGTTTGCTTGCTTTTCCTCTTTTATTAATTTTTGTTGTTGGTTTTTGGTTTGATATTGTCCATACGACATCACTTTATTAATATCGACAAAATACATATAATGGTAATTACTCATTGCATTTTGGGTTGTTTGATTCCACTCACCAATAGACTGATCAATTATTGTCACATCTGGAAAATAAGTATAAAAAGGGTTATAAATACTCATCACAAAAATTGGGGCCTTGGGATTTTCTTGACGGACCGCGTTAAACAATTTTACTAATTTTTGTTGGTATGTCTTTTCACCCTTACGAACGCTGCTTGTAACCTGATTTTCAGATCCCATAACATTCTTCTCCAAAATTTGCATTAAATCATTACCACCAACTGTCATTGTAATTACATCAGCAGCTTGTAAATCTTTTCTCAATTGTGACTGTTGATCGACCCGGTCAAGGATCTGATCTGACCGATCGCCAGTAACCCCATAATTAAT
The DNA here is from genome assembly GCF_014145455.1 of Limosilactobacillus rudii. Lineage (GTDB taxonomy): Bacteria > Bacillota > Bacilli > Lactobacillales > Lactobacillaceae > Limosilactobacillus > Limosilactobacillus rudii. The sequence goes on along the minus strand of NZ_JACIVB010000049.1, from coordinate 54,139 downwards.
AGTTGTAACCTTGGTTTGTTTATAATGATGTTCAATTTTACTTTTTATTATTCCAACGTAGCCGCCATTGTTATCCTCATCTCCCTGTCCATGAGTAAGAGAATCACCAAGAGCAACTAATCTAACATTTTTCTTCTCAATATATTTTGGTGCAACTGATTTGGTATCACGAGTCATCGTTGTAATCGAAGAATTATAAGCATACCATCCTCCGCCAATAACACCCACCATAACCAATACAACTAATAATAATCGTTTCCACTTTTTCATCTACTGTACCTCATTATGTTAAGAAATAAAGGCTGAGAAAAAACCTTTGCTTTTTCTCAGCCCCACTAGTTTTATGACTAATTCACAATAAAATGATAAGCCCAATAAGCTAGCTTATGCTTTACATGATTAGCTATTCAGGCCAGGTGTACAATCTTCTTATCCTTATATTATTCAGTATAGTATAAAAGACAACAAGCACCCATTCCCGTATGAGTAGCAATAATTGGCACCGTTTCTCTGACTGTTACATCAATATTAGGGTAAAGTTCTTTTAAGTTTGCTAATAATCGATCTACTTCTTTACCAGCGTCTACATGAGATATCCCAATCTTTTTAACCTTAGGTCCCTGCGCCATCTCATCAAGAATTTTTCCCCATTCCTTATGGATAGACTTTAGACCCCGGCCCTTAGATTCAATATGAATTTGACCATTATATACTTGAAGCATAACCTTAATATTAAGTAGATTTGAAACAGCCCCCGCAAATTTACTAATTCGTCCTCCAGCAACTAAATTATCAAGATTATCAATTGCTAAATAAAGCTTGGATTTACTGAGAACACTTTTCATCTTTTCAATAGCGTCGTCAACACTACCGCCATCTTCAATTACTTTAGCAGCTTCCACTATTTGAAAAGCCATGCCTTGGTCAGTAGTCTGAGAATCGTAAACAGTAACCTTTGTCTTAGTCATTCCAGCTGCTTGTTCTGCTGCGTGAACTGTTCCACTAATTGATTCCATCATGGTAACACATAACACTTCACTACCGTCTTCGCCTAGCTTATCAAACGCATCAACGAATTTACCAATTGGCGGTTGAGAAGTCTTAGGTAACGACTTAGCGTTTTTCATCATTGCTGGGAACTGATCATTTGTAATCGTTTCACGTTCAACATATACCGTCCCATCAACCATCACACTTAATGGTATAATTGTAATGTTATACTTTTTTATTTCTTCATCTGCTAATCCAGCTGATGAATCACAAACAATTTTTATCTTTGCCATGAAACTTACCACTCTTCCTGAACAATTTGTGCTATAATTATCTAGTAATCAGAACTAGATAATTAATTTTTAATACTATTATACTCAATTATATCTAATTTTGTAAGGTTAATTGCTATTCATATAGTATACCAAAAATAATGTGAGAATTCATTGGTCTTTAGAAAGGGGTCTTTTGATGACTACAGAAAATAATACTAAGAATCGCGATACCCTTTTAGTAGAAATCGGAAATGCGGTTACACACGGGATTGGTGCCGGTCTATCAATTGCTGGTTTAATTTTATTAATTATTCGAGCCGTCCATACTGGAAGTCCCATGCGAATAGTAACATTTACTATTTATGGCAGTGCTTTAATTCTTTTTTATCTTTCATCAACCTTGTTTCACGCACTTATTTTCACACGCGCTAAACGAGTATTTCAAATTTTAGATCACTCAATGATTTTTGTCCTCATTGCTGCCACCTATACTCCTTATTGTCTTGTTAGCATCGGCGGATGGCTGGGTTGGACTATCTTTGGCGTTATCTGGGGGCTTTCCGTTATTGGAATTGTTTATAAATGTATCTGGCTTAAACATAAGAGTAAATACTCTACTATTATTTATATTTTAATGGGATGGCTTTGTCTTGTTGCTTTTATGCCACTATGGCGGGCACTAGGACCTGTTGGTTTTGGATTATTATTACTAGGCGGACTTGCCTTTACAATTGGTGCCCTATTTTATAGTCGTCCTACCCTTTATACACATCTTATTTGGCATATATTCGTACTAATTGGAACAATCTTAATGTATTTCTCAATTTTATTGTACGTCTAATTGCCATTCCTCAAAACGACAAATTAAGCGACCATTCTCATCGTAATTGACTTGTTTAACTAAGTGCCAGCGATCATAATTGATTGCTGGCATTTTTGTATCGCCATCGATTCTTTTATTGATAACTGTTCGATATAACTTTGTTGCGAGAGGGAGTAATTGTTTATAAATAGTTGCGCCACCAATAACATAATAATCAGCATCATGTTTTTGAAAATACGCTTTTAATTCACTTAACGAATGGACGACAACTACTCCTGAAACACTAAGTTGATGGTTAGTTAAAATAATGTTTTTACGTTTAGGCAACGGTTTATTCCCAAGAGACTCAAATGTCTTCCGGCCCATCACAATTGGATAGCCTAACGTTTGGTGTCGAAAATGCTTCATGTCCGCTGACACATGCCATGGTATGGTATTTTCTTTACCAATCCACCCATCTAAGTCTTCTGCCCAGATTAATCTTATTTCACCCATATTAGTTCTCCTAGACAGCCACAGGCGCCTTGATTGCCGGTTCATGAGTATAACCTTCAAGTTTAATATCAGTCATCTCATATTGATCAACTGGCTTAGGCTCTGCCGGAAGAATTAATTTGGGTGCTTCGTGAATAGGACGGTTCAATTGTTCTTTTACCTGGTCAAGATGATTTAAATAAATATGTGCATCCCCAAGGGTATGAACAAAGTCACCAACACCTAAGCCACATTGGTGAGCAATCATATGTGTCAACAAGGCATAACTAGCAATATTAAATGGCACCCCCAGAAATATGTCTGCACTACGCTGATACAATTGGCAGCTTAATTTCCCATCATTAACATAAAATTGGAACATTGTATGACATGGAGGGAGCGCCATGGAAGGAACATCTTCTGGATTCCATGCTGATACAATCATTCTCCGCGAATTTGGAGTTGTTTTTATTTGATGAATTACATTTGCAATCTGATCAATTGTCTCACCTTGACTAGTTTGCCATTTACGCCACTGACTTCCATAAACCAATCCTAAATCACCATACTTTTGGGCAAATTCATCATCGGCTAAAATTCGGTCACAGAAAGCCTTCTTTTCTTGAAGATAAACTTTTTTAAACTCAGGGTCTTTTAACCATCGATGCCCAAAATCAGTCATATCAGGGCCATGGTAATCAGAACTTTCAACCCATTTTTTAAATGCCCATTCATCCCAAATATGATTTTTGTGCTGAAGAAGGAAGCGAATATTTGTGTCACCACGTAAGAACCATAGTAATTCACTTTTTATTAACCCAAATGGTACCTTCTTAGTTGTTAAAATAGGAAATCCTTTATTAAGATCAAAACGCATCTGGTAACCAAAAACCGATTTTGTTCCTGTCCCTGTTCGGTCGTCTTTCTGATGTCCATTCGCTAAAACATAACGAATAAGGTCTAAGTACTGTTCTTCATTTGGATTTATTGTCATTTTATTTGCTCCTCTTGTTTCCCTTTTGGCCTTATATATCAACGGGTTTTATCTACTCGACATAAGTACTCAAATATTCCCAGCGAGCAGTCTTTTCATCAATTTTAGTTTGAATCTCATTTAATTGTTTTTGTAATTTTGCTAGTTTATTATAGTCACTTGCTGCCTCAGCCATCTGATTTTCCAATTGTTGATGCTGTTGATCAAGCTCATCTAATTCTTCATCAATATGATCCCATTCTAATTGCTCCGCGTAAGTCAGCTTAGTCTTTTTCTTTTTTTCTGGTGCTTCAGTTTTCGGTTTCTTGGTGGCCTTCTTTTTATTATGCGATTCCTTTTCCTTTATGGATTGTTCCTTCTCATTAGTCAGGTAATCCGTAAAACGTCCAGTATAGCGCTGAATGTCACCATTTCCATGAAAAATTAATAGGTCATCGGCAACCTTATCTAGAAAATACCGATCATGAGAAACAGTAATTACTGTTCCTGCAAAGCTATCCAAATAATCTTCTAAAACAGTTAAAGTTCCAATATCAAGATCATTTGTCGGTTCGTCTAACAAAAGAACATTGGGCTGCTGCATTAAAATCTTTAAAAGATAAAGTCGTCGTTTTTCACCACCAGAAAGTTTACGAATTAAAGTTCCATGCATAAACCGTGGGAACAAAAAGCGTTCTAATAATTGCGTAACACTTAACTTATTACCATCCTTATCGGTCACATTTTCTGCAATTTCAGATAAAAAGCTAATCATCCGCTTACTATCGTCAATTCCTTCAGTCTGTTGGGTGTAGTAACCTAGCTTAACAGTCTCACCAATTTTTAAAGTTCCACTATCTAAAGGTACCCGTTGTGCAATTACATTTAATAAACTGGTTTTCCCAGCACCATTTTGACCTGTAATACCAATCCGATCACCTGCTTGAACTAACCAATTAAAGTCTTGCAAAATCTGATGATCACCAAATTGTAAATCAGCATTTTTAAATTCAATAACATCTTTTCCTAGCCGTTGTGAGCCAAGATTAATTGCAATGTCTTCATCCGTTTTAAGGTTACCAATTTTATTTTCAAGTTCATGAAAACGATTGATTCGTCCCTTTTGCTTTGTCGAGCGGGCTTTTGCACCAGTTCTCATCCATGCCAACTCTTTTTTATATAATTGCTGGTTCTTACGTTCTGTATCTTTTGCTAATTCAACCCGTTCTGCTTTCTTCTCAATAAAATCCTGATAGTTTCCTTCATAATGATATAGGTTACCAAAAGAAAGTTCCCAAATATGATTAGTAATCTGATCTAGAAAGTAACGATCATGTGTTACAACTAATACCGCTCCTTTATAACTATTCAAAAAATCCTGTAACCATATAACCGAATCAAGATCCAGGTGGTTAGTAGGCTCATCTAGTAATAGCAGGTCTGGTTGCTGAATCAAAACTTGTGCTAAACCAACACGCTTCTTCTGCCCTCCAGATAGTTCAGAAATGTGTTGGCTTACATCATTAATTTTAAGTTGCGTTAAAATTGTCTTTACTCGGCTATCAGCTTCCCAAGCGTCTTCTTGATCCATTTTTGCCTGCATTTTTGTATAACGGTCTATTGCTTGGGGATCTTCTGGATGCTTTGTAAATCGCTCTAATGCCAGTTCATATTGACGAATTGTCTCAAAGACCGGCTGTTCACCCTCAAACACAGCTTCCATTATTGTTTTTTCTTCATCAAGTTCAGGCTGCTGTCTCAAATAGCCAATGGTGTAATCATTTGGCCTAGTAATTTGTCCGCCTCCCTCCGGCTTCACTTCTCCGCTAATTACATTTAAAAGACTAGTTTTACCACTACCATTGACCCCAATTAGGCCGATTCGATCATTCTCATTGATAATAAAAGAAATATTATCAAATAATACTTTTTCACCGTACGTACTTGTAAGTCCTTCAGCGCGCATTGTCTGCATATTATCCCTCTTCCATTATTTTTCGTGCTTCATTTAATAAAGTGCCTGTATCATTAGCAAGCTTACCATTTATAACTGCTGTTGTTAGCTGCTGAATAATCTTTCCCATTAAAGGTCCTGGCTTTATCCCAGCTTTTGTAATCAACATTTTTCCATCAACCGCTAATTCTTTGCTTTCCTTGATTGGCAACTGCTGATATGCCGCTTGTAATTCCTGATTTGGAATTGCCCAACCATATAATTTAGCAACCTGATTAGCATCTTGGAGAGCCTCTTGCCCAGTCTTAAACATTGTTACTGGCATTAAACTTTTTTGCTGAATCTCTCTTACCGCTGGAACAACCTTTTTCACTCGTGTAATTAGGTCATTAGCAGTTTTCCATTTTTTTAAGAATTTACCAATTTCTTTTTGGCCTAATTGAAGTTGAATACATAACGCTGCCCATAGTTGTGCCTCATTTTCTAATTTCCAGTGATTCAGGAGTAATAATGTAGAAAGGATATCTCTAGCATTAGCAAGGCCAGGACAGTACTTGTACAAACCGGTGGATATAAAATCCTTTAAACCTGCAACTGGATTTTGTCCTAACATTAATTTTTCAAACTCAACCCGAATCCGCTCAACAGCAATTTTAGCTAACAGAGGAGCATTTTCTTTAATCCCGGTTAAAGTAGGACCATCAATAACAAAATTAAGCTTACTTGCAAAACGAACAGCCCGCATCATTCGAAGAGCATCTTCGTGAAAACGTTCATTAGGGTCACCAACAGCTCGAATAAGGTGTTTTTGTAAGTCAGCTAACCCATTGAACAAATCAATAACTTCGCCATCTTCACGAAGCGCTAATGCATTAATAGTGAAATCTCGTCGCTTTAAGTCTTCACTAAGCGAACGAACAAAGGTTACTTTATCTGGTCTACGGTAATCTTGATAACCCGATTCAGTTCTAAACGTCGTCGTTTCATACCCATTACCATGGTCAAGAATCATCACTGTTCCATGTTCAATTCCCGTATCCACGGTACGATTAAAAATTTCTTTAATCTCACTCGGGTAAGCACTCGTTGCAATATCAATATCATGAATATCGTCATGTAATATAGTGTCGCGAACACAACCGCCAACAAAGTACGCCTCATATCCAGCAGCCTCAATCTTTTGTAAAACTGGCCGCGCTGGTTCAAAAATAGCTGGTAATTGTTTTATTTTCATTTAATCAGGTCCCCATTTCGATAATCAAAGTAGATTATAGCAAATAAAATTAACACTAAAAAGAGACAGTGAGTATAAAGAGCTGATAAATTAATTATCAAGCTCTAATATCCCTGTCTCAGTTAAGAAAGTAAATTATTGATAATCTTCATACCGTTCATATAAATCTTGCATTTCCGCATCAGTTGGTACCAACCGTAAATAATGTTCCAACTCATCCATGACTTTATCGGTTTCTCCTACTTCACGATAATAATTAATCAATTCCTTTAAGAAGGTTGGATTTTCACTATATGCTGGCAATGCTGCTTCATAATATTTCCCAGCAAGATCAAGCTGATCTGTCCGTTGATATGATCGTGCTAGATTCCAATATAGTTGTGGATCAGTTTCATCCTCTTTTACTAATGGACTTAATAATTCAATATTAGCTTTATCATCATGCTGATGTAATAAAAAGTTACTATACTGGAGCGTAATTGTCATATTTTCCGGTGCTAATTCATGTGCTTTTACAAGATACTTTTTCATCAACTCTTGGTTTCCCAAATGACTAGTAATTTCGGCAGCTAATGAATATAAGTACTCATTATACTGGTCTACACCTAGTCCTTCTTGCACAACTCGCAACGCTTGCTGATAATTGTTTTCTTTTTCATATGCCCGTGCTAATTCAGGATAAGCAGATGCATATTGATCATCATCGCTTATTAATTCTTCTAAAGTTTTAATTGCTTCTTCAGTATCACCTAATTGTAACAATGTAAGTCCCTGCTGGAAGCGAACATCACTAGTGCGATACTCCGGCTTTACTTGTTTAAAATAACCAAGTGCTTTCTTAAATTGGCCACTTTGGGCGTAACAAATACCAAGCCGGCCTGCAATATCTACTTTTGCAAAATCAGTGTACCCGTTTTTTATTAGCTGAAAATAATACTGAATTGCATCCGTAAATTGGCCAACCATAAAGTAAAATTCACCCAATGCAAATTCAACAGCAGGTTCATCTGGAGCCAATGAATAAGCTTCTTTCAGTTTTTCCTCAGTAACTTCAAATTCCTTTTCAGTCTGGTATAAATCCGCCACCACAAGTAATGACTGGACATACGCTGGCGAATCCGGCTTTACCTGTGCTAAGTAAGATAAAGCCTCGTCATTATGTCCCTCATCAATTGCAATTGTTGCAAGACTAGTCTTTAATTCGTCCTCATCAGGGTACCGTTCTAATAATTTTAGATAAATTGTTCGCGCCTGCTGTAAAAATCCCAATGCATATAATTCCTCTGCAAGACTAAACAACATATCATCATCATCATTAATTAATGCCAGCTTAAACGAATTTTGGGCTTCTTTTAATTTGCCTGCTTCTAATTGGTCAATCATCTGTTCTGAGTAGGTCATTTTTTGCCCTCCTTTTATTACCATTTTAAATATATCACAGTCTATTATTTTAAGCATTGATCTTGATTTTAAAAGAAAAAAGATCATGATAACTCTACCATGATCCTTTTTAATATTTAACTGTTAAATTATTTAACAGCATCCTTTAAAGCTTTACCAGGCTTGAATGCTGGTACCTTGCTTGCAGGAATGTTGATTTCTTCTCCAGTTTGTGGGTTGCGGCCCTTACGTGCAGCACGTTGACGTACTTCGAAGTTACCGAAGCCAATCAATTGAACCTTTTCACCCTTAGCTAAAGATGCTTGAATTGAACTGAAAACAGCATCTACAGCTGCTGTAGCATCCTTCTTGGTTAAGCCAGTTGCAGTAGCAACATTGCTTACTAATTCTGCTTTGTTTGCCATGTTGTTTCACCTCCCACAATTAACGAGAGCCTCAAACTCACGTCAGTGAATGTTAATTTTGAGTGGTCCAAAATTAACGAAATAATTACGAGAAGTTCGTATCATTTCATTGTTAAGATTAGCATAGAGAAAGCCTGCTGGCAAGCGGTTTTATGAACTTCTACCCGCATTTTTAATGTTTTTTCATTTTATTGGAAATTCTCTAACTTTTTATTGCCGTTGACGTTTAATCAGGTGAATTGGTGTTCCCGAAAAGTCAAACGCTTTCCTTATCTGGTTTTCCAAATAACGCTCATAAGAAAAATGCATTAACTCTGGATCGTTTACAAAAATAACAAATGTCGGTGGCTCTGTTGCCACTTGTGTTGCATAGTATACCCGTAAACGACGACCGTTTTGGGTTGGTGTCGGATTAGCTGCAATAGCATCCATTAAAACATCATTTAAAACTGATGACTGAATCCGTTGCCGGTGATGATTATAAACATTCTCAATTAAAGATGGTAATTGGTTCAATCTTTGCTTAGTTTTGGCAGAAACAAAAATTATTGGTGCATAACTAAGATACTGGAATTCTTGCCTAATTAAATTAGTAAAATCTGTCATAGTACGGTGGTCTTTATCTTTAAGTGTATCCCACTTATTGACGACAATAATAACACCACAACCTGCCTCATGAGCGTATCCAGCAATATGCTTATCAAGCTCTCGGATACCCTCTTCAGCATTTAAGACGACTAAAACAACATCACTATCATCAATTGCCCGCATTGATCGCATTAATGAGTAACGTTCAGTATTTTCGTATATTTTCCCTTTTTTACGAATACCTGCCGTGTCGACCATTGTAAACTCTTGTCCATCATTAGTCTTGAATTGTGTATTAATCGCATCACGAGTTGTTCCTGCAACATTTGAAACAATAACCCGATTCTCTCCTAAAATAGCATTTACAAGTGATGATTTACCAACATTTGGTCGGCCAATAAAACTAAAGTGGATACTTTTATCGTCCTCATTTACCACGTTATCTGGGAAACGTTTTATAACGGCATCTAAAAGATCACCCATTCCAATACCATGTACACTTGAAACAGCATATGGCTCTCCTAGTCCAAGTGAATAATAATCATAGATATCACTACGTCTTTCGGGATTGTCGACTTTATTAACAGCAAGCACGACTGGTTTATTCGATCGATATAAGATTCGTGCCACTTGTTCATCAGCATCAGTAACACCGTTTTCTACATCTACTACAAAAATGATAACATCAGCTTCATCAATTGCAATCTCCGCTTGTTGTCGAATTTGAGTTAAGAGGGGCTGATCTGATATTTCAATTCCTCCTGTATCAATCATGCTAAAGTTTTTACCTAACCACTCAGCATGTGCATAAATTCGATCTCGTGTAACTCCAGGAGTATCTTCAACAATCGAAATTCTTTCCCCTGCAATACGATTGAACAGTGTTGATTTACCAACGTTTGGTCGACCAACAACTGCGACGATTGGATTAGCCAATCCTTCCACCTTCTTTCATTTTATTTTAAAAACGACTAAAGAGGAAGTAACAACTTTGTCACTTCCCCTTAAAAGATAATTAATTTAAGAAACTAGTTCCGTAGGTCCTTAAGCTTGTCACCAATTAAGTCACCCATTGAGAAGCCACTTTCTTCTTCTGGAGCGTTGTTCATAAAGCTCCGGTTATTATTGTTACGACGTGAACGACGACGACCACGGTAGTTTTCGCCACCATTGTTATTGTTGTTCTCATCTTCCTTTGGACGTTCTTCAAGAGCCTTCATAGATAAGCCAAGACGTTGACGTTCAGGATCAACATTAATTACCTTAACTTTAACTTCTTGACCAGGCTTAAGAACATCAGCAGGTGTAGCAATGTGCTTGTGTGAAATTTGTGAAATGTGAACTAAACCTTCAACACCAGGGAATACTTCAACAAAAGCACCAAAGCTAGTCAAGCGCTTAACAGTACCTGTTAATACACTGTCTACTGGAGCTTTTTCTTCGATGTCATCCCATGGTCCAGGTAACGTTTGCTTAATGGATAATGAAATACGTTCACGTTCAGGATCAACACTTAATACCTTAACTTTGATGTCTTGACCTGCAGTTAAAACATCAGAAGGCTTGTCAACATGATCGTATGAAATTTCAGAAACGTGAACTAAACCATCAACACCGCCAAGATCAATGAAAGCACCAAAGTTTGTCATACGGGCAACTTTACCTTCAACAACATCACCTGGTTGTAATTCAGCAAATACCTTTTCAGCAGCTTTTTCATGTTGTGCTTGAATAATTTCCTTGTGAGAAAGGATCAAACGATTTTCGCTTGGTTCAATTTCAACAATCTTAAATTCAAGTTCTTGACCTTTGAATTGGTTCAAATCTTCAACATAGTGATCCGTAATCATTGAAGCAGGGACGAAGCCACGAACTCCAGCATCAACGACTAATCCACCCTTAACAGCCTGGGTAACCTTTGCGGTGATGTGTTCACCTTCATCAAATTTCTTTTGAATATCATCCCATACCTTACGGGCTTCAAGACGACGGTGAGAAAGTAAGTAGCTACCATTTTCCTTGTCGTTACCGATCTTAGAAATGACAACTAAATCTAATTCGTCACCTACTTTTACAGCATCATTGATGTCTTCAACTGGCTTGGTTGATAATTCCTTAGCAGGGACGACACCTTCAACCCCTGCATCTTTAATTCCAACGATAGCTTGACGATCGTCATCGATTGCCAAAACTTCACCCTTGACAACATCGCCCACCTTTACTTGTTCAATGCTATCAAGCGCTTCTAACATATCGTTTTTATTTTCGTTGTTTTCAGCCATTAAAAAAAATCCTCCTTGCAACAATCAACTCTAAATGATATTTTACTAAAAATTGTTTTACATTTCCAGTATTTAGGCTAATTCATCTCGTGTTTTTTTATTATTTCACTAATCTCGTCTACTACTTCGTCAATTGTTAAATTAGTTGTATCTAATTTAACCGCATCACGAGCCTGGGTAAGGGGAGACACCTTCCTGGTGGAATCCTTTTTATCCCGCAATTCGATTGCTTTTTGTAACTCCTCCAATGAGGTAGTCTCAATTCCCTTAGCCTTGTTTTCAACATAACGACGACGAGCACGTTCATAGGCACTTGCTACCATAAAGATCTTGACAGGGGCATCTGGCAGAACAGTAGTACCTATATCCCGTCCATCCATTACAATGCCTCCGTTGGCTGCAATTTCCCGTTGCTGCTTTGTCATTTCCTCTCGAACAGCTGGTACCGCAGCAATTGCCGAAACATTTTTTGCTACTTTAGGCAACCGAATATCATGAGTGACTTCTTGCCCGTTCAAGAAAACTCGTTGTTCTGTTTCACCGGGTTCAAAACTAATTTTTACTTGGCGTGCCACTTCAGCTATCTTGGCGTTATCTTTAAGATCAATACCTTGGTTTAATACAGCTAAGGTTACAGCACGATACATTGCTCCGGTATCACAATAAATATAATTAAATTTCTTAGCAACCAATTTTGCTACTGTGCTCTTACCTGCAGATGCTGGTCCGTCAATAGCAACTTGTAAGCCTTTACTCATTATCAGTCCTCACTCCTCTTTTTTATCCAATGTCTTACTTTACCAGAAAATCAGTCATTATTGTTTAAAATTAACGATAATTGTAGCGATTTGTATTCTCCGTATTATTATAGCGATTATAGTTTTGATTATTGTTATAATGGTAATTGCTATAACGGTTGGCATTACGATTTTGGTACCCATTATTATAGTGATAACTATTGCTATAACGATAGTAGCTACTACTACTTTGAGGATAGGTGCTACTCTGACTCACCTGACTTGAGCTTGACTCTATAGTTGAAGAAGAACTGCTGCTTTTCTCGCTGCTGTCACTTTCTTGTCTAGATTCTTTTTTCGAGGTACTCGAACTGTGAGATACTTTTTTTTTACTATTTGAAGAATCGGTCGCCACTTGTTCAGTCCGTACTGGATGATTAAACGATTGTTTATTATTAATCCAATATATAAGCGGTGTCGCAGCAAGGATAATAATTAAAACAATCAAGACAGTCGTAATCATTGAATTATGAGATCGTTGCTTTCGGTGCTCTGTTCGTGAAAGGTGACCATCACTATCAAAATCTTCATTATCAGTAAACTTTTTATCCCATAATTCATCATTTGCTCGCCGGGTTTCCTTCCGTCCATCACTCAAAATAATCATGCCTCCTTATTTAGAATTTAACAATCTGATTGTATCGCAAACTTTTAATGATTGTCTAGCAACAACACTAAACTTTAATTTTCATCAATGTTTAGCAATAATTTCAATTGTTCCTGCCAATCCAATTTTTTTGGTTTTGTTACCAACTTACTAGCAGGGAGGTCAATTTCTGTTTGCCATTCTTCTTTATCAAAATCACAACAGTTTTCCTTATTTGTTGATAATTGCTCACCAAAATAAGTCAATAAATATTTGCGACGACATCCCCGATTATTTATATATCCCAGCATCTCTTGCAATTCCTGTTCCATTTGGTATTTTCGATGCTTAAAAATGCTAACTATCTGTTCAGGCGACGAATGATGGGCCAAATAAAAATTAAAAAGTTCAGCTTGTTCACCTAAAACTACGGATGATAATCTATGCTCTTTTATCTGCTGCAACAATTCGACAGGAGGAATATCAATACTTGTTAATTGCCGCTGAATCATCTCATCTCCATCCGCATATAATAGAACCGCTAAGCTTTGCTTGCCATCACGACCGGCACGTCCAATCTCTTGTAAATAATTTTCTAAATTATTCGGTAAATGGTAATGGATTACAAAGCGGACATCATTTTTATCAATTCCCATCCCAAATGCACTTGTTGCACAAATAACCTGTAACTCGTTTGCCATAAATTGTCGTTGGATTTGAAAGCGATCTATTGCAGTAATTCCAGCATGATATGCAGCAATATTTAAGCCAGTTCGTTCTGCAAGCCATTCTGCCATCTGCGAAGCCATTTTACGGCTTGCAAAATATATAATTCCTGGACCCTTAAACTTTTGAACTAGGCGCAATAGTTCCTCGTCCTTTTCCTGTTGGCGATATACTTTTTGCACCGCAAGGAATATGTTCGGACGATCAACGGATTCAACTATTTGTTGTGCATCATTTATTCCCATTTTTGCTTGTATATCCTGCCGAATTCGTGGCGTTGCCGTTGCTGTTAACATTAATGTAGTTGGTTTGCCTAATTGTTGACGAACATCTTTTAGCAGTAAATACTCAGGACGAAAATCAGGGCCCCATTGTGAAATACAATGTGCCTCATCAATAACTAGCATCGCCACATCTACGTTATTAAAAGCGGTTAAAACATTATCATTATCAAGCATTTCTGGGGAAGTAAAAACAAATTTAAATGATTGCAATCTTTTTAATACTGCTGTTCTTTCTGCTCCTACAAGCTGGCTGTTTAACATTACAACCCTTTTTTCGCCTTGACGGTGCAGACGATCAACTTGATCCTGCATAAGCGATATTAAAGGAGAAACTATTATAACTGTCCCTGTTAATAAATACGCCGGTAATTGATACAACAATGACTTTCCTGCCCCAGTCGGCAAAACAGTTAGTACGTCTTCACCAGCCAATAATTTGATAATAGTTTCTTCTTGACCAGGTCGGAAACTATTAAAGCCAAATTGCTTTTTTAGAATCCGTAAAAGCTCCTGCCTACTCTTCATTTACTACTCCTTGATATATTTGATATAGTCGAAATTCATAAAAGCTTGACACGTTTTCATTAAATTTCCAAGTTGTTGGCACCCCTTCGTAAGCTTTTCCAAGAATAATTCTTTTATCCTCTGGAAGGAATCTATTCCAATTTACCTTTTCAGGTATTAAGATTGCTGCTTCTAATAAGTGCTCTTGAATTGTATTCTGCTTTAAACGCCTTCTTTGAGAAATTTGTTCAATTTCTTGCCCTTGAGCATAAAGATTATAGGTTATCTCAGCACTCCGATTCAAAGGACTCGTCCTTAAGAGCGGACCTAATAATTGTTGGAGTGGACCGGGAAAATTACGAGCATAAGCACTTACCGCTAACATTTCATCATGCCTTAAAAATTGAATATCCTCCAATGACAACTTTAAATTAGCTGCTGCTTGATTAGGTGTCCACCCTGCTTTTTTATAACCAATTAATGAATTAAAAAGATCAGTTGCTAACCGCGGATCTTCACTATCTAATGCTTTTCCTAAACGCTGTAAGTCTAAATACAGCCTATTGGTAAGATCATATTGATAATTATTGCGAAACCATTGTTTGACTACTTGCATCTCTCCTAGTGGGATAGTAAGCGGTGCATATTTATTTTGATGATAGGAGTATTCCGATGCAACCTGTACTGCTAATAATAACCGTTGCACCACCCGATGAGTATTTGCTAACCAATACCAATCAAAAAAAGCAGGCTCATATCGATCAGCTTCTTCCTTCTTCAAAATAGCAGCTCCTTTTTCAGTCAACTTCGCTTCTGATTTATCATTTAACGTTAAAATTTTTGTATGAACAAGCTCATCAATAAGGTCGTTAAATTCATGCCGCGTAAGTGATCGATAAGCTCCTAACCATTTTAGAATATCATATTGGCGGGCCCAGAAGAGTGTTGCGACTGTCCGACGACTACAAAGTGTATTTTCAATTACCCTTATTCGTCGTGGTTGATGATAGCTAAAAAAACGCAATAAATTTGTCACTTTTTACCCCCTCCTATATATCTATATACGTATTTTATTTAAAAATACTAGCATAAATTTTAATTTTTTCTAAAAGGAAATGAGCCCCAGTGCCGGTAAAACCGAACTCTGAAGCTCATTTGTACTTGTAAGAGCGTGACAATGACTTCTTTTTCACACTCCTCCAACCTAACTTTTAATTTTATAGCGTGCGATGATGATCAAGCCACGACTGTAATCGATCAGCAATAATCACATAAACTATTGTTACTACTAATCCCTTGATTATATTAAATGGAAGAACGCCAATTGCCACCAACTGTGCTACTGGTAAAGTAGATTTCCAGTTCCAAACAGCCATATATAACGGTGTAAGAACCCATAGATTTAACAATGACATTACAGTTGTTAAAATAACTGTACTTAAAATAATTCCCGTAATAGCCTGCTTCTTCTTACTCCACTCCTGATGATGCCATACCCAGCAAAATGGTAAAAGCATCGCTAACGCAGACAGAAAATCACTGAAAATACCAATCAATTCTGCGGGAGAAAACCCATGAACCATTCCATGAATTAAACATTTTAATAGTGCAATAATAACTCCGCCAACTGGTCCATAAATGTACCCACCTAATAGTACCGGAACATCAGAAAAATCCAATTTAAGGTAAGGTGCCATTGGTAGAATTGGAAATTCAAAAAACATTAAGATAAATGCTAAGGCACTTAAACATGCTATTCCAACCAAGCGCTGAATACGTTGATGCGTCACTGTCATAATAACAACCTCCAATTGAGATTGTCTCCATTTGGCATCCTGTATTAAAAAAGCGCTACTGACACTTACAGGTTTGTCAGCAACGCAATAAACTTTGTAGTTATTTAATACAGAAATCTTCTTTATACCAGACTATACTGTCGGCCCTAGAATCACACTAGGTCAGCCACTGCATAAATAGCAGCAGGTTGCGGGCTGTCACCGCCGGTCGGGAATTTCACCACGCCTTGAAGACAAACGTTTTTATTTAATTCATTTCCTATGATACTGGCTTTCCTTTATGATGTCAACGCTTTTAGCCTTTATAATTTTCCACAGTTTTCCGTAATTAACCGCAATTTTCCACAAGTTTTGCCCCCTCAGTGCCCCCCTCAGATTCTCTACTTAAAGAATAGAGGAATAGTTAACCAAAGCTACTATTCCTCTATAAGCTGATTGTTTTGTTCTTCGTTAGTATAGCATAAATTACAGATAAATAGGTAGAGATTTTCGCTGCATAAAATGGCCTTATAGATTAATAGGTTACTTTTCATTACAATGTACGGAGCTTTTTAAAATGCTAAAAACATATCACAAATATTACATCTAATTATGACCCGACAAGTCACTCTCCTCTTTGTGCCCTATGCCATTCACGAATTAAATAATCTCTTGAAACAGTTCTTAAGTTATGAATTGGAATATCATCAAAAGAAAACTCAACAGAAAATGGAGCGTTTTCTCTCCATGTCCAATATTTATTAAATGAATTAACCCACGCAGAAGTATTATTGATACTATCAATCATTTGCTTATTATCAACATTATCAGCAAACGACATTAATAAAATCTCAACTTTTAAATCTATATCTTCTATTAAGCTATTAGCCTCATCGTGATACTTATCTTTCAACAATTGTCTCTTTTGGGAATCCGGTTCTAAAATATTTTTGTTTCCACAATTTTGAACTATATCATAGTACTTATTAAGAGATACTAAAAGTTCTGCTACCTGCTGCTTAATTTCGTTAATCCAGCGAATGCGTTCTTTCGAAATAACATCGTACTTATTCTTTTTATTAGTAGAATAGATTGAATAAACAAAAGTAAACAGAGCAATGATTGAGGTTACTCCAATCCATTGAAAACTACCATTCTTATCAAAAAATATGTTATTGGGTGAAGAATAATTAACTATTATTAGTCCAACAATAATTAAAATTACTAAAATATAGTAAATTGAAATATGAAGCTTTTTTTCCTTCTCAGCATACTCACTCGTTATAATTAATTTACAATCAAATAATTTTTCAATCTCTTTATTTTTCTTCATTTATTAAACTCCCACATAAAACTATATTATTACTCTAGTTGATAAGAACAACTATTTCAATATGTAAAAAAAGCCCTAGTGGGAGTTACAGAAAATGCAACAACCACTAGGGCTTCATTTATATTCAATTATTGACGCTGTGAATAAACAACTGAATTGAGTTGTTGAGGTTTAACACCATTGGCAATATCATTAGCGAATTGGTTATAGTTAATTCCCCAGCTTGCCAAGTAACCGTATGGATCAACGTGTGAGCCACCAATATTTTCAGTTACCCAGTTGTGCGTCTTAACACCGGGAGTTCCTGCACCCCCTGCGTCAAGTGTTAGCGGAATACCGTATTGTTTAGCGTAGTAACGGGCTACGTTAATGTAAGTCGTGTAATCTTTAATGAATTGTTCACGATTGTATGTCCGACCAAGTTCAATCTGGCATGGGCTATATGGGTTAGCGTTCAAGGCACCCCAAGAAACATAACCTGGTTCGCCGACCTCAAAGACTTGGCCACCGTCACCGACAACAAATTGTGTGTAGGCTGACTGCCAGTTATTGTGGAGGTAGTTAGCGTTAGCAGCAGCCCCACTTTCAGCACCGACATCGTGCATGATGATGTAGTCATTGATGGCTGGTTGACTGCTTCCTTCCCAACTAGCGAGGTCGTAGGTGTGGTTGATTTGTGACGGTGTAAAGGCATTCGCACTTTCAGAAGTCAGAACACCCTGACTATCAGCATGATACTTTACACCGTTAATCGTAATATCCTGATTAGTTACTAAGGCACCATCACTACCAAAATAATAGGTGTTACCCCAGTTGTTATAGAACTGGTTAGTGTACCGTGCTCCATCAACGCCGAAGTAATACGTGTGTCCCCAATTATGATAGAATCGATCATTCCAGCGAGCACCATCAGGACCAAAGTAATAAGTCCGTCCCCAGTTAGTATAGAACTGATTGGTATAACGCTTGCCGTCTTTACCGAAATAGTAGGTGTTACCCCAGTTGTTATAAAAATAGTTGCTTACTTGATTACCGTTAGCATCGTAGTAGTAAGTTGCCCCATCACGAGTATTAAATCCATTGCGAACCATTTCTCCGCCTTTGCCAAAGTAATAAGTATTGCCATCAATCTTCTGTGCCTTATTGGTCAAACGGTAACCTTCTTTGTTGAAGTAATAAAGATTGCCATACTTGTACAACCAATTATCTTTCAACTGCTGGCCATCAGCGTTCTTCCAAGTTACTGTTGAGCCAGCATCATTAGTGCTATTAGCCTTTACAGTAGTAGTTGCACCTACTAAAAAAGCACCAGCAATTGTTGCTAGTGCTAAGTTCTTAGCTTTCTTAAATGATTTATTCTTCATTAACGTTATCCTCCTTACCAGATTGATTTGGAATGAAGCTCTTTCCACTAAAAGTCACGTTGTCTGCATTTAGCTTAATTGAGTTAGTATCTATGGTTGTATGGACCTCACCGTTACCTTCGACAAATCCGCATAGACCAAGAATAGTTAAGATAGTGTTAATGATAGCTGCTACTTGGTCCCAGTGACCGTAAGAGAAACCGCAAGCTTGCATTGCTTGTTGAATTAAGACGATTAACAGGGTAATAAAAGACGCTACAACCGTTTTGTTGATTGTACCGTCTGCGTTTAAGAACTTCTTCTTGATTATTTGTTTTAGTTTCATTTATGACTACCTCTTTCCAAGTTTGTAATTCGGCGTTCATGGTCTTTTAATTGTTCGTCGTGGCGAATAAACTTCTTATCTCCCGCTTGCAGACGTTCATTGGCTCTTTCATATTGACGATTAGAGACTTCCATATTTTTGTTGAGTTTACTTAACTCATCATAAATTGGGCCCAGAATATTATGCTCAATATTATCAATTGCTGTCTTTGAGCGTTTGCCCAGCCAACGAAAACCAGCAATAATAAAGCCGATGATTGTCAGAATCGCCACCCAGTCCTCTAACGAATACCCTAGAAAATAGTGAACTGTTACCCAGTGCATTTACTCACCTCCCTAGACTAATTAGTTAGTTGTGTCAGAGCCAGGTGTGGCGCCCGTTTCAGTTGAAGAACTAGCTGGCGTATTATCCGAGGCATCAGATGATGAATTTGATGCTGGTGTGTTATCTGGTGAAGTAGTTGAAGAACTGGCAGGATTTGAAGCAGGATCAGCAGGACTTGACGGCGTATCTGATTTAGCCGGTTGGTCACCATTATCTGATTTTGCAGGCGTATCACTCTTAGCCGGTTCATCTGGTTTAGGAGTATCAGATTTAGCTTCTTGTAGTGCTTTAACTTCTGCCTGTAAAGCCGTAATTTGTGCTTTGAGTTCAGCTAGATTTGAAGAATTCTGTAACGTATTGACTTGGTCTTTTAAGTTATCAAGTTCTTCTGAATCACTCTTGGTAGACTCCTGCAAAGTCTTTAATTCAGTTGAATTGTCGCTTGCTGTTTGGCGCAGACTATTAAACTGCTCAACAGAAACAAACTTAGATGTATCAGCATCTTTTCCCGCTTGTCCCTCTGCAATAACTCCTGTATCAGTATTGCCAATCATCCAGTGCTTGGACTTAGGGTCAATTGATGGAGTTAATCCATCATTACCATTAAGACCCGGCCCACCTGGAGTCCCTGGAAGTCCTGGGTCACCCTGCTTACCTTGCTGTCCTTGCGGAATTTGCAGATTCAAAGTGTAAGTATTCGGGTCACTTTGTAACGGGACTAAAGTTGCGGACGGCTGAGCATCTGGCGACAACTTAGTAACTGCTCCCATAACAATCTTCGGTGTCTTACCTGGGTCACCCTTAGCACCTTTCTTGATGGCCTTTACCTGTTGCATTAGGTCCGCATAGATAGCTTCAAGCGTCTTAGAGGGTACATTTGTAATATCTGAGACCTTCATTGTATTTTGTTCAATGCTAAAGAACGCAAAGCCCTTAGATGGATAAATAGCATTCTTTTCCGTTGAATTATCCATTACCCACAGCTCAACAGAATACGTGCCAGGTGTCAGAGTTTTAACATCTTCGGTCTTTAACAGAACCTTATTATTTTCAACATAACCGGCTGCACTGGCTACATAATCTTTAGGATTATCTGGCGTTGAAGCAGCAGAATCAGCGATTTTAAAAGTTAGTGTTTTATTGATAAAGTCTGGTGTTTGACCATCATTTTGAGTAGTAAAGGTCATTACCGCGTCAGTATCGCCAAACTTCCAATCTTTCCAATTATCATCAATTATTAGTGTACGCATAGCTTCTCCTTTCTAATTTTGTGCAAAATAAAAACGCCCTATTGGACGTTTTCATTCTTTATTCTTTCCCATTGAATGGAAAAATATTCTCGTGATAAGTCAATAAGATCATTGATCTCTTTTACAGGTAGAGATCTATTTGATTCCAGCTTTTCGATAACTTTTTCAATTTGATTATTAATATCAATTACTAAATAATCGTGGTCATCATACAAATGCATTCGTATTTGAGCTTGCAGTGCATATAATTCACTCGAAGTCTGATTTGAGTTTTTAATTACTGTCTTTGCATCATCGGTTATATTATCAAAAATTTGATCATTACTATTTGATTTTATGGCTTCATCGAAACGTCCTACTAAGCTATCAGCTGTATTGTAGACTTGATAAGTCTGAAAACATGTTTTGACAAATTTGCTAATAAGCTCACGAGTTTCATTGTTCCACTCTAACGTAACTTCATTTGTTTTCTCTAGATTTAACATTTTTGTAGTCTCCCTTTGAGTTTGATTGCTCCACTTTGCTACCAAAACATTAACTAACGCTGCAATTACTCCAGCTATAAGCCCGGTTCCTATAACGTCCCACATAATCAATCCACCCTTTAATTGTTGAATTAATTATATCAGTTTTATCGCCAAGAACAGAACCAACCAATCTGGATATATTCCGAATCAGGTTTAGTTGCGTCATAACTATTTGATTGGTGGTGCATCCAGATATGGCCACTGTCTCCAGTATTATATTCAAACATCAAGACGTTATTTTCGTTCTGCGGTGTTAAGCGAGGGAAGGCATAAATACCGCCGTTCATTGCCGCTTGGTCAACATTGATTACTTCCCGACTTTCATAAGGCTTCATTGCTGGAAAGTCAAACGTCCCTTCAAGCTTACAGTAACCAACATACTTATTGAACTTGATTAGCGTACATCTCACATCGTTATGCGCACGACATCCATTGACTCCCCATGCTTTGTATTCGTACTGCTTACCGGATTCATTATCTGCCAAGCTAGCCTTAGCTGCATTAATTGCGTTGTTCGCATAATCATAGGCCGGTTGAAGCGCATTACCACTTAGCTTATCAATCTGTGTTGTTCCGTGAAAGGTGTTCTGACCAGTGAAGACATTATTACCACCCTTAGTCGCAACCTGATTAGCTTGAATGGAAGATAGAACCGCATTCAAGGATTCACGGGCAATCTTAGCAGCGCTATTAGTACCGTCTAACATTCCATATAGTTCTTTGGTAAAGTTCGCAACCTTTTGCTCAATTCGGGCCATGTTGTTTTCAACATTGCCGTCAAAGATTTGTGAATCGCCTTGTGTCATATAGCCCACGCCTTGAATGACGCTAAACATTACATTAATTGTAGAAATGACTTGGTCGTTATTATCCTTAATACGGAAGTAAGCTCGGTCATAATCACCAACTCGCTGATAGAAAGCTCCAGGAATTGTAAAGTCTAGCTTTCCTAATGACGGGCTAATTATGTTCATGGTGTTACCGCTAATCTTTGTTTTACCAGCGCTATCAACGCCGACAAGGTCAAGACTACGATTCTGCATATTAAATGGTCGTCCTTGTTGACCGATCATTACAAATTTAACCACTCGGCCATTATCGCCTTGGTGACCATTCATTTCATCGATTCGGATTACTTTATCAGAAGACATCGTCACATCAAGGACTACTCGCCCGTTACGGTAAGCCTCATCAATTGTTTCTGCCATTCTCTCACTCTCCTTTTAGTACTTGGTTAAGATACTGAATTAATTTATTTAAGACCTCTTCAATTGCTTGCCAGTTATCATTGATTGCTTGCTGATAATTGGTATCAGTAGTTAATCGGTCTGGCCTTTGTAAAGTTAACAGCGGTGTACTCTCACCCGTTTGTGGATTAACAATCCAGTTCTGATTACACAATTGGATTACTTCATTAACTGCTGTTTCCAGATTAAAGAAGCTCATCAACACATAGTTGCGTAATGGACGGCTAAGACTATTACCGGGTGCAGTCAGTGTCGCTTTAACCTGCTTCTTATCCGTTCCCATAATTTGTTCAAGATTACTATAAAGCTCATTAATCTTGTTGAGCGTCCGGTCAACCCCGTTACTCATATTAGTTCCAATTCCGAATAAATCGGTTAAGCGGTCGATTTTAAGCTCATCAATTGTTTTAACAACCGGCTTATCTGGTTCAACTGGTTTATCTGGGTGATCGTCAGGTGGTATTGGATTGACTATCGGTGTATCTGGGTTACTTGGCTTATCTGGTTGACTAGGATTATCTGGCTTAGGTGGAATGTTACCAGCCGTAGATTTAATATAGTCAGCTAAACGCTGAGCCATTTTCATCTGTGTATCAAAATTCGGGTGTAAGCAACCGTCACCAAGTAACGACTTGTAATTGCTTGGCGTAACCAGCGGGTCTTCTCGCCAATCGTAATAGTGATACTGATGGTCAATAGCCCAGTCCTTGAACACGTCCATAACTTGATTTTGCGTAATCCCGAGTTGGTTAGGACTATCAAGGCTAGTCGCATTATTAATGAATGATTCAATCATCAAATCAACTAATACATAAGCGTGACTACCTGATACTTGATACATAGAGCTGAACATTGACAACCCAGCTTTTAAGGCGTCTAAACTTTCACGGTTAAGGCCCCAATCATTGGCTCCATAGCCCAATAGAATATAGTCATAGTCAGCCAGATTAACAGTTGGTAACAACGACACAAGCGACTTATCACCATCATTAACAGAGGTAGCACTAACCGCTTGATTATTAACTTCAACGCCTAATATTTGACCAATCTTAACTGGAATTGGCGGGTCGGCTCGTGGGTGTGCAGCATCGAAGCCGGTTACACCCCACATAATCGAATCACCAAAGCATAACAGCTTAGCCATTAAATCACTTCCTATTGGTTATTAGCTTGTGTGGTTGCTGTGTCTTTAACTGCAACATAATCAGCTAACTTCTTCCGGGCAATTTCAACAACGTCATTCATCGTGACATTGGTATAATTCTTACCCTCGCCGAGTTCGTTTTCGTGAACACGAATTTGGTTATTTAGATACTCACCATCAGATGGATTACCAGCAAGAGTTACTTGAAAGTTTAAGAATTTGCCAGTTGAAGTATCAAAATTGTAAGTGAATTGATTTGCTTGTAATTCAGCCATAATAATTACCTCCTAAATATCTGTACTAAAAAGGCCCACAGCTTACTTATTAGCTTGTGGGTCTTGCTTTGTTTCTGGCTTATCAGTTTGTGATTGACTATCTGTTTTCTTGTCGTCTTCCTTTGGCAACTTAGCTTTTAGTTCTTCAATTTGTTTCTTTAATTGGTCATTTTCATTTGTTAATTCAATTGCCTGTGCCTTAAAGCTAGCTCGGTCAATCTCGGCATTTGAAAGTCGTGCTGCTAGTTCTCGTGCAGTTTGTACTAATTCTTCATTATTCATAATTAAATTTTCTCCTTTACTTTATCTAATTGTTTCTTCAATTCTTGAACGGCTCCCATTAGGTAGCCAATTACATCTGCATCAGAACGTCCTGAACGCTGTTCGTTTATGAATTCGTCCGGTGTATAGTATTTTGCCACATCATGGATATCATCAATGATTGGTCCAGCATGGCGCTTAGTCATACCTTGCGCCACCTCTGCCTTATATTGGTAAGTAGTCAAATCAGTTTGAATAATCTTATCCAACGCATTCTTGGTATCAAGCGGTTCAATTCTCGTCTTACTTGAAAGAGTTGATTTAGTTGTCCAACCCATTGCTTCAACATAACCGTTATAAGAAGCCCAGCCAAAGACTCGAAGGTGAACTCCAGTTGCATTACCAGTGTCATTAGGATTACCGATATTAACCTCGCCATTATGCATATAGATTTGTTGGTTCCCACCTTCAATAAAGGTATGATCGTTTCCATGAACCGTAGCATAGTCACTACCACGTAATTCTGCCTTATCAGGTCCCAAGAATATATTTGAATTTCCAGCATAAACATCGAAGCGAGAACTGGTTCCAATACCGACGCCATGCGTTGGCTGCGTTGTGCTTGAACTATCATACAAATAAGCTCGGTAGCCTTGACTATTGCTTGGCCCAATTGTCCAACCAGTTGTCTTGCCTTCGCTGTCAACTGCGTTCATTAATGCATAATTCTTGCTTGCCCAAAAGCCTGAATATTGTTGATTAAGAGGATGACCAGAACCCGGCCCATATACCTGAGATTTAGAAGCTAGTCGCACAGTATCATCGTGCATGGTTAAGATAGAACCAAGATTGTTTGATGAGTGGATTTCAAAACCACCCTGATACTGCAGATTAATCGTGCTTTTAAGCTTATCTTGGTCATATTGAGCAACACTAGCACCGATAGTAGCTCGTGAGCCATTACCATAGAATGTCAACTTATCAGCATCGAGTTCTGAAATTGCGGCACTTGGGATAAAGGCACGTCCTGAAAAGACAACCGATGATGCATCAAGGTACAGCTTATTCGACTGAATTAATGTATTTCCAGCAGTTAAGTTAATTTGCGATAACAACTCGCCTTTACCAACACGGTCATTAATCGCATTAGCTAACTGAGTTCTAACAGAAGATAAATCGCCTTGATTAACCTTTGACTGCATCAAGCCTGATAGCTGTGTGTACTTGGAATTTGTATCATTCTTGTAGTTAGTAACGTTAGACTGCAAGCCGTCGATAGAGGCTTGAACGCTCTGAACTTGAGTTACTGTAGCGTTATCACTAGGAGCAGGAGAATAGCCTTTATCAATCGTACCGCGAGCAATCTTAAAATTAACAAAATCAACCCAATCGCATTGACCTAGATTCCAAATATTAAAATAAAAACTTTCACTATTTAATTTATCTAAATTACCATTAGTGTGTCTAACAACACTAACATGCGTAATTTGATTAGCGTTAAAGTGCTGATTGAAACCACCATTAGTGAAATATCCATGCAGGCTATCCCCACCCGCGATGTTCAAAGTTCCACTTGCATTGATAGTTTGAGAAGTTCGCACATCAAAACTAATTACATAGTCAGTATTAGGTTCAAAATTATTAAGGTTAAGTGCATACTTTGCTACCCACCAAGTTGTAGTTTTACGGGTATTGTTAAATCGAACTCCTCGTACTCCATTAATATTAATTTCAGTTAAGTTAGTTGCACCAGTACCAGGGTCACACATCCAATTTGCAGTCCCTTGATTAGTCCTTTCAGCAAGATTAATACTTGATGATGAATTAAACTTAGTTTCGAGGTTAGTTATCGACTCGCTCAATTGTCCCGCTTTTTGACTAATCAAGTTCTGCACGGTTGAACTTGTTGCATATCCACGCGCATCAATTAAGCCGTTAACTCGTGTCTCATCAACCTTTGACTTGACCTCTCCAGCCATAATATTAAGCCGAGCGTTTAATTGTTCAGCGGTGCCTTTAATGTTATTGACGTCTGTTTGATTAGCTTTAAGACTAATAAGCTTACTGTTTTCATCAATGGCGGTTGAGTTCTTCTTGATTGAGGCAATAGTATCTTCGGGAGCGTGGGTATAGTCTGTATCGATATTTCCTTCTTCAAGCTTTAATTTTTTAATAAAAGCCATACCAGAAATCACATCATTGTTATTTTCATTGTTTCCGCCATCTGGATGAGCAAGATACACAGTTACAGATGGGTGAAAAATTTTTCCACTCGGGGTGGTGAACGTAATTTTATTATATTGATCCGTTAAAGAACTGTTAACATTTAAGCTGACTGACCACGACCAATCCTCAGAATACGCATCAATAAATACATTTTGATGATGATTAAGTGAATCTTGGTCAACTCGGGCCCATCCGGATAATGTATAGGTTTTATTAGGTTGTAAGCCACCTGAAATTTGATAATCGGCAAATGCATAAGCCTTACCTGATACTTCGTTTTCACTAGTTCCAATCAATAGATTCCGTCCGCCAACCTTTAACCCATTAACCTTATCCTTCAACGTCTGATATTCAGTTGACGATACTTTCTGATTAATCTGGTCAGCTAATATCTTTCGCTGAGCCTGCTCTTGTTGAAGTTGACCAGTTAGATTGTTAACCGTTGTTTGGTCAGCTTTGACCTCTAACATCTTCTTCGTAGCATTAATATCCAGCGAGTTAGTGGTAATTTTGTCTGCAATATCACTAGCGTTTGGTGCCCAATTACCAATTATGTTCCCTACTACGGCAAACGGTAAGACCGCATAAACATTCCCTTTATTGCCTTGACAGCCCCATAGATAAAAGCTGTGATTTCTAGTATCACGTTTCCCAGTAAACTTATAAACTTGCCAATCAGTAGTCAAAGCTTGGTCGGTAATACCGCCTCCGCCCCACAGCTCAGTGTGAAGTTTATCTCCAGCGTTATCAGCTCTGGCATATACCGTCCAAGTGACAGGCTGGTTATCATATGGTCCATCTAATTGGGCATTTAGTGAGTCACCACCAGAACCAGTATTCTTTAGAACGGCAATTGCTCCATTGAGGTACTTATCTGTTGAGATGCTAATTGATGGTCCCTTGTACCAGCTTGAGAACGTATCAGAATCATGTAGTAGATTACTTGTTCCTACTTTTAGTCCATTCAATCGACTAGCTAACTCACTACCGGACTTCTCAACGCCTGCTAAACGGGTGCTAAATCCCGAAGCATTCGCTTTAATCTGTTGAATATCATTACCTTGTGTCGTTAAACGAGCATTGAGTCCATTAGCAGTTACTCTAATGTTATTGATGTCATTCTGAGCATTGCCAAGCAACAGTTGCAAGCTATCTGCTTTTTGCGAAACTTTATCAATGTTGTTCTTGTTATCAGCTAGTTCACTAGTATGTTCAGTAGCCGTCTGTTCAACCTTGCTTAGTCGACCGTCATGGTCTTTGAACTCACTGTCTAATGAAGTTGCTGTTTTCTGCAACGATGAAATATTACCCTTAGCGTCGCGCATGTCGTCTTGTAGAGACTTGCTGTCCGCTTGCAGAGTGTGAATGTTTTTATCGTGGTCAGCAATCGTCAGCTTAATACCTTTGACATCCTTTTGCAGACTTACAACGTCACCTTTAAGGTTGCTGATTTGTTCAGTCGTCCCCTTAGCCGTTGTCTGTAACTGCTCAATGTTTCCTTGTGCGTCTTTCAACGTCTTAGTAACACTGTCAGCTGTCTGTTTGACCTGCGACAGATTTCCTTGCAAATCGGATAAAGTCGTTGCCTGTTCGCTGGAGGTTTGTTCAATCGTACTTAGTCGTCCTTGCGCATCACTAATTGAATTGCTCAACTTCGTTGCCGTTAATAGCAATTTGTCTACATTCTTCTTGTTATCAGATAAGATACCTGATAGCTTATCCGCTTGAACTTGCATAGTTGCAACATTATTCTGCGTATCTTTGAGGCTTGCCGTTAAGCCGGTAACTGCATCAGTAACCTTAGTCACATTGCCTTTAACATCCGCAATAGCAGTAGAAAAACCATCCTGAGTATTCAGAATGGTTTTAATTGTCTTACCCTGTTCTTGCGCCTGTTTAGTATAGACATCTAACTGGGTAGCAACTGTTGAATTAGCATTCAAGGCTTGTTGCACGTTAGTACGGTTAGCCGCTATTTCAGACTCAATCTGAGCAACATTACTATTGATTTGTGCTTGCGTATTAGCCACTGCCGACTGGGCTTGATTAAGCTGGTCGTTAACGGTTGCCAAGTGCTTTTGAGCGTCTGCAATTTCAGACTTCAACTGATTAACTGATGATTCATTAGCACTCTTAGCCGTATTGACCTCATTCTGAACATCAACAACGGATTGCCTAATCTGTGCGGCATCACTAGAAGCATTAGCCATTGCTTGTTGTACATCACTCAATGCACTATTAGCAGTAGCCTTAGCTTCAGCAATAGCACTATCCATCGCAACTTGTGCATCGCTATTAACTTTACTTGCAGCAATAGCAGACTCGGCAAACTTAACAGCACTATCGGCTTGCTTCCTTATTTCAGGTAAGTCAGCCGTAGCAGCTTTTATTTCATCAGCAACTTTGTGACCGGCTCCGTTGTTCCAGATCGACTCTATATCACCTTTATCATAAAGTCGCCCAAACATTGTATCTGTTACATGAAAAGTGGCACCGTTATCGTAAGAGTAACCACGCCCTAAAATACCTGTTTTAGTATCTCGCCCAATCTCTCCAACAATAACTTTAACTGTTCTCTTCTTGTTGATTTTGCTTGTTTTGCTGTTCGACGTATTGCTCAATTCGGTTTGCCTCCTCTCTTGTAATAGTAAGAATGTTTGTTGATTGATCTGGATAACTTGGTGATTGTTTAATTGAATTAATAGCTTCAATTAAACTCCTATTGCGTGCATTCTGATAATCTAGAATATTTTGAGTATTTGTGTTTAATGTTACGGATGTTGGATTACTTGCACTAAAGGGATACCAATTAAAACCTACAACAGCTTCATTTGTAGAAATTTGTTGATCTCTTACCATAATGTGAATCATATCGCCAGCTATTGGTTTAAAACTTGTATAAGTAGTTACTTCAACGGATAATGCTGGATTAGGTTGAATTTTTGTCTTTGCATATTCGATCATTGCATTTTTATCACTAAAGCGACCATCTTCAATTGGCTCTGCCGGAAATTCACCGTACTTTTTTATTGACTCTTCATCACGATACATGAAAGGAGCAAAATAATAATACTCAATGGAAGAAGAGGTACTGCTGCTTTGATTATCGCTTCCTCCTGCTGACCCGCCACTACCAACGATACTTGACATTTGATCATTGCGAGCGACCCAGCTTGGATAAAACCAACTAGCTGGTTCCTCTTTACATACTTCACCGGGTTGCGGTTCAAAAATAATAGTATTAGCATCTAAAAACAAACAAATATGATAAGAATTCCCATGAGCTCCATAGAAACCAACATCCCCGGTCTGAGGAGAACTAACTTCATGAAAATATGGTTCCATTGCTACGGTTTGAGCTGGAATATGAATACCAAAGTCTTGATATACCTGAGATACATAAGAAGAACAATCCATTCCATTTCGTGGATTGCCCCCTCGTGCTCCACCTGCTCCCCCGTATACATAAGGAATTCCTAGATATGACCGCGCATCGTCAATAACACCCTGAGCATTTTTAGTAATGCTCGTAGCTTGATCATCGCTGCCCGTATCCGTGTCAACTTCTGTTTCAATCGAATACTTTCCACCTATGCACATAACTTCATTTGTTAAGCTAGTAGAATCAAAAGTCCACTTGAATTCAGTAGTGTTATACAAGTAATCTAACCTATTTCCATAATCTTTATTAAATTGATCTTGGGAATAAACTCTAATTACTTTATTGTCAGGATAAATAACTGCATTAGGCCAATGCTCAGTAATTTTACTAAGCATATCAGTCCCACTACCATCAGATAACTGTTCAATCCGTGACGATGGAAAATTACCAATAACTTGATATGAAAAGCCTAGTGTATTGCCATCCAACCAATATTTCAAAACATCTTCGATCTTATAAGATATTTGATTTTCATCAGAGTCTTCTTTTGTCTCGTCTGTCTTAGTTACTGTAGTTGTTGTAGTGGTATCACCATTTTTTGACTGCGATGAAGTTTTTTGCGCATTAGGATCAGTATCATCACTACTATCATCGTTATCTATTTGAGTTCCACCATTAACCCTCACATCTGTTTGCTTATCATTATCTTGAGGATCAACATAAGTTTTGTATTTACGAATACGTCCAATTTCAAAATAAACATGAGTAGCAACTATATCTAACGAGTTCTGCCCAGAATTTGCATCTGGTTCAGCTTGCTTAATAATATATTCTTGCCCATCAAAAAAGACGGAAGCTTGACTATCCAACATTGAATAGCCTAAAGAACCATCTTGATAAGCCGTAAACTGTAAGCTCCAAGTAGAATTAATTTCCCATGTAATATAGAAACTATCTGGATCGACACAATTAAGAGGCTCAACTTCGGTGCGTCCTTGTCCTCTTACTGTGATTTTTTGGGTAAGTCCAGGTCTCATAGATAAATAAAAGGAAAACTGAAAGTAATATCTACACTGTTTGCACCGGTAACAGCAATATCATTCCAGCCAGTATTTAGGATTAGATTACCGTAGTCAGTATTAGCACTAGCGGGTTGACCATTAAGAGTCGTATTAATTCCATTAAGAATTATGTTTTCTGATCCATTTGATGGTTTTTTATATTCCCATTCACTACTATTAGTAGAATTGATAATTTTCATTGAATTACCATTAAAATGACAAACAACTTGTAAATCATGCTTTTGACCATAAGGATCAATAGCAATATCGCTTGGATTAAATACTTGGAAGTTATTTGTAGTGAAATGATAATTAGGCGCATGGTCTAATCCTAATTCACCAAATTGATTAATGCCAGATTCAAAATTATATAAAGAATTACTACGGTATAGAGAGTAGCGATATCCAGATGGATTATCAAAGTTCATTGTAAACAAAGCATCATGAGCATAATCTTGACTGGGTTTAATCTCAGGTAAATTCGGGTAAACAAAACGGACTATGGAAGATTCCACGTCCGTTCGCATTCGTATTAATTTGCGTTGGCCAAACAATCGATAGAATTGGTGTTTAGCTAGCTTGAAATCCTGCCAATCAGTAAATCGTAGGAAAAAGTTAGCAGCTATTTGATATCTTGAAAAAGTAGAGTATTGAAGTTTACTTCCGTCTACCCCCGCTACATCAAGAAAAGAATTATTAATTACTGGAGTTGAATTATCTCCTAAGTAACGTAATCCTTGAACCTTATCAGCAATATTGAATTCCGGTTGGTCACCAATTTTTAAATATAGTTGTGGATTCTGCATAGACAATTCACCTCCTAATAACTCATATAATCATTTAGTTTTTGATCTTTACCGTAATCGTTATAGAATTGTGCTCGTTTTCGCCGCGATACAATATTATCATTCTTTCCATTAGCTAAGATAGCATCAATTTGCTGTTTATTAAGTCCAGCAATTTGAGCCAAAATAGTTACTGCTTGTTTAAGATAAGTAGTGGTTTCAGAATTTTGGGTTGCTTGTGAGTTGCGACTACGCAATCCCCCAGTTCCGCCACCATCGTTTTCCATCTTATCAAGAGTTTGATCGATAAGGTGTAAAGCACGTGGACGTTTATTGAGATCCATTGGAATAATTGACTCAAGTTTATTACCCTCAGCAATTGGATATAGACCCTGGCGGTTTACAAAGCCACCCCATGCCCATCCATGACCGTTACCAACATTGCCCCAGCCTCCTTCACCGCCGTTTTCGAGAACATGAATAGCAGTAATGATTTGATCATAACCGCTAGCCTTATTCTTATGGCGTGGCAAGGCGTCAGCAGCCCATGTACTTGCAGCAAATTGCAATAGTCCAAATGATTCATTGCCACCAGAGTTTTTGTCGTGAATTTGCTGTGGAATTGTTGGATTACCATTTGATTCAGTTTGAATCTGTTTCAACAGTTTATTAACTTTCCATTCAGCCGCTTCAAGACCTAATTCATGAAAAGCACGAATAATATATGGGCGCCAACGTGCAACGCCAGCACCACCTGGATTTGCTGGCTCTGAAAGCTGTTCTTTTAAAACGTTGGAAATTCCACGAGCAAATGCAATAGCAGTAGCAGGACCTAAATCGGCAACAAGCGGTATTTTTGAATTCCAATTAGTTAATTTTAGAACTAAAGTCTTTGCGGCTTGTTCAGGGTGTTTATCAAATTGTTCAGATAGCTTGTTCATTTCTGATTCAGATAAAGTACCATTAGCGTATTTATGAACTCCGATCGAATTCATAAATTTATAAGTACTTTCACCACTTAATACTTGGGTACCACGTGGTGCGTTTGGAATAAGCGTATTTCGATGTTGGGGTAACATAGCTTGACCATTCGGAAATAAGACAAGTTCTTTCCAATGTGGACGAACCGAATCATTAACTAGCATATGCCCACCAGGATGACCATTCATCGTACCATTAGCATAAGAAATAGTTGATAATTTCTTATCACCGCCAAAATTACTAATGGTCGAATTAATACCACTAATTCCTTTATTTAACCGACTTATGATATCTTTCATTGACGATTGAGCATAACCTGGTAGTTTGTTAAACCCTTTACGAAAATTACTAGTCACGTCATTAATCCAACTATTCCATCCCTTAAGAAAAGAACTACTGAATTTAGCACGTGTACTTTGAACGTCATCTAAATAACGGTCAACTGATCGGTTAGCAGAGCTTAGGTTACGACTGACAGGACGGTCTAAGCCTGACCAAGTACTCTTCCAATCACGATTAAATTCCCTCTTAAATGAACGTAATGCTCTATCCATTGAACGGGTTTCACGGTTAAATTCATTGACAAAGCCAGATTTTTTACCACTCATTGCTTTATTAGCGATGTTAGCTTGTTGTGCAATAAGTTTCCCAAAAGGATTTTTGCGAATAGTCCGATAAAGACTTCGTACATCCCTATCAACCGTAATTAAACCATTCTTTTTACCAGCTAATCCCTTAATTGATTTTTGAAGAAGTCGTAGCGAAAACGCAACTGTTTTAATTGGCTTTGAGAGGTTCTTCCAATCATGTACAGACCGACGAGCACTCTTGTCTAAGTTTGAAAGTTCTTTAGTTAGTTTGGACTTGCGAATGTTCTTAGACATTTCACTAAAATAATTCTTCATTTTAACTTTCTGCAAAGACCTTAATGCCCGTGTGTATCCATTGACAGCGTTTGTCATTTGTTTAACTAATTGGCGATCTTTAGCAGAATAATTACCGGTACCTAGGCCTTTACCCTTCTTAGAACCAAATTGCTTGTTCAGCCACTTTCCAAATTTTTGACCTTGACCATAAGCCCATTTAAACGGCGCTTCAAATAATTTGCCGATACCTTTAGCAACTTTGGAAGCACCTTTTTTGATTTGTGGCCATGCTTTGCCAAGTGATTTTCCAATGTGACCACCAGCAACTCCACCAATTATGCTTCCTAAAGTTCCACCGATAACTGTACCGATTCCTGGAACAGCACTTCCTAAAGTAGCGCCAATTGCCATTCCACCCGCTGCACCTGCTGTCGATCCTAGGGACTCACCAACTTTTTTTGCACGGTTTTTATGATTACTTGTGGTTAGTGCTTGTAATAAATCAATTGCGCCAAATGCAACTGTAGCAGCACCACCCATTTTACTTCCTAGAGTTTTTCCATACGTTAAGAGTTTACTGCTCCTTGTTGCACTTTTGCCGGCGTTTTCTACAAAAGATGCTCCTGCTTTTACCCCACTAGCTGCTGCATGTTTACCAGAGCCTTTAAATAAATTAGCAAAAGAAGTTTTCTTTGGCGATTTTTCAATTGCCTTACTTGCACTCTCTACAAATGATTTTCCAACATTTTTCCCGCTTTGAGCTGCGTGCTTCCCTGAACTCTTAAATAAGCTCTTTATTGAAAACTTATTTTGAGAATTCTTAACTGATTTGTTCATTCCTGTTGCAAAATCTTTTCCAGTTCTAATACCTTGTTGTGTTACTCGCTTTGTTGAAAAGCCAAACATTGACTTTAAGGTATCAAATTTAGAAGAATTAAAACTTCTTTTTACACCATTAGAAAATGATTTTGTAACTTTTTGCCCTTGTGATTCAATATCTTTAGGTTTAAATCCAAACATTGATCGAACAACATTAGTATCAATCATTCGAGCAAAAGGTTTAGTTATCCATTTTCCAAGCTTCCATCCGAGTTTAAACCCTTTTAGTAACCATTGACCTATCCTTTTACCAATTCCAAGAACTAAGTCAAAATCAAGCATACCACCTGTTAGAGCTATTATTGCGAGATTAGCAATTCCCTTTAATCCACGTACTAATCCCCCGCGTATTCCTTTAGCAATGTTACTACCACGATTTTCTCCAGCTCGCCTCATCTCACTACGAGAAGGTAACTCTTCCTCGATAGTAGACGCAGTTACTACTGGTGATCTTGCTTTTTCAACATTCTTATCTGTCTTTTCAATAGTGTTATTTGTTATATCACTACCTATACTAGAATCACCACCAGATACTTCATTGTGGCGTTTCCAAAGGTTAATATTTTCTTGTAACTTTTTATTTTCAATATCAATTTTAGATTGCTCTGAAGCAACACCATCTAAGTGAAACATTGTGCGAATATCTTGCCGAATAGCACTCATTCCATTAATAGTACCTTTGAGTACCTTAAACGCACCAACAATACCGATAATAGCACCAGTTGCCTCACCAATATATTTTGGTAAATTGCTATTAGATTTTGACAATCCAGTAATTCTTCCGAATGCGCTATATACATTCAAAATTGCGCCTGCTGCTTTTCCACCATATCTTATAACACCAGATAAGCCTTCAACAAAGCCACCAATAAATTGAATAATTGATTTTGAATGTTTACCAATGGCTCGACCAGCACTAGACACACTATCGCTAAAGTCACCGATGGCTTTTTGTCCATCCTTTGAGCCAACCCAATCACTCATCGCTTTAGCTACATCGTTGACAGCTGGAAGAAGTTTATTTCCAAGATTAATTGCAATATCTTGGATATTCATTTTTAACTTCTTCATTTCCATTTGGGTTGATTGCATGTTCTTAGTGGCTAATTTATGGACATATCCATTTCCCTTTTCAGCTTTTTTTACATTTTCTGTCAAGGTTTCAAGATTCTTATTACCTTTAGCCATACTGTCCATTGATTGAGCCAAGATGGTACCGGCCTGTTGACCAGTTGTTCCAAATAAAGCCTTAAAGAAAGCACCTTTTTCAGCCTTGCCAAGGTCTTTTGTGTGGTCATTAATTAGCTTAAAAATATCTGACATTGACTTTAGAGAGCCATCTTTTTTCTTAAAGTCATCAATGCTTAAGCCAACTTTTTGAAGATGAGCTACTGCATTATCCGTTGGGGCAAGAATACTATTAATAACCTTACGTAATCCAGTACCAGCTTTGGAAGCTTCAACACCAGAATTAGAAAGAATACCAATAGCAGCGGACGTTTCTTCAACACTAAAACCAGCCTGACTAGCACTTGCCGAAACATAACTCATAGCTAATCCCAAATCCTTAAATGAGGTTGCTGTCATATCAGCTGAATATGCCATCGAGTTAACAACACGGCTGGTATTTTTCATCTGTTCTCCAGCAGTTTTGCCTTGTAGTCCAAAGGCATCGAGAACTTGTGATGAGCTTTGAACAACATCATTAAAGTCATCTCCAGAAGCACGTGCCGCTTCAAGCATTGACTTCATTGATCCTAAT
The DNA here is from genome assembly GCF_014145455.1 of Limosilactobacillus rudii. Classification (GTDB taxonomy): domain Bacteria; phylum Bacillota; class Bacilli; order Lactobacillales; family Lactobacillaceae; genus Limosilactobacillus; species Limosilactobacillus rudii. The sequence continues at coordinate 18,077 of NZ_JACIVB010000049.1, read as the reverse complement.
GCTGATTCAGATGTATATCCACGCTTTACTAGTTCAGTATATTGATCAGCGATTTCTTTTTGAGAGAAACCATATTCTTTTGAATACTTGCTAGCATCTCGTTGCATTTGACCAACTGTCTTAGTAACATCAGAAACTTTTTCACCACCGGTAACTAATAAGTTCTTAGTAGTGATCCATTGTGCCTGCAATTCTGATGACATTTGAACAGACTTACCCACTGCCATTCCAAATGGGGCCATCGCAAACGTAGCCGTCATTAATCCACCACGAATTGATTGAGCCCATTCTCGTGTATGCGATGTTGCGCGCCGTGCATTAGCATCAAGATTATTCATAGCTCGACTTAATCTAGTAATTCCACCATCAGTTACACTACGTTCTGCTCGGGAAATTTCATTAATTGACGTTCGAACTTTTAACGCTTGTGTAATTTGCTTTGCGTAATCAGAATTTAGATTAGTAATCTTTTCGCCTAATCCGGCAAGAGACGCAGCTTCCTTACGGTATTCACTAGAAGCTCGTCCATGTTCACGAATAGTCTGGTTAACTTTAGCTTCTTGTTGTGAATAACTATTTCGTAGGCTTACGACTTTGCTCTTTAATCTATCAGTTTCACTTACTTCTGCACGGAATTGATTTATCAAAGCTTTATGCTGAATTTTGTAAGATTCAACCTGAGCTTTTCCTGTTCGAAAAGCATTACCTTGACTATTAACAGACTTTACATAACTATCCATAACAGACTTAGCACTTTGAGCTTCGGTCCTTGTTCGGGCAAGGCCAGTATTAAACTGTAAAATACTTTTCCGGGACTCATCGATACCTTGAGTTAACTTATTAATCTGATGTTGTGCGTTCTCAATTTGACGAACCGTACTTGCATATTTCTTTTCGGTCTCATCAAATGCTCGTTGAACTTTTTGAGCTTCGTCAGAATTAGTGTCAGCATACTTTTTAGTTTCTGCAATTTGCTTCTCACGAGCTTTTGAAAGTTTATCAAGTTCATCTCGAAGCTCTTTTTGCATATTCTTATAATTTTCAATCTGGCGTTTAGATTGTTCAATCTTAAAATTATAAGCAGATATGGACCCTTCACCTTGACGAATGGTTTCAAAGCCTGTCCGCATTTCAGCTTTCATTGCACTAGCTGCTGCCTTCATCTGTCGAAGCGTTGTTACAACACCGCGATCTTGCATATCAACAGCAAATGTATACCCATCAATTACAGCCATTTATTTTCCTCCTTTCCTTAAAGATTTTAAAAAAGGAACGCCTCAGAACCTACTAAAGTTAATGGGTCCTGTGGGCGATCTTTTCTTGCTTTGGCATTTTGTGCAGCCATCATATCGCTAAAAGATGATTTATAAAAATCACCAGGTAATATACCATTTTGCATGGCTTGCTGAGCCATAAAATCAATATCTTCAGTTAAATTATCTAAATCAATAATTAATTTTCTGAACTTTGTTTTGGGTCATCTTCCTTACCTAATGCGTCCATTACTTGTTCTTGACGCTTTTGCATCTTACGGACACTAGGAGTTACCATTCCTGTAAATTTCTCAACAGCATTTGAATAGAAAGTAAATAGGTCACCATAGGACATCTCTTCTAGTTTCTTAGAATCTTCTTTATTTAATCCTAGAAGCTTAGCAACTTGTTTGACTACTTCATCGGTAATCGCTTCATTGTAGTCAGCAAATAATGGATTTTCGTTTTTATCATCCACTTCATTGATACGCTTATAGATTGCTTTGATACCAGCATTAATTTTCTTAATATTGGTCATAGAATCCATAATCGTGTAATCTTTACCAAGAGTATCAGCAGCTTTTAAAGTTACAGTTTTTGCCATATTATTATTTCTCCTTGTATGTATTTACTTACGTCTCACAATTTCTCGTCTCTGTCTTTACTAGTTAGGCTGTAGTTGAACTACCATCTGGTTTAATTACTTCTGTGGGTTCCCCACTTGGTTGTGGGGCAGCTATTTTCCCACTCCGGCATTCTTTTCACCATCGGTACGAACATCAACTGATTGTCCGCCGTGTAATGATGGGTCAGCCGTACCATCTTTGCTTGCAGTGACAAAAGTCTGACCAGGAAATACCGTGTCAAATAGTTTTTGTTTATCAAAGCTATCTTGACCTGCACGAGCAAAGCCATAGTTTTTACCGTTAAACCCTACAAATCCCATAGAGGTAAATGTTAGAGTATCACTTTCACGGGTTTCCGCAGTATCAGTGTTAGTCTGCACATTTTGCGTTGTTTCAGTGAAAACACCCATACCAAATGAATAGTAAACATCTTCCAAAGTAATTGGTGATTGAGTAACAATAATCAAACCTGAATAGACTGGTCGTTCACCGTCAACCCAGACACCATTACTAAGTTTTACCCGTCCAAGAATCTTTTGCTTAACTTCTGGATTGATCAAGTTAGCAGTAAGAGCAACAGTTGGTGAAGATGGTGGATTAGAGATATCTACCACTTCGTTATTACCATTAATCTTTGTTGGGGTTCCAGATAATGCCGAAATGTTAGCTGTTTGAAGCCCTAAATTTAAGTGGTTTTTGTTGGTGTCAATTGGAAAGACACCAGTCGCAGAAAGGCCTTTTGTTGCGTCAACAATGGTAGATCCATCTTCATTTTTTAACGCAAGATAGGCTCCTTTCAGACCAATGTTAGCCATTTATTCGTCCTCCTCTTCTATTTCATCTTGTTTGTAATTAAATTTCAGTGTATTTGTGATGTTCTCTGTGTCAGGCGTTATAACATGCCCGGCATTTAGATATCGTCTAATTCCATGAGCATACAAAAAGGACTCAACTGATTTCTCAATTAAGTCCATATCGCCTTCAAAATTAATTGGATAATAAAACATTATTGACACACGTTTAATTGTGGAAAGAATAGTATCATTTCCAACATCACGCTGCCCATCGTTATCTTCTGAAACAACAAGAATAGCATGAGTATCATCAACATTCTCATTATCAATTTTATAAGCACAAATATTATCGATAAGAATATCTTTTAGTTGATCTACATTACCACTAAGTAGACCAATAATTTTTGCGGTAGGTGTCATACTATTTGCCTACTTTCTCATCCATAATCTGTCTAGCACGAATAGCCATTTCCTTACCCATTTCTTGATCACGTTCTTTACCAATTCGGGCAATAAAGTCATGCCAATCAGCATATTTTGCCTTTGGTGCAGTTCCATAAGGTCCACCATATTGGTTCCGTGGTTTCCATCCATCGTTTAGAAAACGAGCAATATAAGCTTTCTTTCCCTTTTTAGAAAAGCCAATCTCATAATGCCCATCTTCTTTGATTTCATGAGTAAGTGTTTCTGCTAAATGCTTAGTACCGTTTTCGTACACAACATCACGTTCATGTTCCTTTAAGAAAGCTATCATTGCTTTCTCGTAAATCTTATCTCCAACTTTATTAACTTTTTTTCGATCAGATAATGTAAAGCCTTTGTCAGCCTTTTCCAAAAACTGGTCAAAATTATTTTTTATAAGTCCATCGTTAGCCATGTTTAACGACCTCTCTATGACAAGTAATCAAATCAAATCCATCAGTGCTCAGACCATCATCGTAAGAAATGTTATCAATAATAAAGATTTCGTCTCCTTTACGGATTTTATAATTACTTGTTATTTGTAAATCATGACGAATAAAGAACACAACAGCTTCTTTAATATTAGCTCCTGCCAATGTGATTGCTTGATTAGCATTTAATGTCCATAACCCGGCATATCTTGTAAAGTGTGGATTAAAGCCTTTAATTGCTTTACCCGTATTAGGATTTTTCTTTCCGGTGGATTCATCAATACCAAATTCAAGTCGATATCGCATGCGAGCAACATTTAAATTTTTAACCATTATGTTCATCCCCTAGTTCCGAAGTCTGATTGGAATTTGCTGTCTTTTCATTACTACTTTCAGCATCTGCACTATCAGAACTATCATCACTAAGAAGTCCATCACTTTTCATTATTCGGTAGCGATATTCGTCTTTCATTGAATTAATCAAAGAATATAGCGCCATTGGAACTTCATAAGTTTGCTGTTCTGATGTTGCACTCCGATGATTGTATAAGTGTGATACCTCCAAAATAACCGCAGCATTAAATACTTCATTGTTATCAAAAAAGTCATTAATGCGTTCTCCTACTTGGCTGATTACATCTCGCCGTGCCGCTTTAATCAGCATTTTCACTAACTTGTCATCATCTGTCATATCTGGTTCTAGTCGTAGAGAAGCTTTAACCGTTTGTAACTCGTCATCTGACACTGTTTCTTTCAATGAATTAATTGACATAAATACCACCACCTATCGTTATTATTTTTGGTTAACTAAGGCTAATAAATCAGGCTTACTTGCCGATGATGCATAAGAGATCTTATGTGCATCTAGGTAAGCTTTGATTTCTGGAATAGTTTGAGCCTCTGTTGGTTTTACATTACCGTTTGGGTCAAAAGTATCAGTTACTGCCGGTTGAGCAACAGTACCCGAATTAGGTGTTGAAGTATTTGAGTTAGTAGCAGAACTTGCCGGAGTAGAGCTTGCTACTGTACTTGATGCAGGTTTATCGCTTTTACTTACATCGGATTTGGCATCCCCACCTGTTGTCGGCGTTGATGGGGTTGTTTTCTTCCCATCGTCACCGGATGGGGAATCTATTTTGACGGTGCACTAACTGTAGCAAGACGGAATGCACTTGCCAATTTAATTTGGTGATCAAACCAAGCAGTAAGTTGGAAGTAGTTCATTCCTTTTTGGTAATCCTTGTATTGTTCATATAAAGCACCAGAAATTTCGTAGTTCAGTTGGGCAAAGCTAAAATCACCAACCACTGGTGTAGTTGCAGCAGAAGTAAATACTACTGGAGCTCCAAGAATTGATTCTGGCTGTGCTTGATAAAGGGTTGCTGAGTTATTAGCTAAACTATCAAGCATATCGTAATAGTCACTCCGAGTCATAAGTACCTGTGCATTATCTTGGAAAGCGTCATCTAAGTCTGCAAGGGCCTTACGAATAGCGTGGAATAAGTCTTTTCCTGAAACTTTCTTAATTTTGACGGTAGTAGTGTCATAGAAACTCATATGTTCTAAACCGGTTGGGTTAGAAGTACCCAGAGCCATATTTCGTTCCTTTAATTGAAGAGCGGAAGCTAAAGCATTATTTACATATTGAACAAGTCCGGTATCAGTCCCTAAAAGTACAGTATCGGAAATGCCAGCCCGAACCTTTAACATGTGACGTTCAAATGTAATTTGGTCACCCTTAAGATCCATTTCTTTAGCAATATCACCATCATTAATAAATGAATCATCAGCAATATCAAATGCAATCCGTGGAAGAATTAAATTAGTAATAGTTGATACTGTTTCCATTTGACGAAGTGGGTTAGTAGCAAATGGTTCACTAACTAATTGATTAGAAACATTAATTGGGAGCAACTTACCACCGTTAGTAGCACTATCATCTTTCATTTCTTGCTTAATATCATTCCATTTTTCTTGGAATGAAGCATTGTCTGGACGCACAGTCTTCCGAATCCAAGCAGCTTCCATCTTAATCATTCGTTCCTTAGGATCATCAGGAAGCTTCTTTGATTGAGCCTTTTTATTAATATCAGTAAGCTCTGCCTTTTGTTGTTCCTTGGCACGATCTAATTGTTCTTTAGCTGCATCAAAGCGTGTTTGCAGAGCATCACGTTTAGTTTGTAATGCCTTAATGTCATCTACACTTGAGGCTGGATCATTAGCCTTTTCTGCGATTTGGTCATTTACGTCTTGCAAACTTTGACCTAAGTCGAGTACGTTAGTATTTAATTGATATACACTTAACTTCATTTCTTAATTTCCTCCTTTAGTGTTTTCAAGTAAGCTTTCATCGCATCACTGTTATCCAAGGCGTTTTGCTTAATGCGATTAAGTTCTTCTTTTTGAGATAGTTCTTTATGCTTAGCCTTAGGATTCTTGTTCACTTGCTTAATAAATTGTTCTGGAACGTTGTGATAACGTTGAATAAAACGTTTATTAAGTGATGCGGCAGCTTGATTAGCTTCAACCACTTCATCTGCAAGTCCATAATCTTTTGCTTCTTGCGCAGTTAGCCAAGTTTCCTCATCCATTAGTTCTTTCAGTGTTGATTCATTTAACTTGTCTCCAGCTTTTTCGAGATAAGTTCGAACACTAGCCTGTGTAATCTTGTCAAGATCATCAGCTTGCTTACGCAGTTCTTTAGAATTACCAACAGCCATTGTCCAAGGATTATGGATCATTAACATTGAATTTGAAGGCATAAAAATAACGTCACCGCTCATTGCAATAACGCTTGCTATCGATGCCGCTAGTCCATCGATATACACATTGATATGAGCTAAATTTTGTTTCAGCATGTTATAAATTGCAATTCCCTCGAACACTGATCCACCTGGTGAATTAATGTGTAAATTAATTGTTTTTACATCACCAAGACTTTTTAATGTATCGCGAAATCCAGCTGCAGAAGTATCAGAGTCTTCCCATTCATCAGTTACAATTTCACCATCAATATACAGCTCTGCAAGATTATTCTGAGTTTCCTGTTTCACCGTTAGATACTTTGGAAGTGTCATCCTCTGGTTCACCCCCCTTTCGATGTTGCATCATTGATTGATGCTTTCATTTGGCTTTCAGATGGGAACAAATCCTTTGAGATCCAAGTCATATTAGCTGATTTATCTTTTAATGGTGGTAAGTCTTCTAATACCCGAAGATCATTCTGGGTAGTAATTCCATTACGAATCATCATTTGGTAAAAGTTTGTTCGTGCGGCAGTATTACCACGCATTAAGCCGTTGACATTAAACTTAAAGTAAAATCCTTGTTGACGTTGTTGAGGTGCTAATAATTTACGATTAAATTCTGATTCATATTGTTTAACAATTGGTACTAACGTCATTTCAACGAATTGAATCATTGCTTGCTCACCGGCGTTAGCATTCGTGGCAGATGCTTCATTTAGAAACGACAATGGAACATTAAACGCATTGGCAATTCTAGATCGAGTAATTTCTTCCGTTGTTTTAAGGTCACTTGGCTGAAACTTACTTTCATAACGGTCAATTTGAAAACCTTTTTCTTGAACAACCGCTCCTCCATTTTCTTTAACCATATGAGTAAGATCCTTAATCAGTGCTTCACGATTTTCCGGACTAATCGATCTATCATACTGAATGATGTATTGATCCTTTTTCTTCATTTCATTAAGTGAAAAATCTTCTACCGCTTTTTGAAATTTCAATGGACCATTAAGCACATCAATCGGACTAATACCAACTACGCCATTTAAAGGCGTGATATGTTTGACGTGAATCATTTCTGTATTAAAAACCAACACATGAAATTCGGTTGAACTAACCTCATACCAAATTGAGTTATCATCCCTATTTCGCTTTACAACAACTGTTTCAGGATCAATCGGCCATAAATGGATAGGTGTTCCCTGTTTGTTTCGCTCAATTAATGCATATCCATTGCCTGTAGCATTACGTGACACTTCTAATTCGTTAATTAAAGAAAAAGCCGACATTGACGGATTGGCTTCTCCGTGCAATAAGTCAGCTACATCGTTTTCTTGTTGTTCATAACTCTTGTATAGATGAATCGGCAGGCTCGACACTGTATTTGCAAGTCGTGTAATAACGCCAAAGATTTCTTCATTAGTTGCTAAGGTATTATTTTTAACACCCCAGATATCCATATCAGCCCATCCAGCAAAATTGTGTGTTGGACCAAGCCATCCTCGCTTTGAACTGCTTTCTTGTTTAAAACCACCACTAAGCTTCTTTTGAAAATTTTTCCAAAATCCCACTTACTCACCCCTCTTCCTATCTTCATAGTGACTAATTAGAACATATATTCCTGTAATAATAAGAATTAAAAAGTCAATTGCAACACCAATTCCTAAATAGACCCAAACGGGAGCAAATACTAACCACCATGACCACGCAATTGCTCCTGCTAATTTTGCACCTGTAAACATAGCGGTTAGAATAACTACTAAAGCTTTCATTAGATACCTCACTTAAATGAAATAAACGTTGATGTTGGTCCTTCAGTTTCAGGAGTAACTAACATATCAATTACTGAGACATGTGCATCAAGGGCAGCCGCAAAGCCGTCAATTTTACGTGATTGCGATGTCTTGGTTGGCAACCAATTATCATTACGGTCCTGACGTAAATGAACATTATTGAGATACCACTGAAACATTGGTTGTTCATTAAACACAACATTTCCATCTAAGAGGAGTTCTTTGAAGTTTTGCAATGGTCCACCTAACGTGAAAAATCCTTGTCTAACCTTATCTGTTTCAAAGCCTGCTTCAATCAATTCTTTGTTAAGCCGAAGTGCCTTTGCGGGATCATATCTAATCATTACAATGTTGTATTTTTCTGCTTGTTCCTTGAACCAATTAAGCACGTATGAATAATCGACATAATCTCCAGGAATAATTGTGACATCCCCATCATGCTCCCATTTTCTAATTCTTTCTGGATTCTTATCCCGTTCATAGCGAGCGTGAGGAATCCAAGAATGTTCCAATATAAAAACGCCACCATCATCTAAAGGAAACTCTAAGCAAGCAGAAGTAAAGTCCTCTGTATCTGATAGATCATAACCACCAACGCAATCACGATCTCTAAGTTCCTCTAAATCAAGGTGACGTTTATTCTTTTGTAGTATTTCAGGAGTAATAAAACTTAATTCGTCTACTTCTGAAAAAATATTAAATCGCTTAGTTAACCAGTCAGCAAATTTAGCAGGCACACGCCGATCATCTTTAAAGTCGCTAATCATATCTGCTAATTGCATCAATCCTATATTTGGATTAGCTTTAACCCACTTAGTTGGATCATTAACTTCTTCTTTATTGTCAAGGCATGCTAAATAGTAAAAAGTCCGGTCATTGATATCATCATCGTAATTATTTAAGGTATCGTGTCCCTGATCAACCATATCTACTAGTGGTCCATCTAATACATAGCCAGCAGTAGTAATATAGACAATTAACGGTTGAGTACGAGTACCACGCGAATTTTTCATAACGTTAATTAATGAATAATCTTGATACTCGTGGATTTCATCGAACACAGCAAAATGAACGTTCTCTCCATCTTTATTGCTTTTTTCAGCAGACATTGCCATAATCTTCCCACCTGTTTTGGGGTATCGAATTTCACTTCGATTAGGCACAAAACGGTCAGATAACCAAGGAGACTTTTGAATCATTGTTCGTGATCCTTCAAATAAAAGCCGTGACTGTTGCTGTGAATTGGCTAAAAAATAGACATTAGGACCATTTTCACCATCAAATCCGGCCATATAATCAGCAAGACCGGATTCTAGCTCAGTCTTCATTGTTATTAACCATAGGCTTTTTATCCTATGCTCTGGAGGTCACCCTCATTTTCATCGGTTGGTCATTTCCAACCCAGTTTAGCGTATATTTTCAATCATTAAGATTGCCGGACACTCTTGGTAGCATTATATTTATTCAGCTACTACGCGTTACAGTGCTTGTTAGCCTTGCGTAATCCAACAAGTTACCTCGGTATCTTCTCAAAACTGTATTGTCAATGCAAAATTTGTGTTTTTGCACCGATAAGTTGAGGTTTCTACCGATTTTGCCCAGTTTTAGAACGGCGAGACGAGTTTACCGTTCTTACGACCAACAAAAATAAGACTCTCACGAAATCGCCTTACTCCTGTGTGTTTATTAACCCAACCAAACATAGAGCCAACAACAAAGTGCTGCCAAGGCTGCATCACTAAATGTTTAAAATTACCTTTGGTTGGATGACACTTTTTTTCAATAAATCGAATGGGTCGCCAACCTTTATCCTCATCAAAGGTCCAAGGATATTCTGGATCACTTTTTGACCGTTTCAAATCCTTTAAATGACGTTCACATGCTAATTTAACCCATTTACTAGCAATAATATCGTTATTTACGACTGCTTGGGCATAAATAGTTGTTAATAACGCCGGAGATGGTTGTTTCAATACATGTCCTAAACTTATTTCATTAGACATATACGCATCAACCCACTGAGTAAGTCCTGTGTAATCAAGATCTAATGGATTTTCTTTTAGAATTTTAGAAGTCATCATCATCTTGTTTTTGATCATCTGTCATATTAATAGCTAAAGATGCTCGTGCTGCTGGGTTAAGTCCAAGGTTCTTTGCAAGCTTATCTAGTTCAGCTGAAATCTGTAACTTTAATCTCAGAGCCGGATTAAGCTTACCGCCAATAAAACGACCCTTTCGTTTTAGATATGAATTACATGATTTATATTCTTTAGTTAAGTCACAATAGCGAGCAATTTCATTAATATCAGCTTCGTTTAGTAGATCTGTTTCCTTAAATAACTTAATAATCGCTCGAAATTGCTTTTTTGCTCCATTATCAAGATAAGATGGTGGATCCATATGCTCAGCTGAAACTTTTAACTTTTGTTCATTTTTCGCACGCCGTTTAAGTTCATCTTTTGGTTTATGATTATAGTTTCCATTAGCAACCAATTGCAGAACATTTTTAGCTGTTTGTGGCATATCAAAATTTCCTCCTTTCTGCAAAATTTAGCGCTTGACGCTAGTTTTAGTTATGCTATGATTAAGTTGAAATTTGAGTGGTTACAAATTAACGGACATCCAGCGATGGGTGTCCGCTTTTTTGCGTGCAAAAAATTTTGAAAAACGAATTTTATATAAAGTAAGGCATGGCACCGCTCCCGTAAAATTATAATTTTCTAATTTTTTAGGTAGGGGGGCGTATTTTTAAGGTTTTCGCACACTTAAAAAGTTTATTTTTAACTTTCATATGTCTAGAACGTTGATATAATAGCGATTTTACCCGTGTGCACTTTCAAAACTCAAAACTTGTTATCTTATGAATTGCCTTTCATGTTTCAGGATTTGCATTGAATACAAAGACATCAGAACGCCGCGCGCTCTTTATCTTCTCCTGTTTGTCGTGCAGACTTTTGGCCCGTTCGTTATGTTCGGCGTTGTGGCAAGCCTTACATATTGTTTCTAAGTTGTTAGGGTCTAACCGTTTGCCATAGTCTACCCGCACCGCTTTAATATGGTGTACTGTTGTAGCCGGTGTAATTCTCCCCGCTCGTTTGCATACTTGACATAGATAATTATCACGTTGTAGCACTCGCAGCCGTACCGCTTGCCACTCTTTCGAATGGTAGAACTTATTATAATTGTCCGTGTATTTCTTACGGCTCACATGCTCACCCCTTACACGTTAATACAAAGCATAATAAAAAGGCGTTACCCTTTGACAGATAACACCTTATTAATTCGTTTCTTTCGACAATATCAATATAACACAGAAAGCCCCTTTATTTTTCCGCAATTTTTCCGCGAGTTTAAAATAAAGAAAGATCACCCATCTATTAAATAGATAAGTAACCTATATAAATATATTCTATTGTTTATTTAATTCTTTCCGTCTTGCCTTTATGAGTTCTTCTAATTCATCCAGTCCCTCATTATCCGCAAACTTGTTAATATAGCGCCGTGCATATGATCGCGCTTGATATGCCTTTGCTGCTTCCGGGTGCTTTGCCTTGTATTTGGCTGTTGCTCGTGCTCCTGCTTTAGTATATGCCATACTTGCACAATCTCCCGCCAATAACATATAATATATATGTATTCAAAAAGGGCAAGCGTTGCACCGCCTCCCCCTTTTGCTGTTGCCTAATATTAGGATTGCTATTTGTTAAACACTAGTCTATTTTAGATTAGTGTTTATTTTGTTGGTCGTGATAAATTCGATACAGTAACGTTAATAACGTTAATAACGCTACTAACAAATTTAGATACGCGATCCAATCGCCGGAGCTCACGGCGCCCACTCTCCTAATGTTAGGACTTCTACAAGAAAATACAATAGTTTTATTTATTCTTTTTTCATTTCTTTTATTTGTTCGCTTATTAGTTGCTGTAAGTCTTTTAAGTCTTCTATACTTGCATACTTCTTTATAAACGTTTTAGCATTTGACCTATATTGATATGTACGGCGTTTATCTGGATTATTCTTCAAATACTTTTGATTTGCTCGTTTACGTGCATCTGATAGTGTCATTTGACACCCCTCTTTTATTATTGATTATGTAGTTTTATTTGATATAATTAGATATGTAAAAGGCGCCAAGCTGTACGAGAACTTGACGCCCGACGGTCTACAGACAAGAGACATTTTATAAAAGCGCTTGGGCTATTGCTTGAGCGCTTTTATAATTAACGCAATACCACGACAAACCCAATAAAAAGCTTGTGAGAATATCAGCGTCGCGACAGCGTCAACCGTCACGCGTTCTCCTGTCTGGTAGATAACAAAGCATAGGCCCGCGCCTCCTTTGGTCTACCTGTAATCGGTAACGCTCGGCCGTTGCCTGCTGATCCGTCTTGATAAACTCCGGGTTAATTACTCCCATCGCTTACCATACCTATATTATATACTATATATAAGTACAAATAAAGATAATTATAAAATTTAATTCAAAATAAAAAGTCGCCCTTTTAGGCGGCTTCTTTTGTTTCCTGCTGTTGTTTAATGTCATCCCCTACAATGATCTTTATATTTACCCCTAACCCTTGCAAACGGTCAACAGTGGCAAGTAATAACTTCATTAGTACGCTTTTATAATCGTCACGGCTTGCAAAGTAACGGCGCTTGTAATCATCCCCCGGATCAATAAACTTTATAGCGTGGCTCTTAACTGTTCGATAGTATTTTCTATAATCCATTGTGTAACCTCCTATTATTTTAGCAAGTAATTAATAGCACCGTTTAATATTGCTTGTTGCTCGTCTTTTGGCTCGTCCTTGTGGATGCTTTCGGCTAACTCTTCAAATAACATCCCCATAATTATAACGGTGTTAGGCTCTAACCCTTCACAGTATCCGCCAACAAATCGCGCATATATCTTCATGGCTGTAATCCTATTAATTGTTGCCGTGAGGTTGCAGCACAGAACAAAGCGCCAATAATTGCGCTTGAAAGCTCGCTGCTCATGTGTATAGATTGCGTCGCTTTGTGATAACGCCCGCATGATTCGCGTTGATTCCATCAAGAACAATCTTACTTTATCATCTGTATTTAACATCCTAAGCGCCTTTACTGTTAAATCTGTATAACTTACTTCTTTAATATCCATCATATTCAACCCCTTAATAATTTTCTAGTGCGTTTTGTCGTGCTTCTGCTACTTTTTCCGGTGACACTATCCAGTGTTTTAATCTCTTTTCTTGGTGTTCACAAGTTCCGCCTTTTCGCCATTCTGTCCAGTGATGGCGAACTATTGAGATACTAGCCACTTCACCGCTATTAATAAATTCATTCATTTTCTTTTCTGCTTCTTCTTGGGTCTTGTATAGTTCTGATACGCTTTGACCGGTTACATATAGCATATTAACTCGGTATACTGTTGCTTCTGGTGTGATAGTCATTTTTATAACTTCCCTTCTAATTTGCTGATGTTGTCCGCTTGTCTGTCTTTGGTACATTTACAATTTCTAAACCTTGCGCGCCGTCTCCTTGCTGAGCAATTAAGCGCTCGCCCTTTTTACTTGGGTAAACTGTTAAAGTATAATCACCGTCGCCATCGTCTTCATAATCGATTGTAAATTTATCATTTTTAATCTGTTGACCGTCTTTGATATGAGTTTGTGAGTCTTTTAGTTCCTTGTTTTGGTCTGTTAAATCGTCATTAGTGGCGCTTAGGTCTTCTATTTGTGCGCTCGCCTTGCTCTTTGCCGTTTGTTCTGTTCTGATTTGGCTTTGTGCGTCTTGTAGTTTCTGACTGTCTACATACCAATTGCAACCCGCAATAATTAATAAAGCGCCTAATACTTTAATTACTAAATTCTTATTCATGATGATTACCCCTTTTATTTAATTGAACTGTTTTACTCTAATTATTCGGCCTGTATAGCGTCTTTTGTCGTCTCTAATGTAATACGCATCATTATTTATCTTTTGAATGTTCTCCCTGCTATACCATGTTAGGCGCTTCAATTTGTCACAATATGCAAAATAATTAATAAATCCACGCCGCCAGATTTCAAATTTTCCTGTGTAGTCGTTTCTTTCGTACTTTTCAATAATGTATAAATAGCCGTCATTCATCCAGTTAGTTCTTGATTTTTCTATTCCCATAATTACAAGTTCCTTTCTTTCGTTGATAATTTATATAACTTATTCCAAAATTCTTTATACTTTCGCCCGCCTAATTGTTTATAGGCTTGATGAACTGTAATTTTACTTTCCTGATATAGATTGATATACTTTTCTACTTTTCGCATTGTTGGCATCCCCCTTTATAGATCACATGAAATATAATCATAGTCATTAAAATTATGTTTCTTTGCATATTCACTCATACAATAGAGAGAATCAAACTTTAAGCCTTCCGCCTGTTTTGGGGATGTCATTTCATACCCTGTTACATTAAAACCGTTGTTAATTTTTTCGTTGCAATATTCACATTTCATTTTTATTGTTTCCTTTCTTTTATATCACTACGATATAGATATAAGAAATAATTTTTTTATTTCCTGTTCCTTTTGAACATCTTTATAATATATCATAGTGATATAGATGTCAATATAAAAATAGAAAAAATCTATTTTTATTTTTTAGTAACTTTATAGCCAAATTTATCCGCCATTTCTTCAAGTCTATTTGTCATGTCGTCCCAGTAATCAAACCTTTGATCTTCGCTTTTTTCAATTGCTTTATAGATTAATTCGTTTTTATCTTTATCCGGATTGATTAAGTTATCCATGTAATTCAAAGCCTTTTTATATTCGTTATAAGCTTTGTTTTTCTCCCGCCATCGTCTATTAGCTTCTAATTGCGCTTTGCTTGCTTTTGCCACCTTTTCCACTTCCCTAATATATTGATATAGCAAAAATAATCATATATAATAATAACGTGTTAAAGGGCGTAAGTGCTCGCATCACTTACACCCCGACAATCTACTATCCTTGTTTGTAGCGCCTAACCTTTATGGCGCTTTTTTATTGCAATAATTGCACTTATTACGGTAGCAATTACCACACTAAACACTTTACCGCTTGTTATAGTAAGCGTGATACTCATGTATTACCAGACAAAAATAGTAGAGACAAACAGAAGGACATTTAAACCACTCCCTCATCTACTTATAATATTGTAGAAAGTTGGCTTTTATCCTTGTTTGTAGATTGTCTAAGGTTGCGGAAAGGTTGCAAGTCTTCCCGCTTCCTATGTTTTTTATTATATCAGCTTCACCGCGTCACGTTTCTAATTTTTAGAAAGTTCTTCCAGTCGTTTATTTATAAGTTCCTGTAATTCTATTAAATCGGCTTTAGTAGATTTCTTAGTAATGAAATTACGCGCCTTTGATTTATATTGATAGTAATTACTTTTAGGGCTCTTCTTGTTCGCTTCTTTAATCTGCTGTAACTGTGCTTGCTTTGCTTCTTCTTTGGTTGCGTATTTTCTAGGGCGTCCCCGCCGTTTCTTTTGCTGTTCGGTCATTATTACCACCGCTTAAATTCTTTTATCGTTTTAATAAGGCTTTTTATATCATTTTTCAAGCCAATCAATAGCCAATATATCAAGCCTAACATGAATAAGATTATAAATATTTGCATTATCATTTTAGTTGATTCCTCTTTTATCCATGCTATAATAACAATAATTAATAAAAGGGCAAGCGTCCGACCGCCTACCCTTTGTAAGCTTTTATTTAATGTTTGGTAAGGTCTTTAATAGTCTGAATTAGATTATTAAGGGCTTTTATTATATTCTCAATTAAATATATAATCGCTCGTAACTCTAACAATATTACTATTATCAATCTTAACCAATCAATAAGCATATATAACAACTTATACACCCTTTACAATATGAAATTGTAATGTTGTAGTTGCTATAAGCTTTATATAATAGCTTACACCTATTATAATATCACATTATTTTTAGTAGTCAATTAATTTATTATAATTTTTTCAAACGTTCATCAATAAGCCCGCGTAATTCTTCCAATTCTTCCCGTGTTGCGTCTTTCTTAATGAAGCCCCGCGCCCTTGATTTCTTTTGATTGCGGTAGGCTTCTTTTTTATGTGTGCGGTTATACTCAACGTTGCGGGCTAGTTGTCTTCTATATGCTTCTTCTTCAGTTAATTTTTTAGTTCTTGGCATTTTCTCGCCTCTCTGCTTCTTTAACTTGTCGCCGTATTTTGCGAGCTTCTCTAAGATAATAATTGCCTGATTTTATCAGCCTGTAACTTATATATAAAGCAATTACCAGAATTACTATATTAAATAGAGCTTTTAGCATTTTCTAAAGCCTTTCTATTTTCTTAGTTCCATAGTATAATTATATACGTAAAAGGGAACCGCGCCACGATTCCCCATAATGTAAAACTATTGTTTATTTTTTAGCCTTATTTAAGCGTTTGGCCCGCTTCTTTAAGGCTTTTTCTTTTAGGCGTTGCCCTTGCCAATAATCTTTATAACCTTTACAGGCTAACCGATAGGCGCCGGCTATTCCTAAAAGGGCGCTTACTGCTGTAAGCATAGCCCGAAACTCCTTTCAACTAGTATTTGAAATTTAGGCTTGCTTAAGCTAGTAATTAGCTTACAACTATATAATACCACTATTTTATATATTGTCAATGTATTTATATAAATAATAAAAAAGTTTTCTACTGTAAAAAGTCTTATTTTCTTATTAATTATGAGAAACGCGACGCGCAAACCATGTTATAAAGACAGTGAAAAATATTAAATCTATAGTTTGAGCAAATACACAACATTAAAGCTAGATTAATAAGAAAATAAAGCGAATTTTTGAAACAAATTTATTTTCTTACATGGACGAAAGTTGATATTTAAAAAGCATGCTTTTTAAACTACACAGAAATTTTATTAAAAAGAAGATTTGAATTACTTTTTTCAACTTCTTAATCTTCTTTTTCAGTGACTTTTCTTTAATTTAAAAAGCATGCTTTTGTTTCTTATGACACTAATCGATCCTTTGATTAAAAATTATACTATTTACTTTGAAAAATATTTCTTTTATCATTATTGTATTAATTTCAAAGGAAATACTTTTTTATGTTACTTGGATATTTTACTCTATTATTATTTTCATCTTTATTAGTTTTGGGATTTATCTCTATTAATAGCAAATTGGATATATATCAGAATCAATTCAAAGGAGAAAAATTTTATTATTTAAAATTAATATTTTGGGATTCTTTTACGCTATTTAGCCGACTTATAATTATAACTCTTGCTATACTAGGCATTGTCGAAAATGCAAAACACTTTAATATAGTTTCTCTTGCCAAGTTGCAAAGTGCCAATCTTACTGCCATTGGATTTCTCACAACCATTACGTTCTATTTTCTTTCTAACTTTATATTTAAAATACACGTAATCCTGGGAATGGACAATACAAAAAAACTTAGTCTTAATGCAGAACTCGCTAAACTTTTTATAGAAATAGCTTCTATCTCCGCTACTCCTACATTTTTCTTATGGCATAACCAATTAAAACTCCCAAACAGTAATGATGATTTTCTCCTATTATCACTTTTTGTTTCTGACTTTGCCTTAGTCTTCGGAGTTGCAATGTTTATCGCTATTCTATTTATTTTTGCTTTTAGAGTCTTAAAATTTATTCCTGCTTGGATGCTTCAACCTAAATCTGCTAACTTTGCAACACTTTCTCCTAATCACTACGATATTGATAATCTATTAGAAAGTGAGAACACATATAAATCTAAAAAAAAGAATTATATTGATAGCATGAAAGCCACGATCTCGAATGATCCTCTCACTAATAAACTTCAAGATATATCATTTAAGAGAACTAAATCGAGTAGGAGATAATTGATTAATTCAATTATCGACCTCTCACACCACCGTACGTACGGTTCCGTATACGGCGGTTCGACAACTTAATCACTTTGAATTAACTGGAGCGTCTTGG
>NZ_JACIVB010000047.1 GCF_014145455.1 Limosilactobacillus rudii | reverse complement strand
ATTAAAGCAATTCGTACATGATAATGAACTTGGTGAAATGCAAGCAATGGTTAACGCTGCTAATGATGAATTACGCAACGGAACAGGTGCTGGAGCGGACTTTCGCGACTGGCTCCACTTACCAACAGAATATGATAAAGAAGAATTTGCCCGAATTAAAAAGGCGGCCGCTAAGATTCAACGCGATTCGGATGTCCTGGTGGTAATTGGGATTGGTGGTTCATACCTTGGGGCCCAAATGGCAATTGACTTCTTGCACAATACCTTCTACCAAGCCCAAAAGGCGAAGGATCGGCAAGCACCATTGGTTGTCTTTGCCGGTAATTCCTTGAGTTCGACGTATGTGCATGACTTGATTCAATTGATTGGTGATAAGGACTTCTCAATTAATATTGTTTCTAAGTCTGGAACCACAACTGAACCGTCAATCGCCTTTCGGATTTTTAAGGACCTCTTAATTAAGAAGTACGGAGAAACCGAAGCTAATAAGCGGATCTATGCTACCACCGATAAAGCGAAGGGCGCTTTGAAGACTGAGGCTGATGCTCATGGTTACGAAACCTTTGTAATTCCGGATGGTGTTGGTGGTCGTTACTCGGTTCTTTCCGCAGTAGGGTTATTGCCAATCGCTGCTTCTGGTGCAGATATTGATAAGCTAATGGCCGGGGCTGCCCAAGCAGAAAAGGATTATGTTGATCCGGACTTAAGTAAGAATGAAGCCTACCAATACGCTGCTTACCGGAACATTCTTTACCGTAAGGGCTATGAAACCGAATTATTGGAAAACTACGAGCCGAACATGCGGATGTTTGCCGAATGGTGGAAGCAGTTAGCCGGTGAATCAGAAGGGAAGGACCAAAAGGGGATCTACCCATCCTCAGCTAACTTTACCACCGACCTGCACTCCCTTGGTCAATACATCCAGGAAGGGCGCCGGTTCTTAATGGAGACCGTTGTTAAGCTTGATAAGCCAAACCATGATATGGAAATCCCAACCGAACCAGATAACTTGGATGGGTTAGGCTACCTTGAAGGTAAGACAATGGATTATGTTAATACCAAGGCCTATGAAGCAGTTGTTGCGGCTCATACTGATGGTGGGGTACCGGTAATGACGGTTCACATTCCTGAAGAAGACGAGTACACATTGGGCTACTTGATTTACTTCTTTGAGGTTGCAATGGGAATTTCTGGCTACTTAAACGGCATTAACCCATTCAACCAACCAGGGGTCGAAGCTTATAAGACCAACATGTTTGGATTGCTCGGTAAGCCGGGTTATGAAGAGATCGGCAAAGAACTACGGGCAAAGATGGATAAAAATGATTAATGAAATGAGGCGTATCATATGTTATTAGGAAGTATCGAAGCTGGCGGCACTAAGTTTGTTTGTGCAGTTGGTAATGTTAACTACCAGGTTAAAGATTCTATTCAAATTCCAACTACCACGCCGGAAGAAACATTACAAAAATGTATCGCATTTTTTAAGAAATTTGCTAATTTAAAGGCAATTGGTGTAGCTTCGTTCGGACCAATTGAAATTCGACGGAGTTCTCCAAAATATGGGTATATTACAAATACCCCTAAGAAGGGCTGGCAAGATGTTGACTTTGTTGGCACCTTAAAACAAGCATTTAATATTCCAATTGCATGGACGACTGATGTTAACGGTTCGGCGTATGGCGAATATGTATTATCAACGCTTTTTAATAAGCGCATTCATTCTTTAGTTTATTACACGATTGGAACTGGTGTAGGTGCTGGTTGCGTGATCGACGGTAAGTTTGTTGGTGAATTAGGACACCCTGAGATGGGGCATATTCGCTTGAAACGCCATCATGATGACCTTGATTTTAACGGGATCTGCCCATTCCATGGTGACTGTTTAGAAGGATTAGTTAGTGGCCCAACTTTTGAAGCACGAACTGGTAAGAAAGGAAAGGATGTTCCATTAACAGATCACGTGTGGGATATTATGGCTTATTATGTTGCACAGGCTGCGTTAGATTCGACATTAATGTTCCGTCCTGGTCAGATTGTGTTTGGCGGTGGGGTTGTTAGTGAAAAATTTTTGAAGAAGGTTCGTACTGAGTTTAAGAAATTATTGAATAATTACGTTGATGTTGGTGATGTCGATGAATATATTACGATGCCTCTAGCAGAAAACAACGGATCAGCAACGATTGGTGACTTTGCATTGGCACTTCAAGCAGCAACAGAATAGAGAAAAAGGGTGTAGACTATGAATGAAACAAAATTTATTAGTTGGCTAGGTAAAATTGCTAGTGTAATTGCCATTTTGATGTATATTTCGTATGTCGCACAAATTTATAATAATTTACATGGAAATTATGCGGCACCTCTTCAACCGTTTGTTGCCGGAGTTAACTGTACTTTATGGAGTATTTATGCATACTTTAAGAAGGATCGTGATTGGCCTGTCTTTTGGGCTAACTTCCCTGGAATTTTCTTTAGTTTTGCGACATTCTTAACTTGTTTCCCATGGTAGTAATTATAAAATTAAACGATTAATCCAATAACAAACCTTATATTTTTGAGAGTGACTGATTGCCTTAGTAGTAATAATAGTTTAGAGATCGTGAATACATTCCGGTCTCTTTTTTTAGTACTGGTAATAGGATAAACATCGTGCTAAGATTAAAAGCAAATTAAAATAATTTAATTTAAGAAAGGGGATTTAGTAGATGACACGAAAAGTTGGAGTTATCGGTATGGGAAATGTGGGAGCAACAGTTGCCCACTACATTATTGCAATGGGATTTGTAGATGATTTAGTACTCATCGATAAAAATGAAGGAAAAGTTAAAGCTGATGCGTTAGATTTTGAAGATGCAATGGCTAACTTACCCTTTCATACTAATATTACTGTTAATGATTACAGTGCCTTAAAGGATGCGGATGTAATTGTTTCAGCACTGGGGAACATTAAACTGCAGGATAATCCTAATGCTGATCGGTTTGCCGAATTGCCGTTTACACGTCAAGCAGTAAAGGAAGTTGCCCAGAAGATTAAAGATAGCGGCTTTAGCGGGAAAATTGTTGCAATCACTAACCCCGTTGATGTTATCACGTCCCTTTATCAGAAAATTACAGGGCTGCCGAAAAACCATGTTTTAGGGACCGGTACATTATTGGACTCAGCACGGATGAAACGAGCAGTTGCGGACCGACTCCACCTTGATCCTCGTTCAGTCGATGGGTACAACCTTGGAGAACACGGTAATTCACAGTTTACCGCTTGGTCGACAGTACGAGTATTAGGCAAGCCATTAACGGAAATCGCTGATAAACGTGGCCTTGATTTAGATCAATTAGATAAAGAGGCTCGAATGGGTGGCTGGACCGTTTTCCAGGGTAAAAAATATACTAATTATGGTGTCGCAACAGCAGCCGTCAAATTGGTTAACGCAATTTTAAGTAATTCGTTATCAGAACTTCCTGTATCAAATTACCGCGAAGAATATGGTGTCTATCTATCATATCCAGCGGTTGTTGGACGTGATGGTGTAGTTGAACAGGCACAACTTGATTTGACAGATGAAGAATTGCAAAAGTTACAGACATCTGCTGACTTTATCAAGGAAAAGTATCAAGAAAGCCTTGAAGCCAAAGATTAAAGAAAAATTAAATGAATTAATCTGTGCTGGTATTAAAAGTTTAAACATGATATAGTTATCGCTAGCTTACAAAATAAAAGTGGTGTCGTTATTTTAATGGCACCGCTTTTATTCTGAATAATTAAGAAAGGAATTATATCATGACAAAAGAAGTAAAGCGTATAATTTTTGTTGTTCTTTTTTGTGAGTTCTTGATTTGTCTAGGAATGAGTCTTATCTTCCCAGTTGAACCATTCATTAAAAATGAATATCACTTTACTGCCTTTGACATGGGAGTGATGTCCTCACTATTTGCATTTGTGCAATTTATAGCATCTCCTATTGTTGGTCGTATTTCAGATAAAGTTGGTCGGAAACCGATGCTGGTGTGGGGACTACTGATATATGCAATTGCTGAATTTGTTTTTGCACTAGCGCAACATTTATGGATATTTGATTTATCGCGGGCTGTTAACGGACTATCAGCAGCAATGTTTGTTCCAACATCAATGGCGTTAGCTGCAGACATCACTAGTGAAAAGGATCGGGCAAAAGTTATTGGCTGGTTATCGGCAGCATTTAGTGGCGGTTTAATTTTAGGACCGGGGCTGGGAGGAATACTAGCTCATGTAAATTATAAATTTCCATTTTGGGTTGCTGGAATTTTAGGATTGATTAGTACGGTTGTTGCTTGGTACTTTTTACCTCATGATGAGGATGAATTGTTTAAGAGCGCGACTAAGAATCCTGAAAATGAATTGCTAACCGGTGGATGGAGCCGCGTTAAGCAAATAATGACACCAACATTAGTTACCCTTTTTGGGATGATTTTTGTTGCAGCGTTTGGTCTTGCCGGGTTTGAAAGTATTTATAGCCTATATGTTAATGAAGTCCATAATTTTGATCTTGGTGCGATTGCATTAGTTTTAACTTTAAATGGGATTATTTCATTGGTTTTGCAAGTATTCTTCTTTGATCGCCTTGTCCGTTGGCTAGGCGAAGTACGGTTAATGCGTTACAGTTTTCTTCTTAGTATCATTGGAACAATTCTAGTAATTTATGATCATTCACATTGGCATATTATAGTTGCAACATTGTTTGTTTTTGAAGCTTTTGATTTGCTACGTCCCGCAATTACGACATTACTGACAAAGTTGAGTACTGCTAATCAAGGATTATTAAATGGAATCAATATGTCGTTGACAAGTGTTGGAAATATTATTGGTCCCTTAATTAGTGGATATTTACTTGATGTAAATTATCAATATCCATATTTGTTTGTGGTTGTCTTCTTGATTATTTCCTGGGTAATAACGTTTATTTTAGGACGAGAAAGAAAGGCAACTGCTAATAGCTAGCAAATTATAGGGAGGTATTAGTGATGGGTTCGTTGTTATTATTGATTATCATAGGCCTAGCGGTAGGTGTTTTTGTTATTTCACTAGGTGGCGGTGGAGGCGCTATTTACCTTGGCGTTTTAACTGCTATTTTTCAGTTGCCACCAGCAACCGCCGCGGCAACCTCAATTGTAACAGCTTTACCCGCGCTTATTTTAGGATCGATAGCGTATTATCGCAAAGGCTTGATTAACTTTCATCTAGGAAACCGAATGATGATTTCAGCAATTCCCAGCATCATTGTTGGATACTTATTATCACCATTCATTCCAACTAAAATATATAAGGTTATCATTGGCATTATCTTAATCTTTTTGGGCGCGCAAATAATTTATAAGCTTTATCATAATGCGCCTAAAAAGCAATCAACCATTTCCCCACAAACTGCCAGTGTTATTTATGGAATTTTGGGAGGATTAATGGTTGGAATTGCAGGACTAAGTGGTGGCGGCCCCATTACGGCAGGCCTATTACTTCTTGGCGCATCAATGGCCGGTGCCTCTGCAACGTCAGCATACGTATTAGTTGGGATGTCGATCGTTGGGGCGCTTCTCCATCTGATGGGCGGTTCCGTTGATTGGCATGCTGCTGGCGGATTAATTATCGGTTCACTTGCAGGATCTGTTCTTGCACCACCGATTATTATTTGGTTGACTAAAAAAACACAACGCGCATTTTATATTAAATTATTCATGGGATGCTTTATTATTTTAATGGGTATTAAGACATTATAAAAAGTATTACTGTAAATAAAGGGAACGTTACAATTATTCAGTACGTTTCTATAAAAAAAGCTCCAGGGTTCGCTTTTGCTGGCCTTGGAGCTCTTTTTATATGCACTGTTATTTCAATTTAATTATGTCACAACACAATTTTATTTGCGGTATTTTAGCCTTACTTTGTTTAATGCATCAGTTGTGGCGTCTTTGATTGCACGGCTAGTTGCTGATGCTCCAGTAACGCCATCGATGTCGACAGTGTTAGCAGCGATTATTCTTCCTGGCAGTTCATCTAATGCCCAGTGTCCCATTTCTGACTCATGGTGTTTGATAACCTTTAAATCTTGAATTTTATTATCCTTGTAAGTTAATAGTACCTGGAGTTCGCCACCATATGCGCTAAAGCCATTGCCAATATATTGATCTGATTGTAATTCTTTCATTAATTAATCTTATCTCCATTAAATAATATTATTTTGACCAGTTACACAAATAGAAAGTAACGGGCATTTTTCACATTTAGGATTTCGAGCAGTACACATATAACGTCCCCAAAAGATCATGCTATGGTGTGCATCTAGCCAGTGGTTGGGAGGAATAACTTCCATTAGTTTTTTCTCAATTGTAAGAACGGTGGCTTTCGGTTCAACCATTCGGAGACGTCGAGCAACTCTGCTGACGTGAGTATCGACAGGAAATGCGGGGATGTTGAAACATTCTGCGAGGACAACATCGGCAACTTTTCGCCCAACACCGGATAAGGTCATTAATTCGTTAAGCGTGTGAGGAACTTCGCTATCAAAATTGGTAACAAGCTGTTGAGATGATTTGACAAGAAATTTAGCTTTATTACGGTAGAGACCGAGCCTTTTAATATATGGTTCAACTTCTTCCGGCGTTACACCTGCTAGATCAGCAGGCAAAGGAAACCTTTTAAATAATGCTGGTGTTACCTCATTAACGGATTGATCCGTAGACTGAGCACTGAGAATAGTAGCTAGTAAAAAATGATAATTAGTATCTGCAATCAGGGTTGTGCCAGCATCAGGGTAGGTTTTGCGCATGATTTTGATCGCATAGCGAATTTCCTCAGGGGATAACATGGACAATCACTCTTTCATATTAATCTATAATTATTTTAACGCTTATCAAAAAAATAAGCGAAAGGAGTTAACTCATTTTTTTATCATTAAACTGTTATTTGCTTAATATCTAGAAGTAAAATCAACAAGGCAAGTAGTTAAGGAAAATAGGCTTGAGCTTACTTAAATTAAAGAAAACGCTTTCTGAAATTAATTTAAATAAACGATTGACCTCTTAAAAGCACCTTGGTAAAATATATTAAAGATTTTCTTATAATTCTAATCATATTTTAATTATAAATGTAAAGGAGGATGATTATGAGTCTTTGGAAAACAATTACACGTAAAGAAGACCCGCGTGTTTATGATAGTAAAGACGGTCACTTAGTACGATCTTTGAAGGTGCGGGACTTTTTAGCTTTAGGTGTCGGAACAATTGTGTCCACTTCCATTTTCACTCTTCCTGGTGAAGTGGCAGCGATGCATACCGGTCCCTCTGTTGTTATCTCGTTCTTGCTGGCAGCAATCGTAGCAGGGCTAGTAGCCTTTGCCTATGCTGAAATGGCAGCTGCAATGCCGTTCGCCGGCTCAGCATACTCATGGATTAATGTTGTTTTTGGTGAGTTTTTTGGATGGATTGCCGGTTGGGCACTTTTAGCAGAATATTTTATCGCATTGGCTTTCGTTGGCTCGGGACTTTCTGCTAACTTCCGAGCACTATTCGTTCCGTTGGGATGGAAACTGCCTGCTTCACTTTCTAATGCGTTTGGTACTGAGGGTGGGGTAGTTGACCTCGTGTCAGTTGTTGTAATTGTATTGGTTGCTGTACTTATTTCCCGTGGGGCATCACGGGCAGCGCGGGTAGAAAACCTACTTGTTATTTTGAAAGTATTCGCAATCTTGCTTTTCATTGTTGTTGGCTTGACTGCTTTGAAGGCTAGCAACTTCACACCGTTCGTTCCCGCTTACCGTGAAACAGCTAATGGGGCTTTTGGGGGCTGGCAAGGTATTTATGCTGGTGTATCGATGATTTTCCTTTCATACATCGGTTTCGATTCAATCGCTGCTAATTCTGCTGAAGCAATCAATCCTCAAAAGACTATGCCACGAGGAATTCTTGGTTCATTGGTAATTGCGGTTGTTCTATTTGTCGCTGTTAGCTTGGTTCTAATAGGGGTATTACCATACGAACAATATGCTAATAGTGCAGAGCCTGTCGGACTTGCTTTGCGGGCTGCTCATCATAGTGGTGTTGCAACCGTTGTCCAAACAATTGCGGTTGTTGGTATGTTTACAGCTTTGATTGGAATGAGTATGGCTGGTTCAAGATTGATTTACTCATTTGGTCGTGACGGTATGCTGCCAAAATGGCTTGGGAAACTTGATGAAAGTAACCGGCCAAACCGTGCATTGTGGACCCTGACAATTGGGGCGGTTCTTATTGGAGCATTTTTCCCATTTGCATTCCTTTCACAATTGATCTCTGCTGGAACACTGATTGCATTTATGTTTGTTTCTCTTGGTGTATATGCATTGCGTCGTCGCGAAGGTAAGGATATTCCAGAACCATCATTTAAGATGCCATTCTACCCCGTATTGCCAGCACTCGGTTTTCTTGCATCATTCCTTGTTTTTATGGGTCTTGATTATCAAGCCAAACTTTATGCTGGGATTTGGTTCATCTTTGGCTTAATTATTTACTTTGCTTATGGAATGCGTCACTCGACAATGGCAAAGAAGGAATATGAACAAAATGAAAATGGTAAATACACAAAAGACGAAGCCTAAAGTAACAAATAAAGAAGTACTCACAAAAGAGAAAACAGCTTTTGCAACAGCAGCACGAATTAAATACTATGACATTGTATTAGATCATGGACATGGTGCAATCGTTACAGATATTGAGGGTAACGATTATATTGATTTGCTTGCTAGTGCTAGTTCAACCAATACAGGACATGCTCATCCACGGATTGTTGAAGCTATTCAACAACAAGCAGCAAAAATGATTCAATATACCCCTGCATATTTTGCTAATTCGCAGGCCGCACGTTTGGCACCACGTTTAGCTGAACTAGCTCCTATGAATGGCCCCGTTGAAGTAGTCTGGGGTAATTCTGGTTCTGATGCTAATGATGCAATTATTAAATTTGCCCGGGCATATACTGGACGGCAGTATATTGTTTCATTTACCGGAGCTTATCACGGTTCTACTTATGGTTCGATGACCCTTTCAGGTGTTTCACTTAACATGACTCGGAAGATGGGACCAATGTTACCGGGAGTAATAAAAGTACCATTTCCAAGTCCATGGGAACGATTTGTGGGCGAGAATGAAGAGGACTTTGTCGACCGCATGTTCAAGCAGTTCATGTTGCCATTTGAAACCTATCTCCCAGCCGATGAAGTTGCTGCAATCATTATTGAGCCGATTCAAGGAGACGGAGGAATTATTAAAACGCCTACGTCATACATGCGAAAGGTTTATGATTTTGCAAAACGTAATGGGATTCTATTTGCGGTTGATGAGGTTAATCAGGGGATGGGAAGAACTGGCAAGTGGTGGTCAATCCAGCATTTTAATCTTGAACCTGATTTGATGTCTGTTGGTAAATCATTAGCTTCGGGGCTACCGCTTAGTGCAATGGTTGGTCGAAAAGAAATCATGGAGTCACTGGGGGCACCAGCAAATGTGTATACTACTGCGGGTAATCCAGTGACAACGGCGGCCGCTAATGCAACACTAGATGTTATTCAAGATGAACATTTACTAGAGCGATCCCGACAATTAGGCGAAAAAGCAGCCGAATTCTTTAAGCAAGAGAAGAAAAAATATTCATTTATTGGTGATGTCCGGATGTATGGCCTTGACGGAGGAATTGATATTGTCGATCCTGTAACTGGGGAGGACGATTCAGAAGCAACGACAAAACTGATGTATCGGATCTTTGAATTAGGAGCGATTATTATTAGTTTGAGGGGGAGTATCCTTCGCTTTCAACCACCACTGGTAATCACAGAAGAAGAGTTGGATCGCGCGTTTGCAATGATTGACCAAGCATTTGCAGAATTGGCTGCTGGTAAATTGACCGCACCAACTAATGCGGCCGAATTGGGTTGGTAAAATTAGCATTAAAATGCCAAAAGGTTTTGCATACTAGTTTATCAAGACTCATAATTACTGGCCTTAAAAAACATAAGATAAAACGACCCAAATCGGCTATAGTAAGTCGTTTTGGGTCGTTTGCTTTGGGGACTAGGTGCTAAAAGATTAAGTTTGTTTCTTTTCCCCTATTGATTTAAACATAAATTTTTCGATATACTACAATTGCCATCTTAGCTCAGCTAGGTAGAGCACATCCATGGTAAGGATGAGGTCGGCGGTTCGAGTCCGCTAGATGGCTTTACAGACCGTCATTTAGTTTGTTAATCCTTGATATATCAACATTTTGTAACGGTATATCAAGGATTGTTTATGTTTGTTTAAGAATATTATGCACACGGCTGTGCACACAAAAAAAGCGTGTGCATAAGCTTGCATCGATATTAAGTTTATTTATGAAATTAAAATCCATTAGTATCTTCTTGACTGTAACGCAACGATATACCATATGCTCTAAACATAATATATTAAAGAATTCAAAGGAGCGAAAAATTATGGCTGATTCATCTGCAAAGACAATTAAGGATATTATTAGCTTAGAAAAAGGCGCACTTGATAAGTACTTTAATGGTGACATGAGTGGTTACTATGATATTTGGTCTCATGATGATTTTTCTTATTTTGATGCTGGTCATGATAAGCGGATTGATGACTTTAACGAGGTCAAACAATTCTTAGATGGGCGAGTTGCGGGTAAAATACATGCTGATTCCTATAAGTTTGTTAGTCCACGAGTTCAATTAAATGGGAATACGGGTATTTTAACCTATCAATTGTTTGCTGATACTAATTTCATTGATATGCAATACAATGTTGTGGAAGTCTTCCAGAAAAATGCGCAAGGAGAATGGAAAGTTGTCCATTCAACATGGGATACGATAACACCATTTTCACGAGAACTATCAAAGGCACGTAAGAGTGATGTTACGGTTTAGCTTTTTAAGTTGATTATGAATAAAACTAAAACAGGCTTCCGAATGGGGAGCCTGTTTTTGAGCTGAGATAAAAATAATTGCTTATCAAAATTTAAACATTTCCTTACGGAGAGAAGCATAAATTGGTTGTCCACCAAGGAGGTTACTAATGATGTAAGCAATAAACGTTAAAATTGTCATTGGCAAAATTTGGTCTACTGAACCGACCATTTCAGTTAATAGCGTAATAGCAGTAAAAGGTGCTTCTTCAATTGCACCAAAATAAGCGGCCATTGAAATAACGACAAGGTTAAGGTAACAGGCAGCAGGAATAACATTTTGATGAATCATGATTACGCCAGCAATTGCACCGATTAACGATCCTAAAACTAAAATGGGCATGAAAATTCCTCCAGGGACCGAGGCACCGTAACTAATCATTGAGAAACAAAACCGAACAACAAAGAAAATAATTAGTAGTCCTAGTAAACTAGTAAGATGGCTATCTTTATCGAGGTTGGCAATATAAGCGATGAAGTCATGACTACCGCCTAGAATTTTAGCGTTCCATAGTCCGATTGGGATTACAAGCAGTAGGGGAATTACGCTGTGGTAAATATCTGGAAACTTGACTTTACTATACCACCACCGAAGATTAAGCAGGGTGTACTGATAAAGATACGCAAGCAAGCCAATAAGAACACCGAGAAATAATAGCCACGGATAGCTTTCTTTAGGCAAATTTGCGTGAAGAGGTAAATATAGACAGGGACGGACGCCAAAAAATAGAATAGTAACAAAGTCAGAGGCAATGGCAGCCGCAAGCGCAGTGATGCATCCCTGGGGCTGAAAGTTAAAGGTTATTTCTTCCATTAAAAAGATTACGCCGGCAAGGGGGGCACTAAAGGCAGCGGACAGTCCAGCCGCAACGCCACAGCCAAGCAGGAATCGTTTCTCTTTCTCGCTCATCCGCATGTGTTCGCCTAATAATTGACCGATACAGGCACCCATTTGAATACAGGGACCCTCCCGTCCGAGAAAAAGCCCCGGACAAATAGCGAGTAAGCCACCAACAAATTTTCGCCACAAGACGCTCCATGCATTCATGTGATGTTCATTTAACAAAACGGCTTCGATTTGCGGAACACCAGAGCCAACTAGGTCTAAGAGTACCGGTTTAACAATTCGGCTAAGTAATAATACAATAAGCAGCGTTATTAAAATGTAAGGAATTAGAAGTTGGTGATGTTGAGCCATGAGGGGGTAAATTATTGTTAGCAATTTCAATGTCTGGTCAATAATCCACCGAAAAATTCCAACAATAAGTCCCGTTAGTAGCCCCACAATGATGCCTTTTCCGATTAATGAAACAAATGCCATCGACATTGGCTTATTTAGGACATCACGAGCTCGTTTAATAGCAGGTTGGCTACTATTCACAATTAATCCCTCCCTTTGATATCAAAATTATCATATTACCTTGTATTATACACTCACTAATAATAATTAGGATTGGAAATACAGCTATGTTAAAATCAAAACTATGTAGATAGGCACAATGAAAGAAAATTGGAGGAAAAGAAATGGAATTTATTGCGGTATTAGCAGGCTTACTGCTTGCAACACAGCTGGTGGCGCACTTATGTCGTCGAGTTGAGATTCCGGAAGTAATTGGGCAAATCCTAGTTGGAATCGTTGCCGGCCCAGCTGTTTTGGATTGGGTTCACCTAAATTCAATGATGAATGAGTTTCAAGAAATTGGGGTTATCATCTTGATGTTCATTGCTGGATTGGAAAGTGATCTCTCACTGCTGAAAAAGTATTTAAAGCCTGCTGTGATTGTAGCAATTGTTGGCGTAGTTATTCCAATTGTGGTAATGGGGCCAGTTAGTTATGCATTTGGCTTTACTAAACTAGAATCTCTTTTTATCGGGGTTATTTTCGCAACGACTTCTGTCAGTATTTCTGTTGCCGTGTTACGTGAATTTAAACGACTTGATAGCCGCGAAGGAGCAACAATCTTAGGCGCTGCGGTTGCCGATGATATTATCGGGGTTATTTTGTTGAGTATCATGATTAGTGTCATCAATGGTAGTAGCAATAGTGGTCATGGAAATGGTCAACCACTAGGAATTGTGCTATTGATGCAGTTAATATTCTTTGGGGGAACTTACCTGTTAATTCGGTGGCTAGCACCATATCTGATCCATATGAGTGACCGTCTATTAACAGTAGCTTCGACGTCGGTTATGGCAATGATCATTTGCTTGGGGATGGCAGCAATTGCCGATTATGTTGGCTTAAGCGGTGCAGTTGGTTCTTTCTTTGCCGGAATTGCGGTTGCTAACACGAAACATAAAGAGCTTGTTGATCGGAGTTTTGTTCCAATTGGTTATGCAATGTTTATTCCGTTATTCTTTGTCAGTGTAGGACTTAACATGCGCTTTGACAATCTTAGTGAGTCAATCGTTTTTGTTGTTGTAATGACGATCCTCGCTTGCTTAACAAAACTGCTTGGCTGTGGCGCCGGCGCCAAATTGGCAGGATTTAGCATTCCAAGTTCTTACGTTGTCGGTAGTGGAATGGTTGCTCGTGGTGAGATGGGGCTGATTACTGCGCAGATCGGTTATGAGGCGCACTTGTTATCACCGATGTATTATTCAGATGTAATAACCGTAATTATTGTAGCAACCGTTTTAGCACCGTTTATCTTAAAACATTCATTGAAGAAATCAGCAGAGGAACTTTAAGTAAAGAGGAGTTTTTATGGACAATCGTGAACGAGAAAAAGAACAAGCTCGTGTTGATGATGTCGAAAAACAGATTGACCAGCAAGTTATATCAACATCTAAGGCGGTTGAAGATGCACATAAAGAAACGCGGGCGGTTGAACGAAACTACAGCGAGAATGCTTCTATTAACCGTTACGAAGTTGATGATATCGCAGAATCGCGGTCGATGATTGAACAGCAACGGCAACTGGTTTCGCGGGCAGCAGAAAGTGAAACTATTTTAAAACATCAACTAAGAACTCTTAAAAATCTTAAGGGCTCTCCATATTTTGGTCGAATCGATATCCAAGATTCAGGAGAAAAGGATAGTGAAACTTTATATATTGGTACGTCATCGCTAATGAATGAGGATAAGACTGATTTCTTGATTTATGATTGGCGTGCTCCAATCTCAGGAGTGTATTATAACGGTACCCTTGGCCCAGTAAGCTATGAGACGCCAGCTGGAATTCAAAATACCGAGTTAAAGAAAAAAAGACAGTTTACTATTAAGGATGGGCAAATTACAAATATGTTTGATACCAATGAAACTGTTGGTGACGAAGTGTTACAAGCGGCCCTGGGTAAGCAGAATGACCAATATATGCATAATATTGTCGCGACAATTCAAAAAGAGCAAAACGATATTATTCGCGATACCCGAAGTGATCTTTTACTGGTTCAAGGAGTTGCTGGTTCAGGCAAAACATCTGCTATTTTGCAGCGGATTGCTTATTTGCTTTACCATAGCCGCACAGCACTGAATGCGGATCAAATTGTCCTTTTTAGTCCGAATAATTTGTTTAGTCACTATATTTCCGAGGTGTTACCAAGCCTTGGTGAACGTAATATGCGTCAGGTAACTTTAGAAGGATTTATTCGCCGGCGGTTTGAGGGATTGCAGGTTGAAACGTTATTCGATCGTTACGAAGAGCGGCAAAAACCACATCACCAGTCCCGTGTAGTTGCTGATTTTATTGAAAGTGAATCATTCATGACAGCAATTGCAAACTATGTAGAGAATATGACGATTGATCAGTTACAGTTTGCCGATATTCGTTTTAATGGGCAAGTATTTTTTGCTGCCCGTCATATTAAAGAGTTATATCGACAGTTACCCGCAACCATGGCTCCTGCTGATAAACTTGTCCAGTTGAAAAATAAATTAATTCGTGAACTTCAACGACGAGTAAAGGATGAAGCTAAAAAAGATTGGGTTGCTAAAGAATTAGATGCACTTGATCTTCAGCAATTACACAGCTTGTACGGTAAGAAAAATATTGATGACTTTAAAAATGAAGATGAACAATATGCATACTTGGCGCGACGGCTTGCCAAAAGGCGGTTAAGGGTGATTGCCGATGCAATTTATAACAATTACTTTCTTGATTTTTACAACCAATATAATCAATTTTTACAGTCTGTTAGTATTCCGCAGACAATTAGTCAGCGCGAATGGTCAAAGATGATGTTAGCCTTTCAAGAAGGAATTGAATATCACCGTCTTAAGCTGATGCATGCGGCACCACTGATGTATCTTCGGGACTTGATTTCGGGAACCGGGCAGAATCATTCTTTCCAGTATGTCTTTATTGATGAGATGCAAGATTATTCAACCGCAATGTTAGTCTACTTAAAGCATGCATTTCCACAGGCTAAATTTACGGTTCTTGGTGATAGTGAGCAAGCTTTGTTTAAGCCATTGCAATTACCGGAAGAACTATTGAGTAATTTAAGCACTGTTCTAAAGGCTAAACAGCCTAATTTGATTGCGTTACGTCGCAGTTATCGGTCAACGACGGAAATTACTGATTTTGCTAAGGCATTATTACCCGATGGCGATCAAATTATTTCCTTTACCCGTCACGGGAAGAAGCCACGGTTATTAGTGCGATATTCAGATAAAGAGATTCAGCAGACGGTAATTGAAGAAACTGCAGATCTTGTCACAAGGCACGAGACGGTCGCAATTTTGACTAAAAATCAAGAACAGGCAAGGGCTATTTATCAGCAATTACACCGTCAAAAGGTTAGTCATCTTCACTTGTTGAATAAGGATGATAGTGAATTGCCAAAGGGAACTTTGATTTTACCAATTTATTTAGCTAAAGGGCTTGAGTTTGATGCAGTAATTGCGGCAGATATTTCCGCTAAAAATCTTGAAAATACAGATGAAGTAGGGATGATTTACACGATGGCATCCCGTGCAATGCATGAGCTGGTTTTACTAAGTAATGGTCCGGTAAGTGAAGCAGTTAATGAAAAAGCAGGGCGTTTGCTGACGATTGAATATCAGCTGCCAAATAAGCAATAAATTCTCGCTATTAGATAAAAACGCTTTCAACGTCTGTTAACTTATGATAATCTAATGAATGTAAAGATAGAAAAAGGAGATGCTTCGCCATGGTTAAAGACGAATACACACTTGTATTAGTAAAGCCCGATGGAGTAAAGACTCGCCATATTGGTGATATTATTACTCGGATTGAACGGAAAGGGTACAATATTGAAGCCTTAAAGATGATTGAGCCATCGGAAGAAAAGCTTCGTCAACACTATTTCGATAAAGTTGATAAGCCATTCTTCCCTGAATTACTTGAGTACATGACAGAGGGTCCGATTGTTGGGATTGTCGTTTCAGGTACTAACGTCATTCAAGCTATTCATAATATGGCAGGAGCAACGAACCCTGGTGAAGCTGAATGGGGAACTATTCGTGGGGATTATGGACGTGAATGGCCTGATGGTAACTTACGAAATATCATTCATACTTCTGATAATGTTAAGAGTGCTTCTCGTGAAATTAGCATCTGGTTCCCTGAATTTAATATTAAAGACAAGCAGTAAGAATAATAAGAAGTTACTATAACCATTTATTCGTGTAAATTTTGCTAGGTAACTAAATTTCCTTTATTTTAAGGTAGGTTTAGTTACCTAGTTTTATTTATAAATGAGCAAAAATAAAGGATCTAGAATTCGGCCTTACCGGGTACTAGATCCTATTTTTCGATATTAATAAGAGCCACACATCCTGGCTTCGAATTCGTGCAAAACAGATTTACTGTGATGCTAAGGTTAGATTAATCTCTAGTTTCGTTCGTGTGGCGTAGTTTAATTTTTGTGCCGCATAACTTTCCGTTGAGCTGCCAGGGTATTTCGTTCCCAAAAGACACCATCGGTATATCCTTGGATGGTTTGATCATTTTTTACTTGATTGAGGCGATATTGTCCCCATGCACAGTAGAGAAGGCTTTGTTCAATCCCCAGATAATGACGATTGAGTTTAGCAGCAGTTACTAGACTTGAACCTGAACCGGCAAAAGGATCAAAAATAAAATCGCCAGGATTAGAACTGGCAAGGATAATCTTGGCAAGCAGTTTTTCTGGTTTTTGGGTGGGATGCCCTGTATTCTCTGGCATTGACCAGTAGGGGATAGAAATATCATCCCAAAAATTAGAAGGCATTGTGTCACGGAAATTCCCTGTTGAAGTAGCTTGCCAGTCTTTAGCCACTCCGTCTTTTTTATAAGGAGCAACAACCTGCCGCCGTTGCTTTACCCTGTCAACATTAAAAGTATACTTATTAGGATCAACGGTTAAAAAC
The DNA here is from genome assembly GCF_014145455.1 of Limosilactobacillus rudii. Classification (GTDB taxonomy): domain Bacteria; phylum Bacillota; class Bacilli; order Lactobacillales; family Lactobacillaceae; genus Limosilactobacillus; species Limosilactobacillus rudii. The sequence goes on along the minus strand of NZ_JACIVB010000047.1, from coordinate 47,485 downwards.
CAGATATCTTCCATCCCGTTTTTCCAGTTCTTTTGTGATCCGCGGCCTTTTTCGCGTTGCCAGGTTATGCGGTTTTGAATAGTAAAATTTTGTGCGAGGACGGGGGCCAGCGATATGCTTGTTGCCCAGTCGGAGAAAACATAAACGCTGGCGTTATCCTTTAAAAGCGGTTTCAAAAGGTTGATCCACTTTTGTGTATATTCTTGGTATTCTTCGGTCGTCATTTTTTTAAAATTCAGGCCATCGTATTGTTTATTGAGATTATAGGGAGGGTCAATAAGAGCAAGACTGACTTGATGGGGAGAAAGTTTTTTCATTACTTTAAAAGAATCTCCGTTAATAATTTTATCCCGGGTTCCTCTAATATTTTTAATAGGTTGCAGGATCTGTTCAAGTAATTCTGGCGAGGCCTCTTCTAATGAAAAGTCGATTGTTTTATTTCTCTTTGAGCGCATGTCAACACCACTCCCATTTTACCATTTAATATTATTATACTTGTCAAACAGGGGATTGTCTTGCCTTTTTAGGGGTGGTTGGATTAAAATTAATGGTATTAAGTAGTACGAGTTTTAGCGAGAGGCGGTTTGGTGCAAAGGCCCCCAAAGTACGAAATGGTCACAATCAAATAGATAATGAGCGGCAATATTTATTGCAATTTAGGTGGTACCGCGCGAGAAGCGTCCTATTTAGTTATTTTGGCTAATGGGTCGTTTTATTATTTTAGGAGGAATTTATAATGGCAGAAGAAAAACATGTGATCTTAACTGGCGATCGTCCAACAGGTAAATTACATATTGGACACTATGTTGGTTCATTAAAAAACCGGGTTGAGTTACAAAATACTGGTAAATATGACACCTTTATTATGATTGCGGATCAACAGGCGCTAACTGATAATGCTCGTGATCCAGAAAAGATTCGGCGAAGTTTACACGAAGTAGCACTTGATTACCTTGCAGTTGGGATAGATCCTAAGAAATCGACTATTTTAGTTCAATCACAAATCCCTGCCCTTAGTGAATTGACCATGCATTACCTTAACTTAGTTACAGTTTCCCGTTTGCGGCGTAATCCAACGGTTAAAACAGAGATTAAGCAAAAGAAGTTCGGCGAAAGTGTTCCTGCTGGTTTCTTAATTTATCCGGTTAGTCAGGCAGCTGATATTACCGCTTTTAAGGCTGATACAGTACCTGTTGGTGATGATCAGGAACCGATGCTTGAACAGACGCGGGAAATTGTGCGGACCTTTAATCGCATTTACCAGCAAGATATCTTGGTAGAACCAGAAGGGGTATTTCCACCAAAGGGTCAGGGACGAATTCCAGGACTAGATGGTAATGCAAAAATGAGTAAGTCACTTGGCAATGCAATTTATCTTTCTGATGATGCCGACACGGTTCAGAAGAAAGTAATGTCAATGTATACCGATCCAACTCATATTAAGGTTAGTGATCCGGGACATATTGAAGGTAATACGGTCTTTACTTACCTTGATATCTTTGATCCAGACAAAGAACAGGTGGCTAAATTAAAAGAACAATATCAAGCTGGGGGCCTAGGAGACGTTAAGATAAAACGTTATTTAAATGATGTTCTCGAAGCAGAGCTAGCCCCAATTCGTAAACGCCGTGCAGAATATGCAGCTAATATCGATTATGTTGACCAAGTATTAAAAGAAGGCTCTGCCCACGCCAATGAAATTGCTAACCAAACGCTTAAGGAAGTTCGTGATGCGATTGGGATTAATTATTTTGGTTAAAATTTGTTAATTAATAAAGCGAGACTAACGGATTAAGTTTTTTCCCTGGGTCTCGTTTTTTTCGTGTTTCGCATAGCAGAACATGGTAACATAAAAGGGATGTATTTTTACGAAAAATAATTAGTTAAAGCGGAGGTGAAAATGGTGGAAAACCTCGCAATTGTAGACCTCGGCTCAAACTCGGCTCGGATGGCAATTACTGAAATTGCTCCAGATGGACGGTTCCGTGAAATTCGACGGGTAAAGGAGAATACTCGCTTATCTGAAGGAATGGGCCGAGAAAAAATGTTACAAGAAGATGCAATTGAACGAACAATTGTAGCTTTAAAACGATTTAAGAAAATCTATCAAGAGATTCCGAATATTAAAGTGCGAGCAATAACTACGGCAGCAGTTCGTCAAGCGCGTAATCGGCAGGAATTCTTAAATCGTGTTCAACGTGAAGTCGGTATTCGCCTACAGGTTTTATCAGGCAAAAAAGAAGCATATTATGATTATTTAGGTGTTATCCGTACATTGCGACTCAACCACTGTTTGATTTTAGATGTAGGTGGGGCAAGTTGTGAATTGGTATTGGTACAGCAACGCAAAGCTCGTGATTTAATTTCGATTCCCGTCGGAGCGGTTAACCTTTCTGAACAGTTTCGTTTAAATGGCTATGTCCGATCGGCAGACCTTTTTCGTGCACAAGTTGCGATGAATGAACGACTTACTAAAATTCCATGGTTAAGGTATGCGACAAGGGTACCAATCGTGTTATTAGGTGGCGCCAATCGAACATTAGCACGAATGACTCAATCGTATCATCATCGTCATCGGCGAAATAATTCTATTCACGGATATCAGTTGTCTTCACGGGTGGTCTTTGCTACCTATCGCGAATTATTGAACCGTAACCTTGCCCAACGAAAACGAATGGCTGGCCTTGAGCCGGAGCGGGCAGATATTATTATTGGCGGGATGCTACCCTTAATAACGTTGCTTCAGCGAAACAGTGATGGACGGGTCATCTTTTCAGAAAGCGGTGTTCGTGAGGGAATTATTACTGAGTATGTGCGACAAAGGAAGCGACATCATGAATGATTGGCAACATGGCTTTTACAAATTAACAGCCGAGAAGCGACGGCAACGTTTGAAAGATGCGCGTCAATTATCAAATGCAGCTGAAAAACAGTTAGCTGAGAAGAGCTCTGCTTTAGGCAATGAATTAATTGAAAATTATATTACCGATTATTCATTGCCAGAAGGAGTTGCGTTAAATCTCACGGTTAATGACCACCAATATGCTGTCCCCATGGCAATAGAAGAACCTTCTGTCGTTGCTGCAGCTAGTAATGGCGCACAACGGGTTAGCCGTTCAGGCGGCTTTAGTGCTCCCCGACAAGATCGCCAATTGGTTGGTCAAGTGGTATTAGATGAAATTACGGATAAGAAGGCTACTCTTTTGTGGTTGACGGAGCATCAAGATACGATTCTTGCAATTGCTAATCAGGCCCATCCATCAATGCAGGCACGTGGTGGCGGAGCGAAGGAAATGACTATCCGCACGCCAGGCGACTTTATCAGTCTAGATTTAGGGATTGATGTATGCCAGGCGATGGGGGCAAATAGCGTTAATACAATGGTTGAAGCTGTCGCACAATGGTTAACTGCGAAGGGCTACCATGTTATTACTGCAATTTTGAGCAATCTCGCAACTAAAAGTCTGCAAACTGCTAGTTGCCGGGTTAATTTTAAACAATTGGCAACTGCACAAATAGATGGGCAGACAGTGGCAAAACGAATTGCCCGTTTAAGTGACTTGGCACAAGTAGATCCATATCGAGCTGCTACCCACAATAAGGGGATTATGAATGGGATTGATGCGGTGATGGTTGCTAGCGGTAATGACTGGCGGGCAATTGAAAGTGGCGCTCATGCCTATGCTGCTCGTGACGGACAATATCGTGGGCTGAGTAAGTGGACAATTGATGGTGATTGTTTGATTGGAACAATTACTATCCCATTACCGGTTGGAGTTGTTGGTGGCTCAATTGGATTGAATAAACTAACAAAAATAAACTACCAAATCAGCCAAATAAAGACTGCGGAAGAATTAGCGGCAGTTACTGCTAGTATTGGACTTGCACAAAACTTGGCAGCATTACGAGCACTAACAACAACTGGCATTCAAGCTGGCCATATGAAATTGCAATATCGCTCACTAGCAGTTAGTGTAGGGGCAACACCGATAGAAGTTCCCATAGTAGTTGCTCATTTAAAACAATATTCTCATGTAGATCAAGCGTTAGCGCGTAAGGTACTAGCAATGATCAGAAAGGACTAAATTAATGAGTGAAGAAGCAATAAAGTTAAATAAAGAAAATCAATTACTCCTTGACCAAGTAAATTCACTATATCCCGAGGGAAGTGTCTTTGTTCAATTTCACGGTGATAAATCAGGGTACGTTCGTCACGATCAAGCAACGCAACAGACGATTCCAGGGGCATTAGTTATTATTGTGACCGATTTAACGGCACCAAACTACACTGCATCTCACGAATTGCTTCATTTGTTAATGCTTTTAAAGGGATTCCCGCAAATCTTTTTCCAACTATCGCTTGGTGATAAAGAGCTAGATGAGCAGATGATGATTATGGCAACTGACCTGTATAATGTTGCAATGCACCGTGTTGTGGTAGCAGAGCAGCGTAAGCATGGCTTCATTGATGATCAGATTGAAGAGGAGTACTTAAAGGGGATTGAACACACCCTTACTCCAGAAAAAGAAGACGATGACGAACGGACATTGCGTCTTTTAACGCTTTTAGATGCGTTAGTATTCTATGGCGATAATTTGCCAAAGTATGAAAAAATACTACAGGAAAATTATCCAGTAGCATTAGCCGCTGCCAAGAAAATTTATAGCGAAATTACTAAAAAGCCAATTAAATCACCATTTGATATGCGTCGGACAATTATCAAGACTTATTCGTTGTTTGATGAACAGATGCAAGCATGGGGATTACCAGCTCTTCATAATAACGAATACACAACACTTTCACCAGTTCTAAGTGAGCGTCAATTACGGCTAGAGGTACGTCAAGTATTTGAAATTTATCATTCGGATATGAAGGAACGCGGAACCAATAAACGGGCATATGTCGGAATTCGCCGAAGTGATGGTCAAAACTCATTCACCATCCCAGCGCCTACTGATAATGCGCCTGAAACATTTAAAAAAATCTATGCTCAACCAGTAAAGGATTTTCTTGAACGTCATAGTATTCCATACATTGTAAGGAAGTGAGCTAGATGGATACGAAAATTCAACAGACGTTTGATGATGCAAATAATATTGTCTTTCTAACTGGAGCAGGTGTTTCAACTGCCTCTGGTATTCCAGATTTTCGGTCAGCAAACGGTTTATACACAAAAAACAAGAATGCAGAATACTATTTAAGTCACCGCTACTTTGTGAGTGATCCAGAAGGCTTTTATGAATTCTGTAAGAAAAATCTATATTTTCCTGATGCTAAGCCAAATATAATTCACCAAAAGCAAGCAGCCCTTACCCAACAAGATCGGGCAATTGTGATTACACAAAACATTGATAATTTATATGAAGAGGCGGGGACTAAGCATTTAATAGATTTTCATGGTAATCTGTTTCACGTCTACTGTGAAAAATGTCATGAAACTGTCCCAATCAGTGAATATTTAAAGAGTCGAATTCATCAAAAAGATAATGGGCCTTTACGTCCCGATGTTGTTTTATATGATGAGGGAATTAAGCAGGAGAACATTATTAATTCGGTTAAGGCAATGCAACAAGCGGACCTGATCGTAATAGTTGGTACTTCGATGAAAGTGTACCCGTTTGCAGGCTTGCTAGATTACCGTAATCCTAAGGCAAAAGTAATTGCTATCAATCAACAATTATTGCAGCTCCCAATTGAATTTCAGATGGTTCAAGCCGATGCAACCCAATTTTTTGCTGAATTGAAAGTATAATAAAAGAAGCTGCCATTGTCACTTAGACAATATCCAGCTTCTTTTTATTGCAAAACTTTATTCAAAGAAGACGACCTTCCCATCTACTTTGAATGGGAATGCTACTGTACCTATCTTTTTCTTTTTGGTAGCATCCTTTTCTTGGTAAAAAATGTGGTTAATGTCTTTGCTCTTTAGTAGCATTTTGATCGCTCCTTTCATATGATCCAACTGTAAAATAACATGTTTAAGGAGTAATTCCTAGGGAAAAGAGCAAGTATGAGAAGCGCTTTCATTTAGTGTGAAATAAAAAATGCATATTCTGCGCGGATTTTGACGGCAAAATGCATAAAAGTGATATTAAAGCGATTTGTACCGCTTGAAAATGAATATAAATTTATTTTTGCGTGAATAAGAATTTGCTAAGCGATTTGATGAGTATTTCTTAGGATTGAAAAGAGGGACTAATTTGAAAATAACAATGGGAATGACGACCTGGACGGAACATCCGGTCCTTATCCATAATGAACAACGCCCGGTTACACTGAACGAGTATGCTCAATATTTTCCGCTGGTAGAAGTTGACACATTTTTCTATGCCTTACCCCAAGTAACGACAATTCAAAATTGGTTATCGCAGGTACCGATAAATTTTCAATTCATCATTAAAGCAAACCAAAAGATGACGTTACATCAGCGGGGGCAGGACCGAGGAGAATTAGAGGAGGTTTTCCAACAGTATCGGCGGACAATTACCCCCTTAATAGCGACTGATCAGCTAAAAACAATTCTTTTTCAATTTCCGCCATATTTTGACGCGACAGTTCGTGATTTCTCCTATTTAAGGTTGATTCGTGCCTGGTTAGGTGATTTACCGATTGCCGTTGAGTTTCGTAATCAGACCTGGTATAAAACAGGGGTCTTTGATTCGGTGGAAGCTTTTTGTCGGGAACTGAATTTTACTTTAGTTGCTGCCGACGAACCGCATGATACACCAACGTCTGTTCCGTTCGTTTTGACAACGACTAATCCTGATTTTGCCATGTTGCGATTGCATGGCCGAAATCGTAAAGGATGGGATAATCAAGGGAAAGAGTGGCGGAAAACACGGACCCTGTATCGCTACTCAAAAGAAGAACTCGCCTTCTTTAAAGAACAAATTGAGTCTCTAAAACCACTACCGCGAGAATTAGGTATCATTTTTAACAATAATTCGGCCAAAGATGCTGCGCCTAATGCGCTAAGCTTGCAGAAAATGATGAATATTAATTTCTCAGGTTTAGCTCCTAAATCTCCAGAACAACTGGACTTGTTTTAGGATGGAGCAAGCTGTAATAAAATGCTATACTAAATGTTAAATCTTAATTAGTAATATCTTAGAAAGAGGGGCCTCATATGGCTGAACAAAAACCAACTTATTACATTACAACACCAATTTACTATCCATCTGGTAAGTTACATATTGGTAACTCATATACCACTATTGCATGTGATGCAGAAGCACGGTTTAAACGGTTAATGGGTTATGATGTTTTTTATTTAACCGGAACCGATGAACATGGGCTTAAAATCGAACAAAAGGCCGAAAAGCTTGGGATGAAGCCGCAAGAATATGTGGATCAAATGGCGGCACAAATTAAAGAGCTATGGAAAAAGCTAGAAATTACTAATGATAAATTTATTCGGACAACTGATGATTACCATGAAAAGGCAGTTCAAAAGATTTTCCAACAACTTTTGGACCAGGGAGATATTTACAAGGGCAAGTATACTGGCTGGTATTCGGTTGATGACGAAGAGTACTTTACCGAAAGTCAGCTAGCAGAAGTTTATCGTGATGATAATGGTAAGGTAATCGGTGGAAAAGCGCCATCAGGTCATGAGGTGCAGTTAGTCGAAGAGGAATCATATTTCTTCAAGATGAGCAAATACGCTGATTGGTTGATGGAATATTATAAGGAACACCCTGATTTTATTGAACCTCAATCACGAATGAATGAAATGATCAACAATTTCTTAAAGCCGGGATTAGAAGACTTGGCAGTTACACGAACATCATTCAACTGGGGAGTTAAAGTTCCTAGTGACCCGAAGCATGTGGTGTACGTATGGATTGATGCATTATCAAATTATATTACAGCCCTTGGTTATGGTAGTGATGATGATCACCTCTTTAAAAAGTACTGGCCTGCTGATGTACACATGGTTGGTAAGGAAATTGTTCGTTTCCATACTATTTACTGGCCAATTATGCTTCATGCATTAGGGTTACCATTACCTAAGCATATTATTGGTCATGGGTGGTTGACCATGCGAGATGGTAAGATGTCCAAGTCTAAGGGAAACGTAATTTACCCTGAAACCTTAGTTGACCGTTATGGACTTGATGCTACCCGTTACTACTTATTGCGGGCAATGCCATTTGGAAATGATGGTGTCTTTAGCCCAGAAGATTTTGTAGATAAAGTCAACTACGATTTAGCTAATGATCTAGGAAACCTTCTTAATCGGACAGTTGCGATGATTAACAAGTATCAAGACGGAAAGCTTGTTGGAACTAATGAAGCAACGACTGACTTTGATAGTGACCTTGAACAAACAGCTGCTGATGTTATTGCTGAATATAAGAATCTAATGGATAAGACCCGCTTTGCCGAAGCGCTGGCAGCTATTTGGAAACTTGTTAGTCGAGCTAATAAGTACATTGATGAGACTGAACCATGGGTTTTAGCAAAAGACGATAGTAAAAAAGCAGTATTATCGGATGTAATGACACACTTAGCCAAGAGTTTGCGAATTATTGCAGCATTGATCCAACCAATTATGCCAAATGCGCCTAAGGAAATTATTAGCCAACTTGGTATTCACAATACTGATTTGACATTAAAAGATTTGGACTTTGATGATTTTCCAGCAACTGCGCAAGTTGTTGCTAAGGGAACACCGATATTCCCTCGACTTGATGTCAAAGCAGAAGTGGAATTTATTAAGAGTAAAATGACTGCTAATGAAAAGAAAAAGGGGCGTAAAGCAATGGCTGAAGCAAAGCAAAAAGCACAAGAAAAACAAAAAGAAGCAGAAACCGATGGCAAAAAGCAAATTCGAATCGATGTCTTTGATAAAGTCGAACTAAAAGTTGCGCAAATTACTGCGGCTGACCATGTTGAAGGAGCAGATAAGCTGCTTAAGTTCCAAATGGATGATGGTACTGAAGAAGGTCGGCAGATTCTTTCAGGAATTGCTAAGTGGTATCCAGACCCATCGGTATTAGTTGGTAAAAAAGTTTTAATTGTTGCTAACTTGAAGCCACGGAAGATGCGGGGCGAGTTAAGTCAAGGAATGCTCTTGTCAGCTGAAAAAGATGGTAATGTTCAAGTAGTAACTGTTCCAGATAATCTTGTACCAGGAATGGGCGTTGAATAACGTGAAAGAAAAGCATCAAGGACAGATTTATGACTCACATACGCATCTAAACGATGATGCCTTTTATGATGATGTCCCTGCATTTATTGATAGAGCGGCTCACTACGGCGTTACTGAAATGAATATTGTCGGATCGAACCGGGAATTAAATCAGCGCGCACTTAAGTTGGGACATCGGTATGACAATCTTCATCCAATCATTGGGTGGCATCCCGAAGATATTGCGGGGTGGAATGAATCAACTAAACGTGAATTACAGCAGCAACTTCGTGATCCACTGGTAGTGGGCATCGGTGAAATTGGATTAGATTATTATAATGATGACCATTCACCTCACCAGCAACAGCAAGATATTTTCATGGAACAGCTTATCTGGGCGCGTAAGCTTCACTTGCCGGTGTCTATCCATTGTCGTGATGCTTTAGCTGATACTTATGACATTTTAAGCAATGCTCATATTGATGAGTTTGGCGGTGTTATGCATAGCTTTAATGGTTCTGCAGCGTGGGCAGAAAAATTTATGGCCCTTGGGATGATGATTTCGTTTAGCGGAGTTGTTAGTTTTAAAAATGCAATTGAGGTTCATGAGGCGGCTCAAGTTGTTCCGCTGGAAAAAATGATGGTGGAAACTGATGCTCCTTACCTTACTCCGTTACCATATCGTGGTAAACAGAACGAACCGGGTTTTACCAAATTTACGGTAGATACGATTGCAGCGTTAAAGCAAGTTGATGCAGGCAAGGTAGCCTATAAGACCTTTGAAAATGCACGACGATTATTTTTGCAGAATGAAGAAAGAGGCCTATGATTAGAGTAAAAGAAGTTATTGTTGTTGAGGGCAAAGATGACACTAAGCAGATTTTAAAGGCAGTTGATGCTGATACTTATGAAACTAATGGATCTGCAATCTCTCAAGCTGATCTTACAAAACTAGCAAAATTACAAAAAAGTCGGGGACTAATTGTTTTTACCGATCCTGACTTTAATGGTGAACGGATCCGGAAAATTATTAGTAAGGCAATCCCAGGTGTCAAACATGCTTTTATTAAACGTAAAGAAGGCGTTCCAACCGAAGCACACGGCAGTTTAGGGGTAGAACATGCAGCTCCCGCGGTAATAGAGGCATCACTAAAACGTCTTTATACGCAGGCACCAGTTCAGCAAAAAAACTTTGATAATCGTGATCTTCAGCAGGCTGGACTTATTGGTCAAGCTGATTCTCGTAAGCGTCGTGAACGGTTAGGACAGATTTTAGGGATTGGTTATAGTAATGGCAAGCAGCTAGTGCACCGTTTGAATATGTTTCAAGTTGATAAAAATGACTTTATAAAAGCTGTTCAGCAAATAAATCAGGAGGAAAAACATGAGTAATTCACCGGAAATTGGCAGTCGGGCACGAACACATGCGATAATGGAAAAATATGGTATTCGGACGAAAAAAAGTTTCGGGCAAAATTTTCTTACTGACTTAAATGTGCTAAAAAACATTGTTAAAGCGGCTGATATTTCCAGAAACGATAATGTGATTGAAGTCGGCCCGGGAATTGGGGCATTAACAGAACAATTGGCTCAACAAGCGGGGGAAGTACTGGCACTTGAGATTGACCAAGACTTAATCCCAGTCTTAGATGAAGTATTAGCTCCTTATGATAACGTTAAGGTTGTAAAACAAGATGTTCTCCAATCAAACTTGCCAGAACTAATTAAAAAGGAATTTACAGATCCGACAAAGCCAATAAAAGTAGTTGCTAATTTACCGTATTACATTACTAGCCCGATTTTAATGAATTTATTGGCAAGTCCGGTAAAATGGGCAACAATATGTGTAATGATGCAAAAAGAGGTTGCGCAACGGCTAACTGCCAAGCCGGGAACAAAACAATACGGGGCGTTAACATTGGCAATTGAGTACCAGATGAATGCTAAAATTGCTTTTGATGTGTCACGCAAAGTCTTTGTTCCATCACCCAATGTTGATTCAGCAATTGTTGTTTTACGGCCGCGGACAACTGCTTTACTTGTTCAACCATTTGATAAGCAAAAATTGTTTGGCTTTATTCGGGGATGCTTTGCTCATCGGCGAAAGAGTCTGTGGAATAATTTGCAGAGTATTGTCGGGAAAGAACCGGAAATCAAGGCAAAAATGACCACAATTCTAAGTGATTTGAATATTTCGCCACAACTTCGACCGGAAAAATTAACGTTAGAACAATTTATAAATCTTGCTAATGCCCTTCACCAGCAGGATTTACTATAGCCAAAGACGGTTGACCTTCCTAAAGCAGTGTGGTACAATATTGCTTTTTGTGTAAAATAAGTGTATGCTAGTCTACAGTGAGGTGAAGGAGTCGTGCCTAATAGCATTGTAGAAATTAAAAAAAAGCTAGACGACCGGATTGGCGAGCATGTATTAGTAAAAGCGCAAGCTGGACGTAAACGTATTACCACCCATCACGGCATCTTAAGTAAGACTTATCCGGCAGTATTTATTATTCATCTAAATGATGATAAAGGAAAGCTGGACCGGGTTTCATACAGTTATACTGATTTATTAACGAGAAATATTTCCATCGCATTTGATGAAGAAGCGGAATAGCGTCATTAAAAATTTATCTTGCAAAGACAAACAGCCCTTAGTGTTCAATATAGCGAATACTAAGGGCTGTATTAATATCAATACTAAATTACAGAGAAAAAACAGTAGTTGCAAGGATTACAGTAGCGTTAGTATAATTTAATTAACTAGCATTAATTAAGGAGGGTTGTCGAATGATAGTTACAGAAAAAGCACCTGCAAAGTTAAATTTAAGCTTAGATACTCCTATGCGGTATTTTGACGGTTTTCCCCGATGGGATATGGTAATGGTTTCGGCAGACCTAGCAGATTATGTAACTGTTGAGACGCATCGGCGACCTGCAACGATAAAAGTTTATACTAATAGTGGCTTTCTTCCTAATGATCAACGTAATTTAGCATATCAAGCAGCTCATATTTTACGAAGTCGTTTTCATCGCAAAGAGGGTGTAACGATTAAAATAAAAAAGCAAATACCGGTTGCCGCAGGGCTAGGTGGTGGTTCATCGGATGCAGCAGCTGTTTTGCGGGCATTAAATAGTATCTGGCAGCTAGGATTAAGCTTAGCTGAATTAGCTCAGATTGCCTTGACGATTGATTCAGACGTCCCTTACTGTGTGTATAATAAGTTAGCCCATGTGACGGGACATGGTGAAAAGATTGACTTGCTGCCGCCACAGCCTCATTACTGGGCGGTAATTGCTAAGCAACAAATTAGCGTATCAACTCCCCAGATTTTGCGGCAGATTAATTACGAAAAGATTAAGCATTTGGATAATGCGGCACTTATTAAAAATTTAGAAGAGCAAAATTGGTTTGAAGCTGTAAAGTATATGGGAAATGTTCTTGAACCATTGACAATGGAACGTTACCCAGAGATTGGTCGGTTAAAAAATAAAATGAAAGATTTAGGCGCCGACGTGGCACAAATGAGCGGTACAGGACCAACCGTATTTGCAATATGTCATACAGAGTCGCGTGCTAAGCGAATCCAAAATAGTATTCGTGGCTTTTGTCGAGACGTTCACGTGGTAACTTTGCTTTAAATAACGGATAGTTAGAGGTTAGGTTAATTCCTAGCCTTTTTTCTTATTGCATTTTATGAATATTTTGTATATGATGTTAGTTGTTCTAAATAGTAATCATTCCGATTAAAGTAGAGGAAGAGAAATGAAAAAATATGTTATTAGTGTAAGTAGTATTATTGTTCTACTATTGATAATCCTAGGGCTGTCATTTGTACCATGGAAGTCATTAGGAAAGGACGAAAAGCCGATTAGAGTTGTAACAGGGTTAAATTTTTACGGAGAAGTAGCGCAAAAGGTTGCGGGTAACCATGGAGAAGTGATTTCATTTATTGACAATGCTTCGGTTGATCCCCATGACTATCAACCGAGTACGAAACAGGCCCAACAAGTAGCAAATGCTAATATTGTGATTGAAAATGGATTGGGCTATGATAGTTGGATGAATAAACTAGTCAAATCTAGTGATAATCGCAATAAAATTAAGGTAATTGACGTTGCGTCATTAATTGGTAAAAAGGATGGAGACAATGAGCATATTTGGTATAATCCATCTACTGTAAAAAAATTAGCTAATGATTTAGCAAATCAATATAGTAAGCTTGATCCTCAACATGCGGGAGAATACAAAGCAAATGCTCGAAAATATCTAAAATCTTTAAAACCGCTTGATAATGAAATTGCGAAGGTAAAGAAGAATGTTAATCCCAATAATAATCAAGTAGCAGTTAGCGAACCGGTTTTTGATTATGCATTAGAAGCAGCAGGTTATCAAGTTATGGATGAGCATTTTGAAAAAGCGGTTGAGGATGGTAATGATCCATCACCGAAGGACATTGAAGAAATTCAACAGGCAATTACTAATCATCAGATTGCTTTCTTTGTTGATAACTCTCAAACCAGTGATAAAGTAATTGATAATTTGGTTAAATTGGCGCGTGAAAATAATGTTCCGGTATTGAAAGTTACAGAGACAAAACCAAATGGTGATAATTATACGGAATGGATGTTAAAGCAGTATCGGGCCTTGTCAGAAATTCAACAAAAGGAGAATTAAAGAGAGAATGACAGTTGTATCAGTCGATGATTTAACAGTTGCTTATGGAAGTCATACGGTAATTGATCATCTGAGTTTTACGATTAATGAAGGTGATTTCTTAGTAGTTGTTGGTGAAAACGGTGTTGGGAAGACAACGTTGGTTCGCTCGATGTTAGGCTTCTTAAAGCCAAAAAAGGGCACAATCGATATTCCGCAAAATACCAAAATTGGGTATGTACCACAGTTTCGCAATATTGACGAAGAATATCCGTTATCGATAAAAGACTTTGTAGCATTAAATACAAAGCCAAGAATTATTCCGTGGCTAACTAAAAAAGAACGGGATCGCGTCAACCGAATGATTCGCGAAAATAACCTTGTTAATATTGCGGAACGACCATTGGGATTAGCATCAGGGGGCGAAAAGCAGCGGGCATATCTTGCACAAGCATTATTGCCTGATCCAAACCTCCTTATTCTTGATGAATCAACTGCCAGTTTAGACAATGAAATGAAATATGAACTATTGGATTTAGTTACTCGTTTTCAACAAAATGGTTTAAGCGTGATGTTTATTACTCATGATTGGGACCTAGCACAACAATATGGAACTCGTTTCTTATACATGACAGGGAAATCTTATGAGACAGGACCAATTAATGAATTGCCTGTTCCCGCCAAAGGAGGTACAAAGTAGATGCTTACATTAAGCTTTATGCGCCATGCGTTTATTGCTAGTACCTTTATTGCAATTATTAGCGGGATGATTGGCGTTTTTGTTGTTGCAAGAAATTTATCATTCTTAACTCATACATTATCAGAAATTGGCTTTGCAGGTGGAGCTTTTGCTGTCTTTGCAGGTTGGCCAGCATTAAATGGGATGATCTTGTTTACTATGCTTAGCTCAGTGATTGTTGGTCAAATGAGTATTAAAGAATCACGACGCGAAGCTGTTATCAGTGCAGTTTCTGCATTATTTATCGGAATGGGAATCCTATTCTTATCGTTAAGCAGTCAATCTGCGAGTTCTGCGACTAGTATTCTTTTTGGTAGCGTAGTAGGAATCAGTATGAATGAAGTATGGCAATTGATTTATCTTTCAATTCTAGTTCTTGTAATCCTTTTGCTGTTATATCGGCGTTTAAAATTTGATTCATTTGATACCATTGGAGCGCGGGTTAGTGGGATTAATGAAACGGTAATTTCTGTAATCTTTTTACTGTTGTTGGCCCTAAGTGTTAGTGTGGCTGCTCAGATTGTTGGTTCATTGTTAATCTTTATTTTACTGACTTTACCAGCAGCGAGTGCGAAGTATTTTACTCATGGTGTTGCTCGCATGATAATTCTCGCAATTTTGTTCTCGCTATTAGGTACGTGGTTAGGATTACTACTTGGATACCTTACTGATTGGCCAGTAAGTTTCTTTATTGCAGTAATTGAAGCTGCAATTTATGTTTCCGCTTTACTATACGGTCGATTTATGGAAGCAGATTAATTTATCAAAGGAAGTGTGAAATAAAATTGCACTTCCTTTTTATTTTTATCCTAAAAGACGAACATTTTATGGTAAAATCAATGTTAATTAATCCTTTTTTGAGAGGTAGAGGAGAATTATGAAAATTAGACGAAGCAATCGGTTGGTTGATATGACACGTTACCTGCTTGAGCATCCACGATCTTTGGTGTCGTTAAAGTTCTTTGGTGAGCGCTATGATTCAGCTAAGTCATCAATTAGTGAAGACCTTGGAATTGTTAAGCATGCTTTTCAAACGTGGGGTCAAGGCCGGCTAGAGACCATTCCGGGTGCAAGTGGTGGAGCAGTTTTAACACCATTTTTTTCTGAAGAAAACGCCCAAGCGGCCATTAATACTTTAGTTGAGAAAGTTAATGACGATTCGCGCCTTCTTCCAGGGGGGTATGTATATTTATCGGACCTGATTGGGCAACCAGAGACTTTGCGACAAATTGGTAAGCTGATTGCAACACAATATGTTGAAACGGATGTTGACGTTATTATGACCGTTGAGACGAAGGGAATTCCAATTGCCCAAAGCGTTGCAATGTATATGAATAAACCATTTGTGATTGTTCGCAATAGTTCTCATATCACGGAAGGACCGACAGTGAGTGTAAATTATGTGTCTGGTTCAGTGCAACGAATCAAGAAGATGGAATTATCACGACGCACCCTATCATCAGGAGCAAATGTATTAGTTGTTGATGATTTCATGAAAGGGGGCGGCACAATCACCGGAATGAAGTCCTTGATTAAAGAATTCGATGCTAACCTCGTTGGAATTACTGTTTTTGCGGAAGGACATCCGGTAAATAGTCAACGATTAGTGGATAATTGTACTTCGCTGATTAAAGTTGAGACGATGGATGGGCCGGAGAAAAAGATTCATGCTCAGGCTGGTAATTTCATGGAAAATGTATTTAGTAAGAAAATGGGGAATTAAAAAATGACAAAACGCAATGCAATTATTTTAGCTGCTGGTAAGGGAACACGGATGCGCTCAAAGCTTTATAAGGTTTTACACCAGGTATGTGGTAAAACGATGGTCGATCATGTACTTACCCAACTTGAAAAAGCCAAAATTGAAAATATTATTACGATTGTTGGCTTTGGTGCCGAAACAGTAAAACAACAATTAGGAAATCGTACACACTACGCCCTGCAGAAACAGCAATTAGGGACAGGTCATGCTGTTATGCAAACAAAGGATTTGCTTGCAGATGAAGATGGCGAAACGATTATTGTTAGTGGTGACACACCGTTATTTACTGCGGATACTTTTGAAAAACTATTTGAATACCACGAACAGCGTCATGCAGCAGCAACAATTTTAACCTCAATTGCTCCCGACCCAACAGGCTATGGGCGGATTGTCCGCAATGATGTTGGAATTGTTGAACGAATTGTTGAACAAAAGGATGCTTCATCTGAAGAACAAGCAATCAAGGAAATAAATACCGGTGTTTATTGTTTTGATAATAAGAAACTCTTTAAAGCTTTGGATAAGATTACTAATGACAATGCACAGGGTGAGTACTATTTGACAGATGTGATTGGTATTCTTAAGCGAGAGAATGAGATTGTAACTGCATATAAGATGGCTGATTTCGATGAATCAATGGGGGTAAATGACCGCATTGCGCTTGCACGAGCTAATAAAGTAATGCGTAAGCGTATCAATACTCATTGGATGCGGGAAGGTGTCTCAATGATTGATCCAGAATCAACTTATATTGATGCTGATGTTAAAATTGGTCGTGATACAGTAATTGAAGGTGGCGTAGTTATTAAGGGAAACACCGTCATTGGTGATGACTGCTACATCGGCGCAGGTTCGCGGATTACTGATTCGCGGATTCATGATGGGGTGAAGATTATTTCTTCAACCTTGCAAGAAGCTGAAATGCATAATGGCAGTGATATCGGTCCTAACAGTCACTTGCGGCCTGAAGCTGAGATTGGTGAGAACGTTCATATTGGTAATTTCTGTGAAGTTAAAAAGGCCTACATTGGTGAAGGAACAAAAGTTGGTCATTTGACTTATATCGGTAATGCAACACTAGGTAAAAACATTAACGTTGGTTGTGGTGTTGTATTTGTTAACTACGATGGGACAAATAAACATCATACTAACGTCGGTGACCACGCGTTTATTGGCAGCAACAGTAATTTAGTTGCCCCGGTTAATATTGCAAAAGATTCATTCATTGCTGCTGGTTCTACTATTACTGATAATACTGAGCAATATGACATGGCAATTGCCCGCGCACGCCAGGTTAATAAAGAAAATTATGCTAAGAAGCTACCTTGGTAACTTGCTTTTTGGTGCGCTAATTTATATTATGTAATTGGTAGGTTGTATAACTTTTATTAATCCAGCGGAGGACCTAATGACACAGCAATATTTTGATCAAAATTTAAAGATTTTTGCGTTAAATTCAAACCGACCATTAGCTGAAAAGATTGCTAAACACGTTGGCGTGGATTTGGGTAAACTATCGGTTAATCGTTTTAGTGATGGTGAGATTCAAATTAACATTGAAGAAAGTGTACGTGGCGATAATGTTTATGTTATTCAGTCGACTTCTGCACCTGTTAATGATAATTTAATGGAATTATTAATCATGGTTGATGCGCTTCGCCGTGCTAGTGCCAAGACGATCAACGTAGTAATGCCTTATTATGGTTATGCTCGTCAAGATCGGAAAGCACGGAGCCGTGAACCAATCACTGCCAAGTTAGTTGCAAACATGTTGCAAAATTCAGGAGTTGATCGGATTATTGCTCTTGATCTTCATGCAGCACAAATTCAAGGGTTCTTTGACATTCCTGTTGACCACTTAATGGGGGCACCCCTATTAGCGGAATACTTTATCAATCAGGGAGTTGCCGATAATGCAGTTGTTATTTCCCCTGACCATGGTGGGGTAACACGTGCACGGGCACTTGCTGAATTTTTGAAGTCGCCAATTGCAATTATTGATAAGCGCCGACCACGTGCTAATGTTGCTCAGATTATGAATATCATTGGTGACGTTAAGGGTAAAAAATGTATCATGATCGATGATATGATTGATACTGCGGGGACGATTAGCTTAGGATCCAAAGCGCTAATGGAAGCTGGGGCTAAAGAAGTCTATGCTTCATGTACACACGCCGTCTTATCCGGCCCCGCAATTGAACGGTTAAGCGAATCTCCACTTAAAGAAGTGGTAGTTACTGATTCAATTCAGTTACCAAAAGAAAAGCAAATTGATAAGATCAAACAGGTGTCGGTAGCACCATTAATTGGCGCGGCAATTAAGCGAATTAATGAAAACCGTCCTGTCAGCCCATTATTTAAACAAGTATTCCAAAGTGTACAACTGGAAAATAATTAATATTCAAAAGTCTTGGCAGCAATTGGCTGTTGCTGAGGCTTTTGCTATTTTATAAGGATAATGTTGGCTAATTAAAAGAAATTAAAGATTAGTGAAAGCTAAACAGCGATTACTAATTCATGGTATAATACGATGAGAAATAAGGAGGAGAAAAATGACAACAATTAAGTTTTTCAAAAAAGCAATGGTTGGAACGGCTGCTTTAGCCACTGTTTTTGCATTAGCTGGTTGTGGTAAGCAATCAGCTTCCAGCAATGATACTAGTTCTTCCAGCACATCGTCTGTTCGTTCTTCCGAAAGTAAAGCTTCCAAGGCTTATCGTACAGCTAATAAGCTTATCAAAAATCACGATTACCAAGGAGCATATGAACAATTAAATAGTCTAAATGATCATACCGCTCAAACGGAAGCACTCGCTGATGACTTACAAAGCTACATGGACGCTGAGAGAGCATATAAAAACGGGGACTACGATAGTGCCAAGGATAATTTAAAGTCCCAAAAGTCTACTAGTACGGCAATGCGGAATGCTTATGCCGACTTACAAAACAAGGTAAGCACTGCTAAGGGTACTAATAATACTTCTGCTACCTCATCAAGCACGCAGACGCGTAACAACAATACTACAACAAGTAAGAGTAATAGCGGTCAACAAGCAGCAGCAAACCAAGCAGTCTCAGATGATACTAGTGATAATGTAGTAAATGCTTTCGCAAACAAGATGGGCTTCAGTGGCTCTGAAGGTTACCAGATTATGCCAACTGGTAAGACTGGCAATGTTTACAAGTTTGAAGTTCGACAAAATAATAGTGATAACACCGTTGCTAACTTAATTGGGATTTACCAATATAACAGTCAAACAGGTGCTGTGACTAAGATTGCTTAATTTTAATGATAACGATATAAAAGCAAGGGACAGTGACAAGAGGCTAGTCTCCTGCTTTTTTCATATTCAAAGGAGGGAGAAGTATGCACCAAGAATCATTATTTAACCAGGATAGCGAGAAAAATACGCCCCTAGCTAACCGGGTGCGTCCAACTAATATCGATGAATTCGTCGGTCAGCAGCACCTCCTCGGCAAGGATAAGATTTTGCGAGAAATTATCACTAATGATCAATTATCGTCGCTGATCTTTTGGGGACCGCCCGGGGTTGGTAAAACGACTCTGGCTGAGATTATTGCCAAACAGACGAAATCGCATTTTATTACCTTTAGTGCGGTGACTAGCAGCATTAAAGATATCCGTAAAATTATGGAAGAAGCCGAACAAAACCGTGAATACGGCGAACGGACCGTTTGTTTTATTGATGAAATTCACCGCTTTAACAAGGCACAGCAAGATGCCTTCCTCCCCTTTGTTGAACGGGGGAGTATTATTCTGATCGGGGCAACCACTGAGAACCCCTCATTTGAAATTAACGCTGCTTTGTTGAGTCGTTGTCGGGTGTTTGTCCTCAAGTCACTAGCAGTTAGTGACATCGAAAAAGTATTAGAACGAGCATTAACTCATCCGCACGGCTTTCCAGAGTTGACGATCAAATGTGAAGAGGGAGTAATCCCTTTAATTGCCCAGTTCGCTAATGGGGACGCGCGGATTGCCCTGAATACCCTTGAAATGGCAGTCCTAAACGGTGAACGAGATGGGCATAAAGTCACGTTAACCATGGATACCCTTAAGCAGCTAATTAATACTAAGTCGCTCCGTTACGATAAGAAGGGTGAGGAACACTATAATATTATTTCGGCCCTTCATAAATCGATGCGGAATAGTGACGTTGATGCAGCTATTTACTGGTGTTCGCGGATGATTGACGGGGGTGAGGATCCCTTGTACATTGCCCGCCGGTTAGTGCGGTTTGCTAGTGAAGATATTGGATTAGCAGATACAAATGCCCTCCAGGTAGCAATCAATACCTTTGAAGCTTGTCAGTTTCTTGGGATGCCAGAATGTGACGTCCACCTAACCGAGTGTGTGATTTACCTGTCGTTAGCTCCTAAATCTAATGCGGCCTATGTTGCCCGGCAAAATGCCCACCGTGCAATAAAAAAGACGGGAAATTTGCCCGTACCGCTAACGATTCGTAATGCGCCAACAAAATTAATGAAAGATTTAGACTATGGCAAAAATTACCAATACGCTCACGATACTAAAGATAAATTGACAACGATGAAAACAATGCCGCCTGAATTAGATGGTCAAACATTTTATCAGCCAAGTACACAGGGTCGTGAACCTCGTTTTCAAGCCCGAATGGATCAGATCAAAGAGTGGCATCGCCAACATGATAAATAAAACGGTGATTGAACTAGCATTAAAACTAGCTAGCAATCACCGTTATTTTTAATTTAATACGTATTTTTCAATTGCCTGCCCAACCCCGTCATGATTATTATCAGCAGTTGTCGCGTCAGCAATCTTCAATGTTCCAGGAATGGAATTGCCCATTGCTACGCCAAGCCCAGCAAATTCAATCATGGAATCATCATTTTGTGCGTTGCCGAGTGCCATTATTTCATCTTGCTTAATGTCAAGTTCTTTACTAAGAACACGGAGAGCATTACCTTTACTTGCTTGCTTATTCATAAATTCAAGATAAAAATCTTCACTCCGAACGATTGAGAAGCGGGCGGTCATATCTTTTGGTAGGTCCTGCCATGCTTGGTCAATGCGTTCTTTTTCGTCAACCATCATTGCCTTAGCGATTACATACTGGTCTTGAATTTTGGATAATTCTTCAAAAGTTCGGTAGCGAATTGGCATACTAACAAGATCAGATTCGTAAACAGTATAGGGACTAAGGTCGCGGTTAATGGTATAGATATAATCGCGTGTTTCAATCTGCGACTTAACTCCCTCCTTAATGCAATAAGTCTGCCAATTAGCATAATCGTCAAAAGACATTGTATAGTTTACAAATACATTGCCGCTGGTTGATTGTGCTAGTGCGCCATTGAAGCTAATGACAAATTCATGATCAGAGTCGTTTAACTCTAGCTGGTTAAGGTAGGCCTTAACACCAGTCATTGGTCGTCCCGTGCATAAAACGATCTTAACGCCGGCTTTACTTGCTTCCTTAATCGCAGCAACTGTTTTAGGCGTCACTTCCCGTTGATCATTAATTAATGTTCCGTCAATATCAATTGCAACTAATTTAATTGCCATTATAAATTACTCCTTTGGTTTGATAATATGATTGTTTTTAATATAGCGTTGGAATTCTTCATAGATTGGTTCGAAGATTTCAATACTATCTCGTGACTCAAGCATCTCCTTAGGGAAGAAGAAACGTTGGTCGCCTGCTTCACGGCCAGACACGCTTGCGACAAGGGTACTGACTTGTGATAATTCAATAAAGTCGCCATTGGGCTGGAGAAGTTCAATTTGTGTTTGAGCATTAGAGTCTTGTGGGTGGTAAGTATCATAGGGTAACTTGAAGCTATCATTAACGGCGGTATAGTACTGACTGTTAAAGCCGGCCGTTTGAATTAGATTACGTAAAGCGGGCAACAGGTTTTGAGTATCTTTGTCATAAACTACTGACTTGAAAGGTCGGCGGTTGAGAAAACGGCTAGCTAGGTCACTTAAGATATCATCACGGGAATGTGTCCAGTGAATAAAATAAGTTGTAAGGACCCCGTCGTCTAAGGCCAGATAGTCATCAAGGCTGAAATGGTTGTTAAAAAATGGCATTAGCATATGCGGGGTGAAATCCGGCTCAAAATCATTTGGATGTTGATAAATATATTTGGCCCTCATTAATAGGTGGTCGAGGATAACTTCCATCGAACGAGAAACGGGGTGAAAGTAGACTTGGAGATACATTTGCAGTCGGCTGATAATATAATCTTCAACAGCATGCATCCCCGAAATCTCAAAGGCAATCCCGCTCTCAACCGGGCGCATGACGTGAAGGACACGGTCGAGGTCAAACTTACCATAATTAGTTCCTGTATAGTATGCGTCTCGTTGTAAATAGTCCATCCGATCAGCGTCAACTTGACTGGAAATCATTTGGACAACTTGGGGATTGCTATAGGTGTGGTCAATCACACTTGCTACTTGGTGGGGGAAATCTGGAGAAACTCGCCGCAAGATCTTGTTTATATTTGTGCTGCTGTCAGTAATCAGCTGCCGTGTTATTTGCTCATGATTAGTATGGAAAATATGCTCAAAAGTATGGGAATAAGGTCCGTGACCTAGATCGTGGAGTAAAGCGGCACACAAAGCGACTGGCCGTTCTTTATCATCCCACAGACCGTCATTTTTTTGTTGGCTTGGATAATTACGTTGAAAATAATTACACATTTGCCGTGTTATTTCATAGACACCAAGACAATGCCCAAAGCGTGAATGTTCGGCGCCGTGAAAGGTAAAAGAAGAAGTTCCTAGTTGTTTTATCCGTCGCAACCGTTGAAATTCAGGCGTATTAATTAAGTCCATAATTATCTGATTATCAACGATGATTTGCCCATGGATTGGGTCACGGAAAACCTTCTCGCGGTGCAATTTTTCATCATAGAAGTGGTTCATATTAATCCTCTTTCCTTAATCGCTCTTGAAGTTGGTTCATACTGGTCAATTCTTTGTTCAAGGTTGTGATAAAATTTGGCGACCACATAAGGTTATTAAGACTTGTATTATCAAGAAGTTCACAAGAATTTTTGATTTGCTGAATCGCGCCTGTAACTGTTAATGGTGACTGGAGGACTTGCTCAACGGTTGTCATTGCTGTCGGCCAAACATCCGGAAAGTGCCATTTATTTACGGCATTTTGTAAGCCTGCATCATAGAAATCACGAATAAGGGCCCCTCGTTGTTGCTGGTTGCCACATACACTGAGATATAACATGACGACTACCCCAAATTTATTTCGTCGCTGGGAGATTCCCCCGATTTTTTGACCGTTTACGCTAATATCAAAGCTACCAGGACAATATGAATGACTAATCTCGCCAGTTGAGAGGTTAAGCTTAGGAAAAGCAGTCTGAATTAAGTTAACCATCTGCTGATAGGCTTCATCGATTGATAATTCATGTCCTAACAGGTGCCAAGGATAAAAGATTGATAGGTTTAAGATTCCGTCGTCGCTAACAACTGCCAACCCACCTGAATTACGCATAAAATAGTGCTGGTTGCGGTGGGTTAATAACTGGAGAGCGTCTTGGAGATGGGGAAGTCGCTGATCTTTTAGACCGAGAATAACGGTATCTTTAAGTGTCCAGAAATGGAGCAGTGGATGTGAAAATTGTCCGGCAGAGCGGAGTAATGCATTTGTGTAGATAAACGACGAGAGGTTATTTGCGGGTGTTAGATGTTGGGTAAATTGCTGAAAACGTTGAATATTTGAGTTAGACATATGACTTCTTCTTTTCTATAGAATTATATATTAATATTATACAAGAACTAACGATAGCGTGGGCGTTTTAGAGCGTATTTGTCGCTAAAAAGGGTATAATAACGATAATTGAACGAAGAGGGAGGAGATTATAATTAAGAGGGAAAGACCAGTTAAGGTAAAATTATCAACAACGATTACTCAAGATGGTCAGCAGGAACATTTTGATTTTGTTGAAGCGGGCAGCTTTGTTGAAATTAATGGCAAATATTATCTAAGGTATCTTGAACACCAGGATGGCCAAGAAACGCCTGTTCAAATTAAATTTGAGGATGAATTAGTGCGCCTTAGGAGACGGGGAAGCAGTGAAACAAACTTATTCTTAGATCCGCGCCAGGAAACAGTAATGCGTTACCGGACTCAATATGGTATCCTCAACCTTAATGTTGTTACAGAACATTTGGAAAAAGAAGTTGATGTTCAACAACCGGCAGGCCAAGTATCTATAAAGTATCAGTTAAAACAAGCCGGACAAATTATTGGAAGTTATCAGCTGGAATTGCAATTTGCGGGATAATATTGTAAGATGTAGTTTAGACTTTTTGAAGGGATGTGCACCAATTTGGATTTAAAGGTTTTTGACGGTCAGGATAAATCAGAACTTTCCATGATTGAGGTCGCACACGCTATTTTAGCTCATCATGGGGAAGCAATGGCGTTTGTCGACTTGACCAACGAGGTTCAACAATATCTGGGTAAGAGCGATGAGGAAATCCGTGAACGCCTTGCACAGTTCTACACTGACTTAAATGTTGATGGCAGTTTTATTTCCCTTGGTGACAACACCTGGGGTCTGCGTGCATGGTACCCATTTGAATCTATCGATGAAGCTACTATTGGTGAAAACGAAGATGAAGATGAGGATGATCGTCCAAAGAAGAAGCGCCGTAAGGTTAATGCTTTCCTCGCAGACACCGATGATGATGACGACGTGATCGATTATGATAACGATGATCCTGAAGATGAGGATCTCGATGATGACGACGATACTGAGTCAGATGATGATTATGATGACGATACCGATGATTTCGGTGATGAAGATGATGACCTTGACGATGGTATTGAAGGTCAATTATCTGAATTGCACGATGAGGAAGATGATGAGGAGGACAATGATTAATTTTCAAGTTTAGGCTTGACTATTTATCACTGACCTTGTATTATCTTTCTTGGGCGCCTGTAAATGCAGGCCAATAAGTTCGTAGATATATAAGCTCCCTATTTCATTACTTTTTTGAAATGGGGAGTTTTTCTATTATTTATTACACCCGCAAATATAAAAAGGAGTAGACGACAATGACAAAATACATTTTTGTGACTGGTGGAGTTGTATCATCATTAGGAAAGGGTATCGTTGCAGCCTCTCTCGGACGACTATTAAAAAATCGAGGACTAAAGATTGCTATTCAAAAGTTTGATCCATATATTAATGTCGACCCAGGTACGATGAGCCCATATCAACATGGTGAAGTTTTTGTTACTGATGATGGGACTGAGACAGACCTCGATCTTGGACACTATGAACGGTTTATTGATAATGACCTCAATAAGTATTCAAATGTTACAACGGGTAAAATCTACTCTGAAGTCCTTCGTAAAGAACGGCGCGGTGATTATCTTGGTGGAACGGTTCAAGTGATCCCGCATATTACAAACGCAATTAAGGATAAAATTAAGCGTGCCGGTGAAAGTACTGATGCAGATGTAGTAATTACAGAAATCGGTGGTACCGTTGGTGATATCGAATCACAGCCATTTATGGAAGCTATTCGGCAGATGAAAGAAGAGGTCGGTAGTGATAATGTATTATACATTCACACTACATTAGTTCCATACCTCCGTGCTGCTGGAGAAATGAAGACAAAGCCAACTCAGCATAGTGTTCGTGAACTACGTGGTTTAGGAATCCAACCAAATATCTTAGTAGTACGGACCGAAAAACCAATTACTGATGATATGCGAAAGAAGATTGCCTTATTCTGTGATGTTGATCCGAAGGCCGTTGTTGAGTCAATGGATGTTCAGACCTTATACGAGATTCCGTTGAACTTACAAAAGCAGGGAATGGACCAGTTAGTTGTTGACCACTTTGGCTTAGATGCCCCTAAGGCAGATATGAAAGAGTGGACTGAAATGGTCGACCATATTGAACATGGCTTGACTAAGACGGTAAAGATTGCAATGGTCGGTAAGTATACTGACTTACAAGATGCCTACATTTCAGTTAATGAATCATTACGTCACGCAGGCTACCCAGTTAATGCCAAGGTAAAGATTGACCACTTTAATGCGGAAGATATTACTCCAGATAATGTTGACGAAACATTAAAAGAATATGATGGGATCCTTGTTCCTGGTGGCTTTGGTAACCGTGGGGTTGAAGGAATGATCACGGCAATTAAGTATGCACGAGAAAATGACGTTCCTTACCTTGGTATTTGTCTCGGAATGCAGACAGCATGTATTGAGTTTGCACGTGATGTATTAGGTTACAAAGATGCTAACTCTACTGAATTCGATCCGAACACCAAACATAATATTATTGATTTAATGGCTGACCAAGCAAACGTTGAAGATATGGGAGGAACTCAACGTTTAGGAGCATATCCATGTAAGCTTAAAGAAGGTACTGTTGCAGCGGCAGCCTATGGCAATCAGTCAATGATCAGTGAACGGCACCGGCACCGGTATGAATTCAATAACGAGTATCGTCAGGAAATGGAAAACCACGGATTGGTGATTTCAGGTGTAAATCCTGATCGTAACTTAGTTGAAGTAGTAGAGATTCCAGATAAGAAATTCTTTGTGGCAGCGCAATATCACCCAGAGTTTAAGTCACGCCCAAATCATCCAGAAGGACTATTTGCGGCCTTTGTAAAAGCGGCGGTTGAGGACAAATAAATTTTTAAATTGTATAATAATTTTGATGCAAGAGATGGGGGCATATATTATGTTACTTCTCTTGTTTTTTATTAGTAAAATTGTTAAATTTTAAGTTAATTGAGCGTTTTTACCCCTGATTCTGCGATTTTTTTTAAGATTGTTTATAAAAGGTTGTAATTCGCTTGATATTTCATTATCATTACAGTTGACTGTTTTGTAACTGAAATAATCATTAACTTAGCTTAAATGAAAAACAGACTAACTAAAATTTTTAAGTGAGGAAACGCAGAAATGAAGAAAATGATCATTCAAGGAGGAAACCGTCTATCTGGCGAAGTCACGATCGGTGGTGCAAAAAATAGTACAGTTGCATTAATTCCTGCTGCTATTCTTGCAGATACCCCAGTAGAATTTGACACCGTTCCAGATATCTTGGATGTTCACAATCTGATGATTATTTTGGAGTCAATGAATGTAAAGTCCGAGTTTAATCACGGAGTTTTAGATATTGATCCAACACAAATCGTAGAAGCTGAACTTCCAAGTAAGGCAATTAAAAGTCTTCGGGCTTCCTATTATTTTATGGGTGCATTATTGGGTCGTTTCCATCGCGCGACATTAACATTTCCGGGAGGCGATAATATCGGCCCCCGACCAATTGACCAACACTTAAAAGCATTTAAGGCACTTGGAGCAACCGTTAGCGAAGAAAAAGGTACTGTTCATTTAGATGCACCGAATGGCTTACATGGGTCACGGATCTTTTTAGATATGGTATCTGTTGGTGCAACGATTAATGCTACTTTGGCAGCTGTTCGCGCTGAAGGGACGACGATTATTGAAAATGCTGCTCGTGAACCGGAAATTATCGATTTAGCAACATTTCTAAATAATATGGGCGCCAAAATTCGTGGTGCAGGGACAGACACAATTCGTATTACGGGTGTAAAGACTTTACAGTCAATGAATACTCATACGATTATTGCTGATCGAATTGAAGCGGGGACGTATTTGTCGTTAGCTGCTGCTTTAGGCGATGGCGTAATGATCCACAATGTTATTCCAGAGCATTTAGAATCATTTACTAGCAAAATGATCGAGATGGGTGTCGATTTGCAAATAGATAGTGATAAGATTTATGTTCCTAAATCAGAACACTTACGACCAGTAAATGTCAAGACAATGCCATTTCCTGGATTTGCAACTGACCTACAGCAACCGCTAACCCCGTTGATGTCATTAGCAGATGGTGATAGTACGATTGTTGATACTATTTATCCCAAGCGAATTAAGCATATCTCACAATTACAAAAGATGGGAATGAAGATTGAAGCTCATGATGGAATGATTGTTGTTCAGCATACAGAACAACTACATGGGGCAGAAGTGACTGCCGGTGAGATTCGAGCAGGAGCCTCATTGACGATTGCTGGATTAATGGCGCAAGGACAGACGATTATTAATAATGCCGGAAATATTTTACGAGGATACGATCGAATTGTGTGGAAGCTTAATCGCCTTCATGCCAATGTTTCGATTGAGGATGATTCGTCAATAAAGATTAGTTAGAAGTTGCGTAGTTCTTTAAATCGTGGTATCCTGTTAAAGTTGATTATCTATGTTTCAGGCAATGATTCATGGCAAAAGGAGCGTAATAAATTATGAAACAAGGAATTCATCCAGATTATCATCCAGTAGTATTTGAAGATTCATCTACTGGTTACAAGTTTCTCTCTGGCTCAACAGCCACTTCAAGTGAAACTGTTAAATGGGAAGACGGTAATGAATACCCATTAATTCGGGTCGAAGTTACTTCTGACTCACACCCATTCTACACTGGTAAGCAAAAGTTTACCCAAGCAGATGGTGCAGTCGACAAGTTCAACAAGAAGTACGGTCTCAAGTAGTCAGACTTCTTATTATTTGCAAAGGGGTTATAGCAAAACAGCGGTTTTGTTATAACCCCTTTTTCTTAACTTTAAATAATTAACCAAGGGATGGGATCAGATTGCGCGAACAAATAATAAATAAAGTAGTTAAACTACACCGTTATTCATTTGTTAGGGTAACGCGACAAACATTGCTTATGCTTTTTCCCATTGTTTTCATTGGTACAATGGCAAAAATGCTTTTAAAAACAGTTTTTAAGTCAGATGGTTTTATCTTCAATATTGCCTTTTTAGGTATAATTCCACAGAGCGTGTTGCGAATAATCCAATTCGTCTTAGGCAGCATTAGTCAACTAACTTTAGGGATGATTGGGATATATACGGTTTATATGGCTGCCAAGTTTACTGCAAAATTATATCATCGTGATGGTAAATTTGCGGGTATTACCGGAATACTAGCACTCACGTTAATGGCCTACCGTTATGGTAAAACGCCAGCAACGTACCCGATTAATTTTTATCAACGATTATTAGGCGGTAATGGTTTGTTAATCGTTCTAGTTATCGGTTATGCAATCGGACAGCTTTATCACTGGTTAACTCCGCCTAAGTATGGCGATAATACAAATTCATTTCCGTCATTACAAGAGCGGGCATTTAGTTCAATGCTCCCGATAATGATTGCTACTATTATCTCAATAGTGATTGCGATGCTTCTAAACTCAAGTACAATTTATCATGCATGGGCTACTAGTTATTCTTCATTGGTTAATGTTGCGCAAGATCACCGCCAATTATGGCTAACCTTAATAGCATCATTTGGCCTCGAATTGATGGATTGGTTAGGACTGGGTGTGCCGTATAATTATACGATGTTGACAGCCAGTGAGTCATTTACGGCTAATTTAAATTATGCGCTTGCCCATGGAACACCGTGGAATATTCCTTACAAGTATCTTGGAAGCTCATTATATAATTCGTTTGCTAATTTTGGTGGCGATGGGTTAATTCTCGCACTAATTGTGGCAATCCTCATTACTTCCAATGGGACGTATATGCATCGGGTAGCACGGTGGACCGCCTTGCCAACACTGTTTAATTTTAATTATGCAACAATGATCGGGTTGCCGATTGTCTTTAACCCTTTATTTCTAGTACCATTTATGTTTTTGCCGTTATTTAACATCCTGTTTGCTAGTCTGGCAATTGCGATCCATTTAATTCCGCCAACGCCGTACCCAGTCCTTCAAGGGACCCCAGGACCACTGATTGGCTTTCTGGGAACAAATGGTAATTGGGGTATCTTAATTTTTTCATTAGTCTTACTTTGGCTGGATATTATGGCATATATTCCGTTCGTTAAAATTGCGCTCCAAGTTGAAAAACGGCTAAACCTACAAGAACAGGACGTGGTCAGTCATGAAAAAAATGACTAATACAACTTTGCATAGCCGGATTGTGCTGATTACCTTAATGGCAATTTTGATCTTAATGGCAATCCCTGCTTATTTTTGGATGAAAGATACCAATAAATATTTAGCAGCACAGCATAATTCACGGATGTCGCCAATAATTATGGTTCCAGGAAGTTCAGCTACTCAGAATCGGTTTAACCCGTTGATTCGGAAAATAAATGAAGATAGCTCTAAGAAGCATAGTGTTTTACGGCTGGAAGTAAAAAATAACGGCAAGATTGTTTCACAAGGGTGGATTAATCGTGGTGATAATGAACCGATTATTGTGATTGGTTTTGAGAACAATCATGATGGTTATCAAAATATAAAAAAACAGGCAAAAATGGTTAACCAAGTTTTTGAGCGTTTAACTGATGAGTATAATTTTAATAATTTTAAAGCGTTCGGTCATTCTAACGGGGGACTCGTATGGACATATTGGCTTGAACATTATTATTCCAATTATGAAGATGCAATTACGATTAAAAGTTTGATGACCTTGGGAACGCCGTATAACTTTGCTGAGTCGTCGGTCAGTCATCCGACCCAAATGTTTTCTGATTTTGTAAAATATCGTTATCGAATTCCAAAAAACTTATTAGTTTATTCTGTTGCAGGGACAGAGACATATAATTCTGATGGCTTAGTACCAGAGGGAAGTGTTGATGCTGGTAAATACATTTATCAAAAGCAAGTAGCACACTATACTAGCATGACAGTAACTGGTAAAGATGCTCAGCATTCAAATTTGCCACAAAATAAGCAAATAGTACGCTTGATTGAAGAATATTTATTAGATCCGGCAGATAATGGTGCCCCACAAAATAAGCGAGGGTCTACTCAAAACTAGGTCGGCAGGTTATACTAAGTTTAATAATAAAAAGTAAGAGGTAGGTATTTTGAAAAATAAGAAAAAACGGTCACGAGAATGGCTACGGTGGACGGCCGTTGTTATTTTACTGCTTGTATCAGTTGTTCTAATATTTAATCAGCAAATAAAATATTATTTAGTTGGTAGCTATAAGCCAGAGATTACACAGCAAACAGTTCAACAAAACCAAAAGAAAAAAGCAACGTATGATTTTAAGAGTGTGCAAGACCTCAATCTTCAAACAGCCGCAAAAGCACGCGCGAATAAGCAATCAATCAACACAATTGGCGCGATTACCGTTCCAGCCATTAAAATGACAATTCCGATTGCTAACGGGGTTGATAATACAACCCTCGCACTAGCTGCGGGAACGTTGCGTCCAGATATGAAAATGGGTGAAGGAAACTATGCGTTAGCTGGTCATAACATGGCTCATGGGAGTAAAATCCTTTTTTCCCCGCTTTACTACCACGCGAAGGTTGGGCAGATGATCTATATTACCAATATGGATCGTGTGTATGAGTATAAAATTTACCAACGTGAATTTATTGCTGCTACGCGGGTTGACGTGGTAGACAATACACCAGAGAAAATAGTTACATTAATTACCTGTGATGCAACGGGAGCAAATCGGTTAATGATTCGGGGAAAGTTTGTTAAATCAGAACCGTTCAAACAAGCGCCACAACAGGTACAGAAGAATTTTAGCGAAAAGTATACAACTGGACGATAAAAGACATTTATGACTTGTTTTCACGTCGTTATAAGCATAAAGCGGCATCTAAGGTCGGGGTTACCAGACTTTAGATGTCATTTTTTTGTATCTTCATTTCTTGTTTGTGAATACTGTTAAACTGCCGTGGTAATAGCAAAATTAAGCAAAAATACGAACAATAATTGCCGTATATTGGTCAGTCATCGTTTTATCTTAATTAGTGGCCTTGCTAAGAAATTTATCATTCCTATTTTGATTGAATTTGGAATCGATTACAAATTCAGTAAAATACAAGGACGATTAAAAACAATGAAATTAAATGAAATTTTAGTAGAAAAATTGGGCGAGCGGATAGGAATGCCACCGTTTGCTCAATTTTTTTAATTGAATAAAATTCTTGACACTTTTTCGGGAACCACCTAAGAAAGAGATACATTGAATTTAAGGAGATGCAGTAATGGAAAAACGCGAACAGAAAAATGTTTTATGGTTTGATGAATTGCATCGCTCAGACGTCAATCTCGTTGGTGGAAAGTCATCATCACTAGGAGAAATGACTTCATCAATGAAAATTCCCGTTCCATACGGTTTTGCGACGACAACTTATGCTTACCATCAATTTATGAATGAAACGGGACTAAATGAACAAATTAATAAATTATTAACTGAATTTAATGACTATGAAAATGCGGATAAACTTCACCAAGTTTGCAGTCAGATTCGCAAAATGATTATTGAGGCACCAATGCCATTTGAAATTGCGACAACAATAAAACGTGCATATGATGAACTTTCTGAAAAGATGGGTGAAACAGAACCGTTTGTGGCTATCCGCTCAAGCGCGACTGCTGAAGACCTACCTAATGCGTCATTTGCGGGACAGCAGGAATCGTATTTGAACGTGCAGGGAGCCGCAATGGTGCTTAAGAAGGTTCAAGAATGTTATGCTTCCCTGTTTACTGACCGCGCAACTTATTACCGGCATAAGCAGAACTTTCCTCATGAAAAAGTTGCCCTATCCGCCGCGGTTCAAATGATGGTTTTCTCAAAGGCATCAGGAGTTATGTTTTCGGTCAACGTTGCTAATGGGGATGATACAAAAATCGTCATTGATTCAATCTGGGGACTAGGCGAATACATTGTTCTAGGCAAGGTAACACCTGACCACTTTGTAGTTAACAAGGATAACCTGCAGGTACTTGAACGATCGGTTGTACCAAAGCAGGTTGAATTATTGCAAACCCCGGGTGGTGGTGTTCATGAAGAACAGGTGCCGGAATCACGAGCAGCAAGGCCGGCGCTAACAGAAGACCAAATTCGTGAACTAGCAGGATATGCTAAAGAAATCGAAGAGCATTATGGCTGTTATATGGATATGGAATTTGCTCTGGATGCCCGGACTAATCGGTTGTGGCTAGTCCAAGCGCGACCGGAAACGGTATGGTCAAATAGAAATAATCCACAACCAAGCGAGCAACAAGCAGTGCTGGAAAGTAAGGATAAGAATAAAACCGCGGTTAAGGGGCTGCCAGCAAGTCCAGGTGTGGCTACCGGTAAAGTTCATGTCATTGCCGATCCCAAAGATATTGATCAATTTGCAGAAGGAGAAGTACTTGTAACGTTAATGACTTCCCCGGATTGGGTTCCCGCAATGAAAAAGGCAGCCGCAATTATTACCGATAATGGTGGGATGACATGCCACGCGGCGATTGTTTCACGTGAAATGCAGATTCCATGTATCGTTGGGACCAAGAGTTGTGGTGAAGCAGTTACTACGACTCTTCAGGATGGCGACCAAGTAACGGTTGACGCACAAAACGGGGTTGTTTATTACGGAGACGTCCAAGAAAAATTTGCCGGGACGAAACAAGAGAATCCAGCTAATGAAGCTGCCGAATATTTTGCTCCCACTGCGACTGGCGTAATGATGAACTTAGGGGATCCTGAGCTTGCCCAAAAGTATGCCAGCCTGCCAGCTGATGGGATTGGCTTGATGCGCGAGGAATTCTTATGGACAACTTATATTCACGCCCATCCGCTTTATCTCATTGAAACTGGTCATCCAGAAAAGGTGGTTGATATGTTAGCCGATGGAATTGCGAAGGTTGCTCGAGCAATTGCACCGCGGCCGATGGTTTTACGTTTCTCTGACTTTAAATCTAGTGAGTATCGCAATTTGACTGGCGGTGATAAATATGAGCCTCATGAACCCGCAGACTTACTCGGCTGGCGTGGCGCTTCCCGGTACTATGATTCAAAGTATATTGAAGCGTTTAAGCTAGAATTAGCAGCGGTAAAAAAAGTTCGTGATGAATTTCAATTAAAGAACCTAAATGTCATGATTCCGTTTGTTCGAACAGTAGCGGAAGCGGCGAAGGTCACCGCATTAATGAACGTGGAAGGTTTACACCGTGGGCCTGATTTTAAGGTTTATATGATGGCTGAAATTCCAAGCAATATTATTCTTGCAGACCAGTTTAACGAGTATGTTGACGGTTATTCAATTGGCTCAAATGATTTAGCAATGTTGATTCTGGGGTGTGACCGGAACAATGATACGGTCGCACACCTCTTTGATGAACGAAACCTTGCCGTCAAACGAGCAATTAGTCATTTAATTAAAGTTGCTCATCAAGATAATAAAACCGTTTCTATCTGTGGGCAGGCGCCTTCAGAATACCCAGCGTTAGCTAACTTCTTAGTTCAGCAGGGAATTGATTATATTTCAGTCAATCCAGACATGGTAAAGGAAACAAAACGGAACGTGGCGCGGTTTGAACAACGAATAATCCTTGACCAAGCGACTGGTAAGGGACGGCAAGAAGCCACGGTTTATGAATGGTAATTGGAAAGGATTGAAAAAAATGAAAATTTTTGTTGATATTAATGCTTCTGAAAATGGTAATGGTTCACAAGAATATCCTTTTAAGATGATTCAACAGGCGGCTAATATTGCGCGCCCCGGTGACTATATTCAGGTCATGCACGGAGAGTATCATGAGACCGTTCATCCGCAATATTCTGGGACTAAGGATAAGCCGATTATTTATGCCGCAGCAAAGCAAAGTCAGACAATTATTACTGGCGCTGATCGTGTAACAGGGTGGCAACAAGTTAATGACAGTGTTTGGATGATTAAGTTGCCGAATACCGAGTTTGGTGACTATAACCCGTACAATGTTCTTGTTAACCAAACCTTTAACCATGCAGGCGAAATCTTTCTTAACAATAAGGCCATGTACGAGGTTGACCAGCTGGCAGAAGTGATGGCACCAAAGGAAAATCCTCTTTCACGGGATAGCGCGTTTACGCTCTACACTTGGTATACAGAACAATCACGTGAAGAAAATGCCACGGTAATTTACGCGAACTTCCAGGATAAGGATCCAAACAATGAGCATGTAGAATTAACATTTCGTGAAACGTGTTTTTATCCCGACAAAAAGGAAATTAACTACCTTATCCTTTCCGGCTTTACGATGACCAAGGCAGCCTGCCAATGGGCCACTCCTAAATACAATAAAGGAATTATTGGCACAAATAGTGGTCAGGGCTGGAAAGTCGCAAAGTGTGATATATCGCATGCAAAATGTTCCGGAATTTCTTTGGGACGTGATGTTGTCCCAACCGTTGATGATCGCAAGGTTGTTCCACACCGGATTAAGAATAATACCATCCACGATTGCGGTCAGACAGGAATTATGGGAGTAGAAGGAAATCCTTCGCCAATTATTGAGCATAATAGTATTTACAATATTAATACGCGCCAAAATCTTGTTAGTGACGATGTGAGTGCGATTAATCTTTCGCCAGCGATCGATGCTAAGATTCTACGCAATTGTATTCATGATTGTACCCGCGGAATTTGGTTAGGCGGAAAGGTAGAAGATACGCAAATTTCACGGAACGTTTTCTATAACAATAGCCTCCCTAAGCCATTTGAGGTTACAGCTGAAAATCAGGATGACTTAATCGCAGGCCTTGGTGAAGATATTAAAATCAAGGATTCTGATGGGGTTACTTTAGTAGATAACAACTTTTTGCTATCAGATTGTGCTCTTAAGTTAGAAACCAAGGGAATCTTGCTGGTTCATAACCTGATTAACGGTAGTGTGGAATGGTTAAGCAATACAAATGTCCAAGAGAACGACCCATACTACCATCGCCTATATCAAGAGAATGATGAGAATAAGGACCCATATAGTTCTTCGTGCTTCTATAACAATGTCTTTATTCGTAAGAATCTCCGTGACGAGATGGCAAAATTAATTGCCCTAGCACGCGAACAATCTGACCAGCAAGAAAATATTGATAATCATACCAGTGATGATAATGAAGTATTTGTTGCCCGTTCAAGTAAACAACGCGACCATATTAATACCAATAAGGCCGGTAATGTTTATCTAAATGATCAGACAGCGGATGTCACGGTTGATGTTGATGCTGGTGAAGATGGAGTATTTATTAATAGTAATATTTGTAATTATCTGGATGAGGACACGAGCCGTGTTGTTGCGGTAGGCCAGTCCGCTAACACTGCGATGGACTTTGATATCGATTTTCTAGGAAACCATCGTGAAGGGGTAAGCGTTACTGCTGGCCCATTCGATACGAAAGATGAATACAGTCACCGGTTATTTAGGTTGCTGTTTTAAGGAGGAAGGATAAGAATGCGCAAGCCGTTTATTATTGCTAACTGGAAGATGAACAAGAACGTTCATGAATCGGTAGACTTTGTTAGGGCGATTAAGGAAAAGCTACCGGCAAATAAAGAAATTGGGATTGCGGCGCAGGCTGTTTCCTTATACAACATGAAAAAAGTAGCCGGAGCTTCAAACTTGCAAATTATTGCTCAAAATGCAGCCGCAGAACTTGAAGGACCCTATACGGGCGAAATTAGTATGCGTAGTTTAGCTGATGCCGGAGTTACTTATGTTATGTTGGGGCACCTAGAGCGACGACGGTTATTCAACGAAAGCAATACCGCAATTAATCAAAAGGTCCTCGCAGCGCTTAAGGCAGGGATCGTACCGATAATTTGTACTGATGAAGAAATGGTACAAACAGAAGTTAACGGAAAGATTCATTATGTTTTTCAGCAGTTGAAGAGCGTATTGCGTGATGTTCCGGTAAATAAATTGTCACAGATTGTTATTTCCTATGAGCCAAGCTGGGCTGTTGGCAGTAGTCATCAAGCTAATCCGGAAATAGCAGAAGAAGGATGTCAAGCGATTCGGCAGAGTCTTGCTGATACTTATAACAATGATATAGCGGATAAGATGCGAATCCTGTATGGCGGCAGTGTAAATCCCCACAATATTTATCAAATCATGAGTAAACCAAATGTTGATGGGGCACTAATTGGTCGGGCAAGTCTTGATATTGATAGCTTTTTACAAATGATCAATTACGTTGAATTAGCCAGCAAAGAAAAATTACAGGTAATTTAGTTGAGGAGGAAGTAGTAATGGCTTATTTTGATAATGGAAACAAACTTTTTGACGACGCGCGAAAGAATCAGTATGCAATCGGGGCATATAATATTAATAACCTCGAATGGACGCGGGCAATTTTACGGGCCGCTGCAGAGACGAATACCCCTGTACTAATCCAGGTTTCAATGGGGGCTGCTAAGTATATGGGTGGCTATAAATTCGTTAAGGATATGGTAGAAGACCAAATGGACGCCATGAATATCAAGGTTCCGGTCATCTTGAATCTTGACCATGGCGATTATGAGGCAGCGATAAAATGCATTAACCTTGGATATTCATCAGTAATGTTTGATGGTCACAAATTACCAATTGAAGAAAACTATGCACGAACAAAAGAAATCGTTCAATTAGCTCATTCTCGTGGTATTGCTGTTGAAGCAGAAATCGGCAAAGTTGGTGAAAATCAAGATACAAGCAGCGGTGAATTAGCGGATGTTGAAGATGCAATGGCCTTTGCAGCGATGGGCGTTGACCGTCTTGCTTGTGGGATTGGTAACATTCATGGGATCTATCCTGCTGACTGGCAAGGACTTAATTTTGCGCGGTTACAAGAAATTGCTGAGGCGATTGATATTCCGTTGGTTCTACATGGTGGTTCTGGAATCCCTAAAGACCAAGTACAAAAGGCGATTTCGATGGGGATTGCAAAAGTTAATATTAATACTGAATTCCAATTGGCTTTCCAAGATGCTACACGGAAGTATATCGAAAACAATTTAGATTTAAATAAGGACAATAAGGGATATGATCCACGAAAATTATTGCTTCCCGGGACTGATGCAATTACTGATAAAATGAAAGATATGATTGAATGGTTAGGCACGCCAGCAGTTGCCTAGAATAATGGAGGTTGTGGAATGGCAATTACAGTTTACTTTGTTCGACACGGGGAGACGTATTTTAACCGGTTCGCCCGTTTGCAGGGATGGTCAGATACTCCTTTGACTGAAAAGGGAATTGAAAACGCGCGGAAAATAGGTGAAGTACTTGCTGACTTACGGATAGACTATCTCTTTTCTAGTGACTTAAAGCGGGCGGTGGATACGGCCAGAATTTTAATTGCTGACCATCCGACGGCAACGATGAAAGAGCCAATTCAAAAAGAGTTTTTCCGTGAAGTCTTCTATGGTTCCTTTGAAGGGCATAGTAATGAGGAAGGAGCAATATGGGCCAGCTTCCTTGGTGAAAAACGGTTCCGGCGAATTGGCGAACTAGTTGATGAGTTTGGAGTTGAAAAGGCACATGATTTGCTTAAAGCGGCCGATCCAGCCCACCTCGCAGAAGATAGCACTGAGCTAAATGCGCGTGTAAAACAAGCAATTGCCTTCCTACGTCACTTACCGGACAATCGTAATGTTGTGGTTGTTGCTCATGGCTCAATTATTCAATATATTGCAGGAATGTATGGGGATGCGCACCGAAAGTATGAGAATCTGCATAATGGTGCCGTGATGAAGATGATTTTAACCGACGATCAGACGACAATTGCTTCGTACAATCAATTTGAATTATAAGAAAAACGGAAAGGAACGCTGGAGATTAAGCGTGACTTTCCGTTTTGTAGTTAGTGTAAATTTTTAGATATTTTATCCAGCCATTGTGGCAAAGTCTCATTTAAACTATTATAGGTATCTTCAAAGCGGTGGGTATACCATGGATCAGGAATTTCCTGGCTCGCCTTACCGGGGATTACTTCATAAGCTAGATGAATTTTATCGCGGTCTTTTGCCGGAGCGATTCGTTGAAGATTATACTTATTCATATTGTCCATACAGATAATATAGTCTGCCCACGCAAAGTCTTGCGGCGTAATTGGCCGGGAAATTAAACCGTCAGTTGATAGGCCGTGGGCATGCATTGTTTTGACTGCGCCAGGATGCGGACCGTTGCCTTCTTCTTCGCTGCTTGTTCCAGCAGAATCGACGTTAATCTTATTATTTAGGCCCGCTTCATCAACCATTTGCTTGAACATTGCTTCGGCCATTGGGGAGCGACAGATGTTTCCTAAACAAACAAATAAAACGTTCATTTTATCACCTCATTTTCTATCTATCATACCGAAAATTATTATATTTTGCTAAAACATTTATCAGTAATGACATAAGACTTAAGATTTTGGTAAAATTAGTGATAAATATTAATTAAGGAGGAACTCCAATGACCCTTATTATAATAATTGTTGTCATTGTTTTGCTAATTGCAATATATGCGGGACTATACAACAGTTTGATTCAACTGCGGACGCACGCTCAAGAATCATGGAGTCAGATTGATGTTCAGCTACAGCGACGAAACGACTTGATCCCCAACTTGATTTCGACGGTGAAGGGATATAGCAAGTACGAAGCTGGTACGCTAGAAAAGGTTACTAAGTTACGGACCCAGTTAAACAATATTCCTGATAGCGATCACGCGCAAAAGATGGAAGTTTCAAATGAATTAACAGGAACGTTACGGACATTATTTGCCGTCGCCGAAAATTATCCTGATTTAAAAGCGAGTGCGGAATACCAAAAGTTAATGGAAGAATTGACAAATACGGAAAATAAGATTGCTTATTCCCGTCAGCTATACAACAGTACGGTTGCAGCGCTTGATGCTAAGATTCAATCATTTCCAAGTAACATCATCGCTAAAATTCATCACTTCCAGCAAATGGATTACCTACAAGTACCAGCAGAAGCAAAAGCTGTGCCGAAAGTTTCGTTTGATGATTTAGGTGATTAAACATGTTATACCAACAAATTGCCCGTAATAAACGTAAAACCATTCTAGTGATGTTTGGCTTCTTCATGTTAGTGGCATTAATTGGTGCAGCAGTTGGCTACTTATTTGCTCGTACAGCGGTTGGTGGAATGATCGTTGCGGCGATTATCGCGGTCATTTATATGGCGGTAATTATTGGTCAATCGACGGACGTGGTGATGCGGATGAACAATGCAACTGAAGTACGTTCAGCAAGTGATGCTCCTGAATTATGGCATATTGTTGAAGATATGGCGCTAGTTGCTCAGGTGCCGATGCCAAAAGTTTACATTATTCATGATCCAAGTCCCAACGCATTTGCAACGGGAAATGATCCTCAGCACGCGGCGGTTGCAGCCACAACCGGTTTAATGGAACGGATGAATCGTGAGGAATTAGAAGGGGTAATGGCCCATGAAATGACCCACGTCCGCAATTATGATATTCGTTTGCAGACGATTGCATTGGCGTTGGCTTCTGCGATTGCAATGCTTGTTAACTTTGCTGGTAATTTTTGGTGGATTGGTGGCCGGAGCAGTAATGATGATCGTGATAATCCATCAAGTATCTTTGCATTAGTCGGTTCAATCTTACTGATATTTCTTGCGCCGATTGCAGCAACGATTGCTCAGATGGCCCTTTCCCGTAATCGAGAATACTTAGCAGATGCCGGTGCCGTTGAATTGACGCGTAATCCGCAGGGGATGATTAGCGCGCTTGAAAAACTAAAGACGGCTGTTCCGATGAAGCATGTCGATCCAAGTAGTTCAGCGTTGTACATTAGTGATCCAGAAAAAAATGCCAAGCATCATCCCTTCTCTAATCTTTTTGATACTCACCCGCCACTAGATAAGCGGATTGCCCGATTAAGAGAGATGTAATGGTATATTAAATCTGCCACCACTTGGCAACAACTAGTAATAAGAGGTTGGGAAAACATCTTGTTTTTTCCAACCTCTTAATAATATCTAGCTTCAATTTATCTAACATTCGCGTTTTTAATCGCCTTATACTAGCGAGGGTGATATAATTAAAAAGCTAGACCAAAGTATCAAAAGAAGAGGTATCTTTTTCATGAAAATGAAATTAGCGGAAATTGCTAAGGCGATCAACGCGCAGAATGATATTGAACAATGGAAAGACATAGAAGTGACCAACGTGTCATTTGATAGCCGTCACCTAGAGCAAGGGAGCTTATTTGTTCCGTTGCAAGGGGTTCAAGATGGTCATCAATATGTACCAAGTGCTTTTGCTAATGGTGCAGTAGCTAGTTTGTGGGCCAGCGACCATGAGATAACGGACCAGACGCATCCGTTATTAGTTGTTAGTGACCCTCTTAAAGCATTGCAGCAATTAGGTAAATATTATTTACATAAAATCAATCCTATAGTTATTGCGGTTACGGGGAGTAATGGCAAGACGACGACGAAGGATATGATTGCATCAATTTTGAGCACACAGTTTAATGTCACCAAGACATATGCTAATTTTAACAATGAGATTGGGGTTCCAGTGACCCTGCTCAATATGGAAGCCAATACTGAAGTAGTAGTTGTTGAGATGGGGATGGACCGGTTTGGTCAACTCGACTTTTTGAGCAAACTTGTTAACCCAGATATTGCGGTAATCACGATGATTGGTGAAGCTCATATTGAATTCTTTGGAACTCGTGATAAGATTGCAGATGCAAAGATGGAAATTACCCACGGGTTAAAGGCAGATGGGATGCTTGTATTCAATGGGGATGAACCACTGCTAGAGGAACGTGCAAAGGATATTCCTCAGCAACAGACACGCTTTGGTCGGCAGCTAAGCAATGACTTGTATGCGACAAGTGTTAAAGAACAACCACGTCAATTGACATTTACGGTAAATGAATGGCCTGAGGAGCAATTTATGATTCCAATGGTTGGTGAATATAACGTTAATAACGCGTTAGCAGCAATTGGTGTTGGCCATATTCTACACATTACGCCGGCTCATATGAGAGAAGCGCTTGCTAATGTTGAATTAACCGAGAATCGCGCTGAATGGGTTGATGGAAAAAATGGTGAGCAGATCCTAAGCGATGTTTACAACTCAAACCCAACAGCTGCCAAACAGGTCCTCAAGACCATTTCAGCGATGCCTATAAACGGTCGTCGAATTGCCGTTCTTGGTGATATGCTTGAGTTGGGAAATGCAGCGCCACGGTTGCACGCAAGTTTAGCAGAAGAGATTGACCCACAAAAGATTAATAGTGTTTACC
The DNA here is from genome assembly GCF_014145455.1 of Limosilactobacillus rudii. Taxonomy (GTDB): domain Bacteria; phylum Bacillota; class Bacilli; order Lactobacillales; family Lactobacillaceae; genus Limosilactobacillus; species Limosilactobacillus rudii. The sequence continues at coordinate 5,097 of NZ_JACIVB010000047.1, read as the reverse complement.
TTGTTGGTGAACAAATGAAGAATCTTAAAGATAAGTTGATCCAGGACGGTTACCCTGCAGATAATATTCATCATTATGCTGCGAGTGACCTTAATCAATTAATTGCCGACCTTACATCGACTCTGACGGGTGATGACCTTGTCTTATTAAAGGCTAGTCATGGGATTCATCTTGAAGAAGTTCTTACGGCATTAAAAGCAGAATAAGTAATATATGTTGCCAGTCGATTGCTGATGCTTATATCATGAGTCGGCTGGTCATTTTTAGGAGGAAAATTTTTGAAGTTTAGTGAATTAGGCTTATCAGATAGCCTATTAAAAGCAATTAAGCGGAGCGGATATGAAGAAGCAACGCCAATCCAAGAACAAACGATTCCAATGGTTTTAGATGGCAAAGATGTTATTGGCCAAGCGCAAACTGGGACAGGAAAGACAGCTGCTTTCGGGTTGCCAATCATTGAAAAGGTAGATACTGATAACCCCAATATTCAGGCAATTATCATTTCCCCAACTCGTGAACTTGCCATTCAGACACAAGAAGAACTTTACCGGTTGGGAAAAGACAAGCGTGTCCGTGTTCAAGTTGTTTATGGTGGGGCAGATATTCGTCGCCAGATTAAGAGTTTAAAGCAGCACCCACAGATCCTTGTCGGGACACCAGGCCGATTACGTGACCATATTAACCGTCATACCGTTAAGCTTGATCACATTAATACGTTGGTCTTAGATGAAGCAGATGAGATGCTTAACATGGGATTCCTTGATGACATTGAAGCAATTATTAAGGAAACTCCTGAAGAGCGGCAGACACTGCTCTTCTCCGCAACGATGCCACCAGAGATCAAAAAGATTGGGGTTCAGTTTATGACTGATCCAGCGACTGTGCGGATTAAAGCCAAAGAATTGACGACTGACCTTGTTGATCAATATTACGTTCGCGCACGTGATTACGAAAAATTTGATATTATGACCCGGTTGATTGATGTGCAAGATCCCGATTTGACGATTGTCTTTGGTCGAACCAAACGCCGGGTGGATGAATTATCAAAGGGATTGATTGCCCGAGGATACAATGCTGCCGGAATTCACGGTGACCTCACCCAGGATAAGCGGTCAAAGATTATGTGGAAGTTCAAAAATAATGAGCTTGACATTTTGGTAGCCACCGATGTCGCTGCCCGGGGACTTGATATTTCTGGTGTGACCCATGTGTACAATTATGATATTCCATCTGATCCCGATAGCTATGTTCACCGGATTGGTCGGACAGGTCGGGCCGGACATCATGGCGTGTCATTAACGTTTGTCACCCCTAATGAGATGGATTACTTGCATGAAATTGAAAAGTTAACTCGTGTCCGAATGTTACCATTGAAGCCACCAACAGCTGAAGAGGCATTCAAGGGACAAGTGGCATCTGCCTTCAATGATATTGACGAATTGATTGCTCAGGATTCAACTGACCGTTACCAAGAAGCAGCAGAAAAATTACTTGAAACTCACAATGCGACCGACCTTGTTGCCGCCTTGCTCAATAACATGACGAAGGAAGCAGCGAGCGAAGTACCAGTCAAAATTACACCGGAACGACCATTGCCACGGCGTAATAAGCGCAATAACCGCAATGGTGGCCGAAATAATTACCATGGTGGCAACCACTATCGTCGAAAGAATTACCGCCGTCGTCATGGTGGCCACCGCAATGACAACCACGGTAAGAGCCATTCAAGCCGCCACTCATTTAATATCCGTCACCGAAAAGAAGATTAATAGATAGATAACACTTTTCAGTAAATCTTACTGGAAGGTGTTATTTTTTAGCTTATATTCAAATCTTCATGACCATTGGGCAAAGGTTTTATAAATCCCTTAATATGGTTGCTGGCAAAATTTAGATAAGTTATACTTATCATGTAATTGTTTTTAAGGAGAAGTCTTTAGTGTTCATTATGGGGAAAGATTTCTTTAAAAAGGCATTAGATGAAGGATAGTGGCTACTTTTAACTGATATCTGAAAATAAAAGTTATTAATCCAGTTGATAAGACGATTAATTAACAGATTCATCTAGTTAAAGTGGCTTTTTTTAGTAGAAAAATTATGAATCGGGGGATATGCATATGGTTTCCAAAAATAACCGAAAGTTAATTGCTGAAAAGAATCGGAAGAATGAAAAACAACGGTTCGCACTTCGTAAGTTAAACGTTGGAGTTGCCTCAGTATTACTAGGAATCACTTTTAGTGTCTACGGTGGCGGTCAAATAGTTGCGCACGCGGATACCGGAAATAGCGTTGATCATGCAGATACTACCAATACTGATGATCAGCAGTTATTGGCTGACCAAAAGGAAGTTACTTTGACTACTAAGGCTGGTGACCAAACATCCGCAAATCAAACAGCCACAGATGAAAAAGCAAACCAAAAGACAGAAGAAGGCCAGAATTCAGCTACTAATGACAATACGAATGAAAAACAAAATAATACAGCTGTAAATAATGATGGTTCTGCTAAGCAACAAACTAGCTCTAATCAAGTAAGTGAAAAGTCAGTGACTGCTAGTGGTGATAAAGGTTCAGTAGCTCTTGCAAGTACTGACCAGGATACTGATAAGCAAGCAGCTAATGCTAGTGATAACGGTGGTGCTGCTCAAATAGCAACCGATGCAGATTCAACTACTAATGATCAAAAAGACCGTGATAAAACTGCTGATACCCAGAATAGCGAAAAGAAAACTAACACTATTACTCTTGGAAAGGGCAGTATGATAACTAATGGTGAATTACTTAAGACGTCTTTAGTACAGGACGCACATACTGCTACAGTTACAACTGCTGCAGAGTTTAAGAAAGCAATTAGTGATAAGAACATTAATACTATTAATGTCGCAGCAGACATTACAGTTCCTAGTGGTAGCATCTCTGCTCGTGATCTAACTATTCAATCTGACCCAAATTCTAACAAGAAATATACTCTTGATTTCCAAGATAATTACTATAATATGTCTTCTAATAACACTGTAACTTATAGTAATTTAAATATCTTTAGTAGAAGCTACTGGGGTCTTATTTGTAACGTTCAGAACACCATCTTTAAAGATATTTACTTTAAAGGCTCACAATTAGTTTATACTAACAAGGCTTCAACTATTACCTTTGAGGGAACTAATACTGCCCAAACTGTTAACTCCTATGTTGGATTAGATGGTAAAGAAGTGTATACAGATCAAGCTAATTCTAAAACTAACAATAAACAGCAAATTATTGAGTTCCGTAATGTTGCTGGAAAAGTTGTCTTTGCTAGTGGGACCAATACTACTTTAAGAACTGTTAGTGGTAATCCGATCCAAATCGATGGTAAAGGCTCTTCAGTTGTAGTTGAAGATAATGCAAACGTTACTTTGAACCCACATACTGGTAATCGGGTTGAAGGATTTAACTCAAGTACACAGACTATTGCTCGTGGACTTTATGTTAATAAAAATAGTTCAGTAAGTATCGGCAAGAATGCTATTTTAACTATTAACACGGAGAAAACCGGTAGCGATAAATACGTTTCAGGTGGTCTTTACCTTGGTGACGGTTCAACAATCACCAATAATGGTAGCTTGATTATCAATAATAACGGCGATCCTACTGCATCTAACGAAAAGAGAGTTGGACCAATCTACCTAGATGGTGCCGCAACTATTACTAATAATGGTACATTACAGGTAAATGCTACTAATTTAGACACTTATAGTGGTGGTTTAATCAACGCTGGTACTGGTACCGTTGACTTAGCTGCTCACTCAAACTTTAGTATTTCTGGTGATGGTAGTGGTGATATTACTGCTATTAACCTATCTGGTGGTAAATTCACTTCAGATCAACCAGGTGAATTTAATATTGATTTATCGAAGAATACCGGATCCAATAAAGCTTTAATTCAAAACGGTACTATTAACTTTACCCGTGTTAAGACTAAATTAGCTGATGGTCAAGAGTCTGCGCCTATTAAGTCTATTAAAGTTACATTTAAGAATGGTGTGCCAACTGTTGATAGTATCGTTGGTCCTAATGAAACCGGGGTTAATAATGTAGTTTCAACTCTTACTAATCCAGATGTTTATAAGAGTACGGCATACTTTACTGCATCTGGTGAAGATGTAAATATCAATTCAGTTAAGCTCGAAAATGGTACAAATGATAACAAGCAAATTGCAGGTAATGTAACTTCTGAAAGCGGTAATGGAGACATTTACGTTAACGTTACTATTAAGAATGGCGATGGAAGTACTGTAACACTTCCTACAACTGCATCTGTAGATCAATATACAGTCAATAGCGACGGGAATAATACCACTAAATTAAATTACACTACCAAGACTGATGAGAATGGTAATTTCACTGTCCCATTAGTAGATGCTAATGGAAATAAAATTACTTTAACTAAGGGTGCAACAATCACTGTTAATGCTACCAAGAATTATGTTGATGCTACTCCAGATACTATTACATATAGTCCTGCAGATAAGACTAAACTTGAAGAAGCTCTCAATGAAGCATCTACTGTTGAAAATAGTGATGCTTATAAGAATGCAGATTCAGATCTTCAAAAAGCATATACAGATGCAATTAAAGCCGGGCAAGATGTAGATAAAAATGATTTGGCAACCGAAGAACAGGTATCTACTGCCTTAACTAACATTACTAATGCTAGAAATGCTTTGAATGGTATGGCTAACCCTACCGATAATAAGTTGAACACAACTACTGATAGCACAACTGGTACTAAGACGACTACATTAACTGGTAAAGCAGAAGCAGGTTCAACAGTTACTGCTAAGAAATCAGATGGCACTGTAATTGGTACTGCACAAGCTGGTGATGACGGCACATATAGTATTGTCATTCCACAAAAAGATATTAATGGTACAAATATCAAAGTATCCGCCGCTAAGGACGGCAAAAAGTCTAGCGATACTAGTGTTGAAACTAGTGTTGACAAGACAGCATTGACCAACGATGTGAATGGTCAAAGTGCAACGCACAACGATCCAAGTTACATCAACGGCAGTGAAGAAGCTAAGAAGGCCTATGACAAGGCTGTCAGTGATGGTC
>NZ_JACIVB010000046.1 GCF_014145455.1 Limosilactobacillus rudii | reverse complement strand
GAATGTAATCAGTCTTTTTAGCGACCTGATGATGGTGAGACTTAAATACCGGTGCAATAATTTCATGTTTTTCTTCCATAAAGTAAAAACCTCCTAAACTAAGTTACTTATAGTTTAGGAGGCCTGAATCTTGATTCATAGACGTATCGTTATTGGATGCTTACCACATTCATAACATTTTATACAATTTCAAACGCTTAACAATTTAAACGAAAAAATAGGAGAAAGCTTGATTTAACAAGCTTTCTCCTATTTCATTAGCTTAGCTGACACTTTTGTACGAAAGCAATAATATGCCTCCGGTGGGGGTAAGTACCTAAAATTAAGTCGAATTAATATATACAAATACTTATTTCTTCCTATTATATGGAATTAACTTGAAGTACCATATTAATTTTTGATGTACATTTCGATGTACAGGTTACCCGACACCTCAAAAAAGTGCCGGGTTATTTTGCGTCATTTCTTTTTTCGACCCTTGTTTCAAGATATTCAGTCACAACTTTATCAAGGGTCTCACGCTCATATTCATCAAAGGCAAAACGAGGTTGCATACAGTTCCAAGTTATATCAAAAAAGCTAAGAGCATTTTGCGGAATTGTAACAGCAACATTATCATGAGCATCATAAATCTTAACACAATCTTCAACTTGTTCCGCAGACAGATCGCGTTCACGGTTGATACTTTCAATTAATTCATTAGTCTTCATTTGATTAATCTCCCTTGAATTCTTTAACTCAAATTAACTTGTAATAGATATTAGCATACGTTAGAACCAAACTACAATATTTCTTACAATTTGCAACTAACACAAAAAGCCCTAGTAGACGTGCAGGAAATGCAACAACCACTAGGGCTAATGTTTTATTCAAATTTCCCGAATGGTTGGTTTGTCTTAGCATCACGAACAGCCATGTAACCATAGCCGTTTTCTCGTAATTGACGAATCCAAACATATCCAGCATGACGACTAAAGGCATCATATTTAATAGTAGAACCAACTGGTAAAGTAGCAATAATATCTGATGTGGTCCGAGCACCACAGCGCAGGTTGACTGCAACATCAAGCGTGAACTTACCATCTTCTTTAAACCAAGAATCACCTAACTCATCAACAAAAGAAATTTCTTCAAGTTCTTTATGTTCTTCTACTGGTTGAACTGGTGATGGTTCTGGAATAGATACATTATTATTCGGGTTAGCCATCTTCAACCAGCCTTCTTTGGTTGTATTAACCATGTTTCGGTCCATGTCTGAACCTGTAAACTGATGAATAGTGAAAACCTCCCAAGGCGCAATACTAAACCCAGCTCCCTGGTAATTCCAGTTAAGAGGTTGAGAATACTTGTAGTAAGCAACCCACAGCGGACAATCATTTACACAGTTAGCAACTTGCCGAATTTCAGATTGCGATACATAAATCATGCACCAAACACCTGTTAACTCGTGTACACGATTAACAAATTGACGTACATAACCATAATTACCCCAGCTAGAATTCTGATAACCTTCCCAGTCTACCGCTAACACCGCTTCACCGACATAATTCTTAATGTTATTAATGAAGTAATCAGCTTCTGCAATCGGATTACCACCAGCACAATAATGGTATAACCCTAAAAGTTTCCCAGCAGCTTTTGCATTGGCATAGTCTGTGTTGCAAGCTGGATTGACATAGCCTGTACCTTGTGTTGCCTTAACCATTGTAATATCTGTTTCTGGTAAAGTTGCAAAACTACGAGGGCTACCAGAAAATACATCAACCATTTTTAACATTTTATTTTTCCTCCTTATTGCTTACCGTAGGCGTTAATGGTGACTTCTCATAAGCAGATTGAACTGCTGATTCGGCAAGCTCTTTAGTAACAACAAAGCCTTGGTTCTTCATAAAAGTCAATACATTCTTTGTTGCTTCATCAAATTTAGCTTGACCACTCATAGGTTGACCAACTAGAGCATTTACAGCCGTAGTGGCTACTTTTTCTAAGAGCATCCAAACCGCCTTTGATTGCTCAGTAGCAGCGTGTTCTGTTTTATTATCCAACCAGGGTTTAACATACTTCCAAGCAAAGATTGTAATAATTGTTAAAGCTCCAGATGATAGAAGCCAATTAAATACATAGTTAAGTGTCTTCACGTTGCTTTTCCTCCAATTGTTTTTTTAGTTTTTCATTCTCTCTTACTAACTCATCATTAACTGATGGCTTTTTGCTCTGGTGCGTTGTTAGATATGCAACTACAATTGAGCCGATTGTACTAATCAACGCTACTAGAACCTGGTCATGCAATACTATCAGCCCCTTTTGATTAATATTTCCCCCAAAATCGACAACACTATAAAAGAGGCAAACAGCGATTGGAAACCAAAGTGACCCATCGTAAAATCTTGGTATAAAAAAGCACTCAAGAACATTAACCACACAAATGTTAAAAGCCCTGTCATTAACGGCTTAAAAAACATATGCTTAATGTTCCAAAGTGCATATACCATAGCTAGAGTTCCTGCTATTGCTAACAAGAAAATAAATGGTGGATCATCAAGAAATTCTAAAACATGACCGGGAGGAGTAAATGTCCCGATGCTATGCTTAACGATAAATAAAATTCCTAGTCCATAGGTTTCCATCGCAAGCAAGAACCAAAAATAATTTTTCCGTAAATTCTTACCCACAAACTCACCCCTCACTTCTCAGTTGAAAAACCACTTGGACGTTGCTCAGGGTGCTCATCAAAGTAGCCTTTTTCTTCTAGTTTACTAACGGTGTCATCATAAAAAGGCTTGATAACTTTATCTAAAGTCCACAAGCCTTGCGTAATTAAGTCTACATATAGATTAACCATTCTGAATACCTCCCATTTGCATTGCTAATTGAGCGATTGCTAGTTGGTTCTCTTGTTTATTCTTTTGCATTTCTAAGATGATATATTCATCTTTATCATAAGTTGTTAGATCAAACTCATATTGTTTTTCCTTATTACCATTGATATCTTCTTCAATCTGTTTTAAATTTTCTGCCACATATACATGGTATTTATCAATCCATATATCTTTAGGTTTTACAAAACTTTTTACTGCTTTATTTTTCTTCATTTTATCAATCTCCTACTTAGTTATAGAGCCAAAACTAACCTAGCTGATGCGAACCTTTCCGCGGTTCTATCTGTTTCGCTCATTAACTTCATGGCAAATAGCTCAGGACCAGTCATTACATATACGTTATTCGTATTCACGCTAAAATCGTAACTTGCCCCAATTGGTTCAATACTTGTTCCCTGATTCATTATTGGATAAAAAGCCCAATCATCGTTTTCCGTATATTTAAATCGTGAAATATATCCTTTAGAGGCTGAAATAAAGGTAGATTTAATTTTAGAACTATCTTCATCATATATAGTTACTTTATTATTCAGTACTGAATACTTTCTATCAAAAAGATATATTGTATTTTTATTAATTTGCTTCTCACCTCTAAATGATCGATCCTTTAACATTCGGGTTCCGTTAAAATTACCATATTCAATAATAAATAATAATAAACTTATTGAATATGTAGCTAACGAAGATAATTTCCAATTAGGATTTAACTTTTGAGTATTTTCTAAATATTCTTTCCATCCAACCGCATCATTAGCCAAAGCATTATCAGTGACACCCTTTTTAGACGTTATATAGCCATCTATAGATGATGTTGTTTTCGCTAAATAAGAAGCTAAATAAATTTTGTCTAGTTCTTTACCATCTACAACGAATGCCGGATGAATCTTAAAGCCAATATGTGGAGTAGAAGAAACATAGTAGCGTGCTTTATCTAAAGAAAGTGTTCCACTACCATTATCAGTTGTTTTTACTGGCACAACACGATAATAGAACTTAGGTTGTTCTACCATAATTGCATATTCGGTATCAGTACCATAAGTTTTACCATTTACAGTAACCGATTGCGCTAAAGTACCTGTTTCTGAAAAGTTCGGATCTCCTTCGTACGCAACTACGTCACCTGTTTTATAATCAACCATGCAACGACGCCTTTTCCAAGGCCCTAAGTTATCAAAGTCTTTCCCTGCCGTTAGGTTCTTTGCTCCAGCTAAACGAGTAAATTGATTGTTCTCGAAATCAGCTTCTAAGCCAAAAACATCGTTTTCGTTATATCCAACGATTGTTTGCAAATCATTAAGCTGTTGCCGTACCTCTTCAACTTCATAAGAGCTTGCATAAGTCGTACCTGACATCAAATTAACTTGATTAGTATTACCAATAGTTACTGTAATCTTAAACATTGCGCCAGAGGTTGTTTTTCCGTTATATGGTGGCATATATCCTGGCTGATCTGCACGTGTATAAGCATATAGGATTTCGTTTCCTGCCCCATCAGCGGCACATAGACCTAAGGTTCGCATGTAATATCCCTTTGTTAATTGCGTATTATCAATACTAGCAATTACTTCAACAGCTGGGTTAGTCATACCTCCAAAGCTTTCAACAGCATGAACACTAAGTTCCGATGTCTCTTGATTAATCGTACTAAGCGAATCAAAAGATATAGACTCAACACTGTAGTTTTGCTCATTTCCCTTTATATCTTGAATATCTCCAATTTCATTTTCTGAAACGATCAATCTTGTAAATTGCATTTCCTTCTTCTTAGACATAATATCAGACATTAACTGCTGCCCGTCTCTAGTAATTATGACTCGTTTAAAATCTGCCATTTAATTTTTCTCCTTTTCCTCATCCGTCGTAATCTGGTACGTTTCAGCTGTAACACTAACTGTACCAAGATTAGCTTTACCATTTGTTTCTACTGAAGTATCGTATTGATCAGTTAACTCAGTTTCTTTCACATCAATAATTGTATTCCCTAAGTTAAAACTTCCCGATGCTTCACGGTTATAATCCTTGCTATCATCAATATCGACGGTTTCAACATTAATCATAGTAGTACCAAGTTCAAAGTGACCAACCGCTGTTGCTGTAAATTGCAAGTCTTGCAATCTCACTCCAGCAGCAATAATTGACTCTATTTGATGGATCATAAATTCCTGTTCATATTCAGAACGTGCAAATCTCATAGGAACACTGTTAAGTCGTATTGCCAGTGGCTCACGTTTTCCATCCGGCAGCTGTACTGGACGTAATCTAACGTCTCTTACACTTATTCCTAAAGCATTCTGCATTGTACGCAAAACACCATTAACTGTTGTATCTCCTTTTCGGTTTGCTACTTTAGCTTTAATCATCATTCGATAAAAGCTATCATCCGCCGGCCCACGCCTTACTCCGTACTTTTCTCCTAACTTATCCAAAAGGTTTCCTTTGGCATTATCAATGTTTCGATAAAAGTCTATTTTACTGAAAGTTTCATTTACCTTATCAAAACTACTAGAGTAAAACTTTGCTAATTTCCAATTATTGCTATTAGCTATTTTTACTAGTGATCCAGGCATTAGTTTCAAAAATTTACTAAAGAAACTCATAAGATCATCACCTTTTCAGCGCTTGTTTGAGCAGTTTCGATATTTGTCAAGGTTATATTTTGAGCTGATAGTTTGTTACTATCGGTACCAATTTTCACATCAGCTACTTGGATACCTGGAACATTATCGTATATAAGCCTGTAAAGATAGGAATAATACAACGTGTTTCCCATTCCAACTTCATTAATGTATTTCATTACTATATTCTTAACTTGTTCATCTCCATTTAATGGATATTCATTAGTCTTAGTTAACTTGATAGAAACATATACATCACGAGTAGTTGGGTAATCAAAACAAATAGTATGCTCTCCACCAGCAATATCAGTAACCTTTACTGATTGTTGCCCAACCGTTAAAATTCCAGCACTAATTGAACCAAAGATAGCCTCCGCAACGTCATCCTTATATCCACCATTAACATAGATATGAATTGACTTTGCGGGAGTATTGGTTGTTTCATCATCAACCATTGTATCGTTTGAAATGATACGAACAGCAGTTACACCAGTTACTTTCTCAACTGCTGTAATAATACCGTTATATGGCGATGAAGGAGCTACCGTTCTATTTGATAGATTAATACGGTCACGGAAGTTAATATCCGTTTCTATATCAGCACCACCGGAAACTTCCTGTACGATTACATATCTGATGTTTTCACTAGCGTTAACCATAATCGCCTTGGATTTATTCGCTTTATTGTAAGCTGCTCCTGCCTTATTCGCGTAAAGATAATGAGATATCCCCACTCCTATATTAGGACAGGTCCCATTACTTTCCGTCGGCATTTGGAGGTTGCTTCCATCATCTAAGGTCATATTATTTTTACCTGTGTCTTTCAGAACAATGTCCTCAGATGTCACGTATTCCAATCCATCATCAGTTCTAACCAAACTACCAGAAGGAACCGTATAACCAATTTTTCCGTAAAAAGTTACAGTTCCCATTGCAACTTGACTAGGTAAACGAGTTAATCCAACATTTGCACCTAATTGTTCTAATGTTGTTCCAGTTGCAGAGTCTACAAACTGAGAATTGTAAATAACTTCCGCTAACTGATAAAGCTTATCCATAAAGTAAGAATGAATGCGTATTAAAATACCGCCTACTGAATGTGCATTGGTTTGGGCGTTTTCGCCGAATAACTGAACCCACTTATCAGACTCCTGTTGTACTATTTCATCGTAAGTTGGTCTTGTGAACCCATTTTTATCAAGCATAGTTCACCTCCATTTCTACCGGTTTATCATTTCCTATATCAGCAGTTAGATTAAGAGTTATCGAGCGATTGTGTTTATCTACTTTTGTATCAACTTTAACGTTTTTTATTCGTTCTTCTTGTCGTACAGCTTCATAAACATCACTTGCAGCCATCTCTTCGGCATATTTCTTACCTAGCAAGTTTGAGTGATTTAACCCCATTTCAGGAGCTAACACAAACTCACCTTTACGAGTCCCAAGAATAATTTCTGCTGATTGGATTATTTCTTTACTTCCGGTAATGTAATCAAGCTGAATATCTCCTGCACTGAGCTTAATGTCCTGCACTCCACATCACCTCACAAATAACAGCATCGTTAACATCGTGCATTCTTTTGTTAGCCAACGAGAATTCTTGATTATCAGCCTTGCTCCAATTTTCCATTGAGCGGTCAAGAAACATGACAAGAACCACTGATCCTTCCGAAATATAGCCTTGAGCAACCATGCCCACAGGAACGTTAATTAGCGGTGCCCTTTTCTTACCACTAGCATCAAGAGCTAAAGGTTGAACGTCCGCTCTTGAATGATCATCGGTAAGCTTGTATACCCTTGCTAATTGAGCAACATGGAGATTAGCATTAATGTTATTTATTAACGTTTTAAGAAACCTAATGTCTTGGTCACGTTGTCTTACCATTTATTGTGTCACCGCCTCAAATTCCGTTCTTGCTTCTTCACCATCAAAGCTATGTTCACCATTAATGACCATAACTCCCACATCAGCATACTTATTATGAAGCTTAACCCATGCAAAAGTAGTTAGATGATAATTAAGAATTGACGTTGCTGAGTAGCTCCATGCTCCCAACCCATCGTCATCTTCTTCATAATCAGCCCAGTCATCATCACGACTTTCTCGTGTTGGTCCTTCTACCAATCCCGTAGCAGGGCTTAAATCAAACTGATCCGCACCATTTCCATCATAGACATATCGCATAGTTAACTGGCCTCGTAAATAAAATAAGCTTGCTTTACAGTCCTGAGCGAGCGTACTTAAAACTTCCATTGGGTGGTCATCAGCAGTAAAGCCATCGTTATAACACTTATTATCCTTAATAGAGATATATCGCAAATTAATACCAGCAGCACTTACAACTTGTGGAATGATAGTTGAGGCATAAGTATTATTAGCAAATGTCATATTTAATTTAGGCTTTCTCGTGTAGTCTTCACCCTCCAAAATACGGATTTTATATGCAGTATCAGCATCTTCCGCATAAGGAATTGTTGTTTTATAGATAGTTCCGCTTACCAGTAAGCCAACATCTCCAGAATAGCCAGCGTATAATTCTGCCTTATTTCCTGGCTGAATAAGATTAAAATGCCTAGTATCAATATTAAAAAGCTCAATTTCTGTTATGTGCTTCTCTGTTTCATTAGAAAATGGGACAGTAAAATGAATTTCAATTGAGTTTTTCATTTTTCCATATTCATATGTCAAATTGGCATTTGCTGTATAAACCACTACCTTACATTCGAAATTAAATTGTGGTTTACCCATTGTCTTCCACCACCGTATCTATAAATAAAAAGACCGTCTTGCCGAAGGTCTCTTTGTTGCAGATATTACTTTTTCCTGACTCATCTAACGGCACTAAATCTACTGCTGGAATACGTTCATCAACAGAATTACGCCATAGTCTTTTACCATAGATTAACTTTTCACCAGTAATAATTGGCTTATTCTGTATATCAAATAAGTCAACTGTATAGAAATCACCAGTCTTATTGTAATTAATTCCAATGTTTACAGCAGTATTCCCAAAACTTGTAGAAAAAACTTGTGGAATATTACTAACATCAATATCAAATTTTGATCTATAAGACATTTACTTCACCCTCGCTCTAACACCGACTGGAATCCTTCTATCGGGCCAATGGTTCCAATCTCTTAATGTTTGGATTGGAGTTCCATATTGCCGCCACCAACCCCAATAAGTATTCCCTGGTCGAACAGTTACCCATACACCAGGATTAGCTGGTGGGCTAGGTGCTTTAGGACCAACGTTTACTGCTTTAACAAAACTGGATTGAACTACATCAATATAAGTAAGCTCCATTGAGAACTTAAGAGCATTCTTATATCCACCATCTTCATAAGTACGATGCAAATTGGTAATCATCATATTTCCATGCCAGATGGCACCAGCATATTGCAAAATAGTACCATTATGTTGCCAATCAAGTAATTGTTGCCATTGCCGCTGAATATCATAACGATCATTACCAAAAAGCAAACCCTCAAAAGTGAAAGTTTGCTCTTCCCGTTGTGTATGGTCGGTTATATTATTTCCAGCTTGAATTGGGTATTTTGATACAGTATTAGTTGTTTCTTCTTCTTCCGTTTCAGAATGAAGATAAACCCGTTGGTTCCCAGTAGCTAACACAGCCATCCTTTTACACCTCACTTTCTGGGAATGCAACCGTAAGCTTTTCTGCTATTTGGTTAGCAATCTTATTAATTAGTTTCTGGTCAATGCCAGCACTACCATCAACATTAACGTTAATATTGAATGTATTGTTATTAACAACTGTTGACTTTTCACTCTTGTTAGAAGACTTAGCATCATTCTTAATATTAAAACTAGGAGTTCCTGTCTTTAGTCGTGGGAACTTCTTTTTTGTTTCGTTTGCATTAAGAACCTGTGTCCCTTCTCCAAGAGGAACAATCAAATTACGCTGTTTAGGAAAAAGACCAATAGTACCAGCCCTAGTCATAAACGCTTCTACAAAATCAGCACCTGGAGCATCATTAACAAGGTAGTTTCCTTTCTTAACACCACCATTAGCTGACCATTGGTTTGTAGTTGCTGCTGGTGTTCCTGTAGCTAATGCAGCAACAAAACTAGCACCAGCTCCTGGAGTTCCAGTAGCTAGTCTTCCTCTAAAGGCGTTTGAAGCCCCAGGTGTACCAGTAGCTAGATGTCCGCTCTTAGTAACTGTTGCTGAAATAGTAACATGTTTACTGTGAACAGCTGCAATTGCACTAGCTAAGCCACGTACTTCACCGGTCCCACTAACCTTAGCTGTTACACTAACGCTCTTTCCCTTTACGGAATTAATAGCACTAGTTAATTGCTTAACCTGTCCTGTTCCAGTTACTTTAGCAGTAACGCTAGCAGTTTTATTTTTAACTCCATTAATGGCACTTTGAAGGCTCTTAACTTGACCAGTTCCTGTTGCATGAGCCGTTACCCGTGCCGTTTTATTCTTAACACGATTAATAGCACTTGCGAGGCTTTTGACTTGTCCCGCACCGGAAGCAGAAGCTCTTACTCTTGCTGTTTTATTCTTAACACGTTTGATTGAACTGGCTAGCGATTTAACCTTTCCTGCACCAGAAGCCGTAGCTCTTACCCGAGCATTCTTATTTTTTACCTTTTTGATATTTTGGCTTAGTTTTTTAACCTTACCTTCGCCAGAAACACGTGCCCTTACTCGAGCATTTTTATTTTTGACTTTCTTAATATCTTTGGCTAGCTTCTTAACTTTGCTTTCACCAGAGACTTTAACCTTGACCTTAGCGTTTTTGTTCTTAATCTTCTTAGTATCTTTGGCTAATTTCTTAACCTTATTTCCACCAGAAGTTTTAGCCTTAATCTTGGCGTTCTTATTTTTTACCTTCTTGGTATCCTTAGCTAATTTCTTAACCTTGTTACCACCAGAGGTCTTAGCCTTGACCTTAGCACTTTTATTTTTAACGCCTTTCGTAGCCTTAGAAAGCTTCTTAGCATCCTTAGTACCTTTAACGTTTGCTTTAACCTTAGCATTCTTGCTCTTGACACCCTTAGTTGCTTTTGAAAGCTTTTTGGCATCTTTGGTACCTTTAGTTTTAGCTTTAACGTTAGCGGTTTTCGAATGTGGCTTAGAAGAACTTCGGCTCTTGTTATTACTCTTAGAAGAACCTTTTCTCTTTGACGAGGACTTGGCTTTCTTAGACGCAGACTTATTCAGGTTAGACGCAGCTTTATCTAACTTACGAGAAGCAGCTTTCTGGTCACGACTAGCATTTTTACTTCCGTTTGAACGCTTCTTTCCAGAACTTGAACGAGATTTTTTAGAAGCTGGCTTGGAATTGCCCCGAGAAGACTTAGCTTTAGAACGACTTGACTTTCTGCTCGAACCTTTTGATTTTGGCTTAGAAGAACCTTTACTACTTCCACGATTCTTAGAACCGCTCTTTGAATTCTTTTTAGACGCACCGCTCTTACTACCTTTACCTTTAGAACTTGCCTTAGACTTTTTGTAGTCTTCACCAGTGTCATCTTTGTACTTCTTTTTGGCTTTATTAACCTTATTCTGAGCAGACTTTGTATTCTTTCTGGCTTTTTGGTAATTTTTATCACCTTTAGCTAACTGTTTAGCTTGTTCTCTTGCTGCTTTACCTCGTTGACCATTGTTGTATGCCTCGCCTAATGCCTTAGTATAAGCATCATCATAGGCCTTTTTCTCAGCTTTCTTAGCTTTACTCAATCTGCTTTGAGCACTTCTAACACCTTTAGCATCACCTGCTTTAACCTGCTTTTGAGCTTGGCTAAAGTACTTGTTAGCAGAAGCTAAATCTCCTGCTTGCATAGCCTGATCATAAAGCTGAGCTGCTGCTTGGGATTTGGCATTACCTTTAGAAGCGGCGTTCATAGTCTTATATGCTTTGTTAGCAGAAACAGGAGCTTTCTGTCCAGCATTTTGATAAAGACTGTTATAGCCATTGGTGAAGTTGGTCTTAGCTACTATTTCATCAGCTTTAATGGCATCACGCTGTTGTTGGGTTAGCTTGTTACCAGAAGGCTTGCTGCCACCAAATTTAGAACCAATCCATGAACCAACTTTTCCTCCGGCCCAACCACCAAGAAAGCTACCTGCAACAGCTCCAACTGTAGGCATACCAATTAATGAACCCAAAGCAGTTCCAGCAGCCATACCAACAGTAGATCCAACACCTTGTCCTACTGCATTTCCAACGCCTTTATGTCGTGCAAGTGAGCCTGATTTTGTGGTTCCTATAACTGACATGGCATCCATAGCCGCAAAGGTAGCATTCATTCCTGGAGCACCTTTAGCTATAAAGCCTCTTGTTGCTCTTAAGCCTCGTCCACTTGCTAATGCCCCACGATAAATAACATTACCAATACGGCTTTCGCCAAAGACACGTTGGCCAGCTCTACCAACACCAGTAAGTACATTTCCTTTGATTCTCTGAACAAAACTACCTTTCCCATGCTTTGGATTAGCAGCGCCTAAATAATTTTGTCCACGAGAAATTAACTTATTAAACCAAGCATTAGGATCACCATTAGTACCTGCTTTACTATGATAGAGACCGGTTCTAGTTAATGGTCCAGTATAACCATCGTAAATTTCGCCATTATTGTAATAGCCATTACTACTACCATAGTACCCAGCTGATTTAACCCCATTACCACCAAAACCACTATTTCGACTACCGCTATTCATACGATTAGCAGCAGACATCATAGTATTAGCGGCATTTTGCATTTTTCCAGCAGCGCTTAAGTTTTTAGTTTCATCAAGCTTCTTAATACCAGTAATCTTGGATATAAGGCCACTTAGCCCTTTGCCAACTACTGGTAACTTTGAAGCAAACTTTAGCAATGGTTGCATTGCTTTAGTAATACCTTGACCAATCTTAGGTAACTTAGATAATCCACGAACAGCAACTAAAAAGGCTGTAATCTTTCCGGTAGCATTACCAAGTTCATTACCAATCGATGAAAACTTACCCTTAGCGCCTTTAGGAATAGTATCACTTAACTTAGAAGCTGTACTCTTCAAGCCGTTGTATGCAGTAGATAGCCCATTCTTAAATGCCTTAACCTGATCAATAAAACCAGTAGAAAATCCACCAGCAATCGGTTTAGCAACATCCGATAGCTTTTTAGCTAAATCAAATGCTTCACGTCCACCTTTACCAACGGTAGAAATAACACCAGCGGTCCCATCAGCTACTTTATTAGTGAAGCCCTCTGTTTTCTTAGGACTATTAAACCAATCGGTAATTCGTGAGAATAGCTTCCCATCACCACCAAACGCTTTATTTAGTCCACTAGCTAATCGCTCTTCAAAGCCAGCAGTCATACGAACTGCACCATTTTTTATAGCACGTTGTACACCCGCTAAACTTTGATTCATCTTCTTAGAAGCATCATTAACACCTGGAGCCATACCTGCCATATGTAAGGCTTTTACAAGATCATCACCAGTGTAATCACCGACTTTACCAGCTTTTTCACCAGTTCTCTTCTTGTGTGCTTTATCTAGGTACTCATCAATGTTAGGGTTAAATTGCTTTAACTGTTGAAGTCGTTCTGTGGTTAATTTATCTTGGTCTAACGTTTTAGCAACAGAGGAGATAAACCGTCCCATTTCTTCATCATTCATACCACCAGCATCTTGCAGGTTAAGCATGTCTTTAGTTAATTGGAGCGTTTTCTTTTTATTACCAGCAGTTGAAACACCAGCACCAGTAGCATAGAAAGCTAATGCTGCATCTGACACTTGCTTATAATCGTTACCAGCAGAAGTTGCAAGGTTAGAAATGTCTTTAACCATTCCTTTAGAGAAGCTAGTAGCTTCTTTATTACTCATATTCTTCCCAAGCAGTTTATTAACTGAACGAGCATTAGAAGCCCATGAAACTTGAGAAGCCTGCTGTTGACTGATATAGCTTAATCCAGAGCCAAACAAGCCTTTTACACCTTCACCTGCTGCCATAATTCCATTAGCAGCAAGATTACCAAGAGTATACATACCGGCTACATCACGGATAGCACCTCTTACTTTACCTTCCTTTTTGTCCGGTGAAGAGGAGCCAATCATTGCCATCTGTCGTTCAGACTGAGCGTTTTGCCGTGCTGCTTGAACAGCTTGTTGCCGTGCTTGCGCTCCTCTTTGAGCTGCACTTGCACTCTGCTGTTCAGCTTGAGCTACTGAATGAGCCGCACTGGCTAATTCTCTTTCAGCTGCAATTGACTTTCTAACAGAACCTTGAAACTGATTAGCTTTACTTTCGGCACGACTTAGACCCTCACTGATCTTTTGTCCTGCCATACCACCATTAATGTTATTTACTTGTTCAAGCTTACTTCTTAATTGGCTTGCCTTAGCTTCTGCTTTAGATAGACCTTCACTAGCGCTATTTCCAACTTTACTAAGGTTCACATCATTAGCCTGTTCGAGTTTATTTTTTAGCTGACCAGCCTTACTCTCAGCTTTATTAAGTCCTTCGGAAGCAGAACTTCCAGCTTTTGCAAGGTTAACGTTATTAGCTTGTTCTAATTTAGCTTTTAATTGATTGGCTTTATTCTCTGCTTTAGATAAACTCTCAGCAGCGGCATTACCAACCTTGCTTAAATTAACATCATCGGCTTGTTTAATAGCCGCCTTTAATTCTTTTGCTTCTACCTTTGCTTTGTTAATGCTAGAGGACAAACCACTTAGGCCATTATTACCTCCAGTACGACCCAAGCTGGATAGAGAATGATTCATCTCCTTGATTAAGCTATTAGCTTTTTCAAGTTCTGAAAGGCCACTAACTTTAACGTTCGCTCTAATAGTGGTTTCGTTACTCATTCTCTATCTCAACTCCTCCCATCAACTCTAGCTTTCGGCTTGCAATTTCATTTAAGATTTGCACCTCTTTCATAGTGGCCCTCTCCATTTCTTCACGAGTAGCCACACCAGCAATTACCGGAAACCAAAAAGCATCATTTTCATTGACTTCATTAATGATTTCCGCTTGGTTAGCTGGTTTAGAGTAAGCCACCAAGAAAGGAGTCCATAGCATTAAACAATTCATCTACCCCAGGACGATCAATTAAATCATCAAGCGATGTTAACTTTTCACTAACAACAATGTTTTGTAGGTATTCATCAAATAGAATAGACTTAGCAATTTGACCATTACCCATTGTTGCGTTATCTAACATTTCATATGCCTTTTTAAGTCCTGGGAATTGGAAACGGTACTTCCAATCGTAACCATTAGCATCAGTAAATACCCAATCTTCATGGGCGCTTAAACGATCAACAGTTTGTGGTTGTACTTGGTTGTCCTTAGTGTTTACGTTCTTTTCAGTCATAATAAAATTCCTCCTAAATTTTCTGTCTTTATAAAAAAACGGCTAAAGGAATTGAACCCTTAGCCGCTATTCAGTTGCTACTAATTAAAGTGCTTCTACTCGCATATCCAATACTTCAAATGTGTAAGAACGCTTTGGCGTATCTTTACCAAAGGCACCATCAGGAACCTTAACAATAAATGCTTGATTACCTGATACCTTTTCAAATTCAGAAGTAATAGTTAACGTAACCTGCTTATTAGCATTGGCAATGTTATTTAAGTACTTATGATCTACTGAATTACCAGTTAAATTAATTGTAACGGTAGCCAAGTGGTTGTTATTAATTGCAATCGCTGGGTTACCTTGTGCATCAACAGATGTCTTTACCTTTTCTTCCTTGTAAGTGTAGGAAAACATGTCTCCATCTTGGAAACCTTGAATAGTTCGACCATCTACAACAATGTTAGCCTTTAGAGCATCATATAAACGTACATCAGCCATGAATAAATCCTCCTCTAAATATTAATTTGACCGTTAACCTTAACTGTGTGAATTGCTCCAGAACGAGTGTAGCTAAATTGAAGACCCTTGTAGCTCCGTTGTGCGATGTCTTCTTTAGAGGACTCGGCACGTGAAGCAGTCTTAACAGTAAATTCACCAGCATTAGTTTCTGGATTAATAGAAATAATTCCATTGTTAGTTGCATCAGTAAGAACAGATGTTACTGTTGCATCAATTTGTGCAATACCAGCAGCATCATACGTAACCTTCTTGGAATTAGACAGTAATTGTTGAAGGCGAGTTTCTAGAGAAGCCTTTACCCAATCATCACCATGTAAAGCATCGACAAATTCTCCACCCAAAGTCTTGCCTTCTGATGTTTGGTCTAATCCAGCCTTAGTAACATAAGTAAAGATGTTGTTATCATGTAACTTTTGAATTTGAGTTACCGTTAAATCAACCGGCTTTACTCCACCAACCTTACGGAATTTCCATGTTACAGAGCCAACAGTTTCATTACCAACAGCTCCAACAAGCCCACCGATACCATATTCAGCTTCCGCTTGCGTTGAGCCACTAAAGAAAGCAATGGTACGTGGTGAGTTTCCAAACGCCTTCTTAAATTCAGGGGCATTTTCAACATTTTCAGCAATTGCAGGCTTAGCAACAACTGCAAAGCGTTCATTCTTTCCATCAATAAAGCTTGATAAAGCAACCGCATCAGCTAATACATTAGTTGTATCGGTAGAAGCTGGTTGGGCATCCTCTTTTCCTTCATCACTCGATGGATTAATTACGACAGGCGCTGTTGGGTCAACCGGAAGAACCGTAGCAAATTCCCAACCTTCACCGTAGTAAGCAGAAGCAGCCGTTGCTACATCAGTGTAGGTTACAACAAATAGCTTATTTCCGTGATCATCTTGACTAAAGAAACCGTTAGCTACCTGTTTCAATAATTCATTTGAACCGTATGTTTTCTGTAGGTCTTCATAAGACCCAAAAGTTTCTACACCTTGATTATTTCCCTTTACAAAAACAGCCAAGTTTCCCATATTTACAGGAATGCTTGGCGTTTCAATATTAAGTTTAACTGTAATATCAGATAAAATATTACTCATTTTGTATCCTCCTTATATTTAACATGTTCAATCATGCCTTCACCGTTATCTTCATATGTCTCCCATAATCGCAAGCGCATATCAAACCCAAACATAAAGGCATAATTATTACTTTCTTCAACATATCGTGGTTGTACCTGCATTCTTTCAACCATCACAATATCGTTATCTTCATAAATGTCTCTTGAAGCAAGATCACCTAAAACCGCTCTTAATTGATTACAGTAATTTAAGGCTTGTAGCTTTGTTTTGGCGTAGATAGTAAAAGAGACAACAGCCTCAAAGGTTCTGTCGTCTTCTAAATAATTTGTTGGTATCTTCGGTGCTACAATATCAAATGCTACAAACGGAGGCTCAGGTGGCTTTCCATTGCCATAAAGTTCAATCATAACTAAATTCAGCCGGCTCTTAATAAGTCGGCTGAAAGTTTTATATAGAATTGAATAATCATAACTTGTTGCCATCTTGTCCCTCCTCGCTTTGAAGATAATACATAGTAACGTTTGAATAGTCACTAAGGTCTTGGATATTGCATACTCTATAACGTTTTCCTTTATGCTCAACAATTGTATTGATTGGATAGTCTGAATGTTTAGATAACCAAATAGCGTTGTATTGAGTGAAGTCACCAACATCTCGCATAATATTCATAAATGAATACTGACCCACTAAATCATTAGGTACAAATGGCTCATAATAAGTAGTTTCCTGTCCTTCGGCTTCTTGCCATTGACCATCGACCCACTCACCGTTAGAACTACCAGAAATTACTTTAATTTCTGTTTTGAATGTATCTAAAACGCTGGTCATATCAATATAGAAGCTCATTATACAGCCCTCCAATCAATCGAACCGTACATTGATCCACTATCAATTAATTGTTTGCTATGGCCCTTCTTAGCGATTGTAGATGCTGCTAATGGAGCAAAACCACCAGCCGCAATCGTTCGCTGAATGCTCATTTGCATAAATGGTCCTAATGCATTGACTACTCCATCAGCCGAACCACCATTAAGAATATTAGTAATGAACGGAGCAACGTAGTTAGCAAAACGCCCTTCATTTTCGTAAAGAGCATTTCGTAGGAAAGGACGTGCTGGAATACCACGACTTGTCCCATATTCTTGCCACATTGCTTTCTTCTGGTCAAAGCCACCAAAGACACCAGCTTCAACAGCTTTTCCATCTAATTCTCTAAGATTGGTAATCATCTTTTCAATTCCCAAGTCGCCCTCAACGCTACCTTCCATTGAAATATTCATAAGATCACCTACATAAATCGAATGGAACTTTGCTTCAATGAGTTCTTTAAGCGATTGTATTCGACTAAGTAATCATCACTACCGCCACGATCAAAGTATTCAATTGTCAGTACTGATGCCTGTTGCTTTGAAATATTAGAACCAGTAGCACTTGCTAAGTTACAGAAGTGAGCTGCTAGGTAAGTAGCGCCACGAACGATATTACTTTCAGTAAAACCATCAGCTTGTGCTTGGCTCATTGCATCATCAACAAGATCATCAATAATTTCTTGGTCGAGTTTTGATAAAGCATCGCTTAAGTTAGGAAAGAGTTTCAGCCGTTTTAAGACTCGCTCATTTTGTTCCTTGCTCATCGTCAGTAACCTCCTCAATAAAGCCGCCATCAGTTAATTCAGCTAGTCGTAGCTTTGTTTGAGCGCCTGCATACTGTTTATAAGGGTATTCGTCTCCCTCCCAGTACACGTGCTTTTCTCCAGTTTCATCAACTGAATTAAGGTTGCTATCAGTAAACGCTTTAATAACTTGATATGCCATTAAGCTTCGCCTGGCTTCTTAGCATCGTTAGCTGTCTTAGTGGATTTTTTTGATTGACGACCTAAACGATTTTCTGCCTTAACGTTAGAAACAGTTTCATCAACTGACTGTTGAGCAGGTGCACCAGTAGTGGCATCAGGACCATTGACACCATTGAACGTTACCTTGATAACTTTTGATGGATCATAAAGATATGGTGCTTGGTAAGTAGTTGCGTAAAGACTTGTTGACCGTTCTCCAGCATGGCGTTCTGCTTCAACAACAACATCACGCTTTAGCATAATTTTTAATGCTGCTTTGTCCTTAGAATCCTTCTTAGGAAGAATAAAAATACCTTCGTTAGCATTTAATTTTCGTGAACGTACAATTTGGATACCAAGGGTTTCACCTATTACACCAGAGATGATACGTTGCGCTCCTAGTTCAGAACCTCGTAGCCAATCCTTGCCAGCAGACAAACGCAACCGACCAGCAACGGCAGGTGATACAACTGCAATAACAGGGCGATCATCTTCTAAATTGTACATATCAAGCACATCTTGAAGACCATCTAAAGTAGCATCAGCCGTCTTTGTTTGGGTTGCTCCTCGAAGTGCTTCTAATGAATCATTATCAACTTTGTTTTGAATTGAAGTAAGCAACTGATTACCGGCTTCACCATATGGATCACCATAACCTGTTAAAAGGCTTTGATCAGTAAGAGTTACACCATTACCAACTTCTTTAATTGTTGCTGACTTAGTGCCATAAGTAAGAGCAGCAGTTTCAATTGCTTCCCCTTCTTTAAGGTCCTTAGCATCACCAATGTAGTTCCACGCTGGGAAGTCCACAGTTGAACCTGGCTTTCCTTCTAACGTATTATCAATTTCTCCAAGTGGAGCAAAACGTAATCCAGCTGTTAATTGGGCTGATAACATTTCACTAAGAACTTGGGGGTCAAGCATTTGACCACTAACAGTAATTTCTCCAGCCATTAATTATTACCTCCTAATGCTTGCTCAACCAGTTGTTTATAAATTTCTGGCTGAGTTTGTTTTAATTTAAGTTTTTCTTGGTAGCCCATTGTATCAAACTTTTCAGTATCAATACCTTCACTACCTTTTCCACCGCCTGTAGGTACAGGATCATTGAACTCTTCGCGGCGATTATCTTGAGCTTTGCGGTTAACCAAGGAAACAAATTTATCAATATTAGCCTTTGTTGTTTCAGCATCATCAGCAACTACAAAAGATAATGTTTCACTATCAGCAGCTACACCCTTTTTGCTAAGAATATCTGTTGCGATACGCTCCATTTCATTGTGGTTGATTTGTGCTTCTAATTCAGCAATACGATCATCTTTCTGTTGATTTTCATATTCTCGCCGTTGATCTGCATCCATTCGTTTTAACTTTTTGGCTTCGTCTTGCTCATCCTTGATTTCATCACGAATTTCTTTTTCAATGACTGGCCGTAAGTCCTTGCGAATGTTACCTCGTTCTCGCCCTAATCGCTCTTCAACAATGCGGTCAACATCAGCTTGTGTAAACGTCTTTCCCGATTGGGCCCCACCGTTCTTTTCTGGCTGTTCAACACCTGCTTGTGTTTCAACTGCACTATTATCTTGTCCTTGATCCATGACGGATACCTCCTTTTTTAAGTCTTGTTTGACTATTTACCTTGCAGCTTTTTACGCCATCAGCATGTTTTGGGCATAAAAAAAGACACCCTTGATTGGATGTCTAATTCTTATCTTTAATAATTTTCTCAATTTCAGCTAAGAAATCATTATTTTCTTTTTCTTCTTTTGGAGTTAGTTTTCGTTTTCGTTTTTTCAATCCATTCTTCAACTCGTCAAATGTTCCGCGCCATCTAGGATCTGAGTATGGTTTATTATGAGCCATAATGTTCCTCCAAATATACAATTGGTAGTCCGTCTTTAATCGTCTTACCTACAATATGAAACACCGTATGGCGAGGAAAAAGAACCTCCTCTTCTCCTTCCACACCATACTTACTTATATCAACACCATTATAATACTTCTGAATAACAAATCGTAATTGTTGTTCTCCCCTTCCATAATCACCTTTTGAGGTTGAAAGGTAAGCATTATCAATAAAAGTATCAGACCGATTAAATTCTTTAGCAAAATCTACTAATGCATCCTTGCTAAAGAAATAATCACGGTTTAATGGCTTTGTTGATTTATATTTAGGCATTTTATTCAAAACGCTATCAAATGAATGGATAAACTCCTCATCTTCATCTGATAGCGTTCCTTTTCTTAAATTATCGTTAATCTTATAAGCGTAACTACCTGTATATTTTTGCAATAGAGCAACATCTTTTTCAGATAGATCTTGCGATTTTTCATCATTTCCATCAATAGGTATTCTCCGACAGCGACAGTTAGGATGCGAACTGCTTGGAATTCTTGGACTATCAGGATCACCTACTCTATAAGGTCCAGCTAGCGAAATCGAAATACACTTTTTACATGCACCCTTTTCTGTT
This sequence comes from Limosilactobacillus rudii, assembly GCF_014145455.1. GTDB lineage: Bacteria > Bacillota > Bacilli > Lactobacillales > Lactobacillaceae > Limosilactobacillus > Limosilactobacillus rudii. The sequence continues at coordinate 22,086 of NZ_JACIVB010000046.1, read as the reverse complement.
ACCCAGCCAAAGTATTTAATCTTCTTAGCTTTGAAGAATTGCTCGTCCAACTCATCTTCTCTACTGGCAGCTTCAGTCCTAGCAATCCGTTTAGCCGAAATTGAAGCATCTCTCATCGCCTTTGGTATGTTATCTTGTCGCATACTCTCAGCATTTCCAGGGAACATAACATCAGCAATATCAGCAGGAGTCATTCCCTTTTTAAGCATGATATTAATGTTATCGTCAATTCGATTAAGTAATCTATCATGATCCAACCATAACCTTTCTGGCCACGACACATAAATATCATTTTGTGATGGCAATTTGTAATCAGGCTGAGCAACTTGTTTAGTTTTCCTATTAAGCCGTTTATGCTGCGTCTTAGTAAACTCATTGTTCTTGGTCAAATAATCAGCTTCCTCCTTAGCGGCAGTTTGATTATTTGATTGAAGAATGTCCTTTGCTTTATGCGTCACTCCTATTAAGGCCATACCGACAACAGCAGTTATCAAGCCTCTTTGTGATGTTTGACTAACGGCAGTATAGTAATCACGCCTTTCTTCCTCTGGTAACTCTAAAACATCAGGAAGTTTGTCAAATTGTCGTTTAAGAAGCATCATGTCACTTCTCGTTACCTTATGAGAAAGATTAGCAGGAATGAGAACACCATCAATTGCATACTTAGTAAAGATTTCATTGATAATTGCTCTTAGCATGTCTACTCCTTCGTTGTAAACTGCTTCAAGTTGTTTATCCGTCTTATTATCTCTACTGAGTAATTGCTCTATCCGTTTCTTTTCCTGTTGAACTGTCGTCATTAGCCTCACCGTCCGTTACAGCATGTTTTCCCTTCAAAAACTCATAGTTCTCTTGAAGCTGCTTCTGCTTCTCAGCGTCCATATTCTCTTCTTCCTGCTTAGGGTCATTCACAGCAGAGATGGTCTTTAACCAAGTTAAACGAGAGATACCTAGATCAGCTAAAGCTTTAGCAGTCTGTGCTTCTGTCAATGTATCGTGAGGTAAATCGAATTGATAGTTAATATCCAAGTCTTTCCAAGTATCAGCATCTACTTGTTTGATTAAATCAGAAGCAAAAATAACCCTATACATCTGTTTAATGGAGCGAGTAAACATTCGACCTTTCAGAGTTGCAAGATTCATCATCGGCTTATATTTCATTTCTAAGGCAACACCAGTTGAATTACCAAAATCCTTGTCATTCAAATTAACGATCATTGAGATTTGATACAGATTATCAACAATTCGATTAATTAGATTTTCTTGTGTCTCATCAGCATTAGGTTTACTAAGAAAATCAACATCAAGGTCTTCTGGTTGCTCATCTTCATTAGTTGATGATTTAAGATTAATAATTCTCATGTCTCGTAATTGTTTAATCTGGTCATCATTTAAGATAGCGCCCAGCACTTTCATATAAGCGTCAGCAAAATAATCAACATCGTTTGCTTTCTCGCTTAACGATTTATCAAGCTCATCAATTAACGTCTTTACATTAGCAATTACACTTAACCGCTCATCGTTCTCCACAACTTCAATGATCGGAATAATGTGGAACGGGTTTCGTTTCCTGTCTCCTAGACTGTCTCTACCGTTACCACTTTCAAAATTATATTGGTAATCATTACTGTAAATAGTTACTTGATATTGCTGAGTTTGTCCTACTTTTGAATATCTAACAGCATATAACGGTTCGTGAGCTACCGTATTGTCGTAGATAACAAAACAATTCATCGGCGTTGCATCAGTAACGTAAATCTCTTTATTTGCACCGTAGACATAAAAATAAGCCCGACCATAAATAGCGGACTCTTTCCAGACTTTAGCAATTAAAGTGTCAATATTACGTGTTTGATTGAACTCAGACAATGATTTATTAGCCATGTCCTCTTGAAGAGTAATTTGTACTGGCTTCCCAACAGCAAAGCCGGTGTAAGTATCAACAAGTTTTTTAGGATAATTAAGGATTAACCGATTGTCCGGTTTATTGTTTGGCTTGGCTTCTGCATTCATAATCTTATCGTGCTTTGCTTTATAATACCTTCCATAAGAAGCATATTTCGTAGCTAAATTTTCGTTTTCTAAAATGAAACGCATAATATCAGCACGTGAAATTGTACCATCACTGTTGTAACAAAAGACGTCATCCTCAGTAACAATACACCGCTCATTTAGGTACTTGTCCAACTAAATTCCCTCCTTGTATAACTTGACACTAGTTCCTTTTCGCTTGTAAAGAACACGCATAGCAAAATAGCGGTCTGCATCCATGCAGTGATCATGTTCTTTAACCACCGCATCTTCGCCACGATCAGCAGCTTTTGCATCCCAAACGTAAGAATTAAATTCTTTAATGGTATGTTCAGACTTATCAGTCCATTTCATCTTCCCAGCATTCATTTGGGTCATCATAAAGCGAATACCATCAATTACATTGTTATTAGCATTAACCACTTTAAAACCTCTATTACGGAGTGATTTCTTGAATGAGGCAGCGGATGGATCAACGATTAACTTTACTAAACTTCTTTCAAGATGATTGTTGTAAAAGAAATCTTCTAAGTCATCGATATATTGCTCATCAGTCTTCTGTTTACCCGTTTCTCGTCCTGAGTAGTAATATTCGTCATTGTTATACCAAACGCCCTTATACAAGCTCCAGAGCTTAAATACAGTAGGGTTCTGAGTACCATAGTCGATACTGATCCATTGTTTTTCCCAAACAACATTTTCTGGTGACGTTACTACCATCTCATCTCTGTTGAAATTATCATAAACAACACCATCAGCAAGTACCCACATTCCCAAAATAAAGCGTTTATAGAAAACTCCAGAAAACATGCGGTTATAACGATCAATGGTTTCTTGGTTAAGTGATGGATTATCAGCCATCATAAAGTGAAGTCTCAATGCTCGCTTGTTTTCAAGTCGATCAATCCATTCCAGCTTAAACCAGTGATAGGGTCCTTCTGGGTTACAGTTAAACCACATTTTGGCACCAGCTACCGAACAACGGGCAGTCGCTTGGTTAACGAATGACTGTGGCATCAAAGCGACTTCATCAAAAAAGAACCCAGCCAAAGTAATACCTTGAACCAAGTCCTGTGAAGCTTCATCTTTACCGCCAAAGATAAAGTAATAGTTTGTGTGACCATTCTTACTAATGGTTAACATGTTATCTGAACGAGAGTCTCTAATTAGATAGCCTTCACTTTCCAACATGCTCCGTAATGGTCTTAGCACATTACGTCTAAATGAGCCTATTGTCTTGCCAGCCATTCCAAACTGTTGACCATCAAACCGTGTCATTGACCACAAAACATAGGAAAGGGACATTACAACAGTCTTGCCAGCACGAACCGAACCATCACAAATAATAGCTTCATAGTCTTTTAATTCATCATTAGCCCACCAGCTTAAAACTTGAAGTTGCTTTTGGCTAAATGGAGTAAATGGAAATCTACCCTTTATCGTCTTCATTCTTCTTATCACTCCATATTTCCTTCATACCATCTTTAAGCGCTTTAAGTAATGAATTAGTGCTATCATCGTTAACTTCTGGTTCAGGTAACCGATCAAGCAATAGCTGTAATGCTTTCTGCTGATCCATAAGCTCAACAATCACACCATCACGACCAATGCTGACTTTCTTTAATAACGATGTATCAACCTCATCTTTATTCTTCAAGTTAACAAATGACCTTGTACACTTCATATAATCACCAGTCTCTGGATCAATAACCGGCATCCCTTTAGCGTCTACCTCAGGAACTTCTTCACTTCCAAAATCAATGTAATCGCCATAATTAGCGAAGGCTTGCTTTGCTAATTGCTTTAAGATGTCGTTAGCATTTAAGTAGAGGTCTTGTGATTGTTGCTTCTTTAACTCAGCAAGGTAAGATTTAATCCGAGCATTTCCGAGCAATCTCGGACCATTAGTCATTGCTACATTGTAGCTTCCGCCGTATGCTTTTTGATAAGCCCAAGTCGCATTGTATCGCTGTAAATAGTACAAACAAAAGGCTTTCTGTTTGTCATTAAGCTCATCACTATCTGGCAATTCTGGTGGTGGTAATGACGGTGCAACCTTTTCCGGTTTTGTGTGCATACTTTTTTCTTTTGTGCGCACACTCTTTTTCTTGGTTGCATTCTTCCGCTGCCATTTATTCCTCGTCTTCCACGACTTAACAGTATTAAGAGAAACACTGTATTTCTTAGCAATATCCTTATACTTCATCCCTGCTAAGTAATCCGCCTTAGCTTCTTCCATCTTACTCATGACATATCACCACACCACCTTTTCCTAGAATTAATATGTATGCACTAAAAATTTATGTATTAAAAAAGCGCCAACCGAAGTCAGCGCTAAGGTTACTACTTGAGCAACCATTTAATTAGTTGTTTAATGTGCTTACTAGGCACAATTAGGAAAATTACACACCAATGCATGGAGTTTCACCTCCAAACTGCACATAGTAAGAAGTAGCTACCTTCTCGGCGTGCTTGTACATTGTATCATATTTTATTTATGTTATAATACGTGTATTAGGAAATTACACCGGTGTGCAAAATGAGTTCAGTTAGCTACTTAACTCGAACCGGTTGGGGCGCTTAATAGGCGCTCTTTTTATTTTAAATAAACTAAAAGACGGTAGCCACCAGCTATCGTCTTAATTATTTTTTCTTGGGTCCTTTATTCCTGTTATTGCTTCCATTCCCTCTGTGGTAACTACCCATGCTCTACCAAATTTTCGAATAGAACCATCAGGAAATTTATCTGGATTTTGCTTATAGAAGGTTCTTACATAGCTATCATTCTTGCCCCAAATATTAGCCGCCTCTCTAGCGTCCATAATATCAGGACTATTCAAATCTATCCGATCCATGAGTGAACCACCCCATAAACAACCCAAGCAACTACTCCAGTAATAAGCGCCCATTGAATACTTTTTCTATACTTTTTTTCCTGTTTACTCATGATAAAATAAGATATGGCAATATAGGCGAGGATTTATCCTCACCTTTGCTTTTAGTTATTTTTTAAGAAGAAAGTGATTAACTATATCTCTGATTGTTTGAACAATCGGATATGCTGGAACTGCCCAGGCGGCTATTGCCGTCCACTTGGCAACTTCGGCTCGTTGGTTATCTTTCTTCTTTTTATTTTTCTTTGCCATATCTTTTACCTCCTTTCTACAATTATTATATTAACACGTTATGGAGTTATAATCAATACTTTAACGTGTTTAATTTTAGAAAGTTGGATTTTTTCAAGCTTTACACAACCATATAGCCATCTAAAATACTGATGGACGGAATCGAACCGTCTTTTCTCCACAGTTAAAACGGAAAGTGACTTGTGGTGCTTTGCCATTAAGCTACATCAGTAAAATATCGTGGTAGTGATCAAACGTAAAGGAGGAGCTTTTCATCTCCTTTATTAATAAAATTATATTTATAAGCACCACGATAAAGCTAAGAGCTGGAATTGAACCAGACTTCAGGCATATATGTTTAACAGAGACTAGCGACAAATATACATGCCCTAACCATAGGACGTTAGCCTTATAGCATGATCTGCAAAATAAATGCTATAAAAGTAAATACTGGGAACTGCCCCCACAAGTACTACTTTTTCTGTGATACTTGATGTCTAAATTCACGTATTTACATTAAGAAACTGGTAAAAGAAAATGTGTTAGTTGCACAAATAACAAAAGGAAGAGATGTTATCAGAATAACAATCTGAGTATTACCAGTTTCAATGTGGATTATGGACTCTACCTCCATCTGCCAGTTTGCGGTGCCTGAAGTTCACCGTCTTCTTGCTTTCCACACAGCTATTATTAGCTAACGTTTGTTAAGCTCCCGAGTTGCGGTACACAAAAACAACTAGAGTGTACAAACGACCAACAGTTATAAGCTTGTTGAGGCTTAAATTGCTTACACGGACTCTCGTGAAAACTTCTATCGCAATCATGCGACAATATCATAATATACTAAAAGTTATCCTGCTGATGTCCCATGTTTTTCCTGTTTTTGTCCTGTTTTTTGATAAACGTGCAAATCTGGAATAATTTCTTCTGAAACTCCGTAATAATGACAAGCAGGCTCTAAACAGTCAGCAAATTCTGAACATGCCATCTTCAATTTTGAATAGTAAGTATCATTACCTGAATACCCTATTCTCTTTTTCACCTTGTCATTAGACATGCCTTCTAAATACCGACATTTAATAATTGTTTGACTCATTATTGAACAATGCTTTACAGCGTAATTCACTGCACATACAGCTCCACCATATAAAGCGTGTTCTAACATTCTCCGTTCTGAGCTATTTCCATAAGATGGCGCTTTAGGCATGTCATCGACAGTTGGAGAGCTATAATCACCCCAAGAACCTGCACGCCGTTTAACTTCTGGATAAACGTTATAGAGAAAGTCTTGTACTTTTAAAAAAGTAGCTTCTTTGTCAAGTTGTGGAAATAGTTGCACCAACTACACGCTCCCTTTATAATTTTTAGAGTTGATTGTTTATTTTGTAGTGGACGTGCCTTCTGGTGCGTCCCTTTTTTGTTTAGAACGACCAATTATTAGGATTAGCTGGAGAATGCAATGTATCAGTTGGCACTTCATATCCTTTAGCTAACAAGTGATACACAGCAAATTTATACTCTCGCCACGCCTCATCTCCTTCTTTGGGGTGTTCCATTGAAGTTTGCGCTGCCTTCATCGCCTTTTTGGCTAAGGTCTTGTACAATTCATCAGTTAATTTCATAAACCAATCCACCAACTAATAATTGTCTTCCATAGCCATGTAACACTACCAATCAACATCCCCAACATTCCTAAAGAAATAAATACTACTAAAACACCAACAAAAATTGCCACTAAAATTCCAGTAGCTTCTGAAACCTTACTTACAAGTCTGGTTCCCATTTTTCCACCTCTATTTCTACTCTTGGATTATCTGAATACAACTTATCAACTTCCTCATGCACTATTAAGCTATCGTCTTTCCAGACAATTCCATTTAATCCATCTTCCGTTGACTTTACATAGTTAGATATATCCGGTTTTACAATAGGTCTTTCCTTACCCTCAATCCGAGCCTGTTTTAGTTTCTTAGAGATACTTTTCTGTACTGGACGATAGAACCGCATTTTCACACTCAGAGGCCCTTCTAACGGTTTTCGACCTAACATATATTTCAAAGCAGTCATACTCAGTCTTCTTTTGTAAATTGCCGGATTTAATGGGTCGTAAACTCTAATTTGTCCTTTTCTACTAACAGTTGCTCTTGGTCTAGCCTGTGAAACTGGCTCAAAATAAAATACCATCTTAATCATTAGCTTTACCTAAGAAGAAACCAATAATAATTCCTAAGCAAAATGTAAATAATGTGAACATCTAGCTGTTACCTCTCTTTAGTAATAGTTTTTTCTTTTCCCACATTTTGAACACCTGTATTGAACTATTCGGCTATTATTAATCCAAATAATGCCGTGATAAACGTAATTGTGGTTGCAAAACAACTGTCTTAGCCTTAAAAACACTTACTTGTCATCCTCCTCTAAATCACTAGCTTTAATGAACACACCATTGACTGTTTTTCCTTTGCGATTAGCAATCTGCTCCCAAGCATAGTTGTAGGCTTCTTGTGGATTAATTCCGATTTGATGACAAAATACAACAATCGTTACTAAAAGGTCTCCCACACTATCAACCAATTCAGTATGCTTTTGCTTGTTATATGCTGCCGATGTTTCACCAAGTTCTTCTACAATTTTTGTAAATTGCACATGTGGGTCTTTATCAAGTAAGTCCCGTTCCTCAGCCCAGCGTCTTAAGTTATCTGTAAATTCTTCAAAATTAATCATGGTTGCTCCTTCATCATCTAAATCTTTAATCGGTATATCCAAGTGCACTCTTTTACCCATTGCTAACGTAACATTCTGTTTAATGCCGTTAACCGCAACAATATGGCTTTGTACTCCCTTGTAACGTACAACGTCATCGTTAATAAACTTGTTCATGACTTCATCAAAATCCATTACTCTTCCTCCTCGTTTAGTGGTCGTCCACATTGCGGACAGAAGTTAAACACATTTTCGATCCTCACTTCTATAGGCTGTGGTAAATTGTCAAGTGCATATCCTCTTCCGTCACCGTATTTAAGCCAAGTGATCCTAAGAGCTTTTCCTGATAGAAAACACTCAATATTGCGAACTGATCCATCGTCTTTGGTTCCTTTCACCCAAAAAGATTCTTTAGCATCTAGCACAGCACCATTATCATTAAAAGGACTATCTGGGTTTTTGCTGTCATAATGACAATACTTACAATTTTTCTGCTTTTCAGTCAATTTCATCTAATACAATCCCTTCTTTGGACGTGTCAACTTGCTTAGCATGATAGCCAAAGTAGTCAACGTTTCCATAAGTTTCTTCTAGTTCACTCATATAAACTATGGAAATTGCGTCCTCAATGTCACAAGCATTAACTAAGTACTTTGATAGGTGCCCTTCAACACGATAGAGTTTTAACTGAAACAAGCTAGTTTGCTTACTCATTCTTAATAAACACGCTCCATTTCGTTTTACTTCTCATATCACCCAGTATCGGTTGCTGACCGAACGCCCTGAATACTTCCTTGATTTGTATTTGGTCTTCGTTCCACTTAAAAAGCATTGTTCCTGTTGGTTTCAGCACCCGCATTATTTCTTGGAATGCACAGTGAAAATCATGTGGCCACCCCATTAAATCAAGGGTTCCGTATTTCTTCGCCAGCCATGAAGTCTTACCTGCACGGACCAGATGTGGTGGGTCGAAAATAACTAAATCGAAAGTGCAGTCATCAAACGGAATGTTCTTCCAGTCAGCTTGTATGTCTGGATTAATTTCAATCTTACGTACTAAGTTACGATCTTTTGCCGTATAGATAGCCTTACGAATATCCATGTAAGTTGTATGCGGTTCTTCTTTGTCATACCAAAACATTCGACTACCACAGCAAACATCAAGAATTTTCATCTGCGTATTTCTCCAATCGTGGTGCCAGCCATTCATATGCTTCAAGTGGCGAGTCAAAGCTAGCATTCAATTCCTCAATCCAATCCTCTGCTTTAGGTGGATAAACAAATGTTGACCAAGTTACTAAAGGAATATCACCAAACCTATTATTACGCTGGCTAGGAATTGGCAATCCTGTTTTCTTAGCAGTCCACCATGTTCCATTATCTATTTGATCAATGCTGTCTAATTCAATTCTCCAACCCTTTTTGACTAAGTTATGAAAAAGATTAAAAAGTTCTTCTAACGTTATGTTTGTCCATTCGAATTCATTCATCATTTCTTCCACCTCTTTGGCTTCCTAGCTTTGCTATGCCACCATTGGCTATATTCATAGCTTGCTTTGCTCATGAACTTAGCTCGCTCTAGTTGTCGCTTACGAGTTCGCTTAGTCATCACGCTTGACCCGCTTTCATTCGTTCAAGTAACGCATCATCTTCATATCTATCTTTATCATCTTTGAAGATTTCTGTTGCCCTGTAATAAAAACCATGCTCATCTTTTTCTCCAAAATTATCCGTAGCCGAATTAAGGAAGATTTTCCCTCTGCATTGAGGACAATTCATGAATCGATAGCCAAATGGAACATTCTTTATACAAGTCAAACCACAATAAGGACACGCTACTTCTGTTTTTACTGGTTCATGGTATTTAGGACGATTGTATTCCAGATAATTACGTTGAATTTGGCGCTCTCGTGGCTTCTCATCACTTTTAGGCTCATTTTCGGTAATCTCTAGCTCATCACCAGTAACAAGCTCATACGCCTTTACAATCGTTTTAAACTTGATGTTCTTATTTTCATCAGTAGTAGCAAGCTTCAAACTCACACCATTACTTTCAAGTTTTAATTTCATTAGCCCTATTCCTCCATTTTTAATAAATCAATTACTTTCTCTAATCGTGGATAATGTTGTTTCAATTCTTCTAGCCGTGAAGTCGTATAACTCACTGGCGCCCATTCAATACTCATTCCTTCATCATCGACCAATAAATACATACCATCGTCATCAGAGTCTTTTCCTAAGAATAGTACCCATGATTTTTCTTCTGGCATCATCCACTGATTAATTAGTGCCATTGTTGCTGTGTAAAGCTTTAATGGTATATCTTTACCAAACGATGAACTAAAGTTCTTTCCAGTGCCTTTATCAACAATAGTTAGCCAATGTTCATTCTTATCTGGTGTTCTAAGATAAAACGTGTAACCATCGTAAAATGATTTAATATCTTTCCAACCTAGTTTCAGTAACTGGTCTCGTAACTCTTCTTTTTTCGCTATTCTTAATCTTTCTTTATCCATTATTAACTCCCAATTTTCTTGCATACCGCCAACTAGTAGTTTCAGCATCATAAACTAACTCATAATTATCAGGATTGTAGTAATCTTCTAACTTTGTAAACTCATCCTGCATCCCTAAGAGATCTAAAAAGAATCTATCCGAGTTAATTTGTCCGTTTACCCTTGCTTCTACAACCTCTGTTGAATATCCATGCAGCGTTGCTAGTCGATCTTCAAAGTCTTTTTTCACTTTATGAAGAATAAATTCTCGTTCATGTCTATCAGCTTGCATACTCCAATCCCTCCTCTAGTTCAGAAAGCGTTATATTAATAGTTCCGTAATCATTAGTTAGATCAACGGTTCCGTCTCCATAAGAACCGGTAACCAAATATTCTGAACCTTCATACACAACAGGTTCTTGTTTCAAAATCAAAGCTGTAATATCTAAATTCACTATTTCTTTCCTCGCACATCATCTAATTTGTCAAAAACCACTATCTGGTTTTTATCTTTTGGTATAAGTCGACTAAGTAATTTATCGTTATACATTGTGTGTAACTCATCAAGAGTATTGTTAGTCGTGATAATAATTGAACCGACTGGAGCGTTCTCTTCTTCATCAAAACGTGCATTAGAGACTGAATACATCTCATCTTGCATATCTTTATGAACAGGCTTAATGCTTTCTTTCATTCCACCTTCTGTACCAAAATCATCTAAAAGCAAAACATCAGCCTCTTTCATTCCTCGCATAGTATCTTCTATTCGCTGTCTTAGCTCAGGGCGTTCATACCTATCTCGTAGCAACCGAAGAAGTTCCATTGTTGAAACCACCATTACTGTTTTATTTCGATGAGCAACATAGTTAAGCATTGCTAATGCTAAAGATGTTTTACCAACACCTGGCTTCCCAGATAAAACCACATTTTGATTTTTATCTAAGATTGACCGTGCTAATTGATGACACTTTTTAGCAACTAGTTTGGCCTTTTCATTGTCACTTTGCATTTCTGGTTTCCATTGATTGAATGAAAAATTAATCGATTTATTTCCGCTATAAAGGCTGTAACGGCGATAAGCCTTATTCTTTTTATTAGTTAGCATCTGCTCATATTTACGTTGAGCAGCTTTATTTCTATCTTCTTGAGTAGCAGCAGCCTTTTTAAGGTCGACTCCATGCTCCTCAGCCAGTCGTTCAAATTTTTCAGGATTACCAACTGCTTGTAAAACTTCCATTGCAATATTTTTAGTCATTATGATTTACCCACCTTCCTAGAAGAAGGAGAAGTCATTGCTACTATTTGGCTTCTGTGCTGGCTGCACTATCTCATTCAAATATCCATCAATCTTAGAAGGTCTAAATAAGGTTTCCGGCTTTAAGTAGTTATCACCTGGCTGTCCGTTTCCAAACACCTTGCCATGCCATTGCTGATATTTAATATCAATAATCTTCTTCATGTCCTCAACTGTGTAGCCTTCTTTTAGTCGTGGATCAATAGCCTTTTTATTACCTGAGGCATTAGGCTTAAAGTTCTTGCCTGTCTTCTCATTTAGATAAGAGATAACTTCTTTTCGCTGAGAAGTTAAAGTGTCGTCAGGCTGTGCCTGGCTATTATATTTTTTACTTTCTATTGTTTCTTCTTGTCTTTGATAATTCTTACTATTGTTATTTCTTAGTGACGGGTTTTCCGTCGGGTCAGTTTCCCGTTGGGTGGTTTTCCCATCGGACGGATTTTCCGTATTTTCTCCCCTTTTTTTGTCGTTTTCCCCGTCAACGGTATTTCCCGTCTGACGGTCTGGAATATCAGATAAAATCCATTCCATTCCTGAGAATTTTCCTCCATTGTTTTGACGGTTAACTCTCTTCAAATATCCGAACTCTTCTAATTCTTTTAAGCCATTTTGTAAGCTCTCACGTCCATCAGTAGCATGTTTAGCTACCTCGCTCACATAAAACTGCCAATTATCAGCTTGACTCCACAAATAGATAAATATTCCTCTTGCTTTCCAACTTAACCGATCATCTCTAATAAGTTGATTACTAACATTTGTGTAGTTGTTCTGAGTCCGTTTAATCAGTCTAGCCATCGTTTTATCCTCCTAAAACGGTAGTTGATCTTCTAAATCAATAGATGGTTGATTAGAGTAATTGTTTTGTTGCGATTTTGGTTTTGACTCCAGTAGTGAGAAGCTATCAACAATTACTTCGGTTATGAAGACATGCTGTCCTTGCTGGTTATCATAGCTTCGAGTCTGAATACGGCCATCAATTCCAACTAATGAGCCTTTGTGAGTGAAGTTACTGAAATTTTCAGCTGACTTTCTCCAAACAATACATCTTATGAAATCAGCTTCCCTATCTCCGTTTTGATTTTTAAATTGACGATTAACTGCTAAGTTAAATGTCACTACTGCTGTACCAGAAGTTGTATATTTTAGCTCCGGTTCACTTGTTAATCGCCCAGTTAATATTGCACGGTTAATCATTTGTTATCCTCCCTAGGTGTAATTCTTTTGCAAGTTCTGGTGTTACTTTGATTGGTTTTAAGTGGTAGCGCTCCATAAACTTTCGAGCACCCATAGCATGGCGGATTGTATGATGCACCCTACACAATGGTTCTATATACATTCCTGTATGGTTAATCTTGTTTCGATTACGTCCCATACCTACTGTGGTTATATGGTCAATATCCGCATGACCTTTTAAGCAGATTGCACACTTCTTATAGCGAATGCATAGCATAACTCTTGGAAAGTCATCCGGTAAGCTATCCCACAATTGTGTCTTAAATGGAATATCTTCATAAAAGAAGAAGGCAAGCATTACTGTTATCATGTGGCTTGCAGTAGTCACACTACAATTTGCAAGACTAAAAGGCTCAATATCATATGTGTCTTGGGTTAATTCTTTGAAAAAGGCCTTAGCTTCATCTGACATAAAACCTGTATATTCACAATAGTCACCAATTAGCGCATAAATCTTTTTCTGTTGATCCGGTGTAATATGCCTTCCATCTTCAATTGTCAGGCTCACTGTGGGCTGTTTTCCATTAGCTAGAGTATTTATTCGTCTTGCGTCTAAAACACTTTCTAAGGCAACCTCAGCTTTATTTCCACTAATACCTAATAACTTGCCAAACATTTACATCATCCTTGACTTGGTTGCATTGCTTCTTTTCCCAACTGTTGGGCAATATTGATACAAATTGCTAATTGTGCATCAACTGTTTTTGCATTAGCCCAATTAGGTTCCTTCTTCGCCATATCTTTTACCGAACTATCAGCTTTCTCATACTCAATACCTAAAGCTCCTGCTAATGCATTAATTGCATTATGATAGGCTTCTTTACGAGCATTATTTACTGTTTGTTTCCGTGGCCGTTGCTGAGGAGCTGGGGCATTATTTCGTGGATAATAATTATTCTGCTGTTGCTGATTAGTTGCTGGGGCTGCAACGTCACTGTTCTCTGCATCAGGGTCTTCTTCCTGGTCAGAAATGTTAAATAATTGCTTGTAAAAGTACTTTTGAGCAGTTGTACAAGCTTTAACCATTGCCTTTTCTCCGGTATCCATTCCAGAGCCAGGCATCATTCCAACTATTTCTTGTTCCTTTCTTCCATCAGTGATAGTGAAAATTCCCATTACATCAACAATATGATTTGTAGTTTTTCTTCCTGGTACATCACGTTGATCGAGTACCTCATACTTTGGAATAATAGCGAACCCGTTAAGTGCCATTACTTTTTTTACGGCTGCTTTAATAGCTGCCTCACTCTGAAACCTGTAATTTTGGTAATTATTGGCACCGTCTTTCTTAATTGGTCCAATATCTGCAATAGCTCTATTAAGCTTCTCAGCAAGTGAAAGATTTTCTTTTTTCTCCTTAGGAGTTTCAACTTTCTCAACCATTATTTGTCCTCCTTAATTGGCTTAATCGTGAATTCACGGCGAGCAGGCTTTACTTGTTCAACACCTTCAAGCATTTCACCAGTTTCAGGATCAATGACTTTGCCATTCTTTACTGGATAATCCTTAATATGTTTCTTAAATTCGCCCCACTTAACTTTCTTGATAGTTTCCGTTTTAATAAACTCATCAGGTAATACTTCAAGCAGCTTTTTATCATCGTGTTTATATTCAGGCTGCTTCTTTGCGTAACTGATGTTTCCGTTAGGTGTTGGAAGCTTATATGTCGCCTTCTGAGCTTGCTTTGGGTCTGTATATTCACGGATAAGTCCAACATAATAGTCTCTTGACTCGTCAAGCTTTTTATTGCTTTCAGCCAGCCATTTTTTAGCTTGGTCAATCTTAATTTGATGAGGGGAAATGGCTTCTTCCACCATTTTCTGATTATTTAACCGTTTCTCCTCAACCTCTTTAAGTTTTCCTAGTGCCCAGGTAACATCCCCATCATCAGTTAAAGTAAAGCGATCATCCGAAACGCCACTCATTGCTTGTTCTAGCGCTAATTGTTCTTGTGATTTAACTTGGTCCATGTCTATTCTCCTAACATTGTTAATGCTGCTATCATCGCCAAACGAATTTGAGGTGCTTTCTTTGCCGCTTCGTAAAGTAAATAGGCCATATCTTCCCGGCTGCCTTCACCCGTTATTAACGTTTTTTCGCCACCATCTGCCATCAAAATGAAGTTGTCAAACTTTTCTTTAGTCTGCTCATTGATTGCTTTCAAAATATCTGTTGGATTATTCATTAAGCCCACCCCATTTCTTTACAGAAGTTCTCATTTGCAAAGTCAAGATTGAAATAATCTAAGGATAAAGCATCATAATTACCGACTGTGCATTTGTTAAGGTCACGCTTTATAGCGCTTTTTGCACGCCATATCTCACCTAACCAGTAAGAAGCTACTAAAGACATTTCATTTAATTGTTGTTCCATGATATAATTACCTCGAAATTTGTTTTAATATGATTTGGATTTGCCATCGGCTGTGTCAGAGCCGGTGGCTTTCTTTGTGTGTAAATTCCACAGTAGTAGTGAGTAGAAGAATAGTAGGAACACTGCTCCATCATAATCACCTAAACTTGCACAATAGGCTATCCATGCACCTATCAGCATTGCTGTAATTTTAGAATTAACTATTTTTGTCATTCAATCACCTCCTTTCTCGGGTCAACTAGGAACAGAAAGAATTTTGCAACTTGAGTAGTAATAGCCGAGTTGCCTAAGTTATTGTTGCGATAAATCGCAATTGCATTACTAATAAATGCTTCTTGCTCCTCGATTGAATAACCTTTGAAGTTAACTAACTTCTTTGATAGTTCAACAAACTTGTTTAATTTCTTAGTACTCATAGGTACCTACCTCCTAATGCTTCTTCCGATACTTTGGCTTCAATACGTTCAATTTCTCGTGTTCGATCACGTTGACAATCGCTCCGATTAAGAAGCAAGCAATGATCACGAGCCATGGAATTGCTAGTCCTAGCATCAACTCATCTCCTTATCTTGCTAGCTTTTCGTACCAATCAATTTCATCGTGTTCATCAAGCCACTTCTTCATCTGCTCAAATTTGACGTACGTTCCTTTCATTCCTGGTTCACGTCCTGACGGATTGATCGCCCATCCTCCGTTCACATCAAGCGTTTCAGGGAAACGATCAAAGATCAGATTACGAATCCATTGCTTAGAATGATTGCGGAAGTAGTCCTTACGAACATCATCAAGTGGCGGACAATAAGCACGCAAATCTTCACGTGGTACAAGATCGAGTTTCCTCACTACTTCCATCACCGCTGAGTTAATCTGCTCATCTGGAATAGACATACTTATTTGCGCCATCTAATCAGCTCCTTTCTTTTGCTATAATTAATCCATCTCCTATGAAAGGAGGTGAAAATTATGAGTGATTTTAAGATCACCTTAAATAGTCGAACAACTGGTAATTTAGATATCTTGTCAAGTATCCTTAACTCTGCCGAATTCAATATCAAATGCCCAAATTGTAATAATGAATTCAAAGTTAAATTAGGTGACAACACATGCCCAAATTGCCATAAAATTATTTCTGTTTCTCAGTAAGATTTGCCAACTTAGAAGCTAGTACATCAGTTAATGTATTGGCTTCTTTTAATTTTGAAATTAAACTATCAACTTTAGCTTCACTTATATCAACTTGTGAAGAGTCAACATCTAGTTTTATTTCTATGTTTTCTTTTGCCATCTAATCGCCTCCTAAGCATCTAACCTTTCTTCATTAAGAAATTTATTAATGAAGTATTGCTGACCTTTTCCTGTTACCTTTGTTGTGATATTGACAGTTGTATGCCCGTCCGAATGATTGATAACTGTTTCTTTAGTCTTGAAAAGTCCCAATTCCATTGAACGTTGAGTAGGAACATTACGATTACTACCTCTAGTTCCTAGATAGCCATTCTTTCGCATCCAAGCAAATAGTCTATTTTGCCCAATGTTCACACCGTTTTGACGAAGAATTTTAGCAAGCTGTCCAACAAGAATTGCTGAATTACTTGTAGAAACTGCATCAGCAAACAATGCCTTAGGTTTCATTTTTTTCATTTTCAAGCTGCAACATTTGGCGACGCTGCTGCTCTTCTTTCAACTGCGTAGCAAGATTGATAATTGTATCTGGATTAAGTAGTGCCTTCTCAATTGTTTGTGGTGTCATATAAGCACCGTGTTTGCGAATAGATGGTAAGACCTCACTTGTTACCCAACGTTTGAATTCTTTAGCGGTTGGTAATTCCGAACTGAAAACTAGTGAATAGACCCCTGATTCAGCTATTACTGTTTTGTTAGTCCAATCATTCGTTCCCCATAGGGTAGTGTACAAATCGCCCGAATCCTTGCGGCTCAAGGACTTACGATCTTCATGGTCTACATGTTGGTTAATTGCCCTATTCAAATCTTTATATCCCAAAATCATCGCTACATCCTTACCAACAAAGTAAGGCTCATTATTAATTGTTACTGTACGAACTTGTTGTCCGTGAAAATTGAATAGTTGTTGCATTTGTTTGTCTCCTTAAATGCTTTGTTACCATTTAATTCATCTCCCGATGGAAAGAGGTGATTGTATGGATATAAGCTAATTACATCTATTTTAATTAGTATAAAGCTCGTTTTTCGTCCGTTTTAACTAATTAGAATAGTTAAAAGCTGTAAAAAAAATATCCTCTTTGGGTACACCAAAATAATCTTCTATCTTTTGCATCATCGGTGGCTTAGGAGTAGCAGTTCCTACCTCCCAAGATGAGATTGCTTTTTGAGATGTTCCAAGAGCCTTTGCGAGCTGTTCTTGAGTCATATTATGCTCTGCTCTTAAAATTTTTAATTTTGTTTGCAATTAAGTTTCCCCCTCTAAATAAAGCAAAACACTATAACGCAAATAATCAACAATAGTAATAAAATTCCAAAATGAATAGTAATAGATAAGTCTGATGTATTATCAGTCACATTGCGTTGAATAGAGATACTTCCAAGTAGTTTCTTTCTTAAATTCATTGTGTTATTAAGTTATGGTAAACTGTATACTAAAGGAGGAGGAAATTCTCCTCCTTTGTATCCAAAGCCTAGTGCTTAAAGCTAAAGCCTAGATGAATTAAAACTTCTGGGAAAAGTTTTAATTCAATTATCAAGGAGAAACTTTTTAATGGTTTCTTCTTTTTTTGTTTACTCATAACCTTTGCTCCTTTCTATTAAATTTATAAGGCATATCAACCTTACAAAACTATAATATACTATTTTAATTAGTATTACAACCATAAATAGTATATTTTTCTATTTATATTAGTAAAATACTGATTTCAATAGTATTTTACATTTAATAATAGTATTATCATAGTAAATACTATTAAGATTGGTGAAAGCTATGTTAGGAAATATAATAAAAGAGCTTAGAAAAGATAAGCATATTACACAAAAAGAATTAGCAAAATTAATGAACGTTTCACAACAAACAGTTGGAGCTTGGGAAACAGGTCGTGCTATTCCAGGATCAGACACTCTAGGAGAGCTTGCTGATCTTTTCAACGTCTCTACCGATTACCTACTTGGTCGATCCAACGAAGAAAAAAAGCCTTACTATGAATTAACAGATAAAGAAAAAAACGACATCGCCATTCAAGCCGAAAAGTTAATGGAAGGTATTGAATCTGGGGATAATCTTAATTTTTATGGTGAACCCGCTACTGAGGAACAAAAGGAAAGGCTGCTAATCGCTGTTCAAACCGCTATGGAAATGAATAAGCGAAAAGCTAAAAAGAATTTCACACCTAAAAAATATCGTAATTAGGTGGTGGGTTCATATGTGTTCGTTTATAGAAAAGAATTACAAAAAAATAAAAAGCAAATATACACTCACAACACCTCAAGAGCTGCTAAAGGAAGCTAATATCGAGTTGCTTATGATGCCATTAATTGATAGTACCGGTGGTTTTACAATAGCGAATAACCGTTATGCAACAGTTGTTGTTAATAGCGATTGGGATGAACACTATCTTGAATTCGTAATACTACATGAATTCAGTCATCTAGTATTACATGGCGGATCTAGCACCCCTTACTATCGTGTTATCGGCGCTGATCGTTTTATTCCCAAAATAGAACATGAAGCAAATGAGCTGGCTATGAAGCTATTACTTGATATGCACGATCAAGATGAAATAAAACGTCTTACGAAATCACAATTAGTTTACTATCTTGGAATTGATGAAGATTTATTAAGGTATATACCAAAGCTGGATTATTAAACATTACGTCCAAAAACTGATCGACGTTAAAAGCTGGATTATTATTGGAGGAGTTTATATGTATACACTTTCCTATGTTTTATATGGAATTGGTGGTGTAGCTGTCCTAATTCTCCTAGGCTTCACCATTGCATTATTTAAGAAGAAAGGTACAGCTAAAACAAATAAAATCGCTCTTATTATTTCAGTTTTAGTAGCTGTAGCCTCATTTGGATATGGTGGTTATCACCAGTACGATATTAATCAGACGATTGAAGCTGCTGACGATGAATTTGCTGATAATGCTGATAAATTCACTAAATTGTATAAAACAACTTACGATGATATTGAAGAGTCAGGTAATAGTATTAGAGATTCGTGGGCAAAGGGAATTGTTGATGCTGCAGCCGATGATGAACAAGCTGATATACCCTCAATAATCGTAGAAGCGGTAGTTGATAACCAAGAAAATATTGATAACTCAACCACCAATATACACAAGCTTAAAAAATACTTAGATACAATGAATGACTATGACACTGGTGAATATGATTATGATGCTTATAACAAAGCCTATAAACGTCTTAATAGTTTAGTCAATTATGTTAGTGATCCCAGCGGTTCCTTAAGTAGTTATTCAGATAAATTAGATACTTTAGTTTCGGATGTGGATGACGCATACAAAGATATTGAATAAGTTAATTGTAGAAACCGGTCGAAATCGACCGGTTTAAAAAGCACTGTAAAAGAACATATGTACGAAGAAAGGATTATTTATTATGAACAAAAATGAACTACTAGAATATATCGACAATAATTCCTCAGCAATCACTATCTTTAAAGATAAAGTCCGAACTGAACAAGAAGCTAAAAATAAAAAACGCCAACCTGCTAAGCGATGGAACGAAGCAAAGATTGAACGCATTGTAGATAAATATACTGATGATTTTATTGGTAACGTCTATGACAAGCTCTATAAAGCGGTAAAAGCTAATAGGAACACCCCTATCCAAGAATGGATTGCCTTTATTGAAACTAATGAAATTCTTGATGATTTGGAAGAAAACGTAAGCATGATGGAGATTGGAGAAGAATAATGGCTAACTTTATGAAACGTGGTAAAAAATGGCAGGCTCGCATTACTTGGCGAGATGAAAACGGCAAGCTCCACCAAAAGAGTAAGTCAGGATTCGACACCAAACAGCAAGCCAAACAATATGCAGCTAAATTGCAGAAAGAGCGGCTTGACGGCATTGATATAGAAAACGATCCTACATTTGCCGATTATTTTGATGACTGGTTTAATATTTATAAGAAAGCGCACATAACTCAAGTAACCGCTCGTCACTACATTTGGACGCACAAAAGGATTGAAGAATATTTCAACAATAAAAAACTTAAAAAGATTACTAGACGTGATTATCAACAGTTTATCAATTGGTATGGGAAAGATCACGCCCCGCAATCGGTTAAGAAACTGAATAGTCAATGTAGAGCTAGTGTTCGCTCTGCTGTTAATGATGGAATCATTGTTAAGAATTTTACCGAAGATATTAATTTAGTTTGGAACGAAGATAAGAAAGTTAAAGTTAAGTATTTGAGTATTGCTGAAACACAACAGCTTATTAAAACTCTCCTTAATGGTCGCGATACACGCTATACAGCTAGATATATGATACTGACTGCAATTTATACTGGTGCCCGTTTGGGAGAAATAATGGCTCTTTCGTGGTCTGATATTAACGAACCTTGGAAGACGATTTCAATTACAAAAGCATCAAACTATCATGTTGATGGTAGCGATAAAAAGACTAAGAATGAATCATCTGTCAGAACTATTAGAGTAAATAAAGAACTAATTGATTTATTAAATGAATTACAGGTTAACCATAGCAACAAGGTATTTCAAAATCAAGAAGGTACAGTTCCTGGTTCAAATGGAGTTAATAAGGTTCTCCGCCATGCAATGCAAGTTGCTGGAATAACCGATAAGGGGAAGTTTCATTTCCACAGTTTAAGACACGTACACGTTGCCTACCTACTTTCGCAAGGCGTAGATATATATGCAATTAGTAAACGGCTCGGTCATAAAGACATCACGACAACCACCAAAGACTACGCTTATCT
This sequence comes from Limosilactobacillus rudii, assembly GCF_014145455.1. Taxonomy (GTDB): domain Bacteria; phylum Bacillota; class Bacilli; order Lactobacillales; family Lactobacillaceae; genus Limosilactobacillus; species Limosilactobacillus rudii. Next base: position 893 of record NZ_JACIVB010000046.1, on the reverse strand, counting down.
TATAAATGAAATGAGAGCTAAGTCTGAAAAACACGTTGAAGGTATCTTAGATAATCTAAATTCAAGTGATGATGTACAAAAGATGTACAAATCTGATGAATAATAAAATAATTTTAAAACAAAAAATTCCTGTAACCCTTGATACACAAGGACTACAGGAAATAACTTTAGCCTAGCTGATAATTCGCATCACTGCTTAAATATGCCTCCGGTGGGGGTCGAACCCACACTCCCTCAACGGGAACTGGATTTTGAGTCCAGCGCGTCTGCCAATTCCGCCACAGAGGCATCAGCTAACTAAAAGGTGGTAATCGGATTTGAACCGATGATAAAGGTTTTGCAGACCTCTGCCTTACCACTTGGCTATACCACCAAATAGTTAAGATTAAGTCTTTACTTAATCAAAGGGCGGTATGTGGGATTTGAACCCACGCGTGCCGGACCCACAAACCGGTGTGTTAACCAAACTTCACCAATACCGCCAAAATATTCAGTTAAGCAGGGATAGTAGGAATCGAACCCACAATGACGGTTTTGGAGACCGTAGTTATACCGTTTAACTATATCCCTATAAAAATGGGGGAGAGTGGATTCGAACCACCGAACCCGAAGGAACGGTTTTACAGACCGTCGCGTTTAGCCAGACTTCGCTACTCCCCCATAAATGGCGCGGGACGGAATCGAACCGCCGACACACGGAGCTTCAATCCGTTGCTCTACCAACTGAGCTACCGAGCCATGGTGTCATGGGTATATGTGCAACAAACAATGTTGCTAATGGAGGATACAGGGCTCGAACCTGTGACCCCCTGCTTGTAAGGCAGATGCTCTCCCAACTGAGCTAATCCTCCAAAAGTGACCCGTGCGGGATTTGAACCCACGATACCAGCGTG
>NZ_JACIVB010000045.1 GCF_014145455.1 Limosilactobacillus rudii | reverse complement strand
GACTTCCTTCAGATTCCACCTCGCAGTGGACACCCTTGTCCTCGGCTCATGGTTCCGACTACTATGGCCCATAGCGGACTCTCACCGCCTAGCTAATATCCATGCCGGGCGCACTAAATAAAACATATGAAATAAATGTCATATGTTGATAAAATTATAATAAAAAATTAAGCTATTATTCTGATAATTAACACATTGATATCATGCCGATTTATCGCTATTTAATCAAAAACAGCAAATTGATGTTGTGATCAGTTAATAAAATGCTGTTGATTTTTTTGCGATAAATTATATAGTTAGTAACTGAAAGTAAGTTATATGTACTGTTCGATTTACAATTACATATTCCAATCCAGCCTATTAAGGAGGACATATAAATTGTTATCACACAATAATTGGGAAGAACAAATTAAAAAATATGAACCCAAAAAGCAACGTTTCACCATCAAAAAATTATCTGTTGGTGTAGCGTCTGTTTTACTTGGGGTAACATTTGCTGCGGGAACAGCTTCGGCAGATTCTACCACAGCTAATGCTGACTCTACTTCTGGTGATAGTTCAGCTGAACAAACAGACCACAACCTTACTGTTAATTCAGCCAGTGCTTCAACCTTGAAGTCTGCTACTGCTGAAGGGCAAAGCAACAGTGCATCTGCTGCCGTTCAAAATCCTGCTGGTGATATTAAGACACCGACTGCTAATGATTATGAAGCAGCAGTTAGTGCCGCGGTCGCTAATGCGTCAAGTGATGTCGCTAGTGCATCAGCTGATAAGTCAGATGATGCAGCTACTCAAACCTTTGCTGTTGATGCTAATAAACAGGCACTTTCAACTAATGCTTTGGCAGAAAGCAAAATTAATTGGTCGGGTGTTGCTGATAGTTTGGGTAGCCTAGCTAACCAAGCATTACAAGATCTTGCTAATAGTAATACTAATCAGCCTGCGCAAAGCAATGCTACAACTGCAACTGGAACTGATAAAACAGATTACAGTGAATATAAGACTGTTACTAATGGTTTTGAACTTCAAAGTGCTCTTAACGACTGGAGCATTAAGGGTGTAAAGGTTCAGGGGAATATTACTCCATTTGGTGACTTAAATGTTGACCGTGCATTTACCATCCACGGTGTTGATGGTGCAGTCTTAAATCTTGGTCAAAACAAGATTGTTAACAATGGTCAATTAACCCTTTCTGATGTGACAGTTAACGGTGCTGTAACTGGTAACGGTACTGTAAATATTAAGGGTACGGTTAACTCTAATGTTAATAATTCAGCTACAAGTGGTAGCTTGGCATTACAAGGTTTTGCTGATCCAACAAGAACAGCTTCAGGTGCTGGCCTTGGTGCTGCAGCAAACCCAGGCGTAAATACTGCATATTCTTTATCTGCAACAAATGGGGCTATTACTAATAATTGGAGAAATAGAAAAGTTCCAAACTTCTATGCATCTAATTTAACTATTGCTGATAATGCTACATTAAATGTTAACCGTGATGTAACCGGTGATGGTATTGTTCTTAAAGATGGTGCTATTACTACTAGTGTTAACCCAATTACGATGACTACTAATGATGGTCATTTACATGTCGGTAAGAATGGTACATTAAATATTAACTTAAAGAACAGCAACCTGAATGGTGAGCAGATTAAGCAACAACAAAAGACAGCAGGTGTTGATAACTTAAACGCTGCTGTTCGTGTTAATACTAGTGGTTCATTTACTACTGATGAAAATGCTCACGTTACCATGAATGTTGGTACCGGTAGAGGTATTGTCTTTAGTGAAAGAGATTCGAGTACTTCTTCTACGGCTAATGACAATTATATTAGTCGTGGTGACCCCGGAATGAGTAGTCTTAATGGCGCCGGCAATCCTATCATGACTAACTGGCTCAATAATAATCCTGCAATTAAGAACACCTTTAAGTTAGGTAAGAATTCACGCTTTACTTTTGTTGGGCGTGATGCCTTTATGCTAGGAAATCGCGCAACTTTTAATTCAGGTGAAGGTAGTGTGATTACCGCTCATACTTATGGTAATGGGAATGCCATTGATATGGGTACGTATGCCGAATTAAATATTGATTCTGGCTCAACGGTTCAATTTTTGTCAGAAGGCAAGAATGGTGGCGGTAACTACAACCAAAATAATTACGTTGCTCTTGGTGGTGGCGGCAAGATTATGGTAATGAAAGATGCTACCTTAAGAGTTATCTTAACTGGTCGTGGTTCTTCAGATCTTAATGATGACATCAATATTGCTTCTTATGATCCAGCGCTTAGTCCTGAAATTTATGTTGGAAACAATGCAACTTTAGATGTTCAAAGTGATGCTACTCAAGGTAATGCTGAATTAATTGCTGTGCCACTTCCTGCTTCTAAGCAACTTAACTTTATCTTGGATAATGTTAAGTATGTTAACTTACAAAAGACAGCAGCTATAACGTCAACTATTATGGCGCCGGCATCTCCAGAGTTGAGTAGTGCATTGTCCAAATTAGGTTATCCCAATCCTCGCAATGGTTATGGTAACTTATTATTCTTAAATGCTGGTACTGGCAATCCAGCTCATTTCCAAGCTTATGGCGATTTAGCAGCCTTTAAGTGGAACAGTGCTATGAAGGATAACAATTGGACACCAAACTTAAGTAGCAATGGCTTAAATTACGATCCAAATGAAACAGTAAGTCAAAACTTTACCAAATTTGAGAATTCTGCTAATCAAACCTGGAAGAACATGTACGGTTTTGATATTCCGTACGCAGGCTTTTCTAAGATCGGTAATCAAGGTCAAGTTTGGGTCGATCCAAGTGGTTCAGTTGCTGGTACTAGTGTAAACAGTAATCATGGTGTCGGCTTTACTGATCTGGTTAAAGGCTTTTCACCATATATGTCTCAGCGATTAGTTGTTATCGGACACAGTATTCAACCTGTTGAAAATCAACGTACGGTTCACTATGTTGTACAAGATGTTGATGAAAATGGTAATCCTGTTGAAAATGATCCAACTCAAATGCGTGAAATCGCAGATCCTTATGTACAACGTGCACAAGGTAATAACGCTCAAAGCGAATTACTATATAAGGACAATGCAACTGATCAGCTAGTTAAGGTTGAACGTAATGCTGATGGTACTCCTAAGTTAGACGCTCATGGTGCTGTAATTCCAGTTAGAGATAGCAATGGTAACTATGAAAATGATGGTGATACTGTAAACTGGAAATCAATTGCTGGAAATATTATCAAGGCTGCTGATGGACACTATTATTTCCAAGGTTATGATGCACCAGAAACTATCACAGGTAAGGATAGCTTAGGGCAAGAAGTTATTTCTCTTGATGGGAAAGTTTACCACTTAGCTACTGCTCAAGAATTGAGTTCAGTTATTTCTAATAATGGAGATGTAGTTCTTAACGGCCAAATTAAGGACTCAAAGCAATTTGCTAATACTCCACAAGAATTTAAGAATAGTAGCTACTATAACACTTATAAAGATGGTAACTTATACGTTATTTATCGTGCAGCACCACAAGATGAACAGAAGGCTACATTAATTATTGTTGATCAAGACAACAATAATAAGCAAATTGAAGTTAATGGTATTACAACTGCCTTTAATGCAAGTGGTCAACCTGATACTGATATTACATTTAAAGATGGTAATCAAACACCAACCACTTCTGTTACTGCCTTAGAAAAATTGGGCTACAAAGTTGTAAGTGATGATTTTAGTAATGGCACTAAATTTGATAATGATACTAAAGTAGATCAAAACTTTACAATCGTGATGGCTCATCAAACTAAGCCAGTTAACCCAGAAAATCCAACTGATAAGTATACTAAGAATGATTTACAAAAGACTTCTACTCGTGTAATTGAATACGTGGATTCTGAAGGAAATACTATTGCTCCGTCAACTACTGAGACTGTTGTATTTACAGGCTCTGGTACTATTGATGAAGTAACTGGCAATTTAGTAACTTTAAATTCAGATGGCACAATTAAGAACCAAGATGGTAAACTTACTTGGACTTATTCGGTAAACGATGGAGCTGCTAAAGATGGTAGTTCTTACGAGTTTGCTGCAACTAATGAGCGTCCAACTATTACTTATAAGGGGTCAGACTATAGTTTCTCAACTGTAAATCCAATTGCATATAATGCTGGTAAAGGTGTTGTTAAGGCAACTACAGTAGATAATACTAAGAATAATGATATTACTATTAAGGTCATTTACACTAAAGATGCTAAATACCACGCAGGCAAGACCGAGGATAAAGAAGTTACTCGTACAATCAATTACTTAGACGGTAAGACTGGTCAAAAGATTCCAGCTAACTTAATTGCTGATAATCCAGTTGACCAAACAGTAACTCTTAACCGTACTCAAGTTCTTGATGATCAAGGTAATGTCTTAGGTTACGGTACTGTTAGTCAAGATGGTAAGAGCTACACTTTAGCAAATGGTGATGGCTGGAACACTGCTAAGTGGGATGCCGTAACCTCACCAGACTTAACCAAGAATGGTTACAAGGCTCCACGCTTTGAAAATGGTTCTTCTGCAGCTACTGTAAATGCAGAAAACGTAAATGCCTCAACGCAAAACGCTACAGTCAACGTTTACTACGACCATAATGAAATTCCAGTGGGACCAGATACTCCTAATAAACATGGTGTCGATCCTAACGAGTTATCAAAGGATGTTAAGGAAACTGTTCATTATGTAGGCGCAGGAGAAAACACTCCAGGTGATCACGTCCAAACTTCTAAGTGGACTCGAACATTAACTCTTGATGAAGTAACCAATGAAGTTGTTCCAAACGGTCAATACACTACTGACTGGGCAATTGCTAAGGGTCAACCTGAAGAATACTCACAAGTAAATACTCCAGTAGTTGATGGTTACTACGCAGATCAAGCAAATGTTCCTGCAACTGCTGTAACGCAAGAAGATATTGAAAAAACTGTAACTTATAAGCCACTTGGCCACATCGTTCCGGTTGATCCAACTGGTAATCCAATTCCAGATGCACCACAACCACAATTCCCTAATAATCCTAATGATCCAACTAAGGGTAACCCGGGTGAAAAGCCAACTGTTCCAGGCTACCATCCAGAAAATGGTAACCCAGGCGATCCAGTTGATCCTAACCCAACTGATCCTGGTAAGAACGTAAATGTTCCTTATGTAAAAGATGAGGTTAAGAAGGGTTCAGTTACTGTAAATTACTTTGATGACACAACTAACTCAGCTATTCCAGGTGTAAGCTACAATTCTGGTGAAGAAAAGGCTGGCACTAAGGTAACTTACACAACTGCTAATACAATCAAGAGTTTGGAAGATAAAGGCTACGTTTATGTAACCACTGACGGTACAATTCCAGCAGAAATTGAAGCTGACAAGAATATTACTGTCACAGTTCACATGAAACATGGTGTACAACCAATTACACCAAACACTCCACCAACTGATGTGCCTAAGAATACTCCAGCAGAAGCACAACCAGATCAATTAACGAAGACGGTTAAATTAACTGTTAGCTACAAAAATGCTGACAGTAAGCCATTTACTGGAACTATTCCAGCAAATGCTAAGCAAACTGCTACATTCACTGGTACTGCTTATGTTGACAAGATTACTGGTCAATTAGTCAATGCTAAGCAAGAAGATGGCAAGTGGGTAGTAAATACTGCTGATACAGCTACTCCACAAATCACTTGGACTAGTGACAAGACTTCATTTGAAGGTGTAACTTCGCCAGCTGAAGAAGGTTACCACGTAACTAACGTATCAAGCCATGCCGATGGTGATAATGTTGCAACAATTACTGGTTTAACTAAAGATACACCAGAAATTAGCGTTACTGTAACTTATGCCAAGAACGATACTGAGATTCGTGATAAGCAAAGTGTTACTGCATCACAAGTAGTTAAATATGTAGATGAACAAGGTAATGAAGTAAGCCCATCTAAGTCATTAGACTACACATTTACTTACAGTGGTAATACTTATGATGCACAAACTGGTAAGTTGATTTCACGTGGTGATTGGAATGCAGAAAGCCATGACTTTACTGCTGAAAACGTTCCTGTAATTAATGGTTACGTGGCAGTATCTGGTTACACCAATAATGATGGTAAATATACTGCTGGTGGCTTTACTACTACTCACGCAGCAAGTGTTGCAGAACGTAATAGAACATTCACAGTAGTTTACAAGAAGGTCGGCAAGATTATTCCTGTAACACCAGACCATACTCCAATTCCAGATGCACCAACACCTACTTACACAAACGATCCAGTTAATCCAACGAAGGTAACACCAGATGAACCAACTCCAAAGGTTCCGGGTTATACTCCGAGTCAAAACACTGTAACTCCTCCAGATCCAACACAGGATACTCCAGTTGTTTACACTAAGAATGTTGAACAAAAAGCTCAGATTCAATACATCGATCTTGATGAAAACAACAAGATTATGTCTGAATCACCGGTCTTAACTGGGCAAGCAGGGGACAAGATTGACTACTCAACTGCTACTTCAATTGCTGATTACGAAAAGCAAGGATATGTTCTAGCAAACGATGGATTCAGTGGTAATCCGGTATTTGATAATGAAGAAGGAAACACTCAAATCTTTAAGGTAACCTTCCACCATGGTCAAGTTCCAGTAAACCCAGATCATCCACATGACGGTGTAAACCCGGACCAATACAGTAAAGATGTTAAGGAAACCGTTCACTATGTAGGTGCCGGTGATAAGACACCAGCCAATAATGTTCAAAACTCCAAGTGGACACGGACATTGACTGTTGATACTGTAACTAACAAGGTAATTGAAAATGGTCAATACACTACTGACTGGTCAATTGCTAAGGGTGAAAAGACGGTTTACGATCAAGTGAACACGCCGGTAATTGAAGGATACCATGCTGATAAGGCAAGCGTTCCAGCGACTGCGGTAACTCAAGATGATATTGATGTAACTGTAACTTATGCACCAAACGGTAAGATTGTCCCAGTTGATCCAAGTGGTAAGCCAATTCCAAATGCGCCAACACCACAATATCCAACGGACCCAACTGATCCAACTGGTGTAACACCAGATGAACCAGTACCAAGTGTTCCAGGATTTGTTCCTGAAGTGCCGACAGTAACGCCAACTGATCCGGGCAAGGATACTCCGGTGGTTTACAACCAAGAAATTAAGGCAACTGTAGCTTACATTGATGATGTAACAGGTGAAACTCTCAAGACTGATCCATTAAGTGGCCTTGAAGGCGTTAAGAGTGACTACTCTACCAAGCCTTCAATTGATTACTACGAAGCACGAGGTTACCAATTAGTAAAGGGTGGTGACAACTTCCCTAAGGACGGATACACCTTTGAAGTTGGTGGCCCACATGAATTCGAAGTTCACTTGACACACACAACTTCACCAGTAAACCCAGATCATCCAGGTGCCGGTTATAGTGCAACCGACTTGAAGAAGACCGTTACGCGGACAATCAACTACTTGGATGGCCAAGGTAATGTGGTTGCGCAACAAGTTGGTCAATCATTCGACTTTGTTGCTAATGGTACTGTTGATAACGTCACTCACAAGTTAGTTACTGTTAAGGATGGCAAGATCACTGGCGCTGGTGAATTAACTTGGAACGCTACTAGTCATGACTTTGACGCGGTTACATCACCAACAATCAAGGGAATGCACGTAAGTAACGTTACGCCAAGCGACCAACGTGATGGCGATAATGTAGCTAAGACAACGGTTAATGCTCAAAGCGGCAACATCATTGTTAACGTATACTACGCTGATAATGGTACTCACCAAGATGGCGCTAAGACTGTTCCATCAACACAAACTGTTACATTCGTTGATGAAGACGGTAACGAACTTTATGCTCCAGCAGTTAGCGACTTTACGTTTAGCCGGACTCCAGATGTAACAGATGCAGAAGGTAATGTTACTGAAGGTAAATGGAATGAAACTAGTCACACTTACGGTACAGTTAAGGTTCCAGTAATCCCTGGCTACGTTACAGAAGTGACAACTGCCGGTGGTAAGACTGCAACAGTTGATAATCCAAATGTTACTGACAAGGTTGTTTACAAGAAGGTTGGTAAGATCATTCCGGTTGACCCAACAGGAAAGCCAATTCCAGGGGCACCAACACCAAACTATCCTAATGATCCAACTAACCCAACGAAAGTAACGCCGGATGAACCAGTACCAGCAGTTCCTGGTTACACTCCAGATACGCCAACGGTAACACCAGAAAAACCTACTACTGATACACCAGTAACTTACCGGCAAAGCGTTCAGGCAAGTGTAACTTACATTGATGATGTAACTGGCTCAACTCTTAAGGTCGATGAATTACATGGTCTTGATGGTGTTAAGAGTGACTACTCCACTAAGCCTTCAATTGATTACTATGAAGCACGAGGTTACCAATTAGTAAAGGGTGGTGACAACTTCCCTAAGGACGGATACACATTCTCGGTTGATGGTAACCACAACTTCACTGTTCACTTGACTCACGGTACTGCACCAGTAAACCCAGATCATCCGGGCGCTGGTTACAACAAGACTGACCTTCAGAAAGAAGTTACCCGGACAGTTTACTTTGTTAATACCCAAGATGGTAAGCAAGTAGCTGAACCAGTTGTAGAAACTGTTAACTTCACTGCTAACGGTACCGTTGATAAAGTGACTGGTAAGCTTGTTACTGTTACTGATGGTAAGATTACCGGACCAGGTGAGTTGACTTGGACTCCTGCTCAAGATGTAAAGGCGGTTCAATCACCTGCTGTTAATGGCATGCACGTAACTTATGTAAGTCGTGATGCAGATGGTACTAACGTTAAGGGCGTATCACTTACTCACAATGACTCAAGCTACGATGTATACGTTAACTACGCACCTAATGGAACGACCAATGAACATGGTCAAAACATTCCAGCATCACAAACGATTAAGTTCGTTGATGAAAGTGGCAACACGCTCCGTGAAAACAATGTTCAAACGAGTGAATTTACCCGGACACCAGATGTTGTTGATACCGTAACTGGTAAGACGATTACGGAAGGCTCATGGAATGAAACTAGCCACAAGTTTGGCACGATCAACGTTCCAGTAATTGATGGCTACGTTGCAACTGTCAAGACTGCCGGTGGATTAACAGCAACTACTGAGAATCCAAATGTTGTAACTGAAGTTGTCTACAAGAAGGTTGGTAAGATCATCCCGGTTGATCCATCAGGAAAGCCAATTCCAAATGTACCAACCCCAAGTTACCCGAACGATCCAACTGATCCAACGACGGTAACACCGGATGAACCAGTACCAAGT
>NZ_JACIVB010000044.1 GCF_014145455.1 Limosilactobacillus rudii | reverse complement strand
TGTTGGTGCAGCCGGTGTTGCCGGTTCTGCTGGCTGGGCAGGAGTTTCTGGCGTGGTTGAAGCTTGTGGCTTAGTCGGTGTAGTTGGTGTTACCGGCGTTGGCGTCGTGTAGACTACTGGAGTATCAACTGTTGGACGATCCGGTGTAACGGTCGTGACATTTGGCGTCATTCCTGGAACTGTTGGTACCGGTTCGTTTGGTACGACCTTCGTCGGATCCGTTGGATCATTCGTGTATGGCACAACTGGTACATTTGGAATTGGGTTACCATTTGGATCAACTGGGACAATATTACCAACTTTAGTGTAGGTTACTGTATCTTCAATGTTTCGTTGAACTGCTTTCTTGGCTGGAACATTAGCCTTGTCCGCAACGTAACCATTAATTACTGGTACCTTAACTTCGTTATAGCTGTCCTTATCAGAAGTCCAGTTTTCGTTAGGGTTAAGAATCTCGCCAGTAACCTTGTCGATAATCAACGTCCGTGTCCAAGTTGAAGTTTGGACATCATCATCACGCATCTTGTTACCGTTGTTATCCACGAAGTGAACAGTAGATGTGTAGTCTTTCGTGTAGTTATCCTTAGCTGGCCACTTTGGTCCGTTTGGTTCACCAGGGTTGACTGGCGTACCTGGCTCATGTGGATTATTTGGTCCAACTGGAGCGTGACCATGCTTCAAGACAACTGTGAAGACTTGGTTAACGTCCGTATTATCATCAAACGTTGCGTTAGCCGGGAAACCATCGCTCACTAATTCGTAACCTTGGGCTTCAAGTTCTTCAATCGTGGTTGCCGTACTGTAATCAATCTTGTTGCCAGGTTTACCAACGAGGTTACCAGAAGTAGTAATTACCTTGTTGTTTTCATCTTGGTCAACGTAGTTAACAATCGCTGTTTGATCATCAGCCGGCTTTGGCGTAACCGTATTTGGAACGTACTTAACTGGCGTATCAACTCCAGGGTTAGTTGGCGTTACTGTTGGTACACTTGGCTTGTACCCTGGAACACTTGGTACTGGTTCATCCGGTGTTACCGTCGTTGGATTAGTTGGATCCGTTGGGTATTGCGGTGTTGGCGCATTCGGAATTGGGTTACCGTCAGGGTCAACTGGAACGATCTTACCGTTTGGTGCGTAAGTAACAGTAGCTTCTTGATCATCCATCGTTACCTTTTGTCCATCAACTTGGGCCCGGTCAGCATGGTAACCATCAACCACAGGGGTCTTAACGTTATCATAGCTGTCCTTATTACTTACCCATTCAGTTGAGCTAATAATGTTACCAGTAACATTGTCAACTGTGATTGAACGTGTCCAGCGAGCATTTTGAACATTATCTGCTGGGTTGTTATTTCCTGCTCCAACATAGTGGACAGTAAACTTAACATCCTTAAGATAATCAACATCTTCATTAGTTACCTTTGGACCGTCAGGGTAGTTAGGGTTAATTGGTTCACCCGGTGTTCCTGGCTTATCCGGCTTGAAGGTTGTTGTACCGTGCTTCAAGACTACCGTGTAAGTTTGTGTTGTGCTGTCATCATTATCGAAGACTGCACCTGCTGGGAAGCCATCACTTACTAAGACGTAACCTTGATCTTCCAATTGCTTAATTGTTGTTGCCGTGCTGTAATCAATGACACTGCCCGGCTTACCAGTTAAGTCACCAGAAGTTGCGATTTGAGCATTGTTGTTGTCCTGATCAACATAGTTAACAATGGCAGTTTGGTCATTAACCACTGGGTTGTAGTGAACTGGTGTGTCCGTACCAGGGTTAGTTGGCGTTACTGTTGGCACTTCAGGAACAAATCCTGGAATACTTGGCACTGGTTCATTTGGTGTTACCTTCGCTGGGTTTGATGGGTCCGTTGGGTATTGTGGAGTTGGTACATTTGGAATTGGCTTTCCTGATGGATCAACTGGCACAATCTTACCGTTCTTAGCGTATTTAACAGTTACCGTGTAGCTATCATTTTCATGGCTAAGCGTTACACCCTTAACGTTGTTACCATCACCATCGCGGTCAATGCTTACCAAGTGGTATCCATCAACAACTGGTGACTTAACACCAGCAACAGATTGACTGCCACTCCAAGTTAATGGTGTTGTCCATTGACCAGTTACCTTATCGAGAACACCTTCAGCAGTGAAGTTAACAGTTTGTTCAACTGGATCACTGATCTTATTACCATTTTCGTCAACGTATTGAATCGTCCGCGTAACATTCTTGGTTACTTGGTCTGATCCTTGTGGGTACTTAGGACCGTCTGGATCATTTGGATTAATTGGTTGACCCGGCTTACCTGGTTCATTAGGGTTAACTGGTTGCGTACCGTGACGGAATGTAACAGTGAAGACTTGGTCATGATCCTTATCATTGTCAAATGCGGCATCTGCTGGGAAACCATCATTTACAAGAACATAGCCTTTATCTTCAAGAGCCTTGATTTCATCGGCAGTACTGTAGTTAATCTTGTCACCTGGTTGACCGCTCAAGTTACCTGAGTTAGCAAGTTCTTCGTTGTTAGTCAAGTCAATGTAACGAACTTGAGCGTTTTGTGTGTTGTCTACTGGGTGGTAAACAACTGGGGTGTCCTTACCAGGATCAGTTGGTGTTACTGTCGGTACTTCTGGAGTGTAACCAGGAATACTTGGTACTGGTTCATCCGGTGTTACCGTCGTTGGATCAGTTGGATCGTTCGGGTAACTTGGGGTTGGTACATTTGGAATTGGCTTTCCTGATGGATCAACCGGGATGATCTTACCAACCTTCTTGTAGACAACTTCAGTTACAACATTTGGATTCTCAGTAGTTGCTGTTAATCCACCGGCAGTCTTGACAGTTGCAACGTAGCCATCAATTACTGGAACGTTGATCGTGCCAAACTTGTGGCTAGTTTCATTCCATGAGCCTTCCGTAATCGTCTTACCAGTTACGGTATCAACAACATCTGGTGTCCGGGTAAATTCACTCGTTTGAACATTGTTTTCACGGAGCGTGTTGCCACTTTCATCAACGAACTTAATCGTTTGTGATGCTGGAAT
>NZ_JACIVB010000043.1 GCF_014145455.1 Limosilactobacillus rudii | reverse complement strand
GGCGAGCGAAAGGGGAAGAGCCCAAACCAGTAAGCTTGCTTACTGGGGTTGTAGGACTGAACAATAGAGTTACCAAAGTGCGACGTAGTCGCAACAGTTGGGAAGCTGTGCCAAAGAGGGTGAGAGCCCCGTAGACGAAACGTCACACTCTCTGTTCAGGATCCTGAGTACGGCGGGACACGTGAAACCCCGTCGGAACCCGCGAGGACCATCTCGTAAGGCTAAATACTCCCTAGTGACCGATAGTGAACCAGTACCGTGAGGGAAAGGTGAAAAGCACCCCGGAAGGGGAGTGAAATAGTTCCTGAAACCATGTGCCTACAAGCAGTCGGAGCCCGTTAAAGGGTGACGGCGTGCCTCTTGCAGAATGAACCGGCGAGTTACGATTGCATGCAAGGTTAAGGCGGAAAAGCCGGAGCCGTAGCGAAAGCGAGTCTTAAATGGGCGCAAGAAGTATGTAGTTGTAGACCCGAAACCAGGTGACCTACCCATGTCCAGGTTGAAGGTGCGGTAAAGCGCACTGGAGGACCGAACCCGTGTCAGTTGAAAATGGCTGGGATGAGGTGTGGGTAGCGGTGAAATTCCAAACGAACTTGGAGATAGCTGGTTCTCTCCGAAATCTCTTTAGGGGGAGCCTTGAGGTAAAGAATCGTGGAGGTAGAGCTACTGTTTGGACAAGGGGCCCGTCATGGGTTACCAACTTCAGATAAACTCCGAATGCCATTGATTTATACTCAGGAGTCAGACGATGAGTGATAAGATCCACCGTCGAAAGGGGAACAGCCCAGATCACCAGTTAAGGTCCCAAAATATATGCTAAGTGGAAAAGGATGTGGAGTTGCATAGACAACTAGGATGTTGGCTTAGAAGCAGCCACCATTTAAAGAGTGCGTAATAGCTCACTAGTCGAGTGATCCTGCGCCGAAAATGTACCGGGGCTAAGCATATTACCGAAACTGTGGATGTGCACTACGTGCACGTGATAGGAGAGCGTTCTAAGGGCGGCGAAGTCAGACCGTGAGGACTGGTGGAGCGCTTAGAAGTGAGAATGCCGGTATGAGTAGCGAAAGACAGGTGAGAATCCTGTCCACCGAATGACTAAGGTTTCCTGGGGAAGGCTCGTCCTCCCAGGGTAAGTCGGGACCTAAGCCGAGGCCGAGAGGCGTAGGCGATGGATAACAGGTTGAGATTCCTGTACCAGTTAACTGCGTTAACGATGGAGGGACGCAGGAGGCTAAGCAAACCGTACGAATGGAAGAGTACGGCCAAGCAGTAAGTCAGGATGCGAGTCAAATGTTTGCATCCGGGTTGACAAGCTGTGATGGGGAGCGAAATTAAAGTAGCGAAGTTGCCGATGTCACACTGCCGAGAAAAGCTTCTAAGGAGTAGTTAACTGCCCGTACCGCAAACCGACACAGGTAGTCGAGGAGAGAATCCTAAGGTGAGCGAGAGAACTCTCGTTAAGGAACTCGGCAAAATGACCCCGTAACTTCGGGAGAAGGGGTGCTGGCCGGAAGGTCAGCCGCAGTGAATAGGCCCAGGCGACTGTTTATCAAAAACACAGGTTTCTGCAAAATCGTAAGATGAAGTATAGGGGCTGACGCCTGCCCGGTGCTGGAAGGTTAAAAGGATGGGTTAGCGTAAGCGAAGCTCAGAATTGAAGCCCCAGTAAACGGCGGCCGTAACTATAACGGTCCTAAGGTAGCGAAATTCCTTGTCGGGTAAGTTCCGACCCGCACGAAAGGCGTAACGATCTGGGCGCTGTCTCAACGAGAGACTCGGTGAAATTGAAATCCCTGTGAAGATGCAGGGTACCCGCGACAGGACGGAAAGACCCCATGGAGCTTTACTGTAGCTTGATATTGAGTGTTTGTACTGCTTGTACAGGATAGGTAGGAGCCGTAGAAGTCGGGACGCTAGTTTCGACGGAGGCGCTGGTGGGATACTACCCTTGCAATATGACCACTCTAACCCGCAGCACTGAACGTGCTGGGAGACAGTGTCAGGTGGGCAGTTTGACTGGGGCGGTCGCCTCCCAAAAGGTAACGGAGGCGCCCAAAGGTTCGCTCAGTATGGTTGGAAATCATGCGCAGAGTGTAAAGGCACAAGCGAGCTTGACTGCGAGACAGACAGGTCGAGCAGGGACGAAAGTCGGGCTTAGTGATCCGGTGGTTCCGCATGGAAGGGCCATCGCTCAACGGATAAAAGCTACCCTGGGGATAACAGGCTTATCTCCCCCAAGAGTCCACATCGACGGGGAGGTTTGGCACCTCGATGTCGGCTCATCGCATCCTGGGGCTGTAGTCGGTCCCAAGGGTTGGGCTGTTCGCCCATTAAAGCGGTACGCGAGCTGGGTTCAGAACGTCGTGAGACAGTTCGGTCCCTATCCGTCGCGGGCGTAGGAAATTTGAGAGGACCTGTCCTTAGTACGAGAGGACCGGGATGGACATACCGCTGGTGTACCAGTTGTTCCGCCAGGAGCACCGCTGGGTAGCTAAGTATGGACGAGATAAACGCTGAAAGCATCTAAGTGTGAAACTCGCCTCGAGATGAGATTTCCCATTTCCTTCGGGAAAGTAAGACCCCTCAGAGATGATGAGGTAGATAGGATGGAAGTGGAAGCGCCGTGAGGCGTGGAGCGGACCATTACTAATCGGTCGAGGACTTAACCAAGGAGCGGTGGTTTATTGGAAAAGGGAATAGAGGAAGAGGATAATATTTAGTTTTGAGAGCATAAGCTCTCGTCCGGAAGGACAAAGAGTGTGGTGATGATGGCTTGAAGGATACACCTGTACCCATGCCGAACACAGAAGTTAAGCTTCAACACGCCGAAAGTAGTTGGGGGATCGCTCCCTGCGAGGATAGGACGTTGCCACGCAATTAGACCAACATGTGAAGTACATGTTGGTCTTTTTTTGATACCTGAGTAATTGGATTATTGAAAATTAAAGGGAAGTATGAACCTATTTATTACCTTTAGTTTCATACTTCCTTATTTTATTGATGACATTCACTCTGTACTTGCTCTGCCCATGGCAAATAAGCCTCAATGTCTTCACCATTGCGGTTTGGCAGCTTATCAAATAAATACTTAAAGTACTTGTAAATATTTAAATGGTTAAGCTTCGCAGTTTCAACTAGTGAATAATAGATTGCACTGGCTTGGGCCCCACGAATTGATTTCGCAAATAGGCTGTTTTTACGAATCAATGTTGAAGGTCGAATTGCTTGCTCAACCGGATTATTAGTCAATGGTACTTGACCGTTCTCAAAGATTCGGTAAACGCGCGCTTTTAAGTTTAACGCATTTTGTTTAATTGTAAGTAATCAATATCAATACGTTTGCCCTGGCTGCTCAAGATCTCCTATACTGAGACTATCATTAATTTAGTAAGGAGATTTTTATTTATGACAGAACAAAATAAAATTATCACCATAGTTTTAAAAATAATTTTGATCATTTAATTATATTATACTTATTGAAAAATTAGCGAGATGGTAATGCAGAAGATTAAGTATTTATACTAGACGGCTGGGTCTCCCTAAATAGTCATGGAAGTGTTAATAATTAGGCTTCGATGGGATGGCAGACAGAATGGGATGCTTTGGGGGATCCTGAAGCAGTTAAACGTGTATTTGCTTCAAAAATTGATATTCAAATGGTTGGCCTAGAGAGTACAGAAGAAATTCCTTTAACCCGGGAACACGATTACATTGGGCAAGTCTTCGCAAGTTTCCCGCAATTGATAGGTCAGGGATAGTCGTTGGTATTAGCAGATGAAGCAGATTCAACATATTACTTAAAGATGTGTTAAAGCCAGAATAAAGCAACTACTGGGCGTCCAATATCACTAGTAACTAAAGCTGATATTTTAAACTGATCAATCATTTAGATAAAACTACCTTGTTAAGGTAATAAAAAATAGGAACATGAGATAAAATTTATCATTTCATATTCCTATCTATTTACCGGCTTCGTTAGCCAGTCAAAGAAGCGATGACGCTGAGTATTTATTAATAACCACCAACCAGTAGCTAAAAGGAACCCGCCTATAACATCGGATGTAAAATGAGCTCGAAGATAAACTCTTGAATACATTATAAGTAAAATCCATAAAATGCTTACTATGATATATAGTGCCTTTACCCACTGCCTTTTTAAGTGTGGAATAATAATTGCTAGCAGGGTAAAAACAAGAATAGTTGTCGAAAATGTATGTCCACTGGGAAAACTATATCCACTAACCGTAATTAATCGGTGAACGGGGCGTAATCGAATAACACTGTATTTTACAAGGATAACTAAGCAGTATCCTAAGAATTGGAGCATTCCATACCATACACTGTCAGTAGCCTGTTTCCGTCGCCATAAAAACAACATAAGGCCAATTGTAATAATACCGACAGTTACAGGGTCCCCGAGAAATGTTAATTCAGTCAAGGCAAATGTTTTAAAAGAAGTAGTTGGTCGGGTAATATCCCACCCCCATCTGTCAATGAGCCGAATTAGTTGCACTTTTTCGACAATATTAACTAATACCAATCCAAATAAAAGCCAACAAAATAATCCAATAGTAACCTTTAGTTTATTATGCATTTTATATGCCTCGTTTGTTATTTATAATCATTACCTATTATAACATTTCTAATTTATTACCTTTACATGTAGGAAAACGTTTACATTTACAATAAACGCGCTACAATAAAAGTAAAACCAACTCAGGAAGGATGACTATTGTGAATAACCAGGTAAAGGGGTATGCTACGGCTGATCAAAAAATTACAATTAATTATCAACAAAGCTCCCTGACTTTATCAATTATTACGCCAGAAATTATTCGTGTGTTTCAAGATCATGGTGAAAAGGGCCAGTCTTATGCGATCGAGGGTAATAAGGTAATTAAGACTGATTTTGATCTATTTGATAAGGGTGACCATTTAGAACTCCTAACAGCAGCATTAATTGTCAAGATTTATGATGATGAAAAGATTGATGTGTACGATAGGCATGGACACCCACTTGTAATTGACTATCGTGGAAAACGTACGCCGATTGATCGAGGCTTAGACGAGGAACATGCAAAGTTAGTAGCTGCTGAAGGGCATGACGTTGCTGGTGGAAGCGATCAAGATGAAACATATTTCGAAGTAATTAAATCGTTGGCAACTGATGAGCAGATTTATGGATTAGGAGATAAAACTGGTTATCTAAACAAACGTGGATATGAATATGATAACTGGAATACCGATAATCCAGCTCCTCAAGTAGAAAGTTTTACCCGGCTTTATAAATCAATTCCGTTCATGTTGGGATTAAAAGAAGGTCATCCATACGGGCTATTCTTTGATGATCCATATCGGAGCCACTTTGACCTTGGTAAGGAAAATTCTAACTATTATTATTATTCCGCAGTTGCTGGAAACCTTGATTATTATATTATAGGTGGACAGCATTTACGGGACATTGTAACAAATTATACTTATTTAACTGGTCGTGTTCCATTGCCACAAAAATGGGTTCTCGGGTACCAGCAATCACGTTGGGGTTATAGTGCAAGCCCCGCTAAAGTAGAAGAAATTGCTAATAAGTTACGTGAAAATGACTTACCATGTGATGTAATCCACTTTGATATTGACTATATGGATGGCTACCGTGTATTTACCTGGAATAAGGATAAGTTCACTAATCCCCAAGAATTTATCCATAAGCTGAAAGACCAGGGCTTTCGTGTTATGCCAATTATCGATCCGGGAGTAAAGCAAGATAAAAAGTACCGAATATACAAGGAAGGCCTTAAAAGAGGATACTTTGTTAAAAATCCAGACGGAACGGTCTACGTTAATAAAGTTTGGCCTGGTGATGCCGTATTTCCAGACTTTGGTAAAAAAGAAGTGCAACAATGGTGGGCCGATAATTGTAAATTCTTAGTCGATAGTGGAACTTGCGGAGTTTGGAATGATATGAATGAGCCGGCAACTTTTGAAGGTAATATTCCTGACGATGTTATCTTTAGTGATGGTGAACATAAATCGACTCATAAAAAGATGCATAATGTATATGGACATAATATGGCTAAAGCAACTTATCAGGGCTTGAAAAAACATAGTCATAAACGGCCATATGTTATTACACGGGCAGCTTATGCGGGAACTCAGAAATATTCAACCATTTGGACCGGAGATAACCAAAGCTTATGGCCACACCTACAAATGATGATTCCACAATTATGTAATTTAAGTATGAGTGGCTTTGCATTTGCTGGTACTGATATTGGTGGCTTTGGGGCAGATGCAACCGCAGAACTGTTAACACGGTGGATTGAAGGGGCACTTTTCAGCCCACTCTACCGTAACCATGCATCGATGGGGACACGGTCGCAGGAGCCCTGGGTATTTGGGGAACCAACATTATCAATTTATCGTAAGTACCTTAAATTGCGCTATCATTTTATCCCATTTCTTTATGACTTAAGTTACCAAGAAACAAAAACTGGTTTAGGAATTATGCGTCCGCTTGTTCTTAATTACGATAATGATCCAGCTGTTCGAACAATTAATGATGAGTATATGGTTGGCAACCAGTTATTAGTTGCTCCGATTGTTCAAGAAGGGCAAGACGTCCGCGCGGTATACTTGCCAGAAGGTGAGTGGATTGACTTCTGGAATGGGATGGAATATGTTGGCAAACGTCATATCTTAGTAAAAGCGCCAATAGATAAGTTGCCATTGTTTGTCAAAAAAGATACTATTCTTCCGTGGGGACCTGAAATAAACCATGTGAGTGATGCGCCGGATAAGGCCATGAATTTCCGCATGTATGGGCAAAAAGGCGAATATCTTCATTATCAAGACAATGGACTTGATTTTGCATATCAGGAGGGTGAATATAACCTTTATCAGATTAAAGTAGATAATAACCAAGTTGATGTTACACTAATTAATGCGGGATATGATAAATTCTACAAAGAAATTACTGTAGAGACAGAAAATCAAAAGTATTCTTTTGTGTTTGACAAGCAGACCAAGAGATATATTCAACAATAAGACATTTGTAAAAACAAGAGATTGGTGAAGTACACTAGTCTCTTGTTTTTGTATACATTACTAATAGGGGCAAATTGATTGGTTTACATAATATTTTAAATTATATAAACTAATCAATTATCATTATTTCCATATTCATGATAAACTAGGAATGATTTACTTCTACGTAGGAGAGATAAAATGAAAGAGACAAAAAAGAATATTCCTTTAGCAGTTGCAACTGTTGCTCTCGGAATTATCGTTGGGTTTAGTTCGTTGATCCTAAGTGCGATTCTTGATATTACTGAGCACTATTTTTTGAACTTTAATGAAACTAATAGAATGCCGGTTAATATTAGTATATTTCCTATTCATCGATTCTTATCAGTATTTATTGGTGGAGCAATTGCGGCAATTGTGTGGTACTTACTCCAGTTACACTACCGTCCGGTTAGTATAAAAAATGCATTAAATGGTAAACGAATGCCCTTAAACAAAACAATGATTCATGTTGTAACACAGATTTTTTTCGTTGGAACTGGGAACTCGATTGGTCGTGAATTAGCGCCACGAGAGGCGGGGGCAGCAATTGCTCAAAAGTGGGGAAAGGCTCTTGATCGTTATCACTTGTTCCACCTTGATTCAGAAGATAAACGGTTGTTGGTTGCTGCAGCTGCGGGGGCAGGATTCGCCGGTGTCTATATCGCACCAATTACGGGAACTATTTTTTGCTTAGAAATACTATATCAGCGGATTAATGCACGGTCGGTCTCTGTTAGCCTTATCATGTCAGTGATTGCAACAATGATTGGTTCAATTTTAAAAGGGTTCGAGCCTTACTACATTGTTGGTAGTCGGAACTTTTCACTAATTTCGGTACCGTTTGCTGTTATCCTTGGCGTCTTATTAGGAGTTGCAGGAACATGGTTTAAACGGGGAGTAGCAATTGCATCTGCTCATCGTGTAACTAATAATCATTTATTTTGGCAATTACCATTACTTTCCTTATCGACTGGAATAATCGCTGCTTTTTACCCTCAGATTATGGGAAACGGACGCGGTTTAGCACAATTAGCAATGAATACAACGACAATTGATAAACAAATACTTTTAGCATTACTTTTTGGCCTATTTGCTAAGGTAATTATTACCTTATTTACAATTAAGTGTGGGGGCTACGGTGGGACACTGACACCATCAATTGCCGCCGGAGCTGTGATTGGTGTTCTTCTTGGAATTCCTTATATTCATCTATTTCCTTTAGTAACGTTAACGCAGTGTGCGGTAATTGGAGCAACTTTATTTCTAGCTGCATCCCAACAGGCACCATTAATGGCATTATTCATGCTGTTTGAAGTTTGCCACCTAAACTTTACGGCCTTTATTCCTTTAGGGATTGGAGTAGCAATTTCAATTGGTATTTCAAAGTGGCTACAGGGAGCAACAAAAGAATAATAGCGATTTAAAATGATGTAATTTCTAATCATTTTAAATCGCTATTTTCTTATTTATAAAGAGATTTCATTTGTTTGATGGTTGCCACTAAATCATCGCTATTAAATATTAACGAGATTACACCCAATCCTGCAACACCTGTTTTATGAACTGCTTGCATATTTTCCTCAGTAATACCGCCAATTGCAACGACCGGGTGAATACTTAATGTATTTAACCGGCTTAGTTCACTTAAGCCAATTGCAGGGTCAGCATCGGCTTTGGAAGTTGTAGGAAAGACAGGACCACAACCGATATAATCAACAAAGTCCATTAAATTAGCATGCTCAACTTGTGCCGGTGTATTGCAAGAATAACCAATAAACATTTGGTGACCAACGGCAACTGAAACTTGATCTACCTTTGTATCATTTTGACCGATGTGTACTCCATCAGCATTAATTTGTTGGGCTAATCGATAATCGTCATCGACAATTAATGGAATGGCATAGTGAGTACATAGGGTGCGTAATTGCAGGCCAAGATCAATTCGTTCATTTGGTCGGAGGGTGGAATTACCCTTTTCGCGATATTGAAAAGCTGTAATACCATTTTGCATCGCTAATTCTACTTTCTCAAGGAAAGCGTCAACATCATTATGAACATCTTGAGTACCACCAACTAAATATACTTGTAACGATTGTGAATCAAATACCATTTATATCGTCTCCTTCAACTTTAACCCAGTGATTCAATGGACCATGGCCATGACCAACATTGATACCCTTTTGAATCGTTTTTTCGACATATGTCTTACCAATCATAATCGCTTGTTCCATTGAATGGCCTTTAGCAATTTCAGCGGTAATACAAGCAGAAATTGTATCACCGGTTCCATGTGTATTTTTAGTATTGATTCGTGGTGCTGTTAACCACAAGTCGTTTCCGTCTTCGAAAAGGACATAATCATCAGCATGGTCCTTATTTTGTGCATGGCCACCTTTTAGTAGAACATTTTTTGCCCCTAGTTTTTGAAGCTCTTTCGCCACGCTTTTAATATCATTTTTATCCTTAATTGTCATTCCCGTCAACTCACATGCTTCAGGAATGTTAGGAGTAATAAGACTGGCGAGGGGTAGTAATTCATCTCGAACAATTGTAATTGCATCATCACTTAACAGTTTTGCGCCACCTTTTGCGACCATTACTGGATCTACAATAAGTGGACCAAAGTTATATTTTTTTAAGTTACGGACTACTGTTCTAACTCGTAAGGGATCAGCAAGCATTCCTGTTTTGCAAGCACGAATTTTTAAGTCATTTGCAATTGATGCAAATTGTTCATCAATTAATTTTTCCGGTACTGGCATGGCATCCTGGACACCAAGGGTATTTTGGGCAGTAACAGCAACTACCACCATAGCCGCATAAACGCCTCGCATTTGCATCGTTTTGACATCAGCTGGAATTCCGGCACCGCCTCCGCTATCAGTACCAGCAATTGTTAAAACTTGAGGGTAATCATTAATCAAGATAATCTTCCTCGCTTTCTTCTAAGAAATCTAATAAGGAGTTTGTATTCATAATCGAAAGTTGATCAAAAAACTGTACTTGCCATGATCCAAGACCTGCTGAATAGCGGTTGGCAAGAACACCAGCAGCTGAGATAAGAACAGTGGCAACAATACAAGCATCCCATATATCAGTAGTAATTCCAGCAAATGCTGCTACTATACTTGATAACATATCACCACTACCAACATTTGTTGTGAGCATTTCAACTGTAAAGGGATTCTGGTATAAAACTTGGCCATCAGTTATTAAGTCAGTTTCGCCAGTTAAGATAACAATTGTATGAAACTGCCGTGCGCATCGTTCAGCAATTTGGACCTGATTAGGAACAGTTCCTGCATCAATTCCATGACTCTTGCCGTTAATCCCGATGAGGGCAGCTATTTCGCTAGCGTTTCCTTTAATAACATCAAAATGAAATTCTGTTAATAGGCTTTGCGCTATTTTCATTCGTGAAGGGACTGCGCCAACCGCGACCGGATCAAGGATTAATGGCTTATGATGATTTGCTTCTTGCAGGGTTGCCTTTATTTGCATTAGTTGTTGCTGGCTAATGGTTCCAAGATTGATCGCAATCGCATCTGCTAATTCAACCATTTCAGCAGCCTCATTTACCTCGACAGACATGATTGGTGAAGCTCCAATAGCGCTTACCGCATCGGCAACTTTATCTATTGTTACTAAGTTCGCCAGTGTAAGGATAATTGGGTTTTTAGTCCGTAGTTGATCAACAAGGGACCAATTGATTTGATGTTTGACCATTAAATAACTCCTTAAAATAAAATGCCCAAGATAAGTGGGAAAAACTATCTTGAGCAATAAAACTTATGATACGCATTCCCTACGCAAGTATTAACTTACAGGTTCTAGGGTCCATACATCACTGTATATCTCAGCCCAGCAATATGGGCACCCCTATGCAAATAATTCTTTAATACTAGTATACCGCATCCATTGCCAAATTAATAATCAAAGATAATTGGCAAAATGATTGGATGATTGTAAAATGACACTAAAACATATAAAATTAGGAGAATATTAATGCAAGAAGAATTAAGACAAACAACTGACAATGCTGAAGTTATTATAGTAGATGACAAGACGGGTCGTAAATTAGCATTTAGCAATGGCGGTATCGATGGGGAATTTGAAATTATCGTAACCGATAAGAAGCCCGTTCCAGCATTATTTCAGCCAGTTGGAAAATTAGAACTAGGTAGCTATACAATTAAGGGAAATTATGCCGGAAAAGACTATCGTGAGATAAAGCTTGATGGAGCTTATACAGTGTATGGTAACCCGGAAGATGGTAATGTTATGATCGTTAAGAAAGATGGGGATAAATAGTGTATATTAACGTAGCAGGGAAGGCAAAGAATTTATTTAATAATTACCAGCAAGCTGAAAATGATACAACAACGGCGATTGCTCAAGCTAATCCTCTTTTTTCATGGCATGTGACGTACTTTACAGTTCAGCATAAGAAGTATCTTGTTTTTCTAAATGATGCAACAACAATGGCTGTTATTTTGTATGACGTCAATGCAAAAAATAAACAACATATCAAAGAACGGTTTGAAGCAACCTTAAAAGCTGTTTGGACAGGGCTTGGCCTTTCAATTGATGCATTTAATAAATACCTTGCGGCTAGTAATGAATGGCAAATTAATAAAACAATTGATCGCTCACAAATGGGCTCCTTAGTTTTACTATGTCGTGATTATGCGAAACCCTTAGCTGATACGATGGATGAAGTTGGCCTTTCTCAACGCTTAACGACGATAATGAAGCGTCATGGTAATGGTTATATTAATGAGAGCGACACACTAACGATAATAACTAATGCACAACCATTTAAGGTTCAATATGCAAAAACACCAATGCAGCCAGATAATCATGATGAGCTTGAACATATTATTGATCAGTTAGATAAGCTTAGTTCAACAAACTATGATTTTGCTTCCTCTAAGCAGATCGACCAAGCAACTAGCAAAATTCAAACATTAAATAATCAGCTCCTTGATATCTTTTTAAATGATATTCGTGGTGAATATAGTAGTAAAACAATTAAGAGCTATGAAGGCAACCTTAAATTCTATTTAAACGAATGGTTAGCTTATAATTTACAAGCTTTCTTTGACTTTAATAGTGCAGATGTTGAAGAACTGCTATATCATGGATCATCAAGAAATGAGATTAAAAATATTGAACGGGCATTGAAGCGCTTAATGCATTACTTACATGATAAAGGTGTCATTGACGATGATGATCATGATGAATACATAGCGCTTATAGATCAGGGTGATTCCATCAATAATTCCGACGATAGTTATTTTAGCGACGATTTTGTAGATGGCGATGATTTAACATTCAATACTATTAATACAGACTTGCCGACTATTTTTGACGGACGGACAGATCAATTAATTGATGATTATTTTGCTTCATTTGCGAGTATGTATGGGGTTATTTCGGTCCGTCATGCTTTTCAAATAATTAAAGCGCAGAATCCGCAGTTAAATTTAAGTGAGCAAAAATTTAAACAGTATGTTCAAGATCGAATTGGCGAGCAAGAATTACGTTACTATTTATTAGACCTTAATCAGATGGCTGATGATCTTAATCTTGATGAAACATTTGAAAAGGGAATTTTTATTGCCTATTCAGCATTGTTGACTGATTGTCGACGCTTGATAAAACTTTATAATCACCAGTTAGGATTGCAATATTATGTTCCGGAAAAAGCAGAAATTATGCGTTACAAATACGATGACTATTTTGACCTTTTTGATCTCCGAGAACAATTGGACAAATTATTTATGACACGATATCAATTAACAGGAAGCAATCTGCAAGGGGCCGTTTTTATTTGTATTTATGGGATGAAACTAGGTTTGTATCAAGATTTAGATTTAGTTTCAATGGCAGAAACAATTAACCGAATTATCAAAATGTTGAATGATACAATTAATCTTAATATTACTCCTGATAAGAGTAGTGATGAATTGATTAAACTATTATTATTAATAGCAGCTAATATTCGGCGCCCGTGGAATCGGGGATGGACCAGTGCTGAAATTAACAGTATTCCGGATGTTGCTGCGATGTTTAATGCTAATTATCCGGCCTTGTCAGCGGAGACAATTGAAGCAGTTAAACAGGGGCAAATTGATCGGCAAGAGTTAATTTACTACATTGAAGATAGTGATTTACCTATTGCCAAGATTAATAGTCTTCGCAAGCAAATCAAAGAAATATAAATGCAACGCAGTATAAGTCCTTTAAATTGATAAGGGGTTGTGACATAGGCCATTCATGGTTTGTGTCACAACCCCTTGTTCGTTATTAAAGAATAGTTTATGAAATTACTTTTGATTACGAATCATATCACCGATATGTTCATCGAAGTACCCAAGACGGTTAACTTCTAATGTTTTTAAATAAGCTATTAATTCAATTGCTGAACTGGGACTTAATTCATTAACGGCGTTTAATCCCATCCCCGTTGGCACTGTTTCACTCATTGCCGTAATTCGGTTGCCATCTTCAATTTGAACTTGGGAGCAACTAATAGCCCAGTGATTGTTTATATTAGGTGCAAAAATAAAGAAGAGGTTAAAGTCGGTTGAAAGATAGGCCGGCAATGCCCAGGCGATATCATCTAGTCTTTCGGGCAAAAGATCTCCTTGAAGGGCAAATTTATCAATATTTTTGGCAGTTGGCTGAACGTTTAACATAAACATTGTATTTTCGAATTCTTTCATTCCCAATTTCATTTCGGGAGTAATTTGTGGGTGCATTGTTAATCCCCTAACTAAAGTTTTGCCGGTAGTAATCATATTTATTTTTAATATCTTTAAGTGGCTCGTCCATTACGTGTTCTACACCGTGTACATCAACCTTAAAGTGGTCAGTGATAATCTGATTAAATTGTAACCGTAAGCGCGGATGTTTAGTGAAGATTGATTCGAGATTAGTTGACATAATATCAAGGCTATCAACATAATCAGGAACGAGCATTTTCTCTAGCTCCCCAAAGACGTCAGCTAAGACTTCCGCATAAGCGTGGTCGGCATATTTCAGTTCGTTCTGTTCTAGCTCATCATAATACTGCTTTGTTGAAAGGCCACGTTTATTTTTTATATTATATTGTTCATCGTATTGGTGTGTAAGGTAAGAATCCCAGTCGCGATAGCAATAGGTAATCATTTGTACCACAAGTTTACGTCCGTCATGAGTTACATTTTCTGGTATCATCTTGCCTGCTGGATCAATTAAATACGGGCGAATTAATTGTTGAGTGACAAGATAGTAGAAAGTATCAGGGATAAGGTCGCGGTCTTTTGTATTCTCATATAATGGGCCTTCACCATCTAATTTATTGAGCTTTCGTAAGCTTTTGCGTGTTTGATCGACGGCATAGATGATGTCTTCAATTTCTTGGTCGATTATTTGGTGTTTGCTAATTACTTGTAAAACGTTAGTATATAGCCGGATAAGGTTATGCAACTCAGATTGCTGATTGGGGAAAAAGCCATTCTGATGTTGGTATTTTCGGGTTTCTCTTTCAAGTTGTTCTTCGATTGCAACAGCCCGTCGTTCAACCTTTACCGACAGCGGTTGTTCGGCAAAGCTCTCTTTAGCAACTGTATGGACTGCGGACCTGATAATCGGCCGCATTTCTTTAAAATCGGGAAAATCAAAGAAGTTTTGAAAATTATTCTCAAAGTTGATGTGTTGGTAAACTGCTTTTTTTAGGTTCCGTTCCATGCTAAACCTCCTGAATCTTTATCCTTATTGTAGTAACTAACAATAAAAAAGAGTATTAGGGAAATAGATGAAATTACTGATTTAACTATTATATGAGATAGAATACAATTAATGATGGAGCAATAGTAAAGGAGATTGACATGAAGAAAAAAGTATTAAGCGGTTTATTGGTTCTTTTATTATTACTAGGAATTACCAGTCCAGCACTAGCCAGTTCGACGCGACAGGTTAAAGACATGGAAGGTAAAGAAGTAAAAATTCCTAAAAAAGTAAACCGGGTAGCTGACTTATGGCACGCTAATAATCAGGTTGTATTATTACTTGGCGGGCAAAAGAAGCTCGTAGCGACAACACCTCTAGTAAAGAGACAACATTGGTTTACAGTTGTCGATCCTGGGATAAAAAAAGTGGCAGCACCATTAGCCGGTAATCAGATTCAAATTGAAGAATTAATTAAGACCCGTCCCGATGTTGTGATTACGTCCGACCCAGCACAATTAAAGACTGCTCGTGATGCAAAATTACCAACAGTCAATGCAATGTATACTGACTTTGCAGGGTTAAAAAAATCGGTGACATTAACAGCAAACATTCTTGGTGGCGATGCTCCGAAAGTTGCTCGTGAATACAATCGTGAACTGTCAGCAAATATTACGAAAGTAAAAAGCAACCTAAAAGAGATTAAGCACCGACCAAAAGTGTTGCATATTGTTAATGCAGCTGATGTAACTAAGGTTGATGGTCAAAGAACAATCGTTAATGAATGGATCACGCTTGCGGGTGGTCAAAATGTTATTAAGAAAAAGGGAAACCAATTATCTATTACTGCAGAAGAAATTATAAAGGCAAATCCAGATATAATTATTGTGGGAAGTAGTACTGACAAGCAGGCACGACAAGCATTGAAACGAAATAAGCAATTGCAGCAATTAAAGACAGTTCGTGAAGATAAAGTTTATGGCAATCCGCAAGGGACTTTCCCGTGGGATCGATATAGTGCAGAAGAAGCACTACAGATCTTGTGGGCAGCTAAGAAAATACACCCAAATGAAATGAAAGATGTTAACATGGTTAAAGAAGTAAAGGACTTTTACCACAAATATTATCATTATAATTTAAGTACGCGCCAAGCTCAGCAAATTTTAGCAGGCGAAAATTAAAAAATCGGGGATGAGATCCGTAGTTAGGCTCATTCCCGATTTTTAAATTAAAATTTGACATGTATAGCGATGGAGTTCTGGTAAATAAGTGAGGTTTAACGGGATTTTATATAATTCTTCTAGCCTTTCTTTAGTAATTAAATCATCCGTGCTTCCGGTCGTTAATGTACCGCTAGTTGACAAAAGACCGATCTTAGTATTGAGCATTAGGGCGTGATCTGGCAGGTGGGTGGTGAGAAGGATGGCAATGTGTTTATTAGCAAGCCTTTTGATTAATTTAAGCAATTCATACTGCCGGCTAATATCAAGGGCAGCCATTGGTTCATCGAGAATTAGTAATTTAGGTTCTTGAAGAAGGGACTTAATAATGGCAATTAATTGTTGTTGACCACCACTAAGGGAGCTAAATGATCGATTCTTTAATGTATTCAAGTTAAATTCTGTCAAATACTGCTCAGCAATCTCGTGATCTTTTTTTGTTGGCATCTGCAGGAGTGATAGATAGGGGGTACGGCCAGTAAGAAGGTAGTCCATTACCGTTATTCCAGAATTAATGTGGTAGTTTTGGGGAACAATGGCCACCTGCCGGGCAAGTTGACGATGGGTAAAATCAGAGATGTTTTGGCCGTTAAGACTAATTTCTCCCTTCGTTGGTGTTAGTAATCCACAAAGACATTGTAGAAGGGTGGATTTACCGACGCCGTTTGGCCCTAAAATTGTAAAGACTTCACCTGCTTCAAGTGATAAGTTAACATCGTGAAAAACGGTTGATGATTTGTGGTAAGAGAAGCTCAGGTTAGTAACAGTTAGTAATGTCAATTTAAGCGGACCTTCTTTTTGATCAAAATGTAGATAAATAATGGAGCACCGATAAAGCCGGTGAGGATACTAAGTGGAATTTCACCAGCTGATAGTGACCGGGCAAGGGTATCAACAATCAACAAGAATAATGCCCCGACAAGACCAGCAATAGGAAGAGTCCGGCGAGTATTATCACCGACGAGTAAACGCGAAATATGGGGAATGACTAAACCAACCCACCCAATATTTCCACTTAGGCATACTGTTGCTGCTGTAAGGAGGGTACTTGCGCCGATAATCAGAAGCCGTTCGAATGCAACATTAATGCCAATGGTTTGGGCGTTTTGATCGCCAAGTGAGAGAATTGTTAAGTGCCAGCGGAAAAAGATTAGGATAACCGCACCAATGGCTAGCATTGGGAAGACGGCGATAATACTGGAAATATCCACCTTTGCTAAACTTCCCAGTTGCCAGTAAACGATGCTTTGCAATTGTGAATCAGGATCTGCAATATATTTTAGTAGTCCAATCAATGCCTGCATAAAACCAGAAACAACAATTCCCGCAAGGACTATGATGAGAGTTCCACGTTGGTGAATAATTCGCGCAATTAAGAGTGTTGCGCTAACCGCAATAATGCCACAGATAAAGGCGAATAACTGGGTAAACCAAATTCCTAGTCCTAAGAGGATTGCGCTGGCTGCTCCAACTGCAGCACCGTAAGAAACGCCAAGGATGTCTGGTGACACGAGCAGATTATGAAAGACACTTTGAAATGCACAACCTGACATGGCTAATCCTGCCCCAATTAATACCGCCGCAATAATTCGGGGGAGACGGATGTTATAGATAATGTTAGCCGTTGCTGGGTTACTATGGGGACTAAATAATGCATGAACGATTTCGGTAGGCGGTATATAGATCCGGCCACACGAAAGTGCAATAAAAAAGGCAACAATGATAAGAATAAGCGTGCTTATTAATGTTACATGGTAGTGTTGATTGGTAATGTTAATCCCTTCTTTTGGTAATAATTATTAATAATTTTATTAACGCGCTTTTGAACCAGTTTAGCTTCGTCATAGTCAACTTTTAACGGGTGCGTAATCGACGATGCTCCTGCTGCGGCAAGTTTTTCAGCAAATATAGAAACGGCATTGGCGAATTTGCGTGGTCCAAAGTGCTTATCACCAACTCCTACGATTAAATAATCGGATCCTGTTAAGCAACATTTGGTAAGGTAGTGATAAAAAGCTTCTTCGTTAGTTGTCAATTGCCCTTCACCGTATGTACAAGGACACATGATTATTAGGTCATAATTTGCTAAGTTAACGGGCGTAAAATTATCCATTGAAATAAGTGTACTATCAGGCAGAATTTTATCATGGATAAATTGACTCATTTCAAGGTTATGTCCATAAATTGTTGAATATATAATTATAACATTCATTTTGAAATTCCTTTCATCTAAAAATAGTATAGCAACCATCAATGAAAGCGATTATTAGGGATTTAACTAATTCTAAAAGAAGTTAATTTTTGTCATAATGATTAGTGTTAAAGGCGGGTGATTATTGTTGTATTATTTACGAATAAGCGATACCCCCATTGATGTTAATGAAATGTATCAAAAGCTTGTTGATCCGCAGTATGGTGGCATTGATATGTTTGTGGGAACAATTCGCCAATGGACAGGGAATGTTGAAACCACTAAGATTGAGTATTCTGCATACCAGCCAATGGCAGAAAAACAACTTGAAAAGATTGCTGCCCCGATTGAAGCGCAGGGTGGCCGTGTAGTTGTCGCTCATCGGACAGGTTCGCTAGCATTAACTGACATCGCAGTTTTTGTTGGTGTTGCTGCTCCTCACCGTGCTGAAGCATTTAAATGGTGTCGATTTGTTATTGATACATTAAAACATGAAGTACCGATTTGGAAGAAAGAATACGATACGGATAAGGTCAGGTGGGGAAATTGACAGAAGTTACAATTAAGCTTTTCGCATTTTTACAAGATCGGTTAGGACCGACTGTACAAATTGAAGTACCGACTCCAGTTAAAGTAGCGGTATTGTTCGATAAGGTAAGTCAGCTTGATCCGCAGCTTTCGGCAACGCTTGCAAATTCGCGGTTAGCAGTTAACCAAGAGTTTGTTGATAGCGATGAAGTTAGCTTAACAGCAAGTGACGAGATTGCGATTATTCCGCCGGTTAGTGGTGGTTAAGCTGTTTTAGGTTACAATTGAATATAAAAGGAGGAGGACTTGATTATGTCAAGTGTTAATGATGTTGCCCATGGTAGCAGGAAAAATGCTTATACGGCACTGACCCTTGCAACATTGGCAATGATTGTATGTTTTATGTCGTGGTCAAACTTCGCGCCTCTCGCATCACAGGTAGCGCAGATGTTTAATTTGAGTGTTTCCGAACGGACATTGCTATTAGCGACCCCTGTATTGCTTGGTTCGATTATGCGAATTCCGGTGGGGATTCTAAGTGACCGCTATGGTGGAAAGAAAGTTTACCTAATTTTAATGGTATTTATTCTTATCCCATTGATTATGATTCCACATGTTCATTCATTTGGAATGCTATTATTTGCAGCATTACTAGTCGGAATGTCAGGAACTTCTTTCGCCGTTGGTGTTTCCTATGCATCCGTATGGTTTCCGCCTGAACAACAGGGATTGGCACTAGGAATTGTTTCTATGGGTAACATGGGTAATGCCGTTGCTGCAATGACTCTGCCATATATTTCAAAGGCAGCTGGATTTGATAGCGTCTACTATTTCTTGATTATCTTAACAATTGTCGTCGGTATATTATTTGCTATTTTTTGTAAGGAAATGCCAGTAGATAAGAGTAAGACAATTAAGGGTGCCTTGTCCGTTGCAAAGGATAGTGGGACTTGGTACTTATCCTTATTCTACTTCCTGACATTCGGATTATTCGTTGCATTTACAAATCTAACGCCAACATTTCTAACTGGAATGTTCCATTACACCCCTGTAATAGCTGGGCTATATTCCGCTTTGTTTGCCTTTGTTTGTACACTGGTGCGGCCATTAGGTGGTTATATTGCTGACCGTAAGCGGCCAATGGCATTGTTACAATGGGTATTCATTGCTATTGTTATCTTCGCAATTTGGATCATGGCTAGTTTCCACAATGAGTATATGTTTATTGCTGGAATTGTATTGGTTGGTCTTTCTGCCGGTATTGGTAACGGGGTTGTCTTCAAGATGGTGCCGTACGTATCGAAAGGAAATACTGGAGCAGTTACCGGTTTTGTTGGTGCTGTCGGTGGTCTGGGTGGATTCTTCCCACCATTGATTATTGGATATATTTTCCAGTGGACTGGTAGTTACGAATTGGGAATCGCGCTTCTAGCATTGACCGGTGTTATTTGCTGGTTTGCTCTTTGGAAGCACTACATTCATGGTGATGTTCACATCGTTAAATAAAAAATAAATCTCCTAGGTTTTCAAAATGGGCACCTAGGAGATTTATTTTTATAGCCGTTTTTCACCAGTTAGGCTACGAATATGGGTAGCATCTTGACTGACTTCCAGGCAACCAAGATATTGTCCATCGGGATCATGAAGGGCAAAATATTCAATATGGATGAATCGTTCACCGTGAAGATCAATCCAAAATTCAGCATGATTACTTTTACCGGAATGGAAGTTGTGTAAAATTTGCTGTACCTTGTCAACACTCTTTGGTGGATGACAGTTGACAACAGCCCGACCAATTACAGACTTGGTACGAGGAAAGATGCGGTGTTGATTATCGGAAAACCACCGAACATGGTCAGTATGATCAACGAAGGTTAGGTCAACAGGCAAGGTCTGAAAGATTGCAATTAGTTGCTTTATTTCAAGGTTACCGGTACCGAGATCTAATAGTTTTTTAGGAAAAGTAGCCTCGTTAGTTGCTTGAAGGTCCTTTTGATGAGGAGTGGGAACTTGCTGCGGATTATCATTAACCTGTGCATCATCCTTTGCTAATTGTTGGGCAAATTGATTTAATTCACGAGCAATTTTAGAATTACGAGGTTTATCCTTTGCTTCTTCGATTTCCGCTTTAGTTGGCGACCAGGGAAGGGGAGTTGGAATTAAGGTATAACCGATTTCATCTTCATCGTCACGAACCGTTTTCCAGTCTTGTGGGGTTGCGACCTCATCAAGCATCGGTAGCATAATATCTTCTTCCTTAAAAATCATTTCAAGGACTTCCTTAGCTGCTTTTTCAATTGCAGCTTCAATCTGATACTTATCGGGAAGGGGCTCCTGATGAACTAATTGGTATGCCTGATCAATCCATTGGCGGATATTGTCATCAACACCCCACATTACCTTTGGCGGCGCAGTAATCCCATACTTATCCATTAAGGGGAAGATAGTATTTTCTTTGCGAGCATAATGCTTGTCGATAGTCTTAAGGTCACTAAGGGCTTGTTGCATTCGCTTGAGGTAGTTCGGATTAGTTCCATCCTGTTGCCACTTTTTTTCGACTGGAAGAAGTTCGTCATTAATTAATGATGAAATAATCTTATTTTCCAGTTTAAGTGTATTAACAGGGTGTCCTGGCTTTTCAAAGGCTGGTGTTTGCTGATTATTAGTAATTGCTCCTTTAAAGACAGCAGCATGAACGTTACATAAGTTTTGAATTTCTATTGGGTTGAGACCGTTAGCAATCAACTCACGTTCAGCGGCCGTTATTTCAGCAACATCAACATTACTAAATTGGTCATTAAACATCTTTTTTGCTTCTTCAAAGTCGCCACCTTGGTGAAGAAATGTTAGTATCTTGGTAATTGCACGTTGTCGCTGACGGGCATTAGTTGTCATCATTAATCACCTCAAAGCCATGCTGAATAAAAGTATTACGAACTCTTTGCTTATCAATTCCCATTGCCCGGCATCCCTTGTTGAGGTTAACAATCCGGCCGACGGATTCAAGCATTCCTGGAATCTTAATTTTGGTAAAACCTAGTTCTATCATCAACGGGACGAAATTGTCGTACTTATCTGCTAATTGTTTAATTGGTAAGTTAAAGTCAATTACCTTGCCCATATTAAACACCTCCAACGCCAAGAGCGATCTTTGCATATTGAGACATCTTGTTCATTGTCCAAACCGGGTACCAGACAAGTTTTATTTCAACATCGGTAATACCTTGGACAGCACTAACTTGTTTTTGAATATCCTGATTTAAAACATCAGAAAGCGGACAGCCGGGGGTAGTAAGGGTCATATTAATTTGGCAGTGACCGTTGTCATCAACTTCAACTCCATAGATAAGACCAAGGTTAACAATATCAATACCAAGCTCGGGGTCAATTACGTTTTCAAGGGCCGCAGTAACCTTGCTAACGATTTCGCTATTTTCCATTGCAAGTAACTCTCCTTACGCTTTTAATTATTTTAATTATATCATCAATATTCCAAAAATATATAAAAACAAGCAAGAAAAAAGGCCAAGTAATCGTAGGCCCTTTATTATTTATAATTTATCAATTAATTGCAGTAATTCATCCTGTGTTCGCCCAGTTGGTAACACCTTAATGTCTAATTTTAGTTGGGAGATAATGTCGGTGATCATCTCGTTAACATCTTCAATGTGTTCTAGTGATAAATGGTAAGCCTGTTTGAATTGATCAAGCGATGGACGGTGCTTTTGATTGAAAAAGTTAGTAAACCATTCACTATTTGATTGTTGAGCAAAAAGCAAGGCAAGAGGATAGTGACCGGCCGTGATTATTTTATTAAAATAGTCTTGACTTTTTTTGACAGCATTGCGTTCAGCAATAATGTAATGAACAGTGCCTAGTGCTTGGCCAATTTGTCCTGCTAAAGAAACGACTTCGCCACCAACGCCAGTTAGAGCAGAGCTTTGTTTAGCACTCATGGCTGCAAGTAGACCGTCACGTGCCTTAATATCGGCCAGGTAATTAGCAACCCGGAAACGTTGATTATAATTAAACTGGAGACGTTGGATCTGAGCCAGCATGATATCGCCAGCATCAACTGTAAGTTCTTCAATAACTTGTGGCGGATTGCCGATCGTGTTGAGCATTCGTGTGAATTGTCCCATCAAGTAGTTAGCCAGGTATGAATATGCCTTTTGCTTGGCTAATTCATTTGGCGATACGGCTGCCGGCTGAAAAAAAGGTGGATTTGATTGAACCGCGAGAGCAAGCAATTCTGGTAACTGTGCCGCCGTAATTTGGTCGATAATAAGGTCCCTTGAACTTAGGTGACTAAAAATATCAAAAATTGTAAGCCGCCATTGTCTATTGTCTTGATTAGTATTTAAATCGACCATTCCCTTAACCATCGGTGGGAACTGGTTAATAATTGTTCCAAGGGCGTCCGTTAAACGTTCATCAGGGGTTATTTCCACATTCATCAATCCTTAAACTTATTTATTTCGGCAACAATCTGCTCAGCAACGGGGATAAAAATATCGGAAAAGTATTCATTGAAATCAACTTTCTTTTGTTGCTTTTCCACTAATTCTTGCGCACGATGGAAAGCATCATTACGCATATTAACAATTAAGTTTTCTCGTTGGTGATTAAGTCGTTTTCTTAGCTTTGAATTCTCATTACTATTATAGAAGTAATAGTAGATTTCGTAGAATGTATTATCAAGTACCCAGAAAAGAGTACTACGACGGACATTATCACTAATCATTTCAGAAAAACTATTTTTACCAAGTAATTCGTGATTTGCAAACGATCCAGCAGAAAGGACGATTGCTTGAACTTCATGCATGTTTGCCATGTATTCACTAAATTGTTCAACTTCGGCAGTATCGACTGTAAATCCTAATTTTTCTTCTCGTTCAGCAGCGCTCATTTTTGAAAAGGTAGTATAGTACTCTTTTTGGACATCATTTTTATCAGCAATTAAGTCTTTCACAATTGCTGATAAAATAGCAAAATTATCATTTAAAAAGTCCTTTACTGTTTGCCAAATATTCTCAATTTGGGTATTGAAATCAGCAAAGAGCTTTTGGGTTGAGCAGACCGTTTTCTTAACCACTTTGCCATCTTCGGTATGTGGAGAATATTGAATAATCAACGGAATCTCGTCACTATGCCAGTCAAGGCCATGGATTTCTCGTTGCTTCTTTTCATACTCCTTTAATTCATTAAGGTCAAGAAGCCCAAGTGGCATAATGTTTATCTCGCTGTTTGTCATCATTATTTGCAGTGAAAAGGGGGTACTAGCATCTTGATTCATTACGAGTGATTTAAGAGTATCAAATAATTTTTTACGATTAGCAAGATTATTGTCAGGGTCGGCATAAAACCCAGCAGTATAAATTGACTTGTTTTCGTATTGACGGTTAAGTTTGTCTTGTGCGTCCATTAACTTATTCCTTTCCTTGGGTATTAATTAATTCGGTTAGTTTTTGTTGACCGCTTTCAGTTAACGTTGCGTTCTTTAGGTCCATTTCAGCTAATGAACTGCTAAAGGTTTCGTCCAGAATAGCACCATCGATATAATGCTGATTAACAGCGTGCTTAACGGTTATAAATAAGTTAGATGCTGGATTAATTTGGCGACTATTTACAAACCGCTTACGGGCAATATCACTGAGAATTTCACGAAGTTCATCATCGCGACTTAGGTTAGTAGCCATAATAAAATCTCCTTTAATAATAGCGTTTTCTTTATTTTAATTAATTTAAGTAATAAATAAAATCAGGAATTCCTCTTAAAACGAAATTCCTGACAATTTAAAAATCGATTAGGTGGTGGTGAATAGCATATTGAACTAATTCAACCCGTCCATGAAGGTGTAATTTCCGCGATATGTTTGCCTTATGTGCTTCAACCGTTTTAGTCGAAATAAACATCTTTTGTGAAATTTCCTTGTTTGAATAACCAAGAGCAATCAGAGGGAATACTTCCTTTTCACGCTTAGAAAGTGTACTGTAGCCTTCCAAATTTAAGCTGTTCCCGGATTCATTAATCTTTTTAATATCTGCCTTGCTAACAATAATATTTTTATCAAGATATTTTTCTTTATTTGCGACGTGCTGGAGAGCCGTAAGAATTTCAGAATCTGGTGAACTTTTTAAGATATACGACATTGCGCCGTTTGCCATTGCTTTATTGATATACTCTTGTTCCTCGTGCATTGAGAGAATTATGATACGGACATGAGGAAACTTGTCATGGATTCGTTTAGTAGTAATAAGACCGTTTTCGCCCGGCGGCATACTAAGGTCCATGATTAGGATATCAACACCACCTTGTTCGACCCGCATGTAGGTATCGGTTCCGCTAGCAGTCCCGCCGACGACCTTAAAATTAGGTTGGAGGTCAACAAGGTATGAAATTCCGGAGCGAACAATTGCGTGATCATCTGCCACTAAAACACTATACATATTAATTCACCATATCCTTATTTACATCATTATAGGGGAAACGGACTTGTACGGAGGTTCCAGCATTAATTTTAGACTTAATCGAAAAAGCACCGTTAAACCCCTTTACGCGCTCGTTCATATTCATTAGACCAAGTGAATGTCCGTTAAATTCTTTGTTTTTACTGGTATCAAAGCCTTTACCATTATCGAGTACTTCTAATTGAAAGTAATTATTATGCTTAGTGATAATGATATTGATTTCAGAGGGGGCGGCGTGCTTAATCGCATTATTAATTGATTCCTGACTAATTCGGTATAGGACATTCTGAATATTAGCTGGAAGTTTAACCTCTGAAACCGAGGAAATAACGTTAATCTTGATGCCAGTACTTGCTTGAGTTCGTTTAGCCAAAGCCTTAATTGCAGGAATAAGGCCAAAATTATCTAAAACAGATGGACGGATATCTAAAGCCATTCTTTTAATTTCACCAAGGGTAGCACGCAACTGGTCTTCTAGATTTTGTCCTAACTGTTGAACTTCCTGTTCAGTAAGATTACTTTGCTTGCTAAGACGATTGATTCCCATTATTGCGGAATAGATCCCCTGAGCGACACTATCATGAAGGTCTTGCGAGATTTTTTGTCGTTCCTTTTCGTGGGCCTCGTTGATATATTGGTTAAGCGTTCGCTGTTGTTCGACTTGTGAGATACGCCCTTGGTGTTCGCGGTTTTCAATCGTGATCGAAAATATATCTTGCTGCCGATTTAAAGGTTTGTAAATGAGTGAATAGTGGGCAGGGGTAGAATTAGCATGAAAGATAATTGGAACGGTTACGTCAGTCATTTTAGATTTAATTGCACAGTTGGCACAATCATCACCTTTTTGCTGTTCCCATGCATTTTTGCTAACTTGAAGAAGATAATCAGGGTTAACCCTGAATAAACTTATTAATCGTTGAGCTGGGCGGTTACTAATTAATAATTCATCATTTTTAAAAAGTAAAATAGCATTCGGTGCTTGATTAAAGTATTCCCGAATCCATTCCGCTGTCTCTAACAATTTAAATCCCTCCAAATAGCAATCAACTTTGATAAATAAAATTATACGATAATTATTCCTATTTTATATAATAAACCTATTTAAAGAATAGTGCAATGAAGGAACGGGACTAGTAAGCGTAATTGAGAACAAAACGGCTGGTGAGAAATTGTATTTTCTCCCAGCCGTTTTAGCGAATTAAGGATGCCGTGGTAAGCCCATTGATGGGCCCTGAAAGTACTCCTGAGCATTAAAGTCAAATTTAGGATCTTGAAATTCTTTATAGTGATTAAAGTCGTTTTTGATTTGTTGAATTTGATCATCAAGCTGTTCAAGCTCTGCGTCTCGTTCAAGTGAACTCATTTGTTGGCTAACATCCTGTTCACGATTTTCAAGCATTGTTCTACGAAGAGCAAGATCATTTAAAACTAGTGCAATCAATTTTTGGAAATCGGGGGCGGTCATTGAATCTTTATTTTTCATATTAATACCTCGTTGATAGTTTAGATTTTGAAGTTCAGGACTTTCTTCACAATAAATTGGCTGGCAGCGGCATCTTTTTAGTATAAAGTCACGTAAACGCCAGTTATCATTTTTTAGCCAATTGATAATGCTATGATAACTCGTCGAAAAATGAGCGAGTGAGTAATGATCATGATTCTCTGTTGCAAGAAATGAATTGGGAACCTGAACAAGTCTTTTAATAGTATTTGTTTTGATATAAGGATAATCTACAGCCAGCGTAATATACTCTTGTGTTGTTGAAGAATGTAGCTTTGTCCCAGCAACAATAGCGGATAAGGGACCGTGGTGATCAAAAAGAGCGATATCGGTGACAATATTCGTACGAGGATAATTAGTTATTAATCGTTTAATTGGTACTTTATTATCCTCATTAGCACAAATTATGATTTCGTCACAGAAAAGTAGCAGCTTTTTGGTTGCCAGTTGAATATTACTTAATGGAAGATTGGCACAACGAAATGTTGCCTTATCACAACCGAAACGGCTTGATTTTCCACCAGCAAAAATCAGGCCAATCATAATTGCTCCTCCAAATACTTTTGACACCACTCAACAATATCGGTGATCCCGTGTAGTTTTGCTAAGGGGTTATTAAAGATAGTGCCAATTTGGCAAATTAGTGGTGAGCAATTAAACTCAGCAGGTGTTTCACCAGGATTTAGTAATAGTAATTTGGGATAGTCTTGACATCCTTTATGTCCTTCAATCAAGACAAAGTCATTATCTATTGCTAAAAAATTCACGAATTTTGTAAGCGGCGGTAAATTTCCATGCTGGTGGAAGAAAAAATCATTGTTAGATTGAAGAATTACTTGCTGGGCTCCTGCATCTGACATTCGAGCACTATCTGTGTGGGAAATATCCATTGCAGCCTTGTGAGCATCATGTTTGATCGCAGCGACTCGGTAACCACGGGAGGTTAATTGCTGAATTAGTTTGGTAGTAACTAATGTTTTACCACTTTTTTTATGCCCAATTATTTGAAAGGTAATAG
The DNA here is from genome assembly GCF_014145455.1 of Limosilactobacillus rudii. Lineage (GTDB taxonomy): Bacteria > Bacillota > Bacilli > Lactobacillales > Lactobacillaceae > Limosilactobacillus > Limosilactobacillus rudii. The sequence continues at coordinate 28,214 of NZ_JACIVB010000043.1, read as the reverse complement.
CCATGCGTCTGTCTCCGTTCCAACTGCCATTGGGGTTGTACTATGCGGGATAAGGGCAAGACAAGTTGTAGTTTGGAGGTTAGCTAATGAACCAGAGCGGTTAATGCCGTTTGGATAAACAGCGAATTTCCCATTACTAAACTTGTAAGTGCAACGAAGATATCGGTCAAAGCCATTTGTCTTATTATATGGCGCGGCAAGTGTTGCACGAACCTGCTTGATCCGGCTAGGCTGGTGCTGATAACGACGGATTAATGGTTCCATATAGAGATAGAAACCAGTGAAGCAGGCGCCAGGATTACCTGAGAGCGCCATTACAAAGGTATTATTTTGAATAAAGGCTGTTGTTACGCTTCCTGGTCGTTGCTTAATCTTGTTAAATAAGAGGGTATCAGCTTTTCTAGCTTCATCCCCGATGTAATCAAAATCACCAACGGATACACCACCGTCAGTAATAACAATATCATGAGTCGCCATTTGTTCTTCTAATGTCTGCTTAATAACTGCAGGTTCATCGGGAAGTTGGGTTTCGAAATCAACAATTCCACCAGCTTCTTCCACCAAGTTTTTAAGCATAATCCCGTTACTATTAAAGATCTTCCCCGGCGCAATTTGGTCGGTCGGACTTAATAATTCAGTTCCTGTTGCAATAATTGCAATTCGCGGTTTTTTATATACCTTCACCTCATGGACCCCAAAAGCAGTCAGTACCGCTAGTCCTCCCGGATTAAGTTCGCAGTTTTTATTAAGAATAATATCGCCCTTTGTTACATCGGTGCCTGCTTCGGTAATATTAGTCTTACTTTCTGTTGTAACAATCATTACTTTGGAATCTTCGCCATTAACCGGACGAGTCTTCTCGATTCTAATAACTTTTCCTGCATCATCGGGAACGTAGGCACCAGTCATAATTCGCACTGCTTCTCCAGTATGTAAGGGTTTATCCCATGTTGCACCAGCTTGGATTTCACCAAGGACCGTGAACTCTTTAGGGAAATCATGGTCGTCGCTTGCTAAAATTGCATAACCATCCATTCCGGCACGACGGAAATGAGGGTAATCATAACTAGCGTGAATATCTTCAGCTAAGACCCGGTGATTAGCCGCTGCTAAGGGGATGGTTTCTGTTTCGTGTTTAAGGGGGATGGCATTAATTTTCTCTTTGGCTTCTGCAACAGAAATAGGTGTTCTTCTAGTGAGCATGGTGGTGAACTTCCTTTCGTTTAGTACTGCTTTCAAATAATAAATGTCCATATTCGGGAATAATTAGCTTTGTTAACGCTGTCTGACAGGCATTCTTTGATCCTGGCAAACAATAAGTGAGCTGGTAACGGTAATTAAAACCGGCTAATGCCTGGGAGGCTAACGCCCGTGTTCCGATTTCTTCAAATGAGATTTGGCGAAAAGCCTCACCAAAACCAGAAATTGTCTTTAATAATAGTGGCCGAATTGCCTGGATTGTAACGTCACGACGGGCAATACCAGTTCCGCCATTAGTGATTATTATATCTGGCCCTTGCTGTTCCAATTGAAGGTAGGCTGTCTGAATATCCACAATGTCATCAGGAACAATGACACGTTTAATCACCATTAAGTCATTCTGTTTGGCGAGTGCGGTAATTAATTTCCCGGATTCATCTGTTTCTAATGACCGGCTATCGCTAATCGTTAAAATTGCAAGCTTTTTCATATACTATGCTTCTTTCAGTAATTTAGTTATTAATAATAATTGCCTTTGTGCAGCTGCAACATCTGGCAGATCATACATAATAATCTTACCATTTTTAAAAATACTGACTGGTAAATCCCTCCATTTAAAATGAATAAATAACCGGTTAGCGCTTAATAGGCAATCTTTTTGCCGAAGAAATTGCTGGAGTTTTTGCATGTTCGGTTCTTCATCGATGACCGTATAGTAAGCATTTTCGCCGCAGAGCATTTGCAAATTACTTTTTTCTTCTTCTAGCTTAAAATGTGGTTGAGCCACCTGACATGATGGACATGTGGAAGCTTTTTTTATTTGAAATTTATTAAACTGCATTGACCAGTTATCGACAGTAATTAGTTCATGAAAATTGACTTCTGTTTTGTTGATGAGATAACGCAGAGCTAGTGAGACTTGCAGGCTAGACACAAGAGGAACTAAAGCAGTGTTTACTCCGATTAAGTCGCAGTCAGTTTGCTTTAGTTTTTCAATATTAGGAAAAAGACAGTTGAGACAAGGACCCTTTAGTGGCGAAATTGCCATTACATTGCCATAGGTTCCCGCACAGCTAGCAAAAATATAATCAAACTTAGTTGTGAGAGCGAGCTTATTTAATAAGTCCCGTGTCCGGTAATTATCGAGGCAGTCCAGACAAAGGGTGAAAGATAATTCATCAATTATGTCTGCAGTAAGCGGAGAAGGGATGGCCGTAATCTGGCAAGCCGAGTTGATTTTTTCTAAGTGATCCTTGGCGGCCTCAACTTTTAGTCGCTGTAGTTTAGCATCTTCTTCTGTGAATAGTGTTTGTCGTTGTAGGTTAGTATAAGAAACGGTGTCTGGATCAACCAGGATTAGTTTTTTAACCCCCGCACGAACTACTTGTTCAGCAGAATAGCTACCTAGGGCGCCAACCCCAACAATAAGTATGGTAGCCTGACTAATCTTTTTTTGACCACCAATACCAATTTGGTGGACCCTTTCTTGACGATCAAAACGATTCATGTCTAATTAACACTCCATCCGAAAAAATATAGGTATTTCCCTAGTCGTAGTATAGCAGGAATAATGTTAATCTTTACATTAGGGAAAAGGCTTACTTTAATTAATTGGAAAATAGTAAGTCGAAATGAAGGAGGTCAATCAACGATGAAGTCGCGTTTCTTTAATAAAGTTGAAAAGTTTAATGGAACTTTCTCGCAACTTGAAGATAATAATCGTCGTTGGGAAAAGCTCTATCGGCGACGGTGGGCACATGATAAAGTTGTACGAACGACACACGGAGTCAATTGTACAGGGTCATGTTCTTGGAATGTATATGTAAAACAAGGAATTATTACATGGGAACATCAGGCAACTGATTATCCATCCTGTGGAGCAAATATACCTGGTTATGAACCGCGGGGTTGTCCACGGGGAGCTAGTTTTTCATGGTACGAGTATAGCCCGGTTCGAATTAAGTACCCTTATATTCGCGGTAAGTTATGGGAACTATGGATGCAAGCTAAAAAAGAACATACTAACCCAATTGAAGCATGGGGGAGTATTGTTGAAGACCCTGAAAAGACTAAGAAGTATAAGTCAGTTCGTGGACACGGTGGCCTAATTCGTGTTCACCGCTATGAAGCACTCGAAATGATTTCAGCTGCTTGCCTATACACCATTAAAAAATATGGTCCAGACAGAATTGGTGGATTTACGCCAATTCCCGCAATGTCAATGATGAGTTTTAGTGCTGGAGCCCGTTTTATCGCCTTACTTGGTGGTGAACAAATGAGTTTCTATGACTGGTATGCCGATCTACCACCGGCATCCCCTCAAGTATGGGGGGAGCAAACTGATGTACCCGAATCGGCAGAATGGTATAACAGTTCCTACATTATTATGTGGGGTTCAAATGTTCCATTGACGCGGACTCCTGATGCTCACTTTATGACTGAGGTTCGTTACAAGGGAGCTAAGATTGTTGCAGTAAGTCCGGACTATGCGGAAAATGTAAAGTTCGCTGATGATTGGCTAGCCCCGCATCCCGGAAGCGATTCAGCGGTGGCCCAAGCGATGACCTATGTTATTTTAGACGAATTCTATCAAAAACATCCGGTTAAGCGGTTTATTGATTATTCAAAGCGATTTACAGACTTGCCATTCCTGGTTGATATGACGGAAAGTGCCGCTAATAAAGGGCACTATACCCCAGGTCGTTTTATCCGAATTAGCGATTTGGTTGAGGATCGTTCAATTGTTAATCCGGTTTGGAAAACGGTTGTTTACGACCAAAATAGTCATAGGATTGTTGTTCCAAATGGGACGATGGGACAAGAATATGATAATAATGAAAAGTGGAATCTTGAGTTAAAAGACCAAGATGGAAATAAGATTGATCCTGCATTATCAGTAATGGATCAATCTGGTGAGGCCGACCAAGTTATCGTTGATTTTCCAGCATTTAGCAATGAAGGAAATGATATTGTCCAACGTCACTTGCCAGTCAAAAGAGTTAAATTTGTTGACGGCAGTGAACACCTAGTTACTAACGTTTATGACTTGATGATGGCGCAAATGGGTATTAACCGGACTGGTCATGATGAGTTAGCAGCTAAGGATGCATATGATGCAGATAGTTACTTTACGCCTGCATGGCAGGAAAGTCGTTCTGGTGTAAAGGCTAAGCAGGTTGTTCAAATTGCCCGTGAGTTTGCCCAAAACGCCGCAGAGAATGATGGACGTAGCATGGTAATCATGGGCGGTGGTGTTAACCACTGGTTTAATGCTGATATGAACTACCGGAATATTATCAACATGCTGATGTTGTGTGGTTGTGTTGGTAAGACTGGTGGTGGCTGGGCTCACTATGTAGGTCAAGAAAAACTTCGGCCACAAGAAGGGTGGGCTAATATCACCTTTGCCAATGACTGGGAAAAAGGCGGTGCACGTCAAATGCAAGGGACGACGTGGTATTACTTTGCAACTGACCAGTGGCGTTACGAGGAAATTGATAACCAGGCACAAAAATCACCTGTATGGAAGAGTAAACATTCTTACCTCCATAATGCTGATTATAACCAGCTGGCAATTCGGCTTGGCTGGTTGCCTTCATACCCACAATTTGATCGAAATCCACTATCCTTTGCTAAGGACTATGGCACAACTGACCTTAATGAAATTTCAAACCACATTGTTGATGAACTAAAAAAGGGCACGCTTCACTTTGCAGCAGAAGATCCAGATGCAAAGCAAAACCAGCCTAAGGCGTTCTTCTTGTGGCGGTCTAATCTGTTTGCATCTTCAGGTAAGGGTGCAGAATACTTTATGAAACACCTTCTTGGGGCTGAAAATGGCTTGCTAGCCAAACCTAATGACCGGGTAAAACCTGAAAACATGATTTGGCATGATAAGGGAGCTGTTGGAAAGCTTGACCTTGTTGTCGATATGGACTTCCGAATGGTTTCAACGCCGATGTATTCGGATGTTGTACTTCCAGCCGCTACTTGGTATGAAAAGAAAGATCTTTCATCGACTGACATGCACCCGTTCATTCATCCGTTTAATGATGCCATTAGTCCAATGTGGGAATCAAAGTCCGATTGGCAACAATTTAAACTATTGGCAAAGACTTTTTCTAAGATGGCTAAGGAATATATGCCAGGTACCCACTATGACCTAAAGAGTGCTCCGCTTGGTCATGACACACCTGGTGAAATTGCCCAGCCATACGGCGAAATTAAGGACTGGAAGAAGGGTGAAGTAGAACCAATTCCAGGAAAGACCATGCCATCATTAAAGCTTGTGCCACGTGACTATAGTAAGGTTTATGAAAAGTTTATTACCTTGGGACCAAATATTGTTAATAATTATCCTTATGATGTAAAAGATCAATATGATTACCTCAAGGATATGAACGGCATAGCTACGGATGGTATCGGTACTGGTTGTCCTTTACTTGATGAAGATCAAAAGGTTTGTGATGCTATCTTGCGGATGTCAACTGCTTCTAATGGTAAGCTGGCTGACCGGGCATGGGCAAAGAAGCAAGAACGAACAGGCGAAAAACTTACTGATATTGGTCGAGGACATGCTGATGATGTAATGTCATTTAACCAAATTACGGCACAACCACAGGAGGCATATCCAACGCCAATTGGCACCTCCGCTAAACATGGTGGTGCCCGGTACACACCATTCTCATTAATGACTGAGCGCAATATTCCTACTCGAACATTGACTGGTCGTCAACACTATTACATTGATCATGAAATATTCCGTGAATTTGGTGAAAGCTTGGCAACATATAAGCCATCATTACCGCCAATTGTTATGGCACCAGGGGATGTTGATGTTCCGCCAGTAGAAAACGAGATTACATTGAAATATATGACACCGCATGGTAAGTGGAATATTCACACAATGTACTATGACAATCTGGAAATGCTAACACTATTCCGTGGTGGTCCAACGATTTGGCTCAGTCCACAAGATGCCGAAAAGATTAAAATCAAAGATAATGACTGGATTGAAGTCTACAATCGTAACGGGGTTGTGACGGCACGGGCTGTAGTGTCTGTCAGAATGCCAGAAGGATCGATGTACATGTATCACGCCCAAGATAATGAAATTTATGAACCATTATCAACAATTACCGGTAATCGCGGTGGTTCGCACAACGCACCAACTCAAATTCACGTAAAGCCAACACACATGGTTGGTGGATATGGGCAGTTAAGCTATGCTTGGAATTACTACGGTCCAACTGGAAACCAGCGTGACCTCTATGCAAATGTACGAAAACTAAAGAAGGTGAACTGGAGTGAAGATTAAAGCACAAATCAGCATGGTATTAAACCTTGATAAGTGTATTGGTTGTCATACCTGTTCAGTTACCTGTAAGAATACTTGGACAAATCGTCCCGGCGCTGAATATATGTGGTTTAATAATGTTGAAACAAAGCCAGGGGTTGGTTACCCTAAGCGGTGGGAAGACGAAAACCAGTATCATGGTGGTTGGACGCTTAATTCAAAAGGTAAACTACAATTACGTGCTGGAAATAAACTAAATAAAATTGCCCTCGGGAAGATTTTTTATAATAATGATATGCCCGAAATGGATAATTACTATGAACCATGGACGTATGATTATAAGACTTTATTTGGACCAGAACAAAAACACCAACCAGTTGCACGCCCTAAGTCACAAATTACCGGTGAGAATATGGAGTTAACAACCGGTCCTAACTGGGATGATGACTTAGCAGGATCAACCGAATATGTTAAGCAGGATCCAAACATGCAGAAGATTGAAAGCGATATTAAGGACAATTTTGAACAGGCATTTATGATGTATTTACCTCGATTATGTGAACACTGTTTAAATGCACCATGTGTTGCTTCGTGTCCTTCTGGTGCAATGTATAAGCGGGATGAAGACGGGATTGTTCTTGTTGACCAAAATCGCTGTCGTGGTTGGCGTTTTTGTATGACGGGCTGTCCTTATAAGAAGGTCTACTTTAATTGGAAGACCCATAAGGCAGAAAAGTGTACCTTCTGTTATCCACGAATTGAGGAAGGGACCCCAACAGTCTGTGCCGAAACTTGTGTTGGGCGAATTCGTTACATCGGCGCGATCCTATATGATGCAGACCGCGTTGAAGAGGCAGCTTCTACGCTTGATGAAAGCAAACTATATGAGGCACAATTAGGACTTTTCCTTGACCCTAATGATCCCGAGATTATTGAACAAGCTCGTAAAGACGGTATTTCAGAAGAGATGATTGAGGCAGCGCAAAAATCACCAATTTATAAGATGGCGGTAAAAGAAAAGATTGCGTTCCCTCTTCATCCTGAATACCGGACAATGCCAATGGTTTGGTATATTCCACCTCTATCACCAGTTATGAGTTACTTTGAAGGTCGGGATTCAATTAAGGATCCTGAAATGATTTTTCCTGGTATTGATCAAATGCGGATTCCGGTTCAGTACCTTGCGAGTTTATTAACTGGTGGGAATGTTCCGGTAATCAAAAATGCATTATATAAATTAGCAATGATGCGTCTATATATGCGGGCCAAAACTAGTGGCCGTGATTTTGATACTGACAAGTTATCACGTGTTGGTCTTACTGAAGCAAGTGCAACTTCGCTTTATCGACTATTAGCAATTGCTAAGTATGAAGACCGGTTCGTCATTCCACGGAGCCAAAAAGCTGAGTTGGAAGATGCACAAACTGAACAAGGTAGTTTAGGTTACGATGAGTGTGACGGCTGTGTCCTTGCTCCACAACACCAGAGTATGTTTAAGAAGGCAGAAGCAGGAAAGTCAACTAATCAGATGTATGCTGATAGTTTCTATGGAGGTATTTGGCGTGATTGATTTTGAAAGGTTAGCTAAGTTAAAGAATACATTTGCTATTCTTTCGCGATTAATTGATTATCCAGAAAAAGATACTTTTTCAATGACATTTCGTCAACAATTAATGAAGGATAGTGCCTTATCAACTGCAACCCGAGGAGAAATTCTAAGCTTATTTGATGAAATCGCCGAATATTCCCCCGTTCAACGCGAGGAAATTTATACTCACTTATTTGAAATGAACCGGCGCTATACCTTATATATGTCATACTATAAAATGACTGATTCCCGGGAGCGGGGGTCTGTGTTGGCTAAACTAAAAATGCTTTATGAAATGTTTGGTGTTTCTGAAGCAACAAGTGAATTATCAGATTACCTACCATTATTGTTAGAATTTCTAGCGTTTGGCGAATATGATAATGATCCACGGAGAAAGGATATTCAATTGGCACTGAGCGTCATTGAAGATGGAACATATAATCTATTAAAAAATGCTGTTATCGATAACGATAATCCATATATCCAGTTAATCAGACTTACACGGACATTAGTCGGGTCCTGTATTAAGATGGAGGTGCAGGAAAATGCATAATGGCTGGTCAATTTTCTTATGGGTAATATATCCATATGTAATGCTAGCATCATTTTTTATTGGAACATTTGTAAGATTTAAATATTTTCACTGGAACATTACCGCAAAATCAAGTGAAATTTTTGAAAAGAAAATGCTGATGGTTGGAAGTATTATGTTTCACGTTGGTATTATCCTTGCATTCTTTGGGCATTGCCTAGGGATGCTTGTGCCTGAAAGTTGGACGGCTTATTTTGGGATTACTAATCATATGTATCACATGTTTGGTTCACTAATGATGGGGATTCCAGCAGGGGTATTAGCATTTGTCGGTATTGCAATTTTGACATATCGTCGGATGACCGTTGCCCGTGTATATAAGACAAGTGACTTAAATGATATTATTGTTGATTGGGCATTGTTAATTACCATTGCATTGGGGTTAACGTGTACAATTAGCGGAGCCTTTATGGAAGGATTTAACTACCGAACGACAATTAGCCCATGGGTTCGGAGCCTATTTGTTCTAAACCCACAATGGCAATTAATGACCTCTGTTCCATTAATTTATAAGATTCACGTTCTTTGTGGCTTTGCAATCTTTGGTTACTTCCCATATACTCGGTTAGTTCATGCCCTGACTTTACCATGGCAATATATTTTCCGGCGGTACATTGTTTATCGTCGACGTGTAGATACTTACGAATATCGTTAAAAAAATAAAATCGTCAAATCTAACTAAACCAATAGTTAAATTTGACGATTTTTTTGTTATCCTTGATTAGTTTTTGTAAATGTAACAATTGTACTTGCCATAATTACAAGTATCGCACCGGTAATTAAGGATGGCGTTACTTGAACCGGGAAAAAGAATGAAGAGTAGATAATAACAACAACTGGTCCAAGCGCGCGAACAATATTAGCTTTTCCAGCAGTAATGAATTTCAAACTAGTGTAAAAAAGCAATAAAGACATAAAGCCATTGAAAAATGCTCCACCAAAGTTAAAAGCAACTGCTCGTCCTGAAATATTATTGAATGAAGTACTAGTAATTAATGCATAGCAAAGCAATAATAACGCGGAGGTCAAATGGTTATAGAAGAGAACATTACTAGGCTCTGCTTCCCCAACGAGATACTTAGCAATAATATTGTTAGCAGCGTACATTAGAGGATAGATAAATGCACAAATTAGGCCGAGAACATTGTCACTAAATTGTAATCGACTACCTGAAATAAAGAACGAACCAACAATACAAAGAATAATTGCAAGATAATCCCACTTAGTAATCTTTTCTTTTAAAAACACATAAGATAGGAAGAAAACGTAAACTAAATACATCCGTGCAATTAATGTTACTGTGATTGGGCTAAGAGAAGAGAGTGCGACATACTGGAGAATAATACCAATAGCATTGGTCCCACCTAACAACCATAGCCAAGGGTTCTTGAGATTAGTAAATGATACGCGGCGATGCATAATAAAAATCGTTGTAAGAACAAAAATTGTGGCAAAGAAACTAGTAAAGATACCACCGACAACGGGACTTAAACTTACAAGTGAGAATTTATTAAGTACCGGACTAATACTACTTAACAGTAATGAAACAAGATTTAATTCAATTCCCCATAATTGCTTCTTGGGGACCGCTTTTGAACTCAACTTAGTCACCTTCCAATATAAAGAATACTTTAATCGTAAATAATTTATTGAAAGAAAGCAATTCGGAAAAGCAACTAAATTTTAGTTGACATAATATGTGAAAATGAAACTATTCAAATTTGAAATTCTGAACTACTTTATCAAGATCTTCTTGTTCAATTCCGAGGTAGTGACGAGTGTTTCGTTCAGAAGAGTGGTTGAATAGTTGTGAGATTATTTCAACATTAACGCCTTTCTTATACAACTGGCGGCCAAACGTTTTCCGAAACGAGTGAGTACCAATTTTAGCGGTAATTTTACTATCACCAGTTTTTCGCGCCATTCGTTGTAACATCTCATAAAATCCATGAACAGAAAAATGACCATTCTGTTTGCCTGGAAAAAGGTAATCATTTTCATCATGGTAGTCAAGGTCATTTAAGTAATCAATAATTTCCGCTAAACAGTTATTCCAAAATAGTGTTTTAGCTTTACCAGTCTTTTGCTCAATAACTCGTGTTTTGGTTTTATTTAATACATGACCAACGCGAAGGGTGACAACATCCGAAGCACGTAGACCATTATTTAAGGCAATTGCAATTAAAAGAAGATTTCTGTTTACTAGTTCTGGACGTGAATATAACTTAATAGCTTCACGTAAACGATCATATTCTTCTAGGGTTAAGAATTTAACATTTTCTACCCAAATTTTTCTTTTTCCTTTTTTTTGCCCATTTGTTTTATTTTTGGGAACGTAAAGCCGCTTTTTAGTTGACATAATATTTCATCCTTTATTAATTTTCTAAATATTCAACTAATGATGGAATGATAGTTTCCCCCTCACGCCGTCCAGTTTCATAAAGAGCACGGATCTTTTTTATGTTTCCTTCAATTCGCTTAATCTTGATTGGCTTAGATGGAGCAATATTAAAGATCTCTCCTTCATGGACGAGGTGACTGATTTCAGCTATTTGCTGATTATAAACTAGTGGCCGGTTAATACCAGCTTTAGCAAATTCAGGATGATCTTTGTACACCAAGTTATAAAGGCGCTTAACAGCTGGACTTGAAGGCTTTTTACGATAATTAATGTCCCGAGTACGAACAACCACAATTTTATCAAAGCCTTGTTGTTGCGCAATATCATATGGAATCGAATCGGTTATACCACCGTCTAGGCAAGGGCCCTTGGATGTTTCCTGTGGGTCAGATAAGAAGGGCATTGAAGAAGAGGCTTTCAACGCGTTGGTAAGGTCTTCACCAACCGGATCAGTAAACAAGACCGTTTTACCGGTTTTTACAGAAGTTGCAACGGCAGTAAAGTGGGAAGCCGAGCGACGATAGGCGGATTCATTGAAGTTTTGCCATGAGTAACCATGGTCTTCAAACAAATAGTCTAGATTAATAATTTGCTTTTTAAAGACACGGGCCATTGAAATGTAATTTCGGTCATGTCGGTGGTTAATATTAATATTTGCTGCGCGACCATATTGCTTAGACACAAAATTAACCCCGCATAGTGATCCAGCCGATACACCAATTACACTACGGAATTCAATATGATGGGCCAAAAATGTATCAACGATTCCAGCAGTATATTGACCGCGAAATGCGCCACCTTCTAAAACTAATGCTGCATTATATAACATAAAGCTAAAATACTCCTTTTTTTACTCACAAATAGGTTAAATTGTTAGTATATTTCGTGAGACACTTTTTCAATAAAATTATACAACAGTCTTACACGAAAATATACAATTTTTAAACCCTATTATATCAACGTTTACTAGTAGTTTAAGTAAGACTCTTTTATCAAAAGAGTCTTACTTAGACCTAGAATAGATGAAAAACTGGGGTATTTTAAAAATTAGCTCTCAGACGAAATGAAATTACTTTTGATGGGTAGTTGATCGTTTGAGTTCGTCTGAAAGGAAATAAGATGAAATATGAATTTTATGTGAAGAAAATATTTACAAGTTACGAAAAATATAATAAAATACGCATAGATTAATTGACAAACGTTTAACATGAAAGGTGAATACGTTATGCTAGAAAGAAAAGAACACAAGAAAATGTACAAAAGCGGTAAGAACTGGGCGGTTGTAACTTTGTCTACAGCAGCCTTAGTATTAGGAGCATCAAGTATAACCGCATCTGCTAATACTACCGAAAAAGATAGCAACAATGTGCCTGCTGTTCAGGTAGCTACTGACGATGGTAATGTTCCGGTAAAAAGTATTAAATTAGGGGAGGCACAATCAGCTAATACTACTACAGCAAACAGTAGCGCTGCTAGTTCCTCAGCATCATCAACTACGAACTCAAGTGCAAGTGCTGCTTCATCAGCTTCTGATGTTAAAAGTGCTTCTGCTAATAGCGCAAATGATACTAACGTTGCTATTCAAAGTAAGGACGATAATGAAAAAGCAGCACCTGCTGTTCAAAACACTCCTGATAGCAAGACGAATAGTGCTGCAACTTCTACTACTAATGATAATGTAGAAAAAGAAAGTACAAAAGACGAAACAAAGACGCCTACTAAAGCAACTGATGAAGTTAAGTTAAATAAGGAAGCAGCGACTGTAGTTAAGAATGCTGGTATTGACCCTGCTAGTTTAACCCAAGACCAAGTTAAGGCATTAAACAAGGTTAAGTTTTCTAAGAAGGCTAAGACCGGAACCCAGATGACTTACAGTGATTTTCAGAAAATTGCTGATACTTTAATCAAGCAGGATGGTCGTTATGCAGTTCCATTCTTTAATGCACGTGAAATTAAAAATATGCCTGCAGCAACTACTAAGGATGCTCAGACAAATGTTGTTCAACCATTGGATGTGTGGGATTCATGGCCAGTTCAAGATGTTCGTACAGGACAAGTTGCTAATTGGAATGGTTACCAACTAGTTGTTGCCATGATGGGTGTTCCTAATACTAATGATAACCACATTTACCTTTTATATAATAAGTATGGTGATAACGAATTAAGTCACTGGAAGAACGCTGGAGCAATTTTTGGCTACAATGCTAATGCTATTACTCAGGAATGGTCAGGATCAGCAGTTGTGAATAGTGATGACTCTATTCAATTGTTCTACACCAAGGTTGATACGTCTGATAACAATACGAATCATCAAAAATTGGCAAGTGCAACACTTTACCTCAAAGACAATGATAATAATGTAGAAATTGCTAACGTTGCTAATGACCATGTTATCTTCGAGGGTGATGGATACTACTACCAAACTTATGCACAATGGAAGGCCACTAATAAGGGTGCTGATAACATTGCAATGCGTGATGCTCACGTAATTGAAGATAATGATGGCAATCGTTACCTTGTCTTTGAAGCAAGTACAGGCCTTGAAAATTACCAAGGCGAAGACCAAATTTACAACTGGGTAAATTATGGTGGAGACGACGCTTTTAATGTAAAGAGTCTTTTTCAAATTCTTTCAAATGGCGACATTAAGAGTCGGGCTAGTTGGGCTAATGCTGCTATTGGTATCCTTAAACTCAATAATGATGAAAAGAATCCATCAGTTGCACAACTATATTCTCCAATACTTACCGCACCAATGGTTAGTGATGAAATTGAACGTCCTAACGTTGTTAAATTAGGAAATAAGTACTATCTTTTTGCTGCGACTCGGTTGAATCGAGGAAGTAATGATGATGCATGGATGAAAGCTAACTATAATGTTGGAGATAATGTTGCAATGGTTGGCTATGTTGCTGATAGCTTAACCGGTGAATATAAACCATTAAATGAATCAGGTGTTGTTTTAACTGCATCTGTACCTGCAAATTGGCGGACTGCAACTTATTCCTATTACGCTGTTCCAGTGGCTGGAAAAGATGATCAGTTACTAGTTACTTCGTATATGACTAATCGGAATGAAGTAGCTGGTAAGGGAATGGATTCTACATGGGCGCCAAGTTTCTTATTACAAATTAATCCTGATAATACAACTACTGTATTAGCTAAAATGACTAATCAAGGTGACTGGATTTGGGATGATTCAAGTGAAAACCTTAATATGTTGGGGGACCTAGAATCTGCTGCTTTACCTGGTGAACGTGAAAAACCAGTTGATTGGGATCTAATTGGTTACGGATTGAAGACTCATAACCCACTCATTCCGCAAACCCCAGATAATCCTGGAACACCAGACACTCCAGGAACACCAACAACTCCTGAAACACCAAATACTCCGCAAACCCCAGGCACACCAAATACACCTACAACACCGGAGAATCCGCAAACTCCAAGTAATCCTGGAACACCAACAACTCCTGAAAGTCCTAAGAAGCCTGCTACCCAAGACCCTCGTTTACCGCAAACAGGGAATAATACCAACAAGGCAGTAATGGGCCTCGGTATGGCTACGTTATTAACAATGTTTGGACTTGCAGGTGTAAATAAGCGTCGTTACTACTAAGATTGAGTATCCAAAGTAATAAGAACTGATAGCTCTTATTGATTTTATAAAATTGAAAATAATAAGGGGCCAAAATTAACTTAACAGCTGATTTTGGTCGCTTATTTGTAATCATGCATATTATTATAAAAACCGTTGATCTTGAATGACCAACGGTTTTTATTTGAAGTTTTATTTTTAGAAGACACACTTTTAATGTAATTGTTGTAAATTTCTACGACAATAATAACAATGTATATGTCCGTTTTTATCAGTTAATCGACGAGCACTTAAGCTAGAAAAAGTGTAATGCTCATGGCAAAATGGACATACATAGTGCTTCTTTCCAAAAAATGATGTAATAAAGCCCAAAATTTTCTCCTCCAATAAAGAATACATCTTTTCCATTATAACGAACATTAAGGCATTATAGAAGTAGGTAATGATAATTTATTATGATTCTTTATCACTTGATTTACTAATTTGATCTAGTGCTTTTCGTTGCTGCTTTTGATCAACGTGAGTATATAGGTCAGTGGCAGAGGTTCCCTTTTGCCCTAATTGTTGAGCAACCAGAACTTGGTCTTTAGTTACTTCATACATTTCTGAGGCTAATGTGTGACGCAACTTATGAGGAGTAAGCGGGTGTCCAAATGCGGTGGAATATTTTTTAACCATTTTTTCAATTGCATTTGCAGTCATGCGCCGAGTTTCTTTGTGATAGATAGTAAGAAAGAATGCCGTATCTTTTTTTAAAGCATGGTATCGTTGAGCGCGGATTGATTGATATGCTTGAATATATTGTATTGCCCATGGTGCGATTGGAACCGAGTCTCGCTGTCCACCTTTACGAGTAACATCTAATAATGCCTGTTTTAAATTTAGGTCGCCTAAATTAACATTGGCGGCTTCTGATACCCGGACACCCGTTCCAAGAATTAAGGCGATAATTGCAATATCCCGTTCTTTATTTACTTTATAGGCAGGAATAGCACGTTTATCGCATTTATTAGGGTATTCATTTTCAATAAAATCGATAAAATCAAATTTCATTTGACCACGATACATATGTGAGGCAAGCGTATGCGCTCGATAATTAAGCGTTTTTGTATCATTGAGCGAATCAATTTTAAGCATTACATTACGGTAGAAGTAGGGCTCACCGTCATTAATGTCTGCTGTAACAGTTAAATACTTATATAATGATCGTAAAGCGTTGATTGATCGATTGATGGAAGTGGGGGAGTTTAACCGTCCTTGAGCATTAGTAGTATGTTGTAGGTAGTCAATATAAAGCATAATATCGTTTCTGCGAAGTTTAGCTAACGCTTCTACAGGGAGTTCCTTATTTGAGTCAACATTAACTAAGCCACTGGATCGTAGCCAGTCAAAGAAACGACGAATTTCGGTTAAGTATTGGTAGGTAGTAGTTACGGCATGGTTAGTTCCTAAATAATATTCATTTACATAATCAGGAAGATTACTTAGCTCTTCTTGAATTAATTTTAAGTATTTATCTGCTTCCATATATATTCCTCACGTTTAATTAATTACTTTAATTTTAGCAATACACGATTTAACAGTAAAGCAGCGGGAAAATATAAAATATTATCGTTTAATGGAAAAATAGTTTGACAATCAAAGTATTATTTCATATAATTTGAACATCGAATATTTTGATACTCGAAATAAATTATTGAAGGCAGGTGAATCTTTTTGGCAATAATGACCGCCCAGGAAATTATGGACCTTATTCCTAACCGATATCCTATTTGTTATATCGATTACGTTGATGAGCTTGTTCCAGAAGAAAAGATTACTGCGACTAAAAATGTTACTATTAATGAATCTTTTTTTCGGGGACATTTTCCTGGAAATCCTGTGATGCCCGGTGTTTTAATTATCGAAACCCTAGCACAAGCTGCTTCGATTTTAATTTTAAAATCACCTCGCTTCTATAAAAAAACGGCATACCTTGGTGCAATTCATAAAGCTAAATTTCGCTTAATGGTAAAACCAGGTGATATTCTTAAGCTACATGTCAGCTTAAAGAAAGTTCGCTCCAATATGGGCGTTGTTGAAACTAAGGCTCTTGTAGGAGACAAGGTTGCATGTAGTGCCGAATTAATATTTATTGTTGCTGATCGGAAAGAAAAGATTTAGCAAGAAGAGCTGTTATCCTTTATAATGTATTTTGATAATCAAATTATTTGTACTGTCGAATAAAAATGAAAGGGAGAAATGCATTATGAGTAGGGATAACGATTACCAAAAAATTAATAGGGGATTAATAAAGGCTTATTCGGGGATTTTATGGATTGAAGAAAATGAGCTTCGTAAAAGTACTTTTAGTGATTTAACAATCAAAGAAATGCACGCAATTGATGCAATTACGATGTATAATCACCAGACAATTTCGCAAGTTGCCGAAAAACTTCATTTAACTCCGGGAACGATGACCTCAATGGCCGATCGCTTAATTCGCAAAGGCTATGTTGAACGAATTAGGGATAAAGATGATCGACGGATTGTTCGGCTAAAATTAACAAAACGTGGCCGAGTTTTATATCGTGCCCATCGAGCATTCCATAATATGATGGTTGAACGATTTCTTGCGGGAATGAACGATGATGAAATGAAAGTAGTAAAGAAAGCTCTCCAAAACCTCGAAGACTTTGTGGATGAACACGCTTAAATAAGGATTGAAAACTAGTGCAAGACATAAAAATTGTCGGTACTGCAAGTTATCATCCCTCATCAGTAGTTACCAATCAGCAATTATCATTATTAATGGATACTTCTGATGAATGGATAAAAACACGAACGGGAATAAAACAGCGATATATTAGTCATGGAGAAAATACCTCTGATTTAGCGGTGGAAGTTGGTCGTCGATTATTAAAAGCAACGGGAATTAGTGTGAGTGATATTGATTTAATCATTGTTGCAACAATGTCTCCCGATGCATATACTCCATCAACCGCAGCCATTGTTCAAGGAAAACTAGGTGCAACGCAAGCCGCTGCTTTTGATGTTTCAGCTGCCTGTACGGGCTTCATTTATGCATTAACTACAGCAGAAATGATGCTTAAAAGTTCTTCTTATAAAAATGCGATGGTGATTGGTGCAGAGGTTTTATCAAAACTTATTGATTGGCATGACCGGAGTACAGCAGTGCTATTTGGTGATGGTGCAGGCGGAGTTTTACTAAAGAAGGTTGAAACAACTGAACCATTAATATTAGCCCACTGTTTAAATACATATGGTAATTTAGCTAATAAAATAATTGCCGGTGGTACTAATGTGGATCCAACTTTTCCCCGGAAAGTGACAACACTGACTCCCTTTGAAATGCAAGGAAGGGATGTATATCGTTTTGCCACTCATGAAGTTCCCCGTTCAATTATTACTGCTACGTCAAAGGCTAAAATAAGTTTAGGTGATATTGATCACTTTTTACTTCACCAGGCTAATGAACGAATAATAAAACAGATCGCTAAGAAACTACAGCTTCCGCTAACAAAGTTTCCGTTAAATATAATGAAGTATGGGAACACCGCTGCTGCAAGCGAGCCGATTTTATTAGCAGAGTGTATTGCTAATGGATTAGTAAAGCAAGGTGACCTCATTGCCCTAAGTGGCTTTGGTGGTGGCTTGAGTACTGGCACAATAATTTTAAGGTATTAGAGAAAGAAGAATAGAAATGACAAAAGAAGAAATTTTTGACACTGTAAAGAAGATTACTGTTGATGAATTAGATGTTGATGAAAACAAAGTGACGTTGGACGCAAAAATTAAGGATGATCTTGATGCAGATAGTTTAGATGTTTTCGAAATTATGAATGAACTTGAAGACAAATTTGATATTGAATTAGATGCCGATGAGAATGTTGAAACCATTGGGGATGTAGTTGATTTCGTAAAGAAACAAGTTGATGAAAAATAATGCGCTACGGAATAATGTTTAGCGGTCAAGGTGCGCAACGATCGGGAATGGGAGTCGAGCTTATGGCCGACTCTCTTTTTTCAAGGATTGTTGAAGAAGCAAGCGAACTTTCGCAACTTGACCTGCTACAAATCATGCAAAATGATCATAAAGAATTAACTAAAACAGAATACGTTCAACCAGCACTAGTAACAGTTAGCTACGGAATTTACCGAATGTTACAACGAGACCTTCCTGAACTACCGGTTGCTGGAATGGTAGGATTATCCCTTGGTGAGTATGCTGCTATGCTTGCTAGCCAGATGCTTGACTTTAATGAAGGAATACAGCTAATCACCGATCGAGCTAAGTATATGCAAAGCGATGCGGAAAAAGTTACTAGTACACTAGCAGCTATATTAGACCCCAATCTTGGAGCAATAAAACAATTCGTTGATGAGCAGCAAAAAAAAGGAAAGCAGATTTATATTGCCAACTTTAATTCTCCACGGCAAATTGTTTTAGGCGGGGTGAGTGATGATGTTCATGTTGCTATTAAAAAGATTGAAACAGAGAAACTTGCTAAGCGTGCAGTTAATCTGGAGGTGAGTGGTGCTTTCCATACGCCTTTGTTTAATGAAGCACGTAAAAAGATGCATCAGCGATTGATGAATATCAAATTTAATCAGCCATTAGTACCAGTCATCAGCAATACCACGATTCAGCCATTTAATGCTAAAGACAGTGCAGCAATTTTAGAGCGGCAGTTAGCAGTTCCAACTCATTTTGGTGCCGATATAAGGTATCTGGTAAATCATCAACAAATTGATGCCACGATTGAAATTGGCCCGGGGAAAACACTAACTAGATTTGCTAAACAGGTTGAAAAAGGACTCACAACATTCCATATTAGTAATCTTCATGATTATGAAAAATTTATAGAGGAGCGACAAAATGGAGCTAACAAGTAAAACGGCCCTAATTACAGGAAGTACTCGCGGTATTGGCGCTGCTATCGCATTAACCTTTGCTAAAGCCGGCTGTCAGGTTATTATCAATGGGCGTCAAGCTGATATACCGGAAAGCTTAAGGGAACAGTTAGAATTAATCAATGCAAATTATCAGTATATTCAGGCTGATATTGCGGATAAAGACTCAATTAGCAACTTGGTGAATAAGATATATGACACTAATAGTAAAATTGATATTTTAATTAATAATGCAGGTATTACTAATGATAAGTTAATGATGCGGATGAAAGAAAGCGATTTTGATCGTGTTTTGAATATCAACTTGCGCGGAACTTTTATGGTGACGCAGCAGGTATTCAAAAGAATGTTAAAGCAAAAGTCAGGCTGCATAGTCAATCTTGCCAGTGTTGTCGGCCTTCATGGAAATATTGGTCAGGCAAATTATGCTGCTAGTAAAGCAGGAGTAATTGGATTAACGAAAACGATTGCGCAAGAAGGAGCTTTACGAGGAATTCGGTGTAACGCAATTGCTCCAGGAATGATTGCCAGTGATATGACTGATGCCTTAAATGACCGAGTAAAGGATGAAATTCTAAACAATATTCCACTAAAACGATTAGGGAATCCTAATGAAGTCGCACAAACTGCTAAATTCTTAGTAGAAAATGACTATATTACGGGGCAAACTATCGTTATCGATGGCGGAATGACAATTTAGGAGGATACAATGACAAGAGTTGTAGTTACAGGAATGGGTGCTATTACTCCCAATGGTAATGGCCTAGAAAATTTTATAAATAATACTTTACGCGGTAAGGTAGGCATTAAAAAAATCAAGAAATTTGATGCAAGTAAAACTGGAATCACCGTCGCAGGTGAAATCGATGACTTTGATTCAAATGAGGTAATTGGCAAAAAAGCGGCACGGCGAATGGACCTATATTCGCAATATGCTCTTCAAAGCGCAGATGAAGCAATGAAAATGGCAAAAATTGATGAGACTAATACTAAGCCAACAGATTTAGGTGTCATTTACGGTTCAGGAATTGGTGGTTTAACAACTATTCAAGAACAGATTATCAAAATGCATGATAAGGGACCAAAGCGCGTTTCACCAATGTTCGTTCCAATGTCAATTGCAAATATGGCGGCAGGTAATATCTCAATTCGCTTTAATGCGCAGAATATTTGTACGTCCATCGTCACAGCATGTGCAACAGGGACCAACGCAATTGGTGAAGCTTTCCGCCAAATAAAGGAAAAACGCGCAAAAGTAATGATTGCTGGTGGCTCTGAAGCTTCCGTTAATGAAATTGGAATTGCTGGCTTTGCTGCCTTAACGGCTTTAACAACTGCCACGGACCCATTAAGGGCATCCCTGCCATTTGATAAGAATCGTAGTGGCTTTGTCCTTGGGGAAGGAGGAGCAACACTTGTCCTTGAAGAACTTAGCCATGCCCAGCAGCGAGGAGCGAATATTCTCGGCGAAATCGTTGGCTATGGAGCAACCTCAGATGCCTATCATATAACTTCTCCTGATCCAGAAGGAAACGGCGCAAGTCGAGCAATGAAGTTAGCAATTGACGAAGCAAAAATTTCACCAGCCGATGTTTCATATATTAATGCTCATGGAACGGCAACGCATGCAAATGATGCGGGCGAATCAAAGGCAATTAATGAAGTATTTGGTGAAAAAAGTGATGTGCGCGTCAGTTCGATAAAGGGGATGACAGGTCACCTATTAGGGGCTGCTGGCGCAATAGAAGCTGTTATTACTATTGCTGCTTTACAAAAGGGCAAATTAC
The DNA here is from genome assembly GCF_014145455.1 of Limosilactobacillus rudii. Lineage (GTDB taxonomy): Bacteria > Bacillota > Bacilli > Lactobacillales > Lactobacillaceae > Limosilactobacillus > Limosilactobacillus rudii. Next base: position 6,838 of record NZ_JACIVB010000043.1, on the reverse strand, counting down.
CAGTAAATGTTGGTTGTTATGACCAGGATCCTGAGTGTGCTATTAATTTGGTTACCTCAGCAAATCAAGATGCACCAGAAGCTGAATATGCTCTTAGTAATTCATTTGGTTTTGGTGGACACAATGCTGTATTGGCATTCAAAAAATGGAAGTGATTTATTTTGGAACTCAAGGACATCCAAGCACTAATGCAAGAATTTGAAGATTCAGATACACGTGAATTGGAAATAATTGATGGTACTTTTCATCTATATTTAAGTAAAAATAGGCAGTCACGAACAACTAAAACGGCAGATGAGGCAAAAGTATTACCAGAAAAGAAAGAAACCACTGCACCCGTAGAAAAAGAAAATTGTGTTGAAATTAAAGCACCACTCGTTGGAACGGTTTATCTGCAACCTAAGCCAGATGCTGATTCTTATGTTAAAGTTGGTGATTCGGTTAAAAAAGGCGATGTAGTCTGTGTCATTGAAGCAATGAAAATGATGACAGAAATAAAGAGTGATTATACCGGGGTTATTACAGAAATTCATGTAAGTAATGAAGAATTAGTAGAAGTAGAACAACCATTATTTACAATTATGGAGGAGAATAGTAATGACTAAGATTCTAGATTCGACGGAAATTCAAAAAATTTTGCCTCATCGTTATCCAATGTTACTTATTGATTGTGTTGAGGAGTTGATTCCAGGCGAAAAGGCAGTTGCACGACGAAATGTAACGATTAACGAAAATGTCTTTAACGGTCATTTCCCTGAAAATCCAGTTCTTCCTGGAGCACTAATTATTGAATCATTAGCGCAGACCGGCGCAGTTGCCCTTTTATCCGAAAAAAGTTTTAAAGGGAAAACAGCTTACTTTGGTGGAATCCAATCTGCGGAGTTTCGGAAAGTAGTTCGGCCTGGTGATTCAATGAAGCTAGAAGTGTGCTTAGAGAAGGTTCGTAAAAATATCGGTCGTGGTAAAGGAATAGCAACTGTCGATGGAAAGAAAGTATGCACAGCTGAATTGACTTTTATGATAGGGTAGGTGTTTACATGTTTTCAAAAGTGCTAGTTGCAAATCGTGGCGAAATTGCGGTGCGAATAATCAGATCATTACGGGAATTAGGAATCAAATCAGTTGCAATATATTCAACAGCTGACCGTGAAAGCCTTCATGTACAATTAGCCGATGAAGCAGTATGTGTAGGAACAGCTCGACCACAAGATTCTTATTTAAATGTCAAAAATATTTTAGAAGCGGCTGTTGGTACAGGGGCCCAAGCAATCCATCCTGGCTTTGGCTTTTTATCGGAAAATGCAGAGTTTGCATCAATGTGTGAAGAATGTGGAATTACTTTTATTGGTCCGCAACCAGCAACTATTGATTTGATGGGCAATAAAGAACATGCACGCGAACAAATGAAAAAGTCAGGAGTACCGGTTATTCCTGGTAGCGATGGCTATATCACGAGTCCAGATGAAGCAATAGACGTTGCAGAAAAAATTGGTTACCCCGTCTTATTAAAAGCAGCCGCGGGTGGCGGTGGTAAAGGAATCCGCCGAATTGAAGATAGCATGCAAATGAAACAAGCTTTTGCAGAAGCTCAAAGTGAGGCGAAAGTGTCGTTTAATGATGACCGTATGTATCTAGAAAAAATCATGGAAAATGTTAAACATATTGAAGTACAAGTCTTTAGAGACAATTTTAATCATGCAGTATATTTTCCTGAACGTGATTGCTCGATCCAACGTAATAAGCAAAAGGTAATTGAAGAAAGTCCATGTCAGTTAATTACGCAAAAGCAACGTCAGTATCTAGGGGAAATTGCACTACAAGCGGTTAATGCAATTGATTATCATAATACTGGAACAATTGAGTTTTTAATGGACGAACATCACCAGTTCTACTTCATGGAAATGAATACCAGGATCCAGGTAGAACATACGGTAACAGAAATGGTGACCGGAATTGACCTAGTTAAAGCACAGGTGTTGGTTGCTGCTGGGAAACCATTACCGTTTACTCAAGAAGATATTCAAGTTCGGGGGCATGCAATTGAATGCCGTATTAATGCCGAAGACCCCCAACATAACTTTATGCCAATGACAGGAACCGTTAATTATTTATATTTGCCAGTTGGTAATTTAGGGATGAGGATCGATACCGCCCTTTATCCCGGAAGTAAGGTTAGTCCCTATTATGATTCAATGATTGCTAAAGTTATTGCAATTGGAAATGATCGGACGGAAGCGATTGAGAAGATTAAGCGTCTTTTAAATGAAATGGTGATTATCGGTGTAACCACCAATCAGAATTTTCACCTCGCAATTCTAAACGATGCTGAATTCCTGCAGGGAACAGCAACTACGACATTCTTAGAGCAACAATTTTTGCCGCGATGGAAGGGAGAAGTAAGTGCGTGAAATTATATGAACAATATAATACATTAAGCGAGCGCCATATTAAGGCTGACCGAAATGCTGATGCCAAAGTACCTGATAATATGTGGCTTAAGTGTCCTCACTGTAATACTACTTTTTTTGCTAGACAGTTAACCCCCTTTACTACCTGTCCATCATGTGATTATGGATTTCGGATTTCAGCACGTCAGCGCCTATCATGGCTGGTTGATAATTTTTCAGAATTTGATACTGATTTGCAAACTAATGACCCTTTAAACTTTCCGGGATACAGGGAAAAGGTGAAGAAGCTGCAAAAACAAACCAAACTAAATGATTCGGTATTAACTGGTGAAGCAAAGATTGCCAGTACCACTTTTTCACTAGGGATAATGGATCCGACTTTTATTATGGGTTCACTGGGAACAGTAACTGGTGAAAAAATAACGCGTCTATTTGAATACGCAACTAAACATCAGCAGTCAGTGGTCTTATTTACGGCATCAGGAGGGGCAAGAATGCAGGAGGGGATTTTATCATTAATGCAGATGGCTAAAATCTCTCAGGCAATTCAAAGGCACGCGGCGGCTGGATTGTTATATATTGTTGTTTTAACCGACCCAACTACCGGTGGAGTAACCGCAAGTTTTGCAATGGATGGGGATATAATTCTTGCTGAGCCTCATTCCTTAGTTGGCTTTGCTGGTCGGCGTGTAATTGAACAAACAATCCAGCAAAAAGTACCACGTGATTTACAATCAGCAGAAAATGTGTTAGCGCATGGCTTTATCGACCGAATTGTTCGCCGACAAGAAGAAAAGAAAGTCCTTGAATGGCTATTAAGAAACGGCGGTGCTAATAATGGGTAAGAAATTGTCTGCAATGGATATTGTGGGTCGTGCGCGAAGTGACCGAAAAATTACTGGAATTGAAATTATTAATAATATTTTTGATGATTTTATGGAATTGCATGGCGACCGTCTTAGCGATGACGACCCAGCAATTGTCGGTGGAATTGCTCTTTTCCATAATCAACCGGTTACGGTAATTACTACTAATCGGGGTAGTAACACTAGTGAAAAAATAAAAACTCATTTTGGATCGGCGATGCCGGCTGGATATCGTAAATCGTTGCGGCTGATTAAACAAGCTGCAAAGTTTAACCGACCTGTTCTTTGCTTTGTTAATACTGCTGGGGCGTTCCCAAGTAAAGACGCTGAAGAAAAAGGGCAAGGAGCAGCAATTGCGCAGAATATTTTGCAAATCTCGTCACTGCCCATTCCGATTATTACTGTTATTTATGGTGAAGGTGGTAGTGGAGGCGCATTAGCGTTGGCATGTGGTGATGAAGTATGGATGCTTGAAGATAGCACATATTCAATTTTGTCACCAGAAGGTTTTTCATCGATTATGTGGAAAGACAGCGCTCGAACAGCTGAGGCCGCTGAATTAATGCAAATGACACCACAAAAATTATTAGAAAAAAAGATAATTGATGGGATTATCCCAGAAAGTGATAACCATCTCCAGACATGTCAAGCAATCGATCAAGTATTATGGCATCACTTAAAAGTATTGCAAAAATTAGATAAAGAGCAGCTAATTCAGATGAGGATGGCACGCTATCGTAAATTTTAAGGAGGAAGAAAATGGGAAATTTATTAGTCGGTAAGAAAATTGTGATAATGGGGGTAGCAAATCGGCGTTCAATCGCATGGGGATGTGCAAAGGCGCTGAGCGAACAAGGTGCTGAGGTTATCTATACCTACCAAAATGAACGAATTAAAAAGAGCCTTATAAAGCTAGTAGATGATCGAGACTTACTTGTGGAGTGTGATGTCGCAAGTGATGAAAGTATCGAAAATGCATTTCTCGCAATTAAAGAACAATATGGTAAGGTTGATGGAATTGTGCATGCAATTGCATTTGCCAAAAAAGAAGAATTAGCTGGTTCAATTCTTAATGCCAGTCGGGAAGGTTATTCCCTAGCACAAGATATTTCATCATATTCATTAATTGCCGTTGCCAAAGAAGCTAAGAAATTAGATTTATTAACAAATCCGGCAAGTGTTGTAACGTTGACCTACTTTGGTTCTGAACGAGCAATTCCAAACTACAATGTAATGGGAATTGTTAAAGCAGCTCTTGAAGCGAGCGTTCGCTATCTTGCTCGTGATTTAGGAAAAGATGGTGTACGCGTTAATGCGATTTCTGCCGGGGCAGTTAAGACTTTAGCTGTTACTGGAATTAAGGGACATAACGACCTGCTAAAAATGTCTCAAGCAAGAACGATAGATGGTGAAGATGTTACTATTGATGAAATTGGTAATACCTGTGCTTTCTTAATGAGTGACTTGTCAAGCGGAGTTATTGGGGATGTAATTTACGTTGATAAGGGTGTTCACCTGATTTAATTATGTTAAACATATATAATTTAAAAAGATTGCGTCAACTAATTGCGCCCCCATGTCAAATTCAGTTATACGATAAAGTAACCTCTACACAATTATTAGCAAAAGAGCAGATTCTAAACGAGCAGCCTTCAAAATTGAAAGTTCTTATTGCAAACGAGCAAATAAGCGGACAAGGGCAATTTGGCCGAGACTTTTATTCACCAGCTGGAACTGGTTTATACTTTAGCCTCCTTATTCCTACTGTAAGAATAAGGAATAGGGGCCTATTTACAACTGGTCTGTCAGTAACCATTGCCAGTGTAATCGAAGAATTTTATCCTGATAAAGAAATTAAATTAAAGTGGGTAAATGATCTTTATTTTGCTGGAAAGAAAATTGGTGGGATATTGGTAGAACAGGTTAGGGGGATGACTATTTGCGGGATTGGTATAAATATTACTACAGATAATTTCCCCGGTATATTAAGTAATAAGGCGACCTCAATTGATGCTAATTGCTCAGTTGATATAGACCGTAACATAATTATTGCTGCTATTATTAATCAAATTATTCAAGATATTCCTCATTATCAAGAAGGAAAACATTTGTTATCTTATCGTCAACGATCAATCTTGTTAGGCACTCAGGTTACTGTAAGAATAAAGGGTAATTTAATTACTGGAATAGCTGAGGAAATTAATGACGATGGTGCATTAATAATTAGAACGATGGATAAGAAAATAACATTAGTAAGTGGTGAGGTAATTAAAGTTAATGTAGTGCCAGCATAGTTAAATAAACAAAAAAATTAAAAAAATACAAAAAAGTACTTGCTATTTTAAAGACCACTTGATATTATTAATAACGTTGTGAAAGACGAGTTATTAATTAATATATTTGAATGACCCGTTAGTCAAGTGGTTAAGACACCAGCCTTTCACGCTGGTATCGTGGGTTCAAATCCCGCACGGGTCACTTTTTGCGGAAGTAGTTCAGTGGTAGAACATCACCTTGCCATGGTGGGGGTCGCGGGTTCGAATCCCGTCTTCCGCTTAGCCAGTTCAATATTATGCCGGGGTGGCGGAATTGGCAGACGCACAGGACTTAAAATCCTGCGGTTAGTGATAACCGTACCGGTTCGATCCCGGTCCTCGGCACTTTCTCGGGAAATAGCTCAGCTTGGTAGAGCACCTGGTTTGGGACCAGGGGGTCGCAGGTTCGAATCCTGTTTTCCCGATCTGGCTAAAAGAACCATTTAGAATTTCTAAGTGGTTCTTTTTTTACACAAAAATTTAGTATTAACTAAGGTCAATTCTAAAGGGTACTTGTCTTTTATAGTGAAATGTTATAGAAAAAGAATATATAAAAGACTTAAGAATATTTGCTATGCTTTTGTTATTTAAGTTAATATGACAGAATAAAATTAATAGGAATATAACATTAAAATAAGAAAGAAAGGAAGGATGGCAAATGTTACATTGGATTTGGGTATTGATCATTGGTGGGATTATCGGAGCAATTGCAGGTGCAATTACTAAACGTGGTGGTTCAATGGGATGGATATCAAATATAATTGCCGGGTTAGTCGGTTCCAGCTTTGGAGAATGGATTTTAGGTTCTTGGGGACCACAAATAGCCGGAATGGCAATTATTCCCTCAATAATTGGTGCTGTTATTTTAGTAATAATCGTTTCTTTTTGTTTCGGGATTTGGCAAAAAAATAACTGATATTATTATGAATAAAAAGCCGAATGCTGAATTCTTGTTAGAATTATTATTCGGCTTTTATAATTTGAATTAATTTTAAAAAATTCTTGCAATTTTATAGAGAATTTGATATTATTATACTCGTTGCTGATATGCGGGTATAGTTCAGTGGTAAAACCACAGCCTTCCAAGCTGTTGTCGCGAGTTCGATTCTCGTTACCCGCTTTAGTCAATATTTATGACCCGTTAGTCAAGTGGTTAAGACACCAGCCTTTCACGCTGGTATCGTGGGTTCAAATCCCGCACGGGTCACTTTTGGAGGATTAGCTCAGTTGGGAGAGCATCTGCCTTACA
>NZ_JACIVB010000042.1 GCF_014145455.1 Limosilactobacillus rudii | reverse complement strand
ATCCAACGACGGTAACACCGGATGAACCAGTACCAAGTGTTCCAGGGTACAAGCCAAGTGTACCAACAGTAACGCCAACTAACCCTGGAGTTGATACGCCAGTTAAGTACGTTCCAAATACGGTTACGCCAAAGCCGGCTGATGATCAAACAGCGATTGTTAACTACGTTGACCAAGATGAAAACAACAAGGTAATTACTACTTCTGGTAACCTCGTTGGTAAACCTGGCAACAAGATTGATTACAGTACGGCAACCACGATTGAAGAACTTGAAGCCCAAGGTTACGAATTAGTGAGCGATGGTTTCCCGGCTAACGCAACGTTTGATGATAATACGGACGTTAACCAAGTCTTCACAGTTGTCTTGAAGCATGGTCACGCTCCAGTTGGACCAAATAATCCACATGAGCCAGGTACGCCAGTCAACCCTGGTGAACCAAACGGACCAAAGTGGCCAGCTAAGGATAACTACACGAAAGACTACACATCTACTGTTCACTTCGTGGATAACAACGGTAACAAGATGCGTGATGATGATGTCCAAACTTCAACTTGGACACGGACGTTGATTATCGACAAGGTTACTGGCGAGATTCTTAACCCTAACGAAAACTGGACTTCTGATAAGGACAGCTATAACGAAGTTAAGGTACCAGTAATTAATGGTTACGTTGCGGACAAGGCTAATGTTCCAGCCAAGAAAGCAGTTCAACGAAACATTGAAGATACAGTAACCTACACTAAAGTTGGTAATATTGTCCCAGTTGATCCAAATGGTAACCCAATTCCAAATGTACCAGTTGTGCCATACACGAATGATCCAACGGATCCGACGAAGGTCGTACCAAACGAACCGGTACCAACAGTTCCAGGAATGACGCCAAATGTCACGACCGTTACACCGGATCGTCCAACAGTTGATACTCCAGTAGTCTACACGACGCCAACGCCGGTAACACCAACTACACCGACTAAGCCACAAGCTTCAACCACGCCAGAAACTCCTGCCCAGCCAGCAGAACCGGCAACACCGGCTGCACCAACACCAGCACCGGTTGCCAAGAAGGCACCAGCTCAACCAGCAGCTAAGCAAGAAGCTAAGAAGTTACCACAAACTGGTAACGAAAATAGTAATTCTGCGGCAGTTCTTGGTTTGGCAGCCCTCGGATTGACGGGAATTTTGGCAGCAGGTAAGAAGCGGCGCAAAGAAGACTAAAAAGGTTTCGTTAAATAAGAACTAGTTATGCGGAGAGTTGTGGTTAATTTGAAGATGGTTTATTGCAATGACTTAACAAACAATGCAATGGATAGTGGCTTAACAGATTCATAGCAACAAACTCAACGCATAAACAAAAAGCTCATGATTGAAAAATCATGGGCTTTTTTGCATAACTTATTTTTGCGATAAACGAATTAGATATAAAAACAATCTTTTGACTTGAATATTACTCAGAAAGGAAATGATTACTTTTCTTATTAGTGTAAGGATAAGCGATTTAAAAGTCATGTTATCGGGTGGTAGTTAAATAGGGTAAAAACAGATTGTACCAACATATGATGCTTTGTTCATTTGTTATAAAAATAATTTTATAACGCAATTATAAAAGTAATAAACGGGAGCCATTCTGGCAGTTGAGCTAAGCGAATTGCTTGATTTTTAGGGTGAATTGTCCTTTTACAAATCATTTGATAGATAAGTTGAAATTATAGTTGAAAGCGTTATATTAATGGTTGCGAACGTGTTATGTGGAACCATAATTTGCTTTTATTTATTCTATTCATAAGGTGTAATGATTAAGGAGGATAATAATTATGTTATCGCGTAATAATCGACGAGAGCTAATCAAAAAACAGGAGCCAAAACAGCAGCGGTTCACAATTAAAAAATTAACAGTTGGTGTTGCTTCTGTATTACTTGGATTTACATTCGCCGAAAACACAACAGCTTCTGCGGATACGGATGTTAATACGGACGATCATTCGGCTAGTGTTACTAACCACAACGCCGTTATAAATGATAATTCATCGACCTTGCAGCAATCTGCCACTAGTGCAGGACGGCAACTTCCTGGGTCGACTGTTAATCCTGCTGGTAATGTAAAGACGGCGGTTGCTGATAACTACGAAGCGGCAGTAAGTACTGCAGTAAAGCAAGAAACCGCTGTGTCTTCCAATGCAGCTTCTGCAAGCAATGCGGCCTCGAGTACGGCAATCAAGTCGTCGACAGTGGCTAATAGTCAACCAGCGAACATGAAGCTAGCGGCATCAAGTGCAACTCGGACGGCAAACTACGCCGCTGCTTTTGCTAGCTTAACTAATAATGCAGTTGAGCAAGATGCGAATGCACAGACAGTTAGCGACTGGAATGGCCTGCAAACGGCATTAAATAATACAGCGGTTAGTCAAGTTAATGTGCAAGGTAATATTTATGCTAATGGTGATGCAACCATAAACCACGACGTCACAATTAACGGGCTTGATGGTGCTTCAATTAACTTTGGCAAAGCAGTGATTAAAGGTACACCAACCTGGAGCGGTATCAATTTAACGTTTAGTAATTTGACCCTAACCAGTACAAGTTCCACGGGTGCAGTTGATTTCAGTCAAACAAATGGTGAAAATACAGTAACATTTAATAATGTCAATGCTCATGGGGCTTCCCTGTATAATGGGGGTGGCAATACTGACGTTTACATTCGTGGGAATGTCACGAGTGATGTTGATGGGTCTGCAGCTAAGCCAACTGTTGCGCAATTAAATAATGCTCTTGGCAGTTATCCGACCGCTAATGTTAATAATTGGCGAAACGCTAACATTGTTGCGGATAATGTTTATGTTAGTCAAGGAGCTAATTTGACGTTGACGCGTAGTGTTGTTGGTGATGGGATTGATATTGTCGCCGGAAACAAAGCCTACAATAATAGTTCTGATGAAATGGGTAATGTAAACGTTGGTGTTAATGCTGGCCTAAACATTACCTTGCTCAATGGAACCCAGCAAAACCTTCGGGCAACTGAACAAGCAACTAACATTGAGAATGCGAGTGCAGCTATTCGTGCATACCGGAACGGTTCGTTTACAACCGGCGATAGCGCCCAAGTTAAACTGAATGTTGGCCACGGACGAGGAATTGTCTTTGATGAGCCTTTTGGTGGTTCGACTTCAGTCCAATTGCAAGGTAACCCTGAAACAAACTGGTATAACAACCGAGCTGGAACAAATTATCGTGACTACGACCATAACGAGTTTAAGCTTGGTAACTCTACCAATTTCTATGTTCATGGTCGTGATGGCGTCCTGCTTGGAAATCGTGCAACGATGATTACGGGTGAAAACAGCCACCTGACCTTTGATAATGGTGGTAACGGTTCCGGGTTAACAGTTGATGCTTATGCCCGTGTCGAAATTTCACCACATTCAGTTGTGCTGATGCACTCTGACGGAAAAGACCATTCTGGTGTCTGGAACGGTGGAAACTATATTGGTTTAGGCGAAGATGGTCACTTTACGGTTGATCATGATGCCACTTTCCGTTATGTCCTGGTTAACCGGAATACATTAGTAGCCAACGGAACAAATGTCACCAACTTTTATGATGATAACTTTAACATTACGTCAATTAAGGCAAGCTCTAGTCCAATTGTCACGATTGGTGATAATGCAGTTTTTGATGGTCAAAGTGATTACCGGAATATTTTTGGTGAAATCTTATCATTCTCCTATAATGCTGCCCCGGCTGCAACGACGATGAATATTCATGGTGCTCGGTATATTAACTTCCAGAAGTATGAAGCAACTACCCCGGGTGCTTACCAAAATGTTACAGCACTTGATCCGAATGGCAAGCATACTGGAAACTTGTTCTACTCTTGGCCGCATAATACGTGGACGGTTAACGGCAATACTTATAATGCCTACAAGTGGGATGATGAATATTATGCCGGTAAAGAAGATACCTATGATGGTACGAATGCGGAATCAATTAAGAAATCAATTGATGCCTTTACGCGCGATGCGTCACAGACGTGGTCAGGTATTACTGACTTGAACCTTGATTACAATATGCATGAACGAGTTGGTGGCTATGTTAATAATGACGCGACGCTAAGTAACCATGGTGTTGCATTTGGCGCCGAAGCACATGGTTTTGACCCTGAATATTCACAACGGGTTGCTTTAGTTGCCACCAATATCCCCACAGAAGATACAACAACCGAACAGCAAAAGACAGATTACGATGTGGTTTTGAAATATAACCAAAACCTTCCTGCAGGAACTGTTAAGGTAGTTCAAAAAGGTGTGGCTGGTCTGGTTCGTAAGACCACGACAACTTACTATATTGTTAATGGAGCAACCGGAGAAAAGACCCTCGATACCTCTAAGGGCGGATTTAATGTTATTATCGATGAAAATGGAAATGTTATTAGCCGAACACCGAATAATAACCCTGGTCACAGTACAACAATTGCAGAAATCAATCAGATGGTTCCGGAAGTTATCGAAGTTGGTCCGCAGAAGGTAACGTTAAACTATGTTGACAAGACCACTGGCAATCTTTTAAAGACGACAACAGTGCTTGGTGATCCAATCAAGACGGGAACTGATAATACTGTTGAATTTGATAAGGATGGTAATGTTATTCCAAATGCGATCACTACAGCTACATTTACTGATAATGGTCAAACCGTCGCCGAAATTGTTAAGGGCTACACTGATCAAGGAATGACGGTTACAGCTAACACTTTAGCGACCGCAATTAAAAATGGTACTGCTCAGTATGATGTCAAGGGAGTTACGCGGACAACGCTGACGAACCAGCAAGCAATCCCTGCTAATGGTCCGGTATATGAAATTGATTTGAATGAAGCGGTTAAGCAAGGATCAATCACCGTTACTTACTACGATGAGACAACTGGACAAACGATGCCCAAGTACACCTATAATTCAGGTGAAGAAAATGTAGGTACACCAGTTACTTATTCTACGGCTGATACGATCAAGACTCTTAAAGGTCAAGGCTATGTATTAGTTCATGATGGCTTTACTACCGCGGATGTTACTGATATTACGGCCGGAAGCCATAAGTATGTTGTTACTGTAAAGCATGGAATTGAAGATGTTAATAAAAATAATCCGCATGGGATGCAGGTTACCAAAGAAGTTACCCGGACTGTTAACTATACCGTTGATGGGAAGCCTTCTGCCCAGCTACCTACAAAGACGGAGAATGCCAACTTTACGGCAACCGGGTACTGGGATAAGGTACTGAAGCAATTAGTTGACGTTGTAAATGGGCAGATCGTTACAGAAAATGGGCAGGTCAAGAAAGGCCAATTGACATGGACCGCTGATGGTTCAACTAAGGACGAAGCTACCATGAATGGTTATCCAGCTCCCATACTAGACGGTTACCATGTTGATACTGTATCGGCAACGTCAGCAGGGCAAAATGTTACTGCTGACAATGTTGCAAGTGATGGGGCAGTTAAGGACATCACCATCACCAACAATAGCAATAATATCGATGTGAATGTCGACTTAGTAAGCAACGGAACTATAATTTGTGGTGAGCGGGATGTACCGGCTTCACAAGTTGTCCATTATGTTGGTGCTGGTAGCGAGACACCTGCTGATAATGTTCAAAACGGCTTTAGTTTCCACTATTCTGGCGATATCTATGATAAAGTTACTGGCCAAAAGATTGCTGACGGCAAGTGGAATGTTGAACGTCACACTTTCAATAATGTCAATGTTCCAGTAGTAAAAGGCTACTATGCTAATACGGCGATAGTTGACGGACGGACAGTCACCCCAGCAAATCCTAATGCGGAAATTACAGTTACTTACCAACCAGTGGGTAAGATTATACCAACGACACCGGACGGTAAGGTAATCCCGAATGTTCCACAACCACCGTACAAGAATGAACCGACGAACCCGACGAAGGTAACGCCAAATGAGCCGGTTCCGGAAATTCCAGGTTATACGCCAAGCGTGCCAACGGTAACCCCAACAAATCCTGGTAAAGATACGCCAGTTGTATACAACCAGATACAGCAAGCAGATTTGACGATTGTTGATCAAGATAATGACAATAAGCAAATCGAAGTTTCCAATGTTAAGACAGCCTTTTCTGCTAAGGGTGATCAAGGAACAGAGATTAAGTTTACCGGAGTAGATGCTTCAATTAATAGTCTTGAAAAGCTTGGTTATGTTTATGTCAACTCGACATTTAAGACCGGCGATAAGTATGACAACCAAGATAATCAGCCACAGCATTATTTAATTGTGATGAAGCACGGGATTGAAGACGTCAATAAGAATAATCCGCATGGACTGGAAGTAACAAAGACGATCACGCGGACTGTTACCTACACTGTTGATGGTAATTCTTCTGCTCAACTGCCTACTAAGACTGAAAGTGCAGACTTTACGGCAACCGGGTACTGGGATAAGGTGCTAAAGCAATTAGTCGATGTTGTAAATGGCCAGATTGTTACAGAAAATGGGCAAGTCAAGAAAGGTCAGTTGACGTGGACTGCTGATGGTTCAACTAAGGATGAAGTTACGATGAGTGGCTATCCAGCTCCCGTACTAGACGGTTACCACGTTGATGCTGTATCAGCAACCTCAGCAGGGCAAAATGTTACCGCTGATAATGTTGCAAGCGATGGGGCGGTTAAGGACATCACCGTTACCAGCAATAGTAATAATATCGATGTTAAGGTTAACTTGGTAAATAATGGAACTAAGGTTGTTGACCAACAAAGTATTCCAGGATCTCAGACGGTTAAATTTGTTGATGAAGATGGCAATGAGCTGGTTAAACCAAGTGTTGACCATACTGAATTTAACTACTCTGGAAACACCATTGATGCGCAAACTGGTCAAGTTATTAGTCACGGTAAATGGAATCAAGAAACACACCACTTTGGAAATGTAAATGTACCGGTTGTTGATGGCTATGTAACTGATACGAAGACTGCTGGTGGTTTAACCGCAACGATCAAGGACCCTAATGTTACCCAGACGGTTATTTATCATCAGGTAGGGAAGATTATTCCGGTTGACCCGAATGGCAAACCAATTCCAAACGTTCCGCAACCACCATACAAGAATGATCCAACTAATCCGACAACGGTTACACCAAATGAACCGGTTCCAGAAATTCCAGGGTATGTTCCAAGCGTGCCAACAGTAACCCCAACTAATCCAACCAAGGACACGCCAGTTGTTTACAATAATACTGAAACAGCGATTGTTAACTATGTTGATCAAAGCGAAGATAACAAATTAATTACTAGTTCTGGTGATTTGACCGGACCATCAGGCACGAAGATTAATTACAGTACGGCCGCAACGATTCAGCGACTAGAAGACCAGGGTTATGTCTTTGTAAGTAGCAACTACCCAGCTGATGCTACCTTTGATAATGATATGGGTAAAACACAGGTCTACACGGTTGTAATGAAACACGGGACGACAACCTTCAAGCCGGATAAACCGGGAGTACCGGGCGAGCCGATTAACCCTAATTATCCTGACGGGCCGAAAGTAACCAAGGAAGATGTTGATTACCAAAAAGATGTTACCTCAACCGTTCATTATGAAGGAGCGGGTGAAAAGACACCGGCCGATAATGTCCAAAATGCGCAATGGACCCGGGCAATTACGGTTGATAAAGTTACGGGAAAGATTATTAGTACAACCGAATGGCAACCAAATAAGACGGATTATCAACCTGTTAAGACACCGGTTATTGACGGTTACCATGCTGATAAAGCAGTAGTACCGAGCCAGAAGGTAACGATGGACAATCTGACGACGACGGTTACCTACTATCCAAATGGTCGAATCATTCCAACAACCCCAGACGGTAAGGTGATTCCAAATGCGCCACATCCGCAATATCCGACTACGCCTAATAATCCAACCAGTGTAACGCCAAACGAACCGGTTCCAGACGTTCCTGGATATAAGCCAACGGTCCCAACGGTTACGCCAACGAACCCTGGTAAGGACACGCCAGTTGTTTATAAGCAGGTTCAACAAGCAGACTTAACTATTGTTGACCAAGATAATAACAATAAGCAGATTAAGGCTCCGGGCATTGAAACTAGCTTTAATAATAGTGGCCTTCAAGGTGATCCAATTAAATTTAACGGGATTAATAGTGCAGTAAATGCCCTTGAAAAGCTTGGCTATGTGTATGTCAACTCGACCTTTAAAGCTGGGGATGTTTTTGCTAATAAAGATAACCAGCCACAACGGTACGTTATTGTGATGAAGCATGGCTTGGAAGAAGTTAACCAGAATAATCCTCATGGAATGCAGGTTACTAAGACGGTTACTCGGACGGTTACCTACATGGTTAATGGCAAGACCAATGCTCAATTACCTGCTAAGACTGAAAATGCTAACTTTATTGCTAGTGGACACTGGGATAAAGTTCTAAAGCAATTAGTCGATGTTGTTAACGGTCAGATTGTTAGCGAAAATGGGCAAATCAAGAAGGGTCAATTAACGTGGACCGCAGTTGGTTCAAATAAGGATGAAGCAACTCTTGACGGCTATCCAGCACCTATTCTTGATGGATACCATGTTGATGCTGTATCGGCAACGTCAGCAGGGCAAAATGTTACCGTCGCTAATGTTGAGAAAGATGGAACGGTAAAGAATGTTACTGTAACCAATACAAGCCACGATATTAACGTAACGATTAACTTGGTAAATAATGGAACAAAGATTGTTGACCAACAAAACATTCCTGGCTCCCAGACAATTAAATTTGTTGACGGGGATGGTAATGAGCTTGCAAAGACAATCGTTGATCACACTAACTTCACATATTCTGGTAATACTGTTGATACTTTGACAGGGAAAGTTATCAGTCAGGGTAAATGGAACCAAGAAAGTCACCGTTTCGGTAATGTGAATGTGCCAGTAATCAAGGGCTACGTTGCTGATACAATGACTGCCGGTGGTTTAACTGCAACAATCAAGGATCCAAATGTTACCCAGACAGTTATTTATCACCAAGTGGGCAAGATTATTCCGGTTGACCCATCAGGTAAACCAATTCCAAATGTTCCAACGGTGCCATATGTTAATGATCCTACTAATCCGACGAAGGTAACACCAAATGAACCAGTTCCTGAGATTCCGGGATATGTTCCGAGTGTACCAACCGTCACGCCGACTGATCCAACAAAGGATACAACTGTTGTTTACGACAATATGGAGAAAGCGATTGTTAATTACGTTGATCAAAGCGAGAATGATAAGCTAATTACCAGTTCTGGTGACTTAACCGGTCCATCTGGTTCAAAGATTAATTACAGTACCGCTGCAACTATCCAGCAACTGGAAGATCAAGGTTATGTCTTTGTAAGCAGTAACTACCCAACGGGAGCTGTTTTTGACAATGATATGGGTAAGATACAAACCTACACAGTTGTGATGAAACACGGGACGACAACCTTTAAACCGGATAAACCAGGAGTTCCTGGTGAACCGATTAATCCTAATTACCCTGATGGACCGAAAGTAACCGCGGAAGATGTTAATTATAGTAAGAATGTTAAGTTTACAGTAAATTACGTTGGTGCCGGAGCCCAAAACCCTCGTGCTAATGTTCAGACTGCCCAGTGGACCCGGGCAATTACTGTCGATAATGTTACAGGAAAAATTATTAGTACAACCGCTTGGAAGGCTAACAAGACTGCCTACCAAAATGTACAAACACCTGTTGTCCCAGGTTATCACGCAGATAAAGCCGTTGTAGCTGGTCCGAAGGTAACGATGACAGATGAGAATGCTACGGTTACGTATGCTCCCAATGGTCACATCATTCCTGTTGATAAGAATGGTACCCCAATCCCTGGAGCTGATCATCCGCGTTATCCAACGAACCCCCATGATCCAACAAGCGTGACACCGAATGAGCCTGTTCCTGAAGTACCGGGTTATACGCCACAAGTACCAACCGTCACTCCGACTAATCCGGGTACTGATACTGATGTTCCTTACAATAAGATTCCAGTAACGCCACAGCCAAGTGAGGAACAGACGGCGGTTGTCAATTACGTTGACCAGACCGAAAATGATAAGTTAATTACTAGTTCTGGACAGTTGAAGGGCGCAAGCGGGACAAAGATTAATTACAGTACGACTACTACCATTAAAGAGTTAGAAGCTCGCGGCTACGTTTTCGTAAGCAGTAATTATCCAGCGGATGCGACATTTGATAATTTACCAGATACAACCCAAGTTTATACTGTTGTGATGAAGCATGGGTATGCACCGGTAGGCCCAGATAATTCGCATGAACCAGGAACCCCTGTTAACCCTGATGAACCAAACGGACCAAAGTGGCCAGCAAAGGATAATTATACGAAGAAATATACCTTAACAATCCACTATACTGGTGCCGGTAGTGCGACCCCGGCTAATAATGTTCAGACCTCTGTTTGGACAAGGACGATTACAATTGACCGTGTTACTGGCGCGATCATTTCTGATGGTCAGTTTAATACGGGGTGGACACCTAATGAGGAACGCTACCAACGAGTTAACGTACCGGTAGTTAAGGGTTATGTTGCTGATAAGGCAGTTGCCGGTGGTCAAAAGACCGTTCAAGAAAATATTACTGAAGACGTTAATTATACGAAGGTTGGTAACATTGTACCGGTAACTCCAGACGGTCAACCATTGCCGAATGTACCAGAAGTACCGTATACTAACGATCCTACTAACCCAACAAAGGTTATTCCAAATGAGCCAGTACCAAATGTACCAGGCTATACGCCAGCAACGTCAACGGTAACGCCACAAAATCCAACAGAGGATACGCCGGTAGTCTATACCAAGCCAACCCCTGTGACGCCAACAGAACCAACTAAGCCAAGTACTCCGACAGCACCAACACCAGCTAAACCGGTAGAACCTACTAATGTTTCAGCATCACGGCCAGTTCCGCAAAGAGTGATATCTACGCCTACAGCCTTAGTAGTTAATGAAGCCCGTCCTGTTAACGAGAAGAGTCCACAAACGGGAAACAATAGTCAACCAGTTCAAGAGACCGTATTGCCGCAAACTGGGAATGATCAAGGCAAGGCAACTGAGGCACTTGGCTTGGCTGCACTTGGCCTAAGTGGTATGCTAGTTACAACGATTAAAAAACGGCGAAAAGAAGATTAGAATGCGGAGAGTTGTGGTTAATTAACGAGGTAGGTTTATTGCTAATGACTTAACACCAAAGCAATGACGAAGTGGCTAAAGTTACCGCAACAAACTCAACGCATTAGCGAAAGACCCTGCTATTTTAGTGGGATCTTTTGTTGTTTTAAATGATTAACGATAATCGGATGATAAAAAGATATTATGAAATTTATAATTCATATGATGAAACTGTCATTTATGGCAGGCAATAAGAATAATTAATAATTTTATTAAAATAGCGATACGCCTTGATATAACTGCACTTTAATGACAAAGATGATTAAAAATAATAATTTTCTTTTGATAAATGAGTTGCAAAAAGCAATGATGGTAGTAGAATGACAATTGAAAGTTAATAGTAAATGATTGTTTCAAAAGTTAATTATTTAAAGTAGTTAATTGCTTATCATTTAATTACTGAAATTTTTAGCTTAAAAATAATTGTTTTAAAAACAACCGCTGGTTTGGCCGCCCAATTTAATTAGGGATGGTTGCATCTTGCCAACAGGCAACGACGTTCATCTGGACGACAACCACAGATAGAATGCAACCTGGTAGTGATCATGTGCAGGTTACTACTTATCTTGAAGAGTTTTCACCTTTTATTTATACACAAGTGATTATTGCATGACTTAACAACTCTAAGAGATAGTGACAAGTATGCGCCAGTTGGCTTAGGACTAGTTCCTTATAAACTGGCGGATAGGCTATTATAATTACATCTAAAAAGGCGACCCCCGATGCCTACTTGTGATGAATTGTAATAGTGGTTGTCACTTAACTGAATGGTGGTACAGTTAAGTTATAAATATATTAGCAACAGTTTTGTGCATTGCCTGTTGTTACCACCGCTCCCTAACAGATAAGGTTTAACGCCTTATAATATTGGGTATCATTATTATAGTGAACGTTGCACAATTAATATGTCAGGCGATATAGATAATGCTTATAAGAAACCCCCGAATACTTAACTTTAAGCAATTTTCGGTAGCATTACTTCCTCGAATAAGTTGAAATACAGGCTTAATTGTCTACGCCAACAGCATTAAGCGAATAGTATTTTATCTTTATTGTGTAAATGTAGCTGCTACTGAGTAAATATTGTTTTGACTATTAATTATGTTTCGGTCCGACGGTACACATAACATTAGTTAAGGATACTGGTGATACCCGCAAAAGTCGGCACAGAATTACGATAGTATGGCTAATGTGCTAAGCCTGCTATAATGTAAGCCGCTTGATGGTAAGTTTTAATGTTGAATGGTGGACTTATCATCAAAGTTAGTTGTGCGTAAACTAACCAAAAAAGGATTTTCTGAGAGATGAAAATCCTTTTTTGTTTTAAATAAAATTCAATTGATAAATTGGAAAAAGTGTAATAAGATAAGTGCAGAATAAGAAACACGAATGCATTTCAAGTAGGTCATTTAGAGAGACAGCGGGTGGTGCGAGTTGTTGACCGAAACTCCGGTGCATAAATATGTGGGCGGGTAATTCCGCACGGTTAGTAGCCGTTATCTACTTCGAGGGTGACTATTTAGTCAAACTTGGGTGGTACCGCGGAACTGAGAGCCATTTCGTCCCAAAATATTGAGGATGGAGTGGCTCTTTTTATATATTAGGAGGATATTCAATGTTAGATATTAAAAAGATTCGTCAAGACCCCGAATTTTATAAGCAAAAATTAGCTACGCGGGGTGTTAAGCCTGAAGAAATCGATGAAGTGATTACACTTGATAAGAAGCGTCGGGAATTACTTCAACAGACAGAGACAATGAAGGCTCAGCGAAATGAAGCATCAAAGAAAATCGGTGAAGCTAAGCGGAATGGTGAATCAGCCGATGAAGCGATTAAGGAAACTCGTGAACTTGGTGACAAGATTAAGGCATTAGATGAAGAAGTTGAAAAAAATGATGCTGAATTACACGATAAAATGGCCCACTTGCCAAATATTCCTCATGATGGCGTACCGGTTAGTTTGACAGAAGATGGTGCTGTTGAACTTCGTAAGGTTGGTAAAATTCGCGACTTTGACTTTGAACCAAAGCATCACTGGGATATTGGTGAAAATCTTGGTATTTTGGATTTCGATCGTGCCGGTAAGGTTTCTGGCGCACGGTTTGTTTACTACCTTGGTCTCGGTGCTCAACTTGAACGGGCAGTTTACAACTTTATGCTAGATGAACACATGGCTGATGGTTATACGGAAGTAATTCCGCCATATATCGTTAACGCTGCTTCAATGTACGGTACCGGTCAGTTCCCTAAGTTTAAGGAAGGCGTTTACCAAGTTAATGGAGAAGATATGACTTTGATTCCAACAGCTGAAGTTCCATTGACTAATTACTATCGTGGAGAAGTAATTCCTACTGAAGAGTTACCAGTTTATGTTACGGCATTAACGCCATGTTTCCGTTCTGAAGCAGGGGCAGCTGGTCGGGATACTCGTGGATTAATCCGGATGCATCAATTTAATAAGGTTGAAATGGTTAAATACACTAAGCCGGAAAATTCATGGGATGAACTCGAAAAGATGACGGCTAATGCTGAAAATATCTTAAAGAAGATTGGTTTACCATATCATGTTATTACTTTAACTACGGGAGATATGAGTTTTACTGCATCTGAAACCCATGACCTTGAACTATGGATGCCAGCACAAAATAAGTACCGTGAAGTATCAAGTTGTTCAAACTGTTTAGACTTCCAAGCACGACGGATGCATACCCAATACCGGGATGAAAATGGTAAGCTTCAGTACGTTCACACGCTAAATGGTTCTGGGTTAGCGGTTGGCCGGACAGTTGCAGCTATTTTAGAAAATTATCAAAACGAAGATGGTTCTGTAACAATTCCAGAAGTCTTAGTACCATACATGCATGGGGTAACCAAGATTACTAAGGAAAATGCTGTTCCATTCCGTAATAAGGCCAAAAAATAGGTGATCCTAATGTTAATTACGACAACAGAAAATATTCCCGGGCATCAATATGAAGTCATTGGCGAGGTATATGGATTAACCACGCAGTCAAAAAATGTACTGAGCAATATCGGTGCGGGGCTAAAGAATATTGTTGGTGGTGAGATTAAAGCATATACAAATATGTTGCATGAATCTCGTGAGAAGGCAATTTCACGGATGGCAGATCAAGCAAAACAAAAGGGTGCAGATGCGATCGTTATGATGCGGTTTGATTCTGGCTCAATCAGTACTGATATGCAATCAGTGGTTGCCTATGGGACTGCTGTGCGGTTTGTTGATTAAATACTAATTAAAAGGCTGAGAAAAATGTTTTTCTCGGCCTTTAGTATATTTAAACTAACTTTAAGCCGCTTTAGTTTAACGATTATCGCTATGCATTTATTACTGGTTCGTCTAATTTCACTGTATCGCAAGTATTTTCTTGCATTAGTAA
This sequence comes from Limosilactobacillus rudii, assembly GCF_014145455.1. Classification (GTDB taxonomy): domain Bacteria; phylum Bacillota; class Bacilli; order Lactobacillales; family Lactobacillaceae; genus Limosilactobacillus; species Limosilactobacillus rudii. The sequence goes on along the minus strand of NZ_JACIVB010000042.1, from coordinate 55,546 downwards.
GTAAAATCTCATAATTATAAATGATTAATGAAAAACAACTTAATAAAATTAAGGGTAGACTAATACCTAACTTTTGTTTTTCTTGTTTTAAACGCTGTCATCTTAGGAAAGAACACGAGTAAGTGCTAATGCTTAACAATCAATTCTAGCGATAGTATAGTAATATTAACGTTAAAATTTGATTAAAAAGGGAGTCGGTATAGATGCAAAGCGGCAAATGGAAAAACATAATTACCACCATAGTTGCAGTTCTAGGAATTGTAGTAGGGTGGCAAATGATTGAACCTCAGCAGGTGTCTGCCGATGAACCTACATATACATTTGCGACTAACAATACGTTTGAACCGTTTGAAATTCAAGATAGTAAGGGCGGTTACTCAGGAAAGAATCCGGGAATTGAAATTGAAATGCTCAAAAAAATTGCTAAGCATGAGCATTTTAAATATGAATTGAAGCCGATGAGCTTTAACGGTGACCTGCAAGCCTTAGAGTCGGGGCAAGTTGATGCAGTAATTGCCGGAATGAGTGTTACTAAGGAACGAAAAGAAAAATACGACTTTTCAACCCCTTACTATACTGATGGGGTTGAAATGGCAGTTGCCAAGGATAGTAATATTAAGTCATTGAAGCAACTAAAAGGCAAGACGGTTTCTGCAAAATCAGGAACAAGTGCTGCTCTTTTTCTAAAGAAAAATCAAAAAAAGTATGGTTATAAAATTCGCTACTTTGATGCATCAAATACAATGTGGAATGATGTTAAAACTGGTAATACTGCCGCTACTTTTGATGATGGACCAGTTTTGGAATACGGAATTAAGGAAGGCGTTCCTCTTAAGATTGTCACTAAAAAGCCGATTGATGCCCAACCAGTTGCCGTTGGATTCCAAAAAGGTAAAAACCTTGAACTACAGAAGAAAATGAATGCCGGAATTAAATGGTTGAAAGATACTGGTCAAATGAATCAAATTGTCAATAAGTATACTAAGAGTGATAAGACAACGAAAAATAATGCTGCAAGTCGGACGATCATAGGCTTGATTAAGGCTAATTATCCAGCATTGCTTCGTGGTTTATGGATGACGATTGAATTGACGATAGTTGGAATTATCTTTGCAATGATTTTTGGGGTAATTCTGGGGATTCTAGGAATTGTCCAAAATAAATTTGCTAATGCAGTATCAAGTATTTTGATTTACATCTTCCGTGGTATTCCAATGATTGTGTTAGCTTTCTTTATTTACATGGGGGTACCAAATGTGATTGGTCATAAAGTACCACTATTTTTAGCCGGCGTCTTAACCTTGACCTTAGATGAAGGTGCCTACATCGGTGCGATTGTCAAGGGTGGCTTTGAAGCGGTAAATATTGGCCAGTGGGAAGCTGCTCGCAGTCTAGGTTTGCCTTATAGTAAAGCTTTGATTAAAGTTATCGCACCGCAAGGATTTAAATTAATGGTTCCTTCACTGGTTAACCAATTCATTATTACCTTAAAGGATACGTCGATTCTTTCAGCAATCGGGGTCATGGAATTAACCCAAACCGGGACCGTTATTATTTCGCAGAATATGGAAGGGTTCAAGATGTGGCTGATTATCGGTACGATGTATATTATCATCATTACCCTATTGACATGGTTATCAAACTACGTACAAAAGAGGATGGCTTAAGATGGATAAACATTATAAAATACAAGTAAAAGACCTGCATAAGAGCTATGGCAGCAATGACGTTCTTAAAGGAATCAACCTGGATGTTAAAAATAATGAAGTAGTTTGTATGATTGGCCCGTCTGGTTCTGGAAAAAGTACTTTTCTACGGTGTATCAATAAACTTGAAGAACCGAATAGCGGTCATATTTACGTTGATGGCTATGATATTGCGGATCCACAGGTAAATATTAATAAGATTCGCGAAAATATTGGAATGGTCTTCCAACACTTCAATTTGTTTCCTAATATGAATGTACTAGAAAATATAACTTTAGCACCAGTTCAATTAGGAAAAATGACCAAGGCGGAAGCCCAAGAGGCAGCGATGCACTATCTTGACCTGGTCGGTTTGCAAGATAAAGCGACTGCAAATCCTGTTAAGCTTTCTGGTGGTCAAAAACAGCGGGTGGCAATTGCCCGGGCACTGGCAATGAAACCGGATGTAATGCTGTTTGATGAACCAACAAGTGCGCTTGATCCTGAGATGGTGGGAGATGTACTCGGGGTAATGAAACGGTTAGCACAAGAAGGGATGACGATGATCGTTGTTACCCATGAGATGGGCTTTGCCAAGCAGGTAGCAGATCGGGTAGTCTTTTTCCATAATGGCGATATTCGTGAACAGGGAACGCCAGAAGAGATTTTTGATCATCCGCAACATCCAGATACGAAGAACTTCTTGGATAAAGTATTGAATGTTTAGTTATCGGCTGACTATCAGAAATTTAAATTTGACAAAGCTAGGATAATCATTATAATAATGAGTAACTTCTAATAATTGGTTGACAGAGAATCTAGCACTTGCTGAAAGCTGGATCCAATTAAATGGCATGAGCGTTTAAAATGGAGTGGTTTCCTTATCGACTGAGAGGTAGCGCAGAGCTATAAAAATGGGTGGAACCGCGTTAAAGACGTCCCTGGTATTAATTACCAGAGGCGTTTTTCTTTGCTTGTGAAAACGTTTTTGTTATTAATTAAAATTTTTAAGGAGGCATATTATGGACGAAAAACAACAACAGAAGTTAGAACGATCGCTAAAAAGTCGCCATGTGACGATGATTGCTATTGGTGGAGCTATCGGGACCGGTCTTTTCCTTGGTTCTGGGACGGCTATCCATCAAGCGGGTCCGGCAATCATTCTTTCATACCTGATCGTCGGTATCTTTTGCTTCTTTATGATGCGGGCACTAGGAGAATTAATTTTAGCTGATACATCGAAGCATTCGTTTATTGATGCAGTTAAGGAATATCTTGGTGATCGGATGGAGTTTGTAGCTGGTTGGATGTATTGGGCTTGTTGGCTGACTCTTGCTATGGCTGACTTAACAGCTACGGGAATTTACTTAAAGTACTGGTTTCCGAGCTTGCCGCAGTGGGTTGGACCACTGATTATCGTTATTTTATTGATGCTTGTAAATATGGTTAACGTTGGTTTATTTGGCGAACTAGAAAGCTGGTTCTCAATGATTAAAGTAATTGCGATCTTAGCATTAATTGCTGTGGGGGTTGTATTACTTGTAATGCATGGGCATGTTGAAGGACGAACTGTTACTTTAGCCAATTTGGTTAATCATGGTGGATTCTTTCCAACGGGACCAATGGGCTTCTTAATGTCATTTCAAATGGTTGTGTTTGCCTTTGTAGGGATTGAAATGGTTGGTTTAACTGCCGGAGAGACTAAGAATCCACAAAAAGATATTCCAAAGGCAATTAATACTTTGCCAGTACGGATCGGTTTGTTTTATATCGGTTCGATGATAGCGATGATGGCGATTTATCCGTGGTTCCAGATTAAGACGACATCAAGTCCATTTGTTCAAGTTTTTGCGGCAATTGGGGTACCAGGAGCAGCGGCTATTTTGAACTTCGTGGTATTAACGGCTGCAATGTCAGCTACTAATAGTGCTATTTTTAGTACAAGTCGTTCGTTATACTCATTATCCCGAAGCGGTAATGCACCTAAGCGATTTGGTGAATTAAGTGCTAAGGCAGTTCCAAACAAAGCCTTAACGTTCTCATCATTAATTTTGTTTATTACGGTGGTTTTAAATTACATTATGCCAGCAGGAATTTTTGATGTCATTGCTGGAATTTCAACGATTACGTTTATCTTTACGTGGATTATTATCATGGTAGCTCACATTAAGTATCGAAAGCAGAATCCAAAGGGAGTAGCTGACTTTAAGATGCCTGGTTACCCAATTACTAGCTGGATTACAATTATATTCTTCCTAGCAGTATTAGTGATCCTCTTATTCATTGATTCAACACGGATCCCGCTTATTCTTTCAATTATTATTTTTGCATTACTCGCTTATGGTTATGGATTTTTAAAAAAGAAGAAATAATCTAATGAAGATTTAGGTGAAGAAAAACTTTTGCATTTTTCTCCGCCTTTTTCTTTTGCATTTAGAAAAGATTAGTTTAAGAGGAAGAAAAAAAGTAATATATAAGGCACTTTTGTCTGATAAGTAAACCGCCGCAAATGCTGATATGACGCTGTTTGTTTGCTATTTAACTGGGAGGAGATTATACTAAAGGCGTGGAAAGATAGAAGGCCGAAATTAACAAACATCTTCTCATAATAAAACTACTTTGAAGTACGTTAATTAGACTTTTTGCATAAAGATTACCAACACCCCACTCCACATGAAACATTTTAGTTTCTCAAAAAGTATATTGAGCTAAAAGTAATTAGTGGCCATATCTACAACAAACCTATAATGATAAGCTTAAGTTCCTCGTATTAAGCAGATAGATAAGTTACCATAACAAAAAACTAGTAGGCCTTTCTTCCCACCTCCATACGGATGTCTGGAGACCCAAAATGTAACTCCGATAAGCATTTTGGGTCTCTACTGGTTTAAAGGTGGTAGAGGGTAAATATTTCCTGGGAAATATTTATTTTGTGAAGGTGGGAAATGTTGCAGTGATTGATAGAAAAATTGCTCAATACCTGAACAGCCAGTATAATAAAAATACCTTGGCAGGGGCAAAGAAGAACCGCATGATACAGACAATTTGTCGGTGTTGGTTCTTCTTTTCTTTTTGAATACGAATGATAGCGTTTTCATATGTTGCTAAAAAACTTTGTGAAATTTTGACTGGATAAGAGTGTTTACGATAATTGGATTTGTAAGATACTTTAATTCAAAAATGATGAAAATTCACAAATTGTCTATAAAACAGCGCTTTACAGAAAAGAAATTTAAAGATATTCTTAAGAAGTTAACTCGCCACAAATGCAATTATAATATCTTAATTTGGAACGGCTGTTAACGAATATTCTATTTAAGGAGGGTACACAGCCATGTCTATGTATCTTATTATTAACATTATTGGGCTGATTGTCTTTCTTGGAATTGGTTGGCTTTTCTCTAAAGATCGAAAAGCAATCAACTGGAAGACGGTAGGAATCATGGTAGTTTTGAACTTACTACTAGCGTGGTTCTTAGTAAGTTCATCAGCTGGTCGTGCTGGGGTTAAAGCGGCAGCTGACGGATTTGCGTGGATTGTTAATGTATCTGCAAAAGGTACAGTCTTTGCTTTAGGTGGTTGGTACAACACTAAGAACCTTAACTTTATTTGTTCTGCATTGATGCCAATCCTTATGATTGTTCCATTGTTCGATATCTTGAATTACATCGGTGTATTGCCATGGATTATCAAGTGGATCGGACGTGGACTCTCATTTATTACTGGTGAACCTAAGTTTGAATCATTCTTTGCTGTAGAAATGATGTTCTTAGGTAACACAGAAGTTTTGGCTGTTTCAGGTATGCAGATGCGGGCAATGAATAAGGAACGTAACTTGACGGTTGCGATGATGTCAATGTCTTGTGTTACTGCTTCAATCCTTGGTGCATATATTGAAATGATGCCAGGGCAATTTATTCTAACTGCTGTTCCAATTAACATTATTAACTCACTAATTGCTGTAAGTATGTTAAACCCTGTTACTGTTCCAGCTGAAGATGACACAATTGAAAAAGTCGGAGCAGAAGTTGAATCCGATAAACGGGAACCATTCTTTAGTTTCTTAGGTGATTCAATTTTGGGTGCTGGTAAGCTGATCCTTATCATTATCGCTAACGTTGTTGCCTTTGTTGCTTTAGCAGCCCTGATTGATGCTATCTTAGCATTGTTCTGGAAAGACCTTTCTCTTGAAAGTATCTTGGGGGTTGTCATGTTCCCATTCTCATGGTTACTTGGATTACCTGTTCATGAAGCATGGATGCTCTCACAAGATATGGGTATGAAGTTAATCACTAATGAATTTGTTGTTATGGGTAAAGTTACTGGTGAAATTAACAGTTACACACCACACTTGCGGGCTGTCTTGACTGTCTTTGTAACTTCATTTGCTAACTTCGGTACATTAGGTATGATTATTGGTGCCTTTAAGGGCTTAGTTGACAAGGAAAAGAATGATTACATCGCTTCAAACATTGGATACCTTATGCTTTCTGGTATTTTAGTTTCATTATTATCAGCAGCATTTGTTGGTCTCTTTGTTTGGTAAAATTGAAAAGCAGCTAACAAGGCTGCTTTTTTTGACACTAAAACCGTAAACGCTTGCAAAAAAGGAGAAATGAATTATGACTACTAAAATTATTATGGATACAGATCCGGGAATCGATGACGCAGCAGCTTTAACGATGGCAATTAATAATCCAGCGCTTGATTTAAAGCTAGTTACAACTGTTGCCGGTAATGTTACGGTAGATAAAACGACAGCTAATGCACTAAAGATTGTTCATTTCTTTGGTAAGGATATTCCCGTTGCTGCGGGTGCTGAACAGCCATTAATCAAGCCGTTTGAAGATGCTGCGCGAATTCATGGTGAATCAGGAATGCCGGGATATGATTTTGGCGATGACTATGGTGAACCAATTAAGAAGACTGCTGTTGAAGCACTTCACGATGCAATTATGGCGGAAGATGAAGTTGTATTAGTACCAACTGGTTCATACACTAATATTGCATTACTATTCAGTGAATATCCAGAAGTTAAGAGCCACATCAAACAAATTGTTGCAATGGGTGGTTCGTTCTCTGGTGGTAATATGACTAGTGCTGCTGAATTTAACGTCTTTACGGACCCGGATGCTGCTAAAATTATGTATAATGCCGGTGTACCAATTGTTACGGTCGGCTTAGATGTTACCTTAAAGGCTCTTCTTACTGCTGATACAATTGAGAAGTTAGGCAAATTAAATAAAGCCGGCGAAATGCTTCATGGCTTAATCACACACTATAATGACGGTAGTGATGAAGGTCGGCCAATGCATGATGTTAATACAATCTTCTACCTTCTTCACCCAGAAGCATTTACTACTAAGGATATGTGGGTAGATGTTCAAACAGACGGTCCAGCAATTGGAGCTACTGTTGGTGATGTGCGGGCAGCTTATCATGATGGTAAGACTAATGCCAAAGTTTGCTTAGATATTGATGCTGATTACTTCAACAAGTGGTTCTTAGAAGAAGTCGGAAAAATCAAATAGTTTTTAAAAGGGCTAGGGAAACTTAGTCCTTTATTTTATAGATATATACTTGGATACCTAAATATAAGCAGTCGGGCTGTCTATTAGATATTTACTAAGCTTTTGAGTTTTCGCTGAAAGCGCTTTTTGTTATGATGTTAGTAGAAACTACTAAGGAGATGGCAAAATGGAATTTAAGAATATAATGATTGCTGGTGCCGGTGTTTTAGGAAGTCAAATCGCTTATCAAACTGCATTATCAGGATTCCCGGTAACCGTTTATAACCATCATATTGATACCGCTGAACGGCGTATTAAGGCCTTAAAGGCAGACTATCAACGAGATTTACATTTAACTGATGAAGAGTTTCAAAAGGGCCTTGATAATATTAAAGTAATTACTGACGATATTGAAACGGCAGTTAAGGATGCTGACTTAATGATTGAAGCATTACCTGAATCACTAGAGCTGAAGGATAGCTTTTATCAGAAGGTTTCAAAACTAGCCCCAGAAAAAACGGTATTTGCAAGTAATTCGTCAACCTTTATTCCTAGCCAATTGGCACCGCATACTGACCGGCCTACGAAATTCTTGAACATGCACTTCGCTAACCATATTTGGCGATTTAATGTTGTTGAAATTATGGGCTCAGATAAGACTGAACCAGCAGTAATTGAAGCAGCTACTAAGTTTGCGCGCGAGATTAAGATGGTTCCAATTGTATTGCATAAAGAACAACACGGTTATATTCTTAACTCTCTCTTAATTCCATTGTTAGCAGCCGGCCTAGGATTATGGGCTAAGGGGGTTGCTGAACCAGAGACAATTGATAAAGACTGGATGATCTCAACTGGTGCACCAATGGGTCCCTTTGGAATACTAGACATGGTTGGCTTGCGGACGGCTGCTCAAATTGAGTTAAACACTTACGCACAAACCAAGGATGAGAGTCATAAGGCGATTGCAGAAAAGATGCAAGAGATGATAAAGGAAGGACACGAAGGAAAAGAATCAGGACAAGGATTCTATACTTATCCACATCCGGCCTTCATGGATCCAGACTTTTTGAAACACTAGACGATAATAATAAATAGCAAAGAAGGACACTTCATAAATTAGTGATTTGTCCTCCTTTTTTATTTTAAAATTAGACGTTAAAAGGGGGCTACAAGGTTGCAACGAACAGGAATTTACGGTACAGTAATATAGAACGTGAAACAAAAAATGTTTCACGAAAGGAGACTTACTAAATGAATCCTGAACAATTTCAACGAGCATTAGCCGACCATGGCATTGCGTTATCAACAACCCAAATGAAACAGTTTGCCGACTATTATCACTTACTAGTCCAGACTAACGAGCATGTAAACCTTACGCGGATTACGGAAGAAAGTGAAGTATATTTAAAACACTTCTATGATTCAATCACCGGGGCCTTTGCAGCACCACAATTGCAAAACGAAGTCCTAACATTATGTGATATAGGTGCAGGAGCAGGTTTTCCATCGTTGCCGCTTAAGATTGCTTTCCCACAATTAAAGGTGACGATTGTGGATTCACTAAATAAACGGATTGCCTTTCTAACTGACTTAGTTACTAAGTTGGGACTAAAAGATGTAACACTTATCCATGATCGTGCTGAGACATTTAGTGCAAAGCAAAGTCCTTATCGTGAAAAGTTTGATCTTGTCACTGCTCGGGCGGTAGCAAGACTATCTGTTCTTAGTGAGTTATGTTTACCAGCAGTTAAGGTTGGCGGTGAATTTATTGCTTATAAAGCGAGTGCTGCTTCTGAGGAACTACAGCAAGGTGGGACCGCAATAAAAAAACTTGGTGGTAAAGTCCAGCAGACGACTACTCTGACCTTGCCAGGGACGGATGAAGAACGTAATATAATTGTGATTGATAAAGTCCAATCGACACCTAATAAGTATCCTCGTCGTCCTGGATTACCAAGCAAAAAACCAATTCAATAAAGTAAGGAGTTAAAATTATGGCTTTTTCATTATTTGGTATTGGAAAAAATAATTCTGATAATACAAAAAATAAGGTCGTTGAAGTAAAGCTGGACCAAATTATCCCTAACCGTTACCAGCCACGAAAAGTATTTGATCAAGATGGTATTCGTGAACTAGCCCAAACGATTGATGAACATGGTTTGTTACAACCAATTGTGCTTCGCGAATATGAGCCGGCAAAGTATGAAATTATTGCAGGAGAGCGACGTTACCGGGCAATGAAGCTCTTAAAGTGGGAAAAAGCACCGGCTATTATTGAAAAAATGAGTGATCAGGAGACCGCTTCTTTAGCGTTAATCGAAAACCTTCAACGGTCACAATTAAGCTCGGTTGAAGAAGCACAAGCATATCGACAATTAATGGATCTTAATCATCTGACCCAGTCGCAACTCGCAAAGGGAATGGGAAAGAGTCAGTCATTTGTTGCCAATAAGCTTCGATTGTTACGATTGATCACGCCTGTCCAAACGGCAATTCTTGATCACCGAATTTCGGAACGTCATGGTCGCGCTTTATTAGACCTAGACGAAAAACAGCAGCGTGATATGCTGATGCGGATTGTTAATGAACGGCTGACTGTTCGGCAGACAGAAGATGAAGTGGCAAGACTGCTCGGGCGCCCCTTACCTTCAGAAATTGCCGAATTAAAAGCAGCGGCAAAACGGAAAGAACTTGCTTCTCTTGAAAATCATTCAGAAGAAGCAGAAGAACCAACAGTAAATGTAAAGAAAAAGACTGTTAAACGTAAGACAAATAAAAAGACGAAAACTGCTAAGGCTAAGCAGGCTAACGATGCACGAATAGCCTTGAACACGATTAAGAAATCGATTAAGATGGCAACCACAAATGGTTTTGATATTAAAACGCACGAAGAAGACAATGGCGATACTTACCAATTAACTATTGAAATTCCGAAGAAACAGTAGGGAGGCCGAAAAATGGGTTCTGTAATTGCATTAGCAAACCAAAAAGGCGGTGTTGGTAAGACCACGACAAGTGTTAATTTAGGTGCATGTTTGGCTGACCTTGGTCAACGAGTCTTACTAATTGACCTCGATCCGCAGGGAAATGCAACGAGCGGTTTGGGAGTTGAAAAACAAAATATTGAGCAGAGTGTTTATGATGCATTGATTAATGATGTTCCATTAAAAGACGTTATTCAAAAGACGAGCCATTCGGGCGTCGATATTGCTCCGACCACGATTGCCTTATCAGGAGCAGAAGTAGAATTAACTAACTTAATGGCACGGGAAACGCGACTTAAAGACTCATTTGGGGATGTTCGTAATGAGTACGACTATATCCTTATTGATTGCCCGCCATCGCTTGGTTTGTTGACGATTAACGCTTTTACAGCTAGTGATTCAATCCTTATTCCAGTTCAAAGCGAGTATTATGCTCTTGAAGGATTGAGCCAGTTGCTAAATACAATTAAACTTGTTCGCAAGCATTTTAATCCTCAACTACGGATTGAAGGCGTCTTACTGACGATGTTTGATAAGCGGACTAACTTAGGACAGCAAGTAAATGCAGAAGTAAAGAAATTTTTTGGTGAACAAGTTTACGAAACGATTATTCCCCGTAATGTCCGTTTATCAGAGGCACCAAGTCACGGTTTAGCAATAATCGACTATGATAAAAATTCGACAGGTGCACATGTCTACCAACAATTAGCAAAGGAAGTGTTGGCCAACCATGGCAAAGAATAAAAAAAGTGGTTTAGGACGTGGAATTGAGGCGCTCTTTGCTGAAAACAAGGTAACAGAGCCAGCAGCAGATGAAACTGTTCAGGATATAAAACTATCATTGATTCATCCGAACCCATACCAGCCACGACGGACGTTTGATCAAAAGGCGTTAGCTGAATTGGCAACATCGATTGAAAAGTCAGGGGTCTTTCAACCAATCATTCTTCGCCAATCTGATTCCACCATTAACCGGTATGAGCTGATCGCAGGAGAACGGCGCTTTAGAGCTTCAAAGCTTGCTAAACAAAAGACAATCCCTGCTATTATCCGCGATATGACGGATGAGCAGATGATGGAAGTGGCAGTTTTAGAAAATCTGCAACGGGAAGACTTAACACCATTAGAAGAAGCGCAGGCGTACCAAATGTTAATGGATAAATTGTCACTTACTCAGGCACAGGTAGCGGCACGGTTAGGGAAGAGTCGCCCCTATATCGCTAATTATTTACGCCTATTAGGCTTACCGACCGTTATTAAAGAATTTTTAAATGAAGGTAAACTATCAATGGGGCAAGCACGAACAATGCTTGGCTTAAAAGATAAAACAAAGCTTGTTCCGCTTGCGCAACGAGCGGTTAACCAAAATTTAACAGTTCGCCAACTAGAAGAAATTGTGGCACAAGCAAATGGCACCGCAAAAAAGAAAGAGCAACGACGCGGTCAACGAAAGCCGGTATATATTCGCGCAGCTGAATCACAGCTCCAGAGTAAGTTTGGGACAAAGGTATCAGTAGCACAAAGTCGCAAAAAAGGAACTGGTAAGATTGAAATCCCATACAGTTCTAATGAAGACTTTACCCGAATTTTAGAGCTATTAAATATCACTCTTGACTAAGGAGGAATTATTCATGGCAACTTATGATAAAGGCGATATTGTAATGATGAAAAAGGCACACCCTTGTGGAACAAATCGGTGGTTAATCACACGAGTTGGCGCAGATATCAAAATTGAGTGCCAAGGATGTGGTCATATTGTCATGATGACCCGTCAAAAGTTTGATAAGGGCCTGAAAAAAATTCTTGAGAAGGCTGACCAGCAAGATTAATATTTTAAAAGATTGCTGTAACAAATATAAGATTGTAGTTTAAAATAATAATTGATTAATTGAAAAGGAAAGTGAACAACATATGTCATTAACTGCAGGAATCGTTGGCTTGCCAAACGTTGGTAAATCAACACTTTTTAACGCCATTACTAAAGCGGGGGCCGAGATGGCCAACTACCCATTTGCAACGATTGACCCAAATGTGGGAATGGTTGAAGTACCTGATAGCCGGCTTGATCGAATTCAAGAGTTAATTCCCGCTAAGAAGATTGTACCGACAACATTTGAATTTACTGATATTGCTGGGATTGTTAAAGGGGCAAGTAAAGGTGAAGGCCTCGGTAACAAGTTTTTGGAAAATATTCGCCAAACAGATGCAATCGTTCATGTTGTACGGGCATTTGATGACAGCGACATTACTAGTGTTTCCGGTAAGGTTGATCCGATTGAGGACATTGATACGATTAATTTAGAGTTAGTTATGGCTGATTTAGATGCGGTTAATAAGCGTTTGGCTAAGGTACAACGGGCTGCTAAAGGTCGGGATAAAGATGCTTTAGCTGAATTGGACGTCCTAAATAAAATTAAGCCAGTTCTTGAAGATGGAAAGAGTGTCCGCTCAATTGACTTTAACGATGATGAACAAAAGATTGTGAAGGGCCTCTTCCTATTAACTAGTAAGCCGGTTCTCTATGTTGCTAATATTGCCGAAGAAGATATGGCCGATCCAGAAAGCAATAAGTACATGGATGCAATTAAGGAGCATGTTAAGGACGACGGTGAAGTAATTGGGGTAGCTGCGGCTGCCGAAGAACAAATTGCTGAAATGGATGAGGCAGATAAGGCTGATTTCCTTGAAATGGAAGGCGTTACAGAACCAGGACTAAATCGGTTGATACGAGCAGCTTATAAGCTTCTGGGGTTAGAGACCTTCTTTACAGCTGGCGGACCTGAAACACGGGCATGGACTTATAAGAAGGGTACTAAGGCACCGCAAGCAGCCGGAATTATTCACTCTGATTTTGAACGTGGATTTATTCGTGCTGAAGTGATGAGTTTTGAAGATCTTGATAAACTTGGTTCAGAATCAGCGGTTAAAGAAGCTGGGAAGCTCCGTCTTGAAGGTAAAGACTATGTAATGCAAGATGGCGACATTGTGGAATTCCGGTTCAATGTCTAAAAACTCTAAAGATAGGAGAAGTTTTAAAGTGAGTGAAGAACAACCACGCAACGCACAGGCTGGTCAACGGCAGAAACAACTAGAAAAAGAGCGCCGTCAAGAAACTGGCAATGCTTTTAATAAGTATAATCTAACGCGCAAAAATGAAGATTTTATGTACCAGTTAAATAAACAATTAGATCGTTTGGGCGTTCCTTCAGATAAAAAAGAGGGAATGCTACAAGAAACGATTAATAAATTGTTAGCGGGGCAAAAGAAGAACCAGACAGCGCGGACATTGCTAGGAACCCCGACTGAATATGCAAAAGAATTAAAGAATCCTAAGCCGACACCAGCACAAGTTAGTAAGCAATCAATTAAGTTATTAGCGATTGATAACATGTTGATTTTCTTAAGTATCTTTACGTTTATGTTTGGATTGATGTTCTGGTTATCACCAGCGGCAATGCAAACTAAGAATGCTGGTAGTAGCGGTATTACAGCAATTTTAATCGTTGCAATTACTGGGGGCCTTATTTTTGGCTATGTTGCAACCCAGGTTCAGCCACAAGTTAATGAACAAGGCAAGCGGGTAAGCAAAAAGCCGCTTTGGCAACGGATTGTATTAATTATTGCAGGATTAGCGGCATGGCTAATTATCTATATGTTGGTAAGTATGTTGCCAAATGCGATTAATCCGCGTCTTAATCCATGGGTTTACATTATTATTGGGGTTGTTACCTTTGTTGGTGATATGTACTTCCGATCAAAGTTCCACGTTACCGGATCGCTTTATGGTAACCGGACAGCAAGAAAATAATAGATAATCAAAGAAAGTTTGTACAAAACATGTATTTTGTTACAAGCTTTTTTATTTTTTGTGAATTTTGAAAGAAATTTCTTAAAATGTGTGGACAAATGTGCAAATGATTGTTAAGATGTAAACGTAGACTTATGAAAGCGTATTCACTCGCTGAGAGGAGATTATAAATTATGAAATTAACACAGGCACAATTAGCAAAATACATGGATCACACAATGCTCAAGCCAGAAGCAACTGCAGAAATGATTGATAAGGCAATTGCTGAAGCTCGTAAGTATAATACGGCTTCTGTATGTATTAATCCATACTGGGTTAAGCGGGTTCATGAAGGATTAGCTGGAACAGATATTAATACTTGTACTGTTATTGGTTTCCCTCTCGGTGCTACTTCTACTGAAAGTAAAGTTTTTGAAACTAAGCAGGCTATTGAAGATGGTGCTGATGAAGTTGACATGGTTATCAACATTGGTGAATTAAAGGGTGGCAATGATGATGCAGTTGTTGCTGACATTAAGGCCGTTGCAGATGCCACTCACGAAAAGGGGAAGATCCTTAAGGTAATTATTGAAAACGCCCTACTTACTGATGAAGAAAAAGCTCGTGCAAGTAAGTTAACCGTAAAAGGTGGCGCTGACTTTGTGAAGACTTCTACTGGTTTCTCAACATCAGGTGCTAAGGTAGAAGACGTTAAGATTATGCGTGAAGCTGTTGGTCCTGATTTTAAGATCAAAGCTGCTGGTGGAATTCACAGTTTACAAGAAGCTTACGATATGATTGAAGCCGGCGCTAACCGTCTAGGAGTATCTGCTTCTGTTCAAATCTTAGAAGAAGCCGCTCAACAATAAAATATAAGCATTAATTGCTAATCTCAATTTAGAAATAGGAGGAGTCAAAATGTCATATAAACGTGTTTTTGTTATTGTAATGGACTCAGTTGGTACAGGTGCAGCTCACGATGCCGCTAAGTTTGATGATGTTGGTTCAGATACCCTTGGCCACGTTGGCGAGTATTATAAAGGTGCCTTGAAGTTACCAAACCTTGGTAAATTAGGGATTAGTAATTTGCGTGACACACCAATTGAAGGAGTACCAGTTGCTGATCCTGCTATTGGTGATTATGGCAAGATGGAAGAAATTTCCGCTGGTAAAGATAGTATGGATGGCCACTGGGAAATGATGGGCTTGCCAGTTGCAAAGCCATTATCAACTTTCCCTAATGGTTTTCCACAAGAAATCGTTGATAAGCTTGAAAAATTCTCTGGACGCAAGGTTATTGTTAACAAGCCTTACTCAGGAACAGAAGTAATTCATGACTATGGTGAGCGTCAAATGAAGACCGGAGAATTAATTCTCTACACTTCTGGTGACTCAGTAATGCAGATTGCGGCCCATGAAGATGTCATTCCAGTTGAAAAACTTTATAAGATTTGTGAATATGCACGGACGCTTGTAAATGGACCCGAATACACTGTTGGCCGGATTATTGCACGTCCATATGTTGGCCCAGATAAAGATCATTTTACCCGGACAGCAAATCGTCATGACTTTAGTTTGAAGCCGATTGGCAAGACTGATATGGATCGGTTGCGTGAAGCTGGTTATGATGTAATCGGTGTTGGTAAGATCAATGATATTTTCTCTGGTCAAGGAATTGATAAGGGCTACCACAATGAAAGCAACATGGACGGAATGGACCACGTTGACGAAGTAATGAAGCAGGACTTTACAGGCTTTTGCTTTACTAACTTAGTTGACTTTGATGCAATGTACGGTCACCGTCGTAATCCTAAGGGCTTTGGTCAAGCTTTGATGGACTTCGATAAGCGTCTAGGAACTGTTCTTGACGAGATGAAACCCGATGACTTATTAATGGTAACAGCTGATCACGGTAATGATCCCGGCTTTAAGGGAACAGACCACACCCGTGAAAATGTTCCATTGTTGGTATACTCACCATCAATGAACAAGCCTAACCAATCATTGGGCTTACGAAAGACATTCTCCGACCTTGGAGCAACTATTTTGGAAAACTTCAATGTTGAACCTGTAAAGGGTACTAGTTTCTACAAAGAAATTAGTAACGACTAGGACAATTAATTAACGGAAAAGGGGCGATACATGATGCGAATGGTTGACATCATCGACACAAAACGGAATGGTGGGACGTTAAGTGATGAGCAATTACAATTCTTCGTTGACGGGGTAGTAAACGGAACAATTCCTGATTATCAAATTAGTGCGCTTTTGATGGCAATTTACTTTCAGAAAATGACCAAGGAAGAGCAAACTAGTTTAACAATGAAGATGATGGAGTCTGGTGAACGGCTAGACTTAAGTCGGATTCCAGGAATTAAAGTTGATAAACATTCCACTGGTGGTGTTGGTGATAAGGTTAGTCTGCCACTCGCTGCAATGGTTGCCGCAACTGGTATTCCTGTGCCAATGATCTCAGGCCGCGGTTTGGGACACACCGGCGGAACGCTTGATAAGCTAGAAGCAATTCCAGGTTTTCGGGTGGAACTTTCGGAAGACGAATTTATTGATCAAGTCGCTCAAGAAAAACTAGCAATCGTTGGCGCTACTGGTGAAGTTGCCCCAGCGGATAAGAAGATTTATGGTTTACGAGATGTAACGGACACAGTTGATTCAATTCCGTTAATTGCTAGTTCAATTATGAGTAAAAAAATTGCTTCAGGGACGGATGCGTTAGTAATTGATGTTAAAACAGGTGCTGGAGCATTTATGAAAACTCTTGATCAGTCACGTGCACTTGCAAAAGCGCTCGTTGAAATTGGGAAGCAAGCTGGATTAAAATGTATGGCCGTGATTTCTGACATGAATCAGCCGCTGGGTAATAAGGTTGGTAATTCCTTAGAGATTGAAGAATCACTAGATGTCTTAAAAGGTAAGGGACCAGCTGATTTAACGGAGCTTGTATTGACCCTCGGAAGCTATATGGTAGTAATGGGTGAGAAAGCCCAAACTCCAGCAGAAGCACGTAAATTATTAGAACAAACAATTGCTGATGGATCCGCTCTTGATCGATTCAAAGCCATGATTAAGGCGCAAGGCGGTAATCCGGCAGTTGTTGATGATTACCAGTTGATGCCGCAAGCAAAGTATCGAATTCCGTTTAAAGCTGACCGCGATGGGGTATTAACAAAGTTATCAGCGGATGAAGTTGGTACAGCTAGCATGTTGCTTGGTGGTGGTCGACAAAAGGCCGATGATAGACTTGATTATAGTGTTGGAATTGAGTTACACCACAAGTTGGGGGATAAGGTTAAAGCTGGTGAACCGCTTTTAACTATTTATAGTAACCGTAAAGAAATAGATGATGTTGAGCAGTTATTACGTGAAAGTATTGTAATTAGTGATCATGGTGAAGTACCAACACTAATTCATGAAATTATTGAATGATTAGATTGAGGAGGAATATATCAATGAGTACACATATTAATGCCAAAAAAGGCGATTATGCAGATACAGTCTTACTACCAGGTGACCCATTACGTGCCAAGTATATTGCTGAAAACTTTTTAGATAATGTAAAACAAGTTAATGCTGTGCGGAATGCCTTTGGTTACACAGGTGAATATAAGGGCCATCGAATTTCTGTTCAAGGCTCAGGGATGGGTATTCCATCGATGTCAATTTATATCAATGAACTAGTTCGTGAATTTGGGGTAAAAACAATTATTCGTGTTGGATCATGTGGTGGAATCGCTCCAGATGTTCATGTTCGGGATGTTCTTCTCGCACAAGGGTCATCAACTGATTCTGCGGTAACAGTAAACACGTTTGGCCCTGGCTTTCACTATGCACCACTGGCAGACTTTAAACTATTAGATACTGCCTACCAAGTTGCTGGTAAATTGGGTATCGATACTAAGGTTGGTGACATTTTTGCGGCTGATCGTTTCTATAATGATGAGCTTGATATGAGCAAGTTACGTGACTATGGAATTTTAGGAACTGAAATGGAATCTGCTGGTCTTTACCTCTTGGGAGCTAAACTTCACTTCCGTGCTCTTTCTGTTTTGACAGTTAGTGACCTTATCTTCGGTGATGAAAAGGCAACTGCAGAAGAGCGTGAAAGAACGTTTAACGACATGATCAACATTTCATTAGAAACAGCAATTGCTGATAAATAGTTGCTTGTCTTAATAGTGAAATACACTTTATAATATAAGATCATAAAAAAGCAAAGAAGCAGAAAAAAAGATAATATGCTTCTTTGCTTTTTATAGTGTAGAAAGGGATTAGAGTATGGATGACAAAGATCGAATAGAATTAGCGCTTAAAGTAGCAACGCTATACTATCGTGACGGTTGGAACCAAAGCGATATTGCAACTGAGTTAAATATTTCCCGGGCAACAGTTTCCAGATTATTACAGTTTGGCCGTGAACGTGGCTTAGTGACGATTAAAATTCATAATCCGATAGCACCATTGCATCAATTAGAAGTTGACCTGCTTGCTAAATATCCATCTTTACGGAAAATTATTATTGTACCGGGAACTGATGATCCATTAGAAGAAGTGGGAGCAGCAGGAGCACAATATATCGAACAAGTAGTAAAGAATAAAGATATTATTGGCCTAGGATGGGGGAAAACGGTCTATCAAGTTGGCCTTCACTTAAAGCCTAAAGATGTATCGGATATTACTGTTGTGCAAATGAAAGGCAGTATGGCGAATACTAATACGCGTAACTATGCATTTGAAACGGTTAATATTTTTGCTAATGCATTTAATACGATTCCGCAGTATTTACCGCTGCCGGTGATTTTCGACCATGCACAGACACGGGAATTAGTGGCTAATGATACACATATAAAACATATTTTGAAATTAGGCGAACAGTCTAATATTGCCGTCTTTACCGTTGGAACTGTTCGAGATTCCGCACTTTTATTTAAACTAGGTTATTTTACAAAACAAGAACAACAAACTTTGCAACGTGAAGCGGTTGGGGATGTATTTTCCCGTTTTATTGATAGCAGCGGGCGGATTGTTAATGAGAATATTAATCAGCGTACCATTGGAATTTCCCTTCCTG
The DNA here is from genome assembly GCF_014145455.1 of Limosilactobacillus rudii. Classification (GTDB taxonomy): domain Bacteria; phylum Bacillota; class Bacilli; order Lactobacillales; family Lactobacillaceae; genus Limosilactobacillus; species Limosilactobacillus rudii. The sequence continues at coordinate 36,494 of NZ_JACIVB010000042.1, read as the reverse complement.
AGTTAAGAAAGAAAAAACATAGTATTTTAGTTGCGGCTAATGTAGCTAAAGTACCGGCAGTTCATGGCGTTCTAACAGCGGGATATGCCAATACCCTCGTTATTGATCAAGAAAGTGCAAATAACTTAGTCAATTTTTTTAAATAAATTTAATATTTTAATTGACCTTAGTACAAATTCCTAGTAGAGTATACCTAATCAAAAATCAAAGGAGTTGCACAACAGATGTCAAATTGGGACACAAAATTTGCCAAGAAGGGCTTAACCTTCGATGATGTATTACTTATTCCAGCTGAAAGTCATGTATTACCAAATGAAGTTGACTTAAGCACACAATTAGCGAAAAATATCAAGTTGCATATTCCGCTTATCAGTGCTGGAATGGATACGGTTACTGAAGGACCAATGGCAATTGCGATGGCACTGCAAGGTGGCTTGGGAGTTGTTCATAAGAATATGTCAATCCAAGCACAATCAGGTGAAGTAGCTAATGTCAAGAGCGTTGTTGTACCTGCTAGCGCAACCAAAGCAGCTGTTGATGACCAAAATCGTTTGCTTGTAGCTGCCGCAGTAGGGGTGACGAGTGATACTTTTGAACGAGCAGAGTCACTTTTAAAAGCTGGCGCGGATGCAATTGTTATTGATACTGCTCACGGTCATTCAGCAGGTGTTCTGCGCAAGATTGCGGAAATTCGTGAACACTTCCCTGAAGCTACCTTGATTGCTGGTAATGTTGCCACCGGTGAAGCCACAAAGGCATTATTTGATGCTGGTGTTGATGTTGTTAAAGTTGGTATCGGCCCTGGTTCAATTTGTACGACACGGGTTGTTGCCGGTGTTGGTGTCCCACAAATTACGGCGATTTATGATGCGGCTAGCGTTGCTCGTGAATACAATAAACCAATTATTGCTGATGGTGGTATTAAGTATTCTGGTGATGTAGTAAAAGCACTTGCTGCCGGTGGGAATGCTGTGATGCTCGGTAGTATGCTTTCTGGTACTACTGAAGCTCCTGGTGAAGTATTTGAAGATAACGGCAAGAAGTATAAAGCCTATCGCGGAATGGGGTCAGTTGGAGCGATGGCGCAAGCTCATGGATCATCTGATCGTTACTTCCAAGGCGGAGTTAATGAAGCTAATAAACTCGTGCCAGAAGGAATTGAGGCTCGTGTTGAATACAAAGGCGATGTTTCAGATATTGTCTTCCAAATCGATGGTGGGTTACGATCAGGAATGGGCTATGTTGGGGCAGCAAATATCCCATCGTTAATTGAAAAGGCTCAATTTGTCCAAATTACTAATGCTGGTCTCCGTGAATCACACCCACATGATGTTCAAATTACACGGAATGCGCCTAATTACAAATAATTATGGTAACGGTGACTCTTTTTCCTCTTTATTATATAACTAGGAGAATAACGTTAAACTGATAATAATTTAAAGAAGAGTTGGAAAAACATCTTGTTTTTTCCAACTCTTTACTTTTTTAAATATTTCCTGGGAAATAACTGGAGGGTAAACTTTTTGTTAAGGCACCACAAGAATTATCGCTTTTTAGTCAGAGTTAGTTATAATATTCAATAGGATATTATGCTGAAAGGGAGAGCCACTTATGAAAATTTTAGTTGTCGATGACGATAAAGAAATTGTTCAATTACTTGAGATTTATATTCGTAATGAAGGATACGATCCAATCTCTGCTTATGATGGTAAGGAAGCATTGACAAAATTAAACACGAATCCGGATATTGGTCTCATTATTCTTGATTTGATGATGCCTGAAATTGATGGAATGAGTGTTATTAAACGGGTGCGGAAGGATTCTGATATTCCCATCCTGGTTCTTTCTGCTAAGACCGGTGACATGGATAAGATTCAAGGTTTAGTTACTGGTGCGGATGATTACGTTACCAAGCCATTTAATCCGTTGGAAGTAATGGCACGGGTTAAGTCATTATTACGTCGTAGTCAAGGAGAAGTTACTAATGATCAACCAGACATTTTAAATGTTGGTCCGTTGACAATTAATAAAGATTCGCATGAAGTTAAGACGATTAAGGGCGATGTGATTCAGTTAACAGCTCTTGAATTTGGGATCCTATATTTACTTGCTAGTCATCCTAATCGTGTCTTTTCTGCTGACGATATTTTTGAACGGGTATGGCAACAAGAGAGTGTTGTTTCTGCTAAGACAGTAATGGTTCATGTGAGCCATTTGCGGGATAAAATTGAGGAAGCAACTAATGGTGAAAAGGTTATTCAGACTGTTTGGGGTGTCGGCTATAAGATTGAGGATCATTAGTCTATTGTTTGATGATGTGGAGGAAAAATTGTGAAGTTAACGGGGCGTGAGAAAAGTTCACTGATATTAGAAGGGGTAGTAACGGTAATCTTACTCTTGCTGTTGAATATGGCAGTAATTGTAATTATCCAAGATGCTATTCAATCCAACCCGGGTGTGACAAATGGAATTTTCATGATTAAACAATCATTACGGGTTGGACCGCTTCAAGCACAAATCTGGAGTTATCAGCGAATTTTAATTGCATTCTTGGCAGTTATTGACATATGGGTAGTTTGGTGGCGTCTACGTCGGCGGTACCACTTATACCAAATGGATCATATTATTGCTGAGTTGCATTATATTGCGCAAGGACACTTAGATCATCGGATTCCGTTTAGGTTGAAGGGCAATCAGCAACATGTAATTACTAGTGTGAATGCATTAGTTGATAGTGCTGTTCGTTCAATGGATGATGAACGAAAGATTGAAAAGTCTAAAGATGAGTTAATTACTAATGTTAGTCATGATTTACGGACACCGCTGACTAGTATTATCGGATATTTAGGTTTAATTGAGGATAAGCAATATCGTAGTGAGGAGGATATTCTAAAATATACGCATACTGCTTATGAGAAAGCAAAACAAATGAAGACATTAGTTGATGATCTTTTTGAATATACAAAGGTTCAGCAACATGGTGCGCCGGTTAATATTATGAAAATTGACCTTGACCAATTAATTGAACAATTAACGGCAAGCTTTGAACTTGAAGCACAGCATCGTGGAATTGAGATTACATCATCGGTAGTTCCTAATCCATTAATGATTGAGGCTGATCCTGAAAAACTAGGTCGAGTATTTAATAACCTGGTCTCAAACGCATTTAAATATGGAAATGGCGCAAGTTATATTCGGATTGATGCACGTCAAGAGCGGGATATAGTTGTTGTGAAGGTTGCTAATGATGGGACACCAATCCCAGAAAAATCACTTGACCATATCTTTGAGCGTTTTTACCGTGCGGAGGCGTCACGATCGCGTGCTACTGGTGGAACCGGCTTGGGGTTGGCAATTGTGAAAAGTATCGTTGACCTTCATCATGGTAGTGTACGAGTGACGTCGAATGATGATGAAACAGTATTTATCGTAACTCTACCATTAAAACAAGATAAAGAAAAATAATCAGATATGAGAAAAAAAGTCTAAAATCATATGATTTTGGACTTTTTTCTTTCTCCGTTATACTCAACTTATTTGTTATGTGGTAGACTAAAGAAGCATTGTGTCACGTAATATTTAGAAAAAGATACAAATTATTGGAGGAAATTCTGTGGCTAAAGCGCAAATAAATCCAGAAAAGGCACGTTGGCTTGAAGTGCTTGGTGTTTCAATGCCATTGTGTCTTAGCTATATTCCAATTGGATTAGCCTGTGGTATCTTGCTACATGCGGCAGGTTTTAACTTTATAATGATTCTACTGGTGTCAGTATTAGTCTTCTCTGGAGGAGCTCAATTTATTCTGGCATCCTTATTAACTGTAAACTCACCATTAAGTACGATTTTTCTCTCGTTATTCTTCTTAGAATTACGTTATGCCTTACTAGGATCGAGTTTGTCAAAATATATTAAGCAAAAATCAGCTCGCTTTATTTTGATGTTTTCTGCATCGATGAATGATGAAAACTATGCTATTAATTATATGAAGTTTGCGACTGATAAGAAGTGGACGCCTGATGATGCATTACTAGTCGAGTATTATTCACTTGCAGCGTGGTCAGTAGCCAATATGGTCGGTGGATTAATTGGTGGAGCAATCTCTATTGACCTTGAAGTTGTTGACTTTGCTTTAACAGCTTTATTCTTGTACATGATTGTTATGCAGGTCCAAAACCACTTAAGTTTCGTTATTTGTATATTGGCATCTGTCCTCGGGGTATATTTCCTTGTTCTAACAAAGAATACCTTAGGATTAATCATTGCGACGCTTCTTGCTTCGTTTGTTGGTTTTATGATTGAAAATACGGTACGGCGTCATAGTAAGAATCCTAGCAATAATTGGTTCTTAACTAAAATGTTTAGACCGCAAATCACTAAGACGACGCTTGAAGATAAGCAAGCACAAGAGAAAAAAGAAATTAAGGAAGTTGAAAACCTGGAAAACAAGATTGAAGATGTTGTGAAGCATCATGAACATCATGAAGACGACAACCAACATCATAATGAGGGTTAGACATGGAACAACTATTAAGCAATAAGATCTTTTACCACATTATAGTGATTGTATTAGCAGCAATTGCAGCTTTTATACCACGTTATTTACCGGTACTGTTTTTTTCAACACGAAAAATTCCTGAATGGTTTAATGAATGGATGAAGTACGTCCCGGTAAGCCTTTTCGCAACATTGGTCGTAAAGGGAATATTTGTGGATAGTTCATACAACTTTATTGCATTTGGTCACGTTGAGCAGATTATCGCTGCGTTGATTGTTATTGTAATCGCATATTTTACGCGGTCAATGTCGATTTCGGTAATTGCTGGCTTGGTTGCAGTTTGGTTATTGAGCTTAGCGTTATAAGGGTAGTTTTGTTATAATTGAATTGAGCTTTTAAGCGGTGGATTGGTTTCTAAGTTGTGGAGAAGCCAGTCCATTTATTTTTTAAGGAAGTGATTGCGTTGGATTTTAGGCAGATAATGGCGTTTGTTAATCTCGCTAACACTTTAGACTATCAGTTAGCAGCAAAACGATTAGGTTTATCGGTTGATGAGCTAAAAGCAGAGATTGAAAGCCTTGAAAAAGAATTGGCCGTCAAAGTTATTCAATCTAAAAATGATAAGTTTGAATTAACTGAGCTTGGGACTTCGATCTTACCATTAGCAAGCAAAATAATTGAGGATCAAGCTAAATTAGCAACTCTGATCAAAGATTATAAAGAGAAAGAGAAGCAACAAGCAATAAAACTGACGGTAGTACCAGCATTTGGCAATTACGAGGCAGCATCAGCAATTCAGAGACTAGCTGAGCAATATAAGTTGACGATTACTGAAGATGACGATCCGGTTACACGGTTAGAGCAAGGCCAAAGCGATATTGCATTTATAAGTTATGCTGATAAGCTTCCCGATGATTTTGAATTAATTTCGGTTGGAAAAGACCGGCTTGTGGCATATGTTCCAGTTCGTAATCCGCTTTCTAAAAAAGCAACATTAGCCCTTACAGATTTAAAGGCAGAAAAATTTTTAACGCTTAATCAGCAAAAAACATTTGCAGCGTTTGTTCAGCAGGTTTGTTCTGATGCAGGTCTTTATCTATATTCTGTCTTTGAGGGAGAACGAGGAAAGACATTGGTAAATATGGTTGCCCTTGGCATGGGAGTGACCTTATTAATGGAACAATCAATAAGTAAAAACTTGGATAGTAAGGTTGTTAAAATCCCAATCGTTCCTGAGATTACCCAGCACCTTGCCTTTGCCCGTCGTAAAAATATTGAACATGCGCCAATTCAAGAAAAATTATGGCATGATTTAAAGAAATTATTTGAAAAATAAAAAAGATTTGACAATTTTAGAAACAACGCTTATTATCATAAATAACAAAAATACCTTTAACTTAGTCCTGTGAGGCTAGGAAGGATTTGATTGAGCGTTTAAGTATACCTTCTTAGCTATTGCTGAGGAGGCTTTTCTTTTAAGCAGTAGCATTAGGATGCGCCATTAAAATCAATAGGTATTTTGAAACGACCGACCATTTAAATGTTCCAGAGAGGACATAACGGTGTGTTGTTTTTAGCCTTTAAATATCCTAGAAACAAAACAGCGGTGACTCTCAGTAGGTAGATGGGAAGTCACCGCTGTTTTATTGTAATGAGCTAAAAAAGGAGCGTTATTTGATGATTAGTACAGAAAGAATTCAACCAAACTTAGTCACTGTTGCCAATATGGATGCTGAAGATGCAATTGATTTGATTCATGAAGCGCAGGCATATAAGGCTGGAAAACAAGCAGTTCTTACTGCACCAGCATATGCGGTTAATCTCTTCTTTGAAAATTCAACTCGAACAAAGACAAGTTTTCAAATGGCGCAGATGAAGCTGGGAATGCATGTCCTCGAATTTGAAGCAGGCACAAGCTCAGTAAAAAAGGGCGAAAGTCTCTATGATACGGTTAAAACAATGGAATCAATCGGTGTCAATATTGCGGTGATTCGCCACCCTGAAAACGAATATTATAAGCAATTGCTTAACCATCGTGACCTAAAGATTGGAATCGTCAATGGTGGGGATGGTAGTGGGCAACACCCATCACAATGTTTGCTGGACATGATGACAATTGATGAAGAATTTGGCGGGTTCAAAGGATTGAAAGTATTAATCATCGGTGATCTTAGCCATTCTCGGGTTGCACATTCTAATGCAATGATGCTTAACCGGTTAGGCGCAGAAGTTTACTTTGCGGGTCCAGAAAAGTGGTATGATCCTGCGCTTGAACAGTACGGAACTTTTGGCAACTTCGATGAGCTACTTCCACAAATGGATGTAGTCAATTTACTCCGGGTGCAAAACGAACGCCTAACGACCGCAGATGGACAGGCATTTAATGCTAACCAGTACCACCAAGCATATGGTTTAACATTAGACCGGGCTGCAAAAATGAAGCAGGGCGCAATTATTATGCATCCCGCCCCAGTGAATCGCGGAGTTGAGGTTGATAGTTCGCTTGTGGAAGCTCCTAATTCGCGAATTTTCCAACAAATGACAAACGGGGTATACACCCGAATGGCGATCCTTAGTCGAGTGCTTCGTTACCAAGGATTAATGTAAAGAGGTGGTCGTGGTGAGCAGGGCAACATTATTGATTAACGGTCGCCGAGTTTATAACGATAGATTAGTTAAGGGTGAAGTGCTGATTGTAAACGGTAAGATTAAAGAGATTGGCGAACATGTTCACGAACCTGGGGATGCGGAAAAAATAGACTTGAACAATAACCTGATTACACCAGGGTTAATTGACATTCATGTCCACCTCCGTGAGCCAGGTTACACGAATAAAGAAACAATTGCAACTGGCAGTAAGGCTGCTGCACACGGTGGCTTTACGACAATTGCTGCCATGGCTAATCTTAACCCTACATGTGATACACCAAAAAAATTTAGGGAACAGGTTAGGCGAAATGAGAAAGCTGGATTGGTAAAGATTCTCCAATATTCACCAGTCACGGTTAATCGTGCGGGAAAACAGTCAGTTAATATTGCTGACCAGTATAAAGCTGGTGCCCGCCTCTTTAGCGATGATGGAGCTGGTATTCAAGATGCCGGAGTCGTGTATCAAGCAATGCAACAATTAGCGGAAGTTAATGCGCCGCTGTGTGATCATGCACAAGATAACCAGCTTGCGCAGAATGGGGTGATTAATGATGGAGCAGCTATTGCAAAAAAATTGTCACTACCAGGAATGCCAGCGATTAGTGAAACCGCGCAAATTGCTCGTAACCTTACAATTGCGCAGGCAACTGGTGCCCATTATCATGTTTGTCATGTTTCAACAAAAGAAAGCATTGATCTTATTCGTTATGCAAAACAACAAGGAATTAATGTTACCTGCGAAGTTACGCCCCATCACCTACTCCTTGCAGATGCTGATATTAAAAAGGATGATGCCGAATTCAAAATGAATCCTCCTCTTCGCCGGCGAGTTGACCAGCAGGCCTGCTTAGTTGGTCTGCTAGATGGCACGATTGATTGTATTGCTACTGATCATGCGCCTCATACTGATGCAGAGAAACAGCAAGGATTCTTAAATTCACCAAATGGAATTGTTGGGTCTGAAACAGCCTTTGCATTACTTTATACTCATTTCGTTAAAACCGGTATTTTTACCCTTGCGCAATTAATCGATTGGCTGACTGTTAAGCCACAGGCAGTTTTTAACCTTGATAATGCAGGCTTGCTAGAAGTAGGCGATCCCGCAGATATTGCCGTATTTGATATTGATCACCAAAATATAATTTGCCCAGAACAATTTTTCTCGAAAGGACATAATACTCCTTTTATGGGTGACCAGGTATATGGAATGACGAAGAAGACTTTTGTAGACGGCAAACTCGTATATACGGAGGATTAAAAATGGAAGCAACACAGCGTTTGGCGGTTGAACTGCCGGGCCTTTCACTAAAAAATCCAATTATTACGGCAAGTGGGACTTGTGGCTATGGTCAGGAAAATGCTAAAAAATATGACCTCAATCGTTTAGGTGCAATTGTGTTAAAATCCACAACTGTTCATCCCCGTCAAGGCAACCCACGGCCACGAGTTTGTGAAACCAGTGCTGGTTGGCTTAATGCAAATGGCCTTCAGAATGTGGGCATTGCCGCAGCAACAAGTGAAAAAATTCCGTGGTTACGAAAACACTTTCCGCAATTACCAATTATTGCCAGTGCTGCTGGTTTTTCTGAAGACGAGTACGTTCACGTTGTCAATAAATTTGCCAATACAGCGGGGGTTAAAGCAATTGAATTAAACGTGTCGTGTCCTAACGTAAAGCATGGTGGGCTGGCGATGGGGACCGATCCCGAAGTACTTCAACGATTAGTAAAACAGGTAGTTAAAGCAGCATTAGGAATACCAGTCTATGTAAAGTTGACCCCTAATGTAACTAATATTGTTCCGCTTGCCCAAGCCGCCGAGCAAGGAGGAGCAAATGGTCTTACGATGATTAATACATTAACTGGTCTGAGTATTGATCTCAAAACGCGGCGGCCAGTACTCGCAAACGTAACCGGTGGATTATCGGGACCTGCAATTAAACCCTTAGCATTGCGGATGATTCATCAGGTACGGCAGGTGTCTACCATACCAATTATCGGTGTTGGCGGAATTGAATCTGCTGAGGATGTTCTTGAGTTTATGATGGCCGGTGCAAATGCAGTTCAAATTGGTGCAGCTAGTTTTCATGATTCTTTAGCCTGTCCCAAAATTGCTGCCGATTTACCAATTGTAATGGATCATTACGGGATAAAAAAACTTACGGATTTATGGGAGGTTAGATTTTGAAACGGTTTGTACCAATGGTAGCTATTGATGTAGCAACTAAGCAGGAAGCGATCGCCTTATTTGATAAATTAATGGTTGATCCCCAACCGATCGTAAAAATTGGAATGGAACTGTACTACGGTCTAGGCCAGGTAATTGTTTGCGAGGCAAAGAAGCGGGGATTTAAAGTGTTTCTTGACTTGAAATTATATGATATTCCCAATACGGTTCATCGTGCAATGGCAGCGATTGGCAGGTTGGGAATTGATTTCACAACGATTCATGCGGCTGGTGGCAGTGAGATGATGATTGCTGGGTTAGCAGGGTTAGAAGAGGGAGCAAAAGAAGTGGGAGTAGCACCTGCTAAACTTTTGGCAATTACCCAGCTAACATCAATTGATGAACAAATTCTTCATGAGCAACAGCATGTTGACTTGTCGTTGATTGAGTCGGTACAAAATTATGCTCAATTAGCAGAAAGAGTTGGCCTTGCCGGAGTTGTTTGTTCGGCACATGAAATTAAGGCAATCCGCAAAGTAACCGGGGATGACTTTCTTTGTGTAACTCCGGGAATTCGACCAGTCCATGCGCTTAAAGATGATCAAAAACGAGTTGTTACACCAGTGCAAGCGAGAATAGATGGTAGTAACGCAATTGTTGTTGGTCGGCCCATTACTCAAAGTGTTGATCCGGTGGCTGCTTACCAGAAAATTCAAAAAGCATTCTTAAACGAGGAGGAAGAAAAATGACATACTCACAACGTGTTGCCAAAGCATTACTAGACATTCATGCTGTTGCCTTAAATCCGGAACGTCCTTTTACCTGGGCAAGCGGGCTTAAATCACCTATCTATACTGACAATCGACTAACGATTTCTTATCCGGAAGTGCGCCAAGCGATCTTTAATGGAATGGTTGAACAAATTAAACTTCATTTTCCCGACGTTGACGTAATAGCGGGAACCGCAACTGCGGGAATTCCGCATGCTGCTTGGGTAGCTCAAAATATGGAGTTGCCAATGATCTATGTCCGAACCAAACCTAAAGACCATGGTCAAGGCAAGCAAATTGAAGGAGTTCTTAAAGAAGCTCAGCGTGTTGTAGTGATTGACGACCTCGTTTCAACTGGTGGTAGTGTATTAAACGCTGTTCATGCAGTTAAGAACGCGGGTGGTAAAGTGCTTGGCGTTGTTTCTGTCTTTACATATAACTTGCCAGCAGCGGAACAGAATTTTATGGCAAATAACCTCAAATACTATTCGGTGACTGACTACGTAACTTTAATTAAAGTTGCTAAAGAAAATAATCAAATCAGTGCTGACCATTTAAAGTCGCTTCAACAGTGGCGCAAGGATCCACTTAGCTGGAGTAAAGAACAAGCATCATAATGGTTAAAAGAATATGAGTAAAAAATCCGAACTATAATTTCTGAAAGGGCGTTTTAGCCTAACATGTCAAAAATTATGGCTCGGATCTTTATGTGTAAGAATAAGATTTAATAGGTGCCGGTTAATGTTTATCTTCCCATATCTTCTGTAACATTGGATAACGGAGGTCGCCAACTTGAACTACCTGATAGTCCGCATTGGATAATTGGGTTGTGTCGCCAATACCGATTGCAATCGCATTTATTTCATGAATATTTGTAATCGCATTGGCTGTTGTTCCAATCCCAATACAAGCGGGTCCGTCAAGGTTTAGTTGATTAATGGCTACCGAATACGGATTTTTATCGGCATGATAGCTAATGATACTGTCGATATAGTTATCAAGACCGACTTGTTTGAGAATATTGTGGATATCTTCGTTGGTATCCAGGACGGCAATTTTAACATAGTGGTCATATAGGTTTAGTAACAGCCGTTTAATTCCTGGCAATTGGTCGTCTTCGTTTAAGTTGTCAGCTTCTTCACTAAGCATCTTTTGCCATTCGGTAATCATTGTCGTTTTCTCACTTGCATCCGGATTGGCATTGAAATGTTTCAATACGAGGGTCAGACATTGTTCGGGGGTTAGGCTAGCAAACTGAGGAGCCAGTTTTTCTGGTAATCCCATTCCAAATTCGTATATTGCAAAACGTTGCCATGAAGTGAAAGACAATTTATCCGTATCAACAAAGATATTATTAAATGAAAAAATAGCACCGTCCATAGTAAACATCCCTTCATCGATTATTATCTCTTTATTTTAACCTAATCAAAAATGAAAGGGAATCCAATGTTTAAGCATGGGCTTTAGTTAGGTCGGCAGCATACTTAATTCCGTTAGCATCTAGATATTCAATAATTTGATTGATCGTGATGAACGGAACATGGACACGGTCAGCAAGTGTTGCTAGACTATCTCGGCGGGCCATTGTTCCATCACTTTTAAGGACTTCAATAATAACTGCTACAGGTGATTTGCCCGCTAAGTATGCAAGGTCAACTGCCGCTTCAGTATGACCAATCCGGTCTCGTAGCCCGTGTGGTTGTGCATAAAGCGGTTGGATATGACCTGGATGGTTGAAATCGGTAGCTTGAGCGTCCGGATTAGCTATTTGGCGAATGGTTGCTGCGCGGTCAAAGGCAGAGACGCCGGTTGTAACACCAGTTGCCGCTAAAGTACCATCGGTAGTAACCATAAAAGGAGTTTGGTTTGGATCTGTACTATGCTCTACCATGGGTTTAAAAGCAAGTTTTGCGGCAATCTCTTTACTTACGGGTACGCACATTAGACCATTAGCTTCATTTAACATTTCGTAGACAGTATTAGCCGTGATTCCATCGCCAAGGGCAACGAGGTCTCCTTCGTTTTCGCGGTCTTCATTATCAGCTAAGATAATATAGCCACCATTTACTAAATGTGTTAAGGCTTCTTTAACAGTTGAAAATTGATTTTGCATAGGTGAATTACTCCTTTGAAATTCTAAAAGCAATAGGGCAACCACATTCGAATGTGCTATCATAATAACGAACTATTATATTTAAATCAACCCATTTCAAAAATAAATAACGAACTTTATAGATTTTATTGTTAAAAAAATAAATAAAACCCGAAGAAAATCAATTCTTCGGGTTTTGAAATATTATTTTGTCATGTAGTCACGAGTCATTGGTAGATTTTTACCAGAAGGCCCCTTAGTGATTAAATATTGAATAACGTCGATGTTTCCTGATTCAAATGATGCTGCACAGGCTTGTAAATAGAGGTCCCACATCCGTGTAAAGCGTTCACCCATCATGTCAAGAATTTGAGCCCGATGTTCATTAAAGTTCATATCCCAGATTTCAAGTGTACGTTGATAATGGCGACGAAGCATTTCAATATCAGTAATTTGCATATGGTTTTCTTCAATATGGCCGATCATTTCTTCAAGTCCAGGAATATAACCACCAGGGAAGATGTATTTATTAATCCATCCGTTATAAGCTCCCCCTTGTTGGCGGGTGATTCCATGAATTAAAGCAACCCCGTCATCGGCAAGGTAGCCTTGGATATCCTTGAAGTAAAGACCAAGGTTTTCTTTACCGACGTGTTCAAACATTCCAACCGAAGTAATATAATCCCACTTCTGGTCGCCGAGTTCACGGTAATCAATTAATTTAACATCAGCAACATCTTGAAGTCCTTCTTTTTCAATCCGGTTCTTAACTAATCGGTACTGTTCTTCACTGAGAGTAACACCGGTAACTTTTAAACCATATTCTTTTGCGGCCGTTAGCATCAGCGTTCCCCAGCCACAACCAATATCAAGTAACGTTTTGCCAGGCTTAGGGTCAAGTTTCTTTAGAATATGATGAACTTTGTCAACTTGTGCTTTTGTAAGGTCGTCATGGTTGCCGTCAGTAAAGTAGGCACATGAGTAAGTTAAAGTGTCATCAAGCCATAGCTTATAAAAATCATTACCAACATCGTAGTGGCTTTGAACGTCATTTTCACTTTCTTTTTCTGAGTGACCTTGTTTAGGGAGGAACTTACGGAACTTAGAACTTCGCATAAAACTGTCAGCACTTTCATATGCTGATTCAATTAATGTTTGAATACTACCTTGGATTTCAATTTTTTTATCCATGTAGGCTTCCCCGAGAGCAATCGAGGCGTTCTTGGTAATATCACGAATTGGAATTTTTTCCTTAAAGGTGATTGTTACTTCTGGGGTTCCGTCACCATAAACAACACTTGAACCATCCCAAAACACAATCTTTACGGGAATAGTAAATGAGTGCTTTAATAATGACTTGTAGAACGTCTTTTCTAACATGAAACGCTTCCTTCTTTCTCCAATAATAGTATTTATTATAACACCCTTAAAATAAAAGTGTTTCAGGACATTTTCAAAAAAAATATTTCAGAAGAAAGCGGTAAAATTGATTGTTGGAGGAATAAAAGCTTGATATTATGCTAGTTAAGAGAAAATTGGGAGATGGTTAGATGACAGAAGCATGGCACCATTTTATTGAAAATGTAAAACTGCGGCGCTTTACGGTCTTATTATTAATCGTGATTGTTTTATGGTTAATGCGTTCAATGATGAATTTGATACTGTTTACTTTTATTTTGACATACCTCGTTGTAAGTTGGGTTCGGCTAGTACAACGCTGGCTGCCACGACTATCGACGACGATAACCGTAATTGCAACTTATGCCTTTTTGATCATTGCATTATATTTGGGTGTAACACGCTATTTACCCGTCTTATCACGACAGGTAGTGAAAATGGTTAATTCGGTAGTAAAGTTCTACAGTACTCATCAGGCAACAATGATTTACCGCTATATCAGCCACTATGTAAGTACGGCCACGATTATGACGCAAGTCCGTCACGGATTAACGATTGCCGTTAGTACGTTGACCAGTATTGGCGCGATTACTGTATCATTTGTGATGTCATTAATTCTAAGTTTTTTCTACACTTTAGAGTTAAAACAAATGAATGAATTTTCTCATAGCTTTTTAGATAGTGATTTTGGCTGGTTTTTCCAAGATATTGATTATTTTGGCAAGAAGTTCGTCAATACATTTGGGGTTGTTCTTGAGGCACAATTCTTTATCGCTATTTGTAATACGGTTATTACGACAATCGGGTTGCTCTTTATGAAGATGCCGCAAATTTTTGCTTTGTCGTTGATTGTATTTATCTTTAGCCTAGTACCGGTTGCAGGGGTAATTATTTCAACAATTCCGCTGGCGATGGTTGGTTATTCCGTTGGTGGCATCCGGGATGTGGTTTATATTATCATTATGATCATCATTATCCATACTCTTGAAGCGTATGTTCTTAATCCTAAGTTTATGTCTAGTCGAACTGATTTGCCGATTTTTTATACTTTTATTGTATTATTGATTGGTGAAAACTTGTTTGGCACCTGGGGATTAATTGTTGGGGTACCAATCTTTACTTTCCTGTTGGATGTGTTAGGGGTAAAACCGATTCATGGACCGAAAAAAGTAAAAAACAGGGGTGAGTAAGCAGAGACTGTATAAATTTATACAGTCTCTTTTTTGCGAACTATTAAGTTGCTTTTTAAACATAATGTTAATGAATATCGAACTTATTTTGCTAAATGGCTGAAAAAGTATTTTGTTAGTGTATAATAAAATTGAGGTAATTTACATGAAAGGAAGTTGATATTCATGACAGATATTGAAATTGCAGATCAGGCGACACTTGAACCCATAACGAAGATTGCTGATAAATTAGGCCTTTCAGACGATCAAATTGAGCAATATGGTAAATATAAGGCGAAAATTGATCTAAACGTAAAACCAATACCAGATAAAAAACACAAACTAATTTTGGTTACTTCAATCAATCCGACACCAGCTGGTGAAGGAAAGTCGACAGTTTTAATTGGTTTAGGAGATGCCATGAACCAGTTAAACTACCAAACTACGATTGCAATGCGTGAACCATCAATGGGACCAGTTTTTGGAATTAAGGGGGGCGCTACTGGTGGCGGTTATAGTCAAGTAGTTCCAATGGAAGATATCAACTTAAACTTTACTGGTGATCTTCATGCCTTAACCAGTGCTAATAATACGTTAGCCGCATTGATTGACAACTACATCATGCGTGATAACAAGATGAACTTGGATCCGCAACGGGTCATTTGGAAGCGGGTTGAAGATGTTAACGATCGGGCGTTACGGAATGTAATTACTGGCCTTGGTGGACCAATGGCTGGCGTTCCACGTGAAACAGGATTTGATATTACCGCAGCTTCTGAGTTGATGGCAGTATTGTGTCTTGCTACTAGTTTGCACGATTTGAAGCAACGGATTAGTCGCATTGTGGTTGGTTATACATACGACAAAGAACCAGTTACAGTTGGTCAACTTAACTTTCAGGATGCTATTACGATTATCTTAAAAGATGCCTTAAAGCCAAACCTTGTCCAAACACTGGATCACACACCAACAATTATTCACGGGGGCCCATTTGCTAATATTGCGCATGGATGTAATAGTGTTCTTGCTACTCAAACGGCGCTTAATTTATCAGATTACACTGTCACAGAAGCCGGCTTTGGTGCTGATTTAGGTGGGGAAAAGTTCCTTGATATTAAGCAACGTGTTTTAGGCAAGCATCCTGATGCAATCGTAATTGTTGCAACTGTACGGGCGCTTGAATACAATGGTGGCGCAAAACTGGCTGATTTGAACGAAGAACAATTGAGTGCTCTGGAGAAGGGAATGGCTAACCTTAATCGCCATATTAAAAATATGCAACTTTATGGCTTGCCGATTGTCGTTGCCATTAATCATTTTGTTACAGATACTGATAAAGAAATTCAAATGATTAAGGATAATTGTGCTAAGCAGAATGTTGAAGCAATATTAACTGATGCATGGGCAAAAGGTGGTGCAGGGACACACGACCTTGCTAATAAAGTCGTTGAACTTGCTGATAGTCCAAGTGAATTCACCCATATTTACGACGTTCAAGTTGATGACTTGCAGACTAAACTTGAGAAGATTGCTAAGCAAATTTATGGGGCAAAGGAAGTATCATTCAGTCGCAAGGCGCAAAATCAGTTAAAACGGTTTGCAGCTTATGGTTGGAATGATTTGCCGGTATGTATTGCTAAGACCCAGTATTCATTTACGGATGATCAAAAACAATTGGGGGCACCAACTGACTTTGTATTTCATATTCGGGAACTAGTACCGAAGATTGGTGCTGGCTTTATTGTGGCACTAGCCGGGAATATGATGACGATGCCTGGTTTACCAACAGAACCAGCAGCGGTAAATATGACCATTGACGATAATGGTAAAATTACTGGCTTATTCTAATAATTAACAATGAAACATCGATTGTGCAATTAGCCACATCGGTGTTTTTTTCACAAACTTTTAAAGTGATAAAAGCTTTTATAGTTGTTTTTATGGGCATGTGAACATCCTGACTTTCTTGTGAATTTTTACGTGAAGGATTACAGTAGACTTATATTGTTCTGTAAGATATTGGAGAGGTGATCGTATGGAAAAGAAAACTTATGGCGCTGATGTAGTTATTGATAGTTTGCGCAAGCATGGGATTGATTTAGTATTTGGAATTCCTGGAGCCAAAATTGATCGCTTATTTGAAGGACTTGACGGTAAAAATAGCGATGATGCGCCTAAGCTGATTGTTACTCGTCATGAACAGAATGCTGCTTTTATGGCGCAAGCTTATGGTCGATTGACTGGTAAAACCGGGGTGGCAATTACTACTTCTGGTCCTGGAGTTGGTAATTTAGCAACCGGAATTATGACTGCAGATGCTGAAGGAGATCCGCTTTTGGCGATTGGTGGGCAGGTTCAGCGGAAAGACCTTCACCGGGCAACCCACCAGAGTACACCTTCAACTGAAATTATGGCGCCGATTACACGTTATAGTGCTGAAATTCAAGATCCTAATAATATTTCGGAAATTATGGCAAATGCGTTTGAAGCCAGTCAAAGCGCCCGTAAAGGAGCAGCATTTGTTAGCCTTCCACAAGATGTTGACGATGCCGAAGTAACCGAAAAGCCGCTTCCTATTTATGAAACACCACAGATGGGGCCTGCTGATCCTAACGATTTACAAAAATTAGTAGAGTTAATCAAACACAGTAAGATGCCAGTGATTTTGGTTGGTCAACGAGGAGCTGATGAGGAGATTACTTCTGCCCTGCGGAAACTGTTGAGTGATTATTCGCTACCAGTTGTTGAAACTTACCAAGCGGCTGGTGTTGTCTCCCGTGATCTTGAAAAGCAATCATACTTTGGCCGAGTTGGTCTCTTTAGAAATCAAGTTGGTGACCAGTTACTTCAACAAAGCGATCTTGTAATTACAGTTGGTTATGACCCAATTGAATATGAACCGCGTAATTGGAATAAAGAAAATAATTTACGGATTGTTAATCTTGATACCTTACCAGCGCAAATTGATAATCACTTTACACCAATTATGCAGTTGGTTGGTAACATTGCTACTAGTTTGACGGAACTTGATCAATTATTAAAGGGCTATCAGTATCCACAGGCTGCTGCTAAACAATTGGCTGAGTATAAAGCAAAGTTGGACCAAGATAAAAAGATTAAGGCTCTAGCAAGTAACGGGGCTAGCCATCCACTAGCAGTTGTCCAAGCAATTCAAGAGAATGTTACTGATGATATGCGAGTTGCTCTTGATGTTGGTTCTCACTATATTTGGATGGCCCGGCACTTCCGTTGCTACCAACCACGACACTTATTAATTAGCAACGGAATGCAAACACTAGGAGTTGGCTTACCATGGGCAATGGTGGCAGCAATGTTATATCCAGAACATAAGGCTGTGGCAGTTTGTGGGGATGGTGGCTTCCTATTCTCAGGAGCTGAATTATCAACAGCAGTTCAGCATCACTTGAACGTTGTGACGATTGTGTGGAATGATGGTGGTCACTATGACATGGTTAAATTCCAGGAAGAAATGAAGTATCCAGAAGCTGCCGGAATTAAATTTGGGGATGCCGATATCGTTAAGTATGCTGAAAGTTTTGGTGCAACAGGATTACGGGTAGAAAAGCCAGAAGACCTTACGAAAGTAATGAAGAAGGCCTTTAGTATTGATGGCCCAGTTGTTGTTGATGTTCCTGTTGACTACTCAAATAATAAGGAATTAGCAGCAAACTTGATTGATTCGCAGCTTGGTTAATGAAAGGAAATGAGATTATCACAACATTATACGAACACGGTACGTTAGCTTCTTTAATGGCTGGAAATTTTGATGGGACGATCACGGTCAGTGACTTACTTAAACATGGTTCAACAGGAATTGGAACTTTTACCGGGTTAGATGGTGAGGTAATTATTCTAGACAATGATGTTTACCAGGCTGTCTCAAGCGGGAAAGTAAACCACATTACTGATATGAATGCGACAATGCCGTTTGCTTCAGTCCATTTTCCAGCAGAACAACAAAGCGTGGCACTTAATAACGTTAACTTTGCAAAATTGAATAATGATTTTGTGAAGGAACATAAATTAAATAACGTTTTTGCTTTCTTAAAGTTAAGCGGCAAATTTGAACATGTTAAAATTCGGATTGCTCCTAAGCAGGACAAGCCATACCCAACGTTGTTAGAAGTAGCACAGCACCAAC
This sequence comes from Limosilactobacillus rudii, assembly GCF_014145455.1. GTDB lineage: Bacteria > Bacillota > Bacilli > Lactobacillales > Lactobacillaceae > Limosilactobacillus > Limosilactobacillus rudii. The sequence continues at coordinate 17,593 of NZ_JACIVB010000042.1, read as the reverse complement.
CTGAATTTACTGCAGACAATATTTCAGGGACAATTCTCGGTTATTATGCACCAGAAATTTTCGGGACAATTACGGCTGCTGGTTGGCACCTCCACTTTATTAGTGATGATCGTCAATTTGCAGGTCACTTATTAGCGTTTGATGCGCCCAAGCTGGCGGGAAGTTTTGAAGTATTTGATAATTTAGAACAGCATCTTCCAGTTGAGAATAAAGAGTTTCGTGAAAGTACGGTTGATATGAGTACACTGCGAGAAGGTATCGCAAAGTCAGAAGGAAACGCAGAATAGGATTTTCAACAAAGTTTTGAATAAGGTAATAAAACTAGGGCAAAAAAAGCGCTAGTTTTTCTTTCAAAGTGAATAAGACGAACTATTTCGAATTAAAATATTATATTGTTCATATTTTTTATTGAATTGTTTAAAGGGCTTTGTTATCCTTAAAGCAGATTTTAAGGAGGCATTGCTATGAGTGAAATCAGTGTTGTGATGGGTAGTAAATCAGATTGGCCAACCGTTAAGAAGGCATGTGGTATTTTGGATGAGTTTAATGCAGATTATGATAAACAAGTAATCTCTGCTCACCGGATGCCAAATGAAATGTTCGCTTTTGCTCAAAAAGCTGTCCAAAATGGGACAAAAGTAATTATTGCGTGTGCTGGTGGTGCGGCTCACTTACCTGGAATGATTGCTGCTAATACACCGCTACCAGTTATTGGAATTCCCGGACAGACAAAAGCACTTGGCGGAATGGACTCGTTGTTATCGATTGTGCAGATGCCAGCTGGAATTCCTGTTGCCACGACAGCGATTGGTGATGCCGGAGCAAAAAACGCAGCATTATTAGCATTGCAAATCTTAGGGATTAATAATAAAGAAATTCAGCAAACGATCTTGGACTATCGTCAACGAATGCATGATCAGGCAGTAGAAAGTGGTGAACAGCTTGACTAATTTTATTCAGCAAGGTAAAACAATCGGTATTATTGGTGGTGGTCAACTAGGTCAGATGATGGCCTTAGATGCGAAGGCAACGGGGATGAATGTTATTATCTTGGATCCGACACCTGCCTGTCCTGCTGGTCAAGTGGCTGATGAACAAATTGTTGCCCCTTATGCAGATATTAGGGCAATTGAGAAACTAGCCAATAAGGCTGATGTCCTTACTTATGAATTTGAAAATGTTGATTTGAAAGCATTGAAAGATGTTGCCAAAAAGGTGTACATCCCCCAGGGCACGCATTTGCTTTATACGACAAAGAATCGGCTACGGGAAAAGACTTTTCTGCAGGATGCTGGATTAAAGACGGCCCCGTTTATGGCAGTAAAAGATGAAGCTGACTTAAAGCAGGCGGTTCAAAAGATTGGGTACCCAGCAGTTTTGAAAACCAGTGAAGGCGGCTACGACGGTCACGGCCAGGTCGTTTTGCATGATGAAGGAGATCTGACAAACTGTGATGATATTTTAGCCACTAAAAATTGTATTTTAGAGGGATGGGTACCATTTAAGTTAGAATGTTCTGTTATGGTTGGACGAAATGAACGGGGAGAAATAACGGTTTTTCCGGTCGCTGAAAATATTCACCATGACGAAATTCTACACTTAAGTATTATCCCCGCGCGAATCTCTGCTGAATTACAACAAAAGGCCCAACAAAAGGCAAGACAAATTGCCCGCGCACTTGATTTACGAGGTGTTTTAGGTGTTGAAATGTTCGTGACTGCTAATGGTGAAATCTATATTAACGAATTGGCCCCACGTCCGCATAATTCAGGTCATTACTCGATTGAAGCTTGTAATTTTTCTCAGTTCGCTATCCATAACCGGGCAATCTGTAATTGGCCATTACCCAAGATTGAGTTATTAAAGCCAGCGGTAATGGTAAATGTTTTAGGTCAACATGTTGCAGGCGTTCGCAGTCAAATTATGAAAAACCCTAATTGGCACTTTCATGATTATGGTAAAGCTGAAGTACGGCATAATCGAAAGATGGGACATGTAACGATTTTGACTGACAATGTTTCTTCGACTTTAGCAGAGATTGACAATACTGGAATTTGGCAGAAGTAAAGTTCGGCTTTACTGCTAATATATTCATGTGCGATAATACGTTTAGACAAAAGATAGAGAGGATTTTTAACTGATGATTGATCGTTATACTAGTCCAGAGATGAAAAAGATTTGGAGCTTAGAGACCCAGTACCAATGTTGGTTAGATGTTGAAATTGCAGTAGACGAGGCATGGAGTAAGCTTGGCCATATTCCAACTGAAGATGTAGAAAAGATTAAGAAAAATGCTAAGTTTTCAGTTGAAGGAATTGCCGAAATTGAAGCCGTTACCCACCATGATGTAATTGCATTTACGCGGGATGTTTCTAAGTCGCTTGGCCCTGAGCGTAAGTGGGTTCACTACGGGATGACTAGTACTGACGTTGTTGATACAGCTCAAGGATTACGGTTGAAAAAAGCGAACAATATCTTACGCCAAGATATTGATAATTTTATGGCAGTATTAAAAGAACTTGCTGAAAAGTATAAGTACACTGTTTGTATGGGACGGACGCATGGCGTGCATGCTGAACCGACGACTTTTGGGTTGAAAGCTGCCCGCTGGTATTCTGAAATGAAACGTAATAAAGAACGGTTCGAGCACGCAGCAAAGGGTGTTGAAGCCGGCAAAATCTCGGGGGCTGTTGGTACGTTTGCGGAAATCGATCCATTTATTGAAGAATATGTATGTAAGAAGCTTGGCTTACGGCCGCAAGAGATTTCTACTCAGGTTCTTCCCCGAGACCTTCATGCGGAATATGTTGCAACAATTGCTCTAATTGGGACAAGTATGGAAGAAATGGCAACCGAGATTCGTTCCTTGCAACGGACTGAAATTCATGAAGTTGAAGAACATTTTGCAAAGGGACAAAAGGGTTCTTCAGCAATGCCACATAAGCGTAATCCGATTGGCTCAGAAAACATTACTGGATGTGCGCGGATGTTGCGTGGATTTATGGTTCCGGCATACGAGGACGTATCTTTATGGCATGAACGTGATATTTCCCATTCAAGTGCTGAGCGGATGATTTTACCAGATGCTACTTCGCTCCTTGATTACATGCTGCGACGGTTTGGTCGAATTCTAAAGAATCTTGATGTTTTCCCTGAAACGATGAAGAAGAATATGGATAAGACGCTGGGCTTAATATACAGTGGACGGGTTCTTTTAAAGCTGGTCAATAGTGGGATGACCCGTGAAGCTGCTTATGATCTTATCCAGCCGTACACGGCAAAATGCTGGGCAGAACAAGTTCCATTCCGCCCACTACTTGAAGATGATCCAACAATTCAAAAACAATTGACTAAGGATGATTTAGATGATGCCTTTGACTATCATTGGCACCTCCGTCATGTTGATGACATTTACAAACGCTTAGGCTTAGATTAATAAAATAATAGCTAGTAGAGAGTGAACTTTCTACTGGCTATTTTTATTTTTTGAGTAAAACACGAACGACAAATGGAAAATAAATAAAAATTATCGTTATTTATATTGACAATCTATTGCCTACGATAGTATATTTAGTTCGTAAATAATGATATAAAATTTCGGCAAAGCAGATTAATGTTCGTATTTATCAAAAAGGAGCTTCTTCAAATGGAAAAACTGTTATATACCGGAAAAGCAAAACAGATGTGGCAAACGGATGATCCTACAATTTTACGAGTTGTTTACTTAGACCAGGCAACGGCACTTAACGGAAAGAAGAAAGACCGTTTTACTGGTAAAGGAAGGGCTGCTAACGCCATTTCCAGTCTGGTTTTTCAATATTTAATTAACCACGGTATTGAAACGCATTTTTTGAAGAAGTTATCACCTACTGAGGATTTGGTTAAGAAATGTAAAATGTATCCGCTTGAATTTGTGACGAGAAACGTGGTTGCGGGTCATTTTGCCAGCCGGTTTGGTCTTGACGAAGGACAAAAACTTACTGAACCAGTTGAAGAAACATTTTATAAGAGTGACAACCTTGATGATCCATTTATTAATGAATCTGCAATTGTTGCTCTCAAAATCGCAAGCCATGACGAATTAGTACGCATGTGGGGGATTTGCGAAAGAGTCAATAATTTATTAACACCACTATTTAAACGGGCCAGCTTACAATTAGTTGATTTTAAGCTCGAATTTGGTCAGCTGGCCGATGGAAAAATTGTTTTAGCCGATGAGTTCTCCCCGGATAATTGCCGGTTATGGGAGCTAGGAACGGCACGACATATGGATAAAGATGTGTATCGTCGCCAGTTAGCGGACCTTACTCAAACCTATGATGAAGTTTACGACCGTTTAAGTAGTGCAATCAAGGAGGCAAATGAAAATGACTAATGTTCGTGTTTTCGTTACTTATAAAGAATCAGTATTTGATCCGCAAGGTGAAACGATCAAAAATGCAATTCACTCTTTGGGCCACGAAGAAGTTAGTGCAGTAAAAGTGGGAAAGTTTTTCGATGTAACTGTTAATGCAACTGGTGTAGCAGTAGAAAAGGTAGTAAAGGAAATCGCTGATCAGTTATTAGTTAATTTCAATATGGAAACCTACACTTACCAAGTAATGGAGGAAGTTTAAATGAAGGTTGCGGTAGTTGTTTTTCCTGGATCAAATTGCGATGTTGACCTTTTTGAAGCGCTTGGCTCAGTTTGCGGGGCAGATGTGGAATATGTATCTCATCGTGAAAATAGTTTGGCAAATTTTGATGCGGTAATGTTACCTGGTGGATTTTCATACGGTGACTACTTACGTGCGGGAGCAATTGCACGATTTACTAATATCATGCCAGCAATTATTGCGGCAGCTGAAGAAGGCAAGCCGGTCTTTGGCACCTGCAATGGCTTTCAAATTTTAACTGAAGCAGGCTTATTACCAGGGGCATTGAAAAAGAATGATAGTCAGCAATTTGTTTGCAAGACAGTTCCCATTGAAGTGGTCAACAATCAAACGCCATTTACTAGCCAGTACCAAGAACACGAACGAATTGCTTTACCGATTGCACATGCAGATGGTAGCTATTACGCTGATGAACAGGTGTTAGAACAACTAGAAGCAAATAATCAAATTGTTTTTCGGTATGCAGAAGAAAATCCGAATGGTAGTTTACGAAACATTGCCGGAATTACTAATAAGCGGGGCAATGTTTTAGGGATGATGCCGCATCCAGAACGGGCGGTAGAGGCGCTTCTTGGCAACACGGATGGATTACGATTGTTTAAGTCTTTATTAGCAAATGGCACAGTAAGAGCGGAGGTATAAGTTGATGAAGCAAGCGATGACCCCACAAGAAATTAAAGAAAAAAAGCCATATTTAGACTGGAGTTTGAGTGAAGCAGAATATGATTACATTCGGACGCAGTTACTTGGTCGTTTGCCAAATTATACTGAGACAGGTTTATTTGCCGCAATGTGGAGTGAGCATTGTTCTTATAAAAAATCGAAGCCGGTTTTGCGGTTGTTTCCAAATAAAAATGAGCGCGTATTACAAGGACCTGGTGAAGGTGCTGGCGTAGTGGATGTTGATGATGGACAAGCAGTTGTTTTTAAGGCAGAGAGTCACAACCACCCAACAACTGTTGAACCATATCAAGGAGCTGCAACGGGAGTCGGCGGAATTTTGCGTGATATTTTTAGCATGGGAGCCCGGCCGATTGCCTCATTAGATTCTCTTCATTTTGGTGAACTTGATAATGTTCAGATGAAAATGAAAGTAAAGAACACAGTCCGTGGCATTGGTGATTATGGGAACTGTATGGGAATTCCGACGGTTGCTGGCGAGACAACATTTGACCCGTGTTATCAAGGAAATATTTTATGTAATGCGATGAGCGTTGGCTTGATGGAGCAAAAAGATATCCAACAAGGAACGGCAACCGGAATTGGTAATGCAGTGATGTATGTTGGTGCCAAAACGGGTCGTGACGGAATTCACGGAGCAACATTTGCCTCTGCTGATTTTAGTGATGAGCGGGCAACCCAGCGATCAGCTGTCCAAGTTGGTGATCCCTTTATGGAAAAGTTGTTGCTAGAAGCATGTCTTGATTTGATTACTAATCATTCTGACTGGTTGGTGGGGATTCAAGATATGGGAGCAGCAGGAATTGTTTCATCAAGTGCTGAAATGGCTTCAGAAGGGAAAAGTGGGATGGAACTAAATCTTGACCTTGTTCCGCAACGCGAGCCCGATATGTCTGCTTATGAAATTATGCTAAGTGAATCGCAAGAACGAATGCTTCTGTGTGTGAAAAAAGGTCATGAAGACGATGTAAAGAAAATTTTTGATCTTTATGACCTTGAAGCCGTCACGATTGGTCGAATTACGGAAGGCCGTGACTATGTGTTATTTCATGATGGTGAAGAAGTTTGCCATATTCCGGTTTCAAACTTAACGGACGATGTGTTAGAGGAGGAAAGTATTGAGCGAAAACCGGTTCGGATTGAAGAGGCAGAACACAAGGGGGCATGGCAACCACAAGTTTCTAATGTTGAAATGACCCTTTGTCGATTGCTTCGTCAACCAACGATTGCAGATAAGAGCATGTTTTACCAACAGTATGATTCACAAGTTCGAACATGCACTGTGACTGGCCCTGGTAGTGACGCTGGTATTATTCGGATACGTGGAACAAAAAAAGGGTTAGCGATGACGACTGATGGGAATAGTCGTTTTGTTTACTTAAATCCTGAAGTTGGTGGACAAATTGCGGTGACTGAGGCAGCAGCAAATATTATTGCAAGTGGGGCACAACCATTGGCAATAACCGATTGCTTAAATTATGGCGACCCCAATGATCCAGAAATTTTCTGGGAACTTCACCAATCGGTTCAAGGAATGGCAGATGCATGTCGTGAATTTAATACGCCGGTAATTTCAGGAAATGTATCGTTGTATAACGAAAATAATGGGAAGGCAATTCATCCAACGCCAATGGTCGGGATGGTTGGCCTAATCAAAAATATTGATCAAGTAGTACCGTCAAGGGCTCAGCAACCTGGTGATGCAGTTTATCTCATTGGCAAGACTGGCGATGACTATGCAGGAACCGAATTACAAAAGATGATGACTGGGGATATTAGCGGCGTAGTTAAACCATTTGATTTTCACCATGTTCACCAATATATGCAGCATTTACTAAGTGCAATGCAAGATAGCCTTGTTACTAGTGCTCATGATATTAGTGAAGGCGGATTAGGAGTAGCACTTGCCGAGATGCTGTTTGGTACCGACTTGGGATTTGATTTAAACCTTTCATGGATGACGGGGGAACAATTTTTTAGTGAGACACCGGGACGGTTTGTTGTCACAGTTCCTCACGAGAAACGAGATAAATTTGAACAACAGTTAGGCAATGATGCAACTCTTATTGGTGAAGTTACCAATAGTCATTGGTTAACTGCTGACCTTGCAATGGTTAGTCTTAATTCAAATATTGGTGCTTTACAAAAAGAGTGGGAGGAGGCGATCCCGTGCCTAATGAAATCAAAGGATTGAATGAAGAGTGCGGTGTGTTTGGCGTATTTGGGGCATCCGATGCTAGCCAACTGGCATATTATGGATTACATACCCTCCAACATCGTGGACAAGAGGGGGCAGGGATTGTCTCTGCTGACGGTAGCTCCTTATATCAACACCGCGACCGGGGATTGTTAGCAAAAGTTTTTGCTGATCCGCATGAATTAGAAAGATTGGTTGGGGATGCCGCAATTGGTCATGTTCGCTATGGAACGAGCGGTCACAATTCAATTGCAAACATCCAACCGTTTCTTTTTCGCTTTTATGATGGTGACGTTGCCTTGGCACATAACGGTAATCTTACTAACGCAGTGACTCTTCGCCATCGACTAGAGGAAAAAGGAGCAGTGTTTCAGTCTGATTCAGATACGGAAATTCTGATTCATTTAATTCGTCAGTATATTAGGGATGGTTTTATTCCTGCGTTAAAGAAGAGTCTTAACTTAGTTCATGGTGGATTTGCTTATCTATTATTGCAAAAGGATCGCTTGATTGCGGCGTTAGATCCTAATGGTATTCGTCCGTTATGTATTGGGCGGTTGGCAAACGGTGCATATGTGGTTGCTAGTGAGACGTGTGCATTAGATATCATCAATGCTAAGTTTGTCCGGGATGTTTTACCAGGGGAATTAATAATTATTGACCGTGCTGGTCTTCATATCGATCACTACACGACTAATACTCAATTAGCGATTTGTTCGATGGAATATATCTATTTTGCCCGTCCAGATTCAATTATTCATGGTGTAACAGTCCATAATGCTCGCAAAAGGATGGGAAAATTATTAGCGAAGGAACACCCGGTTGATGCCGATATGGTGATTGGGGTCCCTAATTCATCCCTATCTGCTGCAAGTGGTTATGCAGAAGAAAGTGGTTTGCCATACGAGATGGGGTTGATTAAGAGTCAATATGTTGCCCGTACCTTTATCCAACCTACTCAAGAATTACGGGAAATGGGCGTCCATATGAAACTATCAGCAGTTCGTGGAGTTGTAAAAGGCAAACGGGTTGCAGTGGTCGATGACTCGATTGTTCGTGGAACCACTTCAAAACAAATTGTCCAGATGTTACGTGATGCAGGTGCTAAGGAAGTTCACTTATTAATTGCGTCACCACCGTTTAAGTTCCCGTGTTTTTACGGAATCGATGTATCGACACGGGCAGAGTTGTTGGCAGCTCACTACTCGGTTGCAGAAATGTGCAAGCAGGTTGGTGCTGATTCGCTTCATTTTTTGAGCCTTAAAAGCTTGATTAAGGCGATCGGTATTCCAGATGCGGGGGATGCTCCGAATGGCGGACTGACGGTTGCTTACTTTGATGGTCAATATCCTACACCACTATATGACTATGAGGAAGGATATTTGAAGTCGTTGAATGAGCAGGAACGACGAGCACGAAAGGAGCAGGCATAATGACCCGGTATCAAGAAGCTGGAGTTGACGTAAATGCTGGCTATGAATTAGTTAATAGAATAAAAGAAGCAGTTCAATCAACGGACCGTGACGGGGTTATTGGGAGCCTTGGCAGTTTTGGTGGAATGTTTGATCTTAGCGTATTAAAAATAAAACATCCGATTCTTGTTTCAGGAACGGATGGTGTGGGCACTAAACTGATGATTGCGCAAAAACTAAATAAGCATGACACGATTGGTATTGATGTTGTTGCAATGTGTGTAAACGATGTATTGGCACAGGGGGCTGAACCAGTAACTTTCCTTGATTATATTGCAACTGGTCACAATGACCCGGCAAAGATGGCAGCGATAGTTAGTGGTGTCGCTACTGGGTGCAGGGATGCGAATGCGGCACTGATTGGTGGCGAAACTGCTGAAATGCCAGATATGTATGATCCAGATGAGTATGATTTAGCAGGAACGGTTGTGGGGGTTGCAGAAAAAGATGAATTATTGACTGATGGGGGACCACAGGCCGATGATGTTTTAATCGGGTTGCCCTCAACTGGCTTGCATTCCAATGGCTTTTCATTAGTCCGCCAAATTTTATTTAAGGAACACAATATCGCATTGACTGATCAGCCTCGGGAGTTAAACGGGCAAACAGTTGGTGAAGCATTATTGACGCCAACTAAAATTTACGTTCGTCCTGTCCTTCCCCTGATTCGTCAACAGTTACTACACGGGATTAGCCATATTACTGGTGGGGGATTAATTGAGAACGTTCCTCGAATGTTTAGCGCTGGGCTACAGGCGGTAATTGATTCATCGCGGTGGCCGACTTTACCGATTTTTAATTATTTGCGGACGATTGGCAATTTAAGTAGAGCTGATTGTTTCCAAACCTTTAACATGGGGTTGGGACTGGTATTAGCAGTAGCACCTGAAAATATTGAAGCAGTATACGAAGTACTTCGTAAAGAGCAGGTAGATAGTTATCAGATTGGTTATTTGCGACAGTGCTTACCAACTGCACCGAAGATTGTTATTAAGTGAGGACGAAAATGAGAGTTGCAATTTTAGCATCAGGAAACGGGACGAATTTTGAAGTACTAGCTAAGCATTTTCAAAGTGGAGATATACCAGGTGAATTAGCATTATTATTTTGCAATCATCCAGATGCCCCAGTAATGAAGCGGGCGCAACGATTAGATGTTCCAGCGGAAAGCTTTACAGTAAAATCTTGTGGCGGTAAGCAAGAATACGAAGAAAAACTGCTAGCAGTCTTACAAAAGTATCAAATCGATTTTATCGCGCTGGCAGGTTATTTGCGGGTCATTGGGCCAACGATTTTGCGCCAATATGATCATCGGATCGTGAACCTTCATCCTGCATGGTTACCGGAATATCCAGGTTTGCACTCAATTGAAAGGGCATTTGCTGATCACCGCTCTGAGACAGGGGTGACTGTTCATTATATTGATGCAGGCCTTGACTCAGGTCCAATTATTGCTCAGCGGCGAGTACCGATATTGGCAACTGACACGGTCGAAACGTTAGAAAACCGAGTGCATGAGACAGAGCACCATTTATATCCAGAAGCATTAGCACAGGTATTAGCAAAGGAGCAAGACTAATATGAAGCGAGCATTGGTGAGTGTATCAGATAAAACAAACTTAGTACCGTTTGTTAAGGGATTAGTAGAAAACGGGTTTGAAATTGTTTCAACTGGTGGAACTAAGCGGGTTTTAGATGAAGCAGGAATTGATACGATTGGAATTGAAGACGTTACTCACTTTCCTGAAATACTAGATGGCCGGGTAAAGACTCTCAATCCATACGTTCATGGCGGACTTCTTGCCCGTCGTGATTTACCGGAACATATGGCAACCCTCGAGAAATTAGCAATTACTCCGATCGACTTGGTTTGCGTTAATTTATATCCATTTAAAGAAACAATTGAAAAACCTGATGTCAAACTAGCTGATGCAATTGAGAATATTGATATTGGTGGTCCAAGTATGGTCCGGTCAGCAGCAAAAAATTACCGTGACGTAACGATTGTCGTTGATCAAAACGATTATGATGAGGTACTAAGCCAAATTAAAGCAGAAGGCACGACAACTCTTGACACACGGGCAAAACTTGCGGCAAAAGCATTCCGTCATACTGCGGCCTACGATGCTTTGATTTCTCAGTATTTAACACAGCAAAATGGATTAGAAGATCCAGAAAAATTGACCTTAACGTGGGACCTGAAAGAAACAATGCGGTACGGCGAAAATAGTCATCAACAAGCATGGCTTTATGAAGATGCACTTCCAAAATCTTTCTCGGTATTACAAGCAAAACAACTACACGGGAAAAAGCTTTCTTATAATAATATTAAGGATGCTGACGAGGCATTACGATGTATCCGAGAATTCGATGAACCGACAGTTGTTGCCATGAAGCATATGAACCCATGTGGGATTGGCCGAGGGCGAACTTTAGAGCAGGCATGGGAACGAGCATATGAAGCTGACCCAGTATCAATTTTTGGTGGGGTAATTGCCCTAAACCGGCAAGTTGACCTTGCAACCGCCGAAAAGATGCATAAGATTTTTCTTGAAATTGTGATTGCACCGGGCTTCGATGATGATGCTTATACGGTTTTGGCAAAGAAAAAGAATATCCGCTTACTGACTATTGACTTTAGCAAGAAGGATGAGCCAACAAAGCATGAAGTAGTCTCAGTAATGGGCGGAATGTTAATGCAAGATCAAGATACGCTTAGTGAAGATTACCATGATTGGCAATGCATTACGGATAATAAGCCAACTGAAGAGCAATTAAGAACGATGATGTTTGCCTGGAAAGCGGTTAAACATGCTAAGTCAAATGCAATTGTGCTGGTGAATGATGAGCGAACGCTGGGAGTTGGGGAAGGCCAACCTAACCGGATCGACTCATTAAGGATTGCGGTTAGCCATGCTGGGGATGATATTGATGACCGGACAGTGATGGCTTCTGATGCCTTCTTCCCATTTGGCGATTGTGTTGAATATGCAGGAAAACATGGAATTAAAGCAGTTGTTCAGCCTGGGGGTTCAATTAGAGATGATGAATCAATCAAAATGGCAAATAAGTATGGAATTGTAATGGTAACGACTGGGATTCGCCATTTCCGTCATTAGTGAAAAGGAGAGGCTCATGGAAAAACAGGTCAATGTACTAGTTGTGGGTGAAGGCGGTCGTGAGTTCGCGATTGCTAAGAAATTAGTAGAAAGTAAACATGTTAAACAAGTCTTTTGTGCGCCGGGGAATTCGGGGATGCCTGCAGTAGGGGTTCAGCCTGTTGATATCGCTGAAACGGATTTTGCTGGTTTAATACGGTTTGCTAAGAATCATGAAGTGGCGTGGACATTTGTTGGGCCTGAAGATTGTCTTGTTGATGGGATCGTTGATGAGTTTGCGGCAGCGGGGTTAAAAACGTTTGGCCCAGATGCACGGGCAGCTCAACTTGAAGGTTCAAAAGATTATGCGCTTAATTTTATGGATAATTATCATGTCCCAACAGCCTGTCATGCCGCTTATCGTGATCAGACGGCAGCAATTAGTAATGTTGACCAATTTGGTTTTCCGGTAGTAATCAAGGAGAATGGCTTAGCTGGGGGAAAGGGCGTTGTTATTGCTCAAACCAAAGCAGAAGCAATTGAAACGATTAAATCGATGTTTGCTGGTGGACAAGCCCGGTTGGTATTAGAAGAATGCTTACAGGGACCAGAATATTCGATGTTTGTTTTAGTAAGCAATGGACATTACCGGATTTTACCAATGGCACAGGATCATAAGCGGGCGTATGATGGTGACAAGGGTCCAAATACCGGTGGAATGGGAGCTTATAGTCCGCTTCCCCAGTTAGATCCGACAGATTATCAGAAGATGGTAGATCAGGTTGTTAAGCCGACAATTAATGGCTTGGTAGAAGGAAGCTACCATTATCACGGCATCTTATATATTGGCTTGATTCTGACAACAGACGGGCCAAAGGTGATTGAGTATAATGTTCGTTTTGGTGATCCAGAGACCCAGGTGATTCTTCCCCGCCTTAAAACTGACTTATTTGAGTTAGTTGAAGCTGCAATTAATGACCAGCCGCTTCCAGAAATCAAGGAAGATGATGCGGCGTGCCTAGGTGTTGTGTTAGCTTCAAAGGGTTACCCAGTAAAACCAGTGCATGGGCAAAAGTTAGGAGAGTTTCCTCACCAGTTGGGAATTGAGATTGATTATGCTAACGTAGCTGGCCCGCTAGATGACTTAAAAGGAGCTGGCGGTCGGTTATTAATGGTAATTAGTAAAGAAAAGACGTTACAGGCAGCTTACCAACGGGTATATCAATATTTGCAAGCGCTTGATGAACCGGAGTGCTTTTACCGGCATGACATTGGGAAAAAGGCTGGTTTGAAATAATGTGAATATTAAAACAATCTACTTCTCACTATTGGAATTTGAGGGCGAATGGATTAAAATGATATGGTAATGCTGTATATAGCGATTTTTAAGAAGAAAGAGGTCAATTGAACATGGCTAAATTAGTATTAATTCGTCACGGTCAAAGTGAATGGAACTTATCTAACCAATTTACTGGTTGGGTTGACGTTGACTTAAGTGAAAAGGGTGTTGAACAAGCAAAAAACGCTGGTAAGGCCCTCAAGGAACACGGTATTGAATTTGACTACGCATACACTTCTGTTTTGAAGCGTGCTATCAAGACTTTGCACTATGCTCTTGAAGAATGCGATCAATTATGGATTCCTGAATACAAGACTTGGCGCTTAAACGAACGTCACTATGGTGCACTTCAAGGTCACAACAAAAAGAAGGCTGCTGAAAAGTACGGTGACGAACAAGTTCACATTTGGCGTCGTTCATACGATGTTTTGCCCCCATTGTTGAGCGCTGATGACGAAGGTTCTGCTGCACAAGACCGTCGTTACGCTAACTTAGACCCACGCGCTATTCCTGGTGGTGAAAACTTAAAGGTTACCTTGGAACGGGTTATCCCATTATGGCAAGATGAAATTGCACCAAAGCTTTTGGACAACAAGAATGTTATCATTGCTGCCCACGGTAACTCCCTTCGTGCATTGAGCAAGTACATCGAAGACATTTCTGATGAAGACATCATGAACTTGGAAATGGCTACTGGACAACCAGTTGTTTATGACTTTGATGACAAGCTTAATGTATTAAGTAAGGAAAAATACTAAACTAAAATAGTTTAAACTCAGTAAAAAGGAACTGCGAGCATTGCAGTTCCTTTTTGGCTTAACTATGAAAAAATAATGAACAAATCAGTTAATAAATTGTGCTTAAAATGAGTTGTGGTATGATTAACAACAGAATCTAATATATGGAGAGAAATTAAATGAAAATGGAAAAACAACGAACACTTCCAATGAAAGAATTTATTCCTTCATTAAAGAAACTGGTAAAGCCTAATTATTTAAAGGCAATGTGGCCGGTTGCTGGAGTTTCAATTATTTTTATTGCATTAGTATCAATTCTTACAATGCTTAATACTAATATTGCAGTTTCCTTAAGTATGACAATGATGATGATTATGTACGGGATGGCTTCTCCGCTTAACCTCTTGTTCTCGTTGCTAGAGATTATTGGTATTTTTGCCATTATTGCGGCCTTAGCATTTTTCTATTCCTTTTATGCTTTGGCAACCCAGTATACGTACCAAGATAAGTTAGCTCATCCTGAACAACCGGTTAGCGCAGGTTCGATTTGGATGCATTATAAGCATTTACGTAAGAACCAAGTTTGGCGGATCATTCTTTACATTTGCTTATTTACTTTCTTGTGGAGCTTACCATTAAACATTATTAATGGGTTACTACTTCCTCATTTATCAGGAATGGCAGCTGTTTATGTTGCGTGGATTATTCGGATTCTTAATGATATTGTTGTTTTGTGGAAGAGTATCGAATATTCACAATCCTATTTCCTTTACCGCGAAAAGCAACCGCAGTTTCTTGGACAATCTATGCGATATGCTTTGACCGCTAGTCGTCGTTTTATGACTGGGCGAAAGTGGAACTATTTTGCAATTCTTTTCGTAGTAGAGTTTATCCCAATGTTTGTTTGGAGCATTATTTTTGGTGGCCTTGCTTACTACGGTAATTACACTGCGACATATGTATTGACATATATTGGTATTATTGTTGCGATTATCGGAATTGCTTGCTACTTGCCAGTAGTTTACGCAACGATGGCTCTATACTACAGTCGTGCTCGTGCAGGGATGGAGATGGATGTTCTCTATAAAGATACATTCAAGCCGGTTGCAGATTTGACAGGCGAAGCTTATATTCATGAAGTTTATGTAGAAAAGCAACCTGCTGAACAACCATCACCAGTTGCCAAACATGAAGAAGAGAAGAAACACGAAGCAAAAAAAGATGAATAAAAGAAAGGCTGCGATTTATTCGCGGCTTTTTTAGTATGAAGATGCTTGACATTAACTAGCAAACACAGGTACAATGACTGCAATAATTAAAGGCAATGAGGTAAAATCAGTAGTTAGCAGTTGGACATTCAGAGAGCAAGTGGTTATTGAAAACTTAGCCAACGCTGTTAAACGAATTACACTTACTGAGTCTTTCATCAATAAGAACGGGTCGTCTCGTTATCGACAAGAGTGGTAGTTGCGATAGTAGCTGCAAATCAAGGTGGTAACGCGGTAAATCGTCCCTGACTTCATCTGTTAGAAGTCAGGGATTTTTTTGTACCCGAAATATTTTGGAGGTAAATATGGACATTATTAATGAGTTAGAATGGCGTGGTGCCATCAACCAGGTAACTGATGAAGAAGGATTACGCAAGTTAACATCAGAAGACAAGATTGCCCTTTACTGTGGAACCGATCCTACCGGTGATAGTTTGCATATTGGACATTTGATTCCCTTTATGATTTTGAAACGTTTCCAATTAGCTGGACACCATCCGGTAATTATTATTGGTGGGGGAACCGGAGCAATTGGTGATCCATCTGGGCGAAAGTCTGAACGCCAATTACAAACCATGGAGCAAGTTCATCATAACGAAGAAGCTTTAACTGCCCAAATGAAGAAGCTTTTTGGTACGGAAAACTTTACAATTGTTAATAACTATGACTGGTTATCAAAGATTAGTCTGCTTGACTTTCTTCGTGATTATGGAAAATTATTTAATATTAATACAATGTTAAATAAAGAAGTTGTTGCTAGCCGGTTGGATGCTGGTATTTCATTTACTGAATTTACATACCAGATTTTACAATCGGTAGACTTTCTTCATCTATACCGGCACAATGATGTTCAATTACAAATTGGTGGTTCTGATCAATGGGGAAACATAACTGCAGGAATTGACTTGATTCATAAAGTTGAAGGGCCTGACACTAAGGTTTATGGGTTAACGATCCCATTAATGTTAAAGGCTGATGGTACTAAATTTGGTAAAACTGCTGGCGGTGCGATTTGGCTTGACCCAGAAAAGACGTCACCATATGAATTTTATCAATTTTGGATTAACCAGGATGATCGTGACGTTGTGAAATATTTGAAGTACTTTACTTTCTTATCCAAAGATGAAATTGATGACTTAGCGGAAAAAGTAAAGGACGAACCGTGGAAACGAGAAGCTCAGCGGCGGTTAGCACAGGAAGTTACTAAGTTTGTTCATGGCAAAGCAGCAGTCGAAGAAGCAGAACGAATTAGTAAAGCGTTATTCTCAGGAGATGTTGCCGATCTTTCAGTTGCAGAAATTGAGCAAGGCTTCAAGAATATGCCTTCCGTTGATATTGAAAATAAGAAAGAAAACATTGTTATTTGGCTAACTGATAACGGAATCGAACCATCACGCCGCCAAGCACGTCAAGATGTATCAAGTGGTGCTATTCGAATTAACGGTGAAAAAGTAGATGATGTTGATGCTGAAATTGATCCAAATGCTCATTTTGATGGTAAATTTGTAATCGTCCGCAAAGGAAAGAAGCATTATTACCTTGCACGTGTAAAATAAAGTTAAAAATCAATGTTAGTAAATACGTCCGTAAGTAAATTTTTAGGGGCGTATTTATTTGTTTTTAAACTCAAAAAACAAATAAATTCTATTAAGATGAGATATAAAATTCATGTTTAAAAATAAAATTAAAAATTTAGAATAAAAGTGTTGACGAAGAGATAAAAGCACGGTATAGTAGTTATCGTTGTCAAAGCGATTGAGAGATTGCTAAGATGTAAAACAAGAAAGTTAAAATTGATTGTTGACATTGAATTGACAACGTGGTATATTAATAAAGTTGCTGATTGAGCTATCAATCAAAAGGAATTCTAAATTAATTAAAATTTCTTCTTGACAAGTTAAATCAACATATGATATAATGAATATGTTGATTGGCTGCTTAATTAGCCAACAGGTAGACCTTTGAAAACTGAACAAAGTTTCGACGAATCAAATGTGTAGGGTCTTCAATCACGATGTGATTTGAAGTAAAACATTTGCGAAGTCAATTCGCTTAATAACAAAGATAATAAAGAGCTATACAAGTTCTTATATAATTTTTATATGAGAGTTTGATCCTGGCTCAGGATGAACGCCGGCGGTGTGCC
>NZ_JACIVB010000041.1 GCF_014145455.1 Limosilactobacillus rudii | reverse complement strand
TCGCAAATGTTTTGCTTCAAATCACATCGTGATTGAAGACCCTACACATTTGATTCGTCGAAACTTTGTTCAGTTTTCAAAGGTCTACCTATTGGCTAATCAAGCAGCCAATCAACATGGTTATTATATCATATGTTGATTTAACTTGTCAAGAAGAAATTTTAATTAATTTAGAATTCCTTTTGATTGATAACTCAATCAGCAACTTTATTAATATATCATGTTGTCAATTCAATGTCAACAATTATTTTTAACTTTTTTGTTAATCCATCTCAGCAGCGCTTAACTGCTTTGACAACGATAACTACTATACCGTGCTTTTCCTCCCCCGTCAACACTTTTTTAATAAAAATATTTAAACAAAGCATCAATCAAGATCAAAAAAGTACACCCTTGATAATTCAAGAATGTACTTCAATATCTTCTTCAAATAATGCCTATATATAACCACTGATACTACTTAGTATGCATATTATTTAGGAAATCTTGAAGATCTAAGCTTCTAGTTGTCCGCTGAAAAGTTTCTGTATTCCACCCATTACTACCAGAAATAATCAGCCTATCCTTATCAAGAGTAGCAATTAATGGATTCGTTACGTCTTTATCTTTTAAAGTAATTAAGTAACGGTCGCCATCCTTACGCCAAGTCAACGCATCATTTGTATCTGAATTTTTCTTATCAGCATAAACGTAACGGCCGGTTCCATTTTCATTAAATACCACGGCAGCCCCATCTTGATCATCACGATATGCTCCTATAAGTAATTCTTTTTCTTTTGAGGACTTCACTGGCTTCTTTGGCTGAGTTGTTTGTACTGGATTTAGCTGTTTACTGGCAAAGTGCTTATAATTCACTGCTAAGACACCTAATAAAATAACCAATAAGATTAAAAATAATATTAATCCTAAATGATGACTTTGCTTGTTGCTTTTATGTTTTTCCTTCATACTTTCATACTCCATATAAATACTTTTAGCAATATATGACTTAACATATTTAGTCTACCATAGTCATTAATAACTCATCAAAAGCATAAATTACAAATTTTCCGTCTAAAGATTATTATCAAGCCATTTAATAACAAGGCTGGAGAAAGATGAAGGAACTTCAATATGAACACAATGACCACTGGGCAAAACTGAAATTGTCATTTGCGGTGCCATTAATTTCATCTCTTGAGCAATCTTTTGAAACTTAAAATCTAACTCACCGACAATTAATAGTACTGGAATATTCTGTGGCAGATATTTCCAATAGCTCTCTTGCTGTCCAGTTCCCATCATCATCAAACTCATTGCTAAGCCATATTTTTGCTGTCCCATTCGTTGCCGTCTAATCTGCTGGCGAATTTCTAACGGTAGTTGTTTTTGACTAGCGAACAATGGAATGTTTTCCCAATAATTAACAAATTCTTCCAATGGTTGTACCAATATTTTGCCTGCAAGGTCATTATCCTTTTGCCGGCGTTTTTGGCGATCGTGTTTATCTGCTATTCCCGGACGGGCACTCTCTAATATTAATCCTTGCACATGAGGATCATTGACTGCCCATGCTAATGCAACGCGTCCACCCATCGAATATCCAAGTAAATAATAGTTCTTAATTTGGAGAAGCTGCATCAACTCTTGCAATTTGCTAACAACATTCTCCATTCGATAATAAATTGGATGAACATAGACACTAGTCTGTCCGTGACCGATTAAATCGATTCCTAAAAAATTATATTTTTCATTAGGAAAAAGACCATCAAACGTTTTTAAGGTTCCAGTAAAGCCATGTAAACAAACAATCGTTGGCCGATTTGAGTTAAATCCATTTAACCACTGGTAATGATATTTTACTTCAGTCATTGATCTCACTACTCTTCTGTTGATACGCATTTACTAATTGATGCCAAATGGTTACTGGACAGTCCTGACTATCTGAAACTTCAATAATATGATGACCAGGTTGATTTAATAAAGAATTAAATTCTGAATATTTCGTTGGCCGATGATAATCAAATCCATATAGTTTTGCAACATATTCATAATCAAGATCTTGTGGTGTCTTAAAAACCGTTGCAAAATCAGTCGATGGTAAACTGCTTTGTGCCAAGAATGAGAAGATGCCACCACCGTTATTATTTAAAAGAATAATAGTAACTGGTAAATCATATCGTCGAATCATTTCTAACCCCGTCAAATCATGGAAAAAGGCGAGGTCACCAATTAACAATGTTAACGGATGTCCACTAGCAGCAACAATTCCTGCCATCGTAGAATTTAATCCATCAATCCCATTTACGCCACGGTTTCCATAAACGCGGACATTTTGCGCTGATGACAAAGTGAGACGGTCCACCAAACGAATAGCATTACTATTTGCAACAAAAAGCTCTTGATCATGAAGATGACTGAGTAACTGGTTAACCACTCCCGAATGATTGAACTTTTGCAAATCTTTATTTGTTTGTAAAATTGTCTCAGCTAAGCCTTGTCTTCGCTGCCACCGCAATAACCATGCGGGTGAAGTTGGCGTAAATACAAGCTTATCAAAACATTTTTTAAATTCATTTACTGTCATGTCTAAGAGATAGTTACTTCGGTGTAACTGATCTTTAAATTGATGGCCTTCTTCAACTAAAATTGTTGAAACATGCTGTTTAGCTAACCACTGGGTAACTGGTTTAGTTACTGGTAAACGACCAAAGCGTAGAACTACTTGGGGAGTCGATAAGTGACCTTGAAAAATAAGATCAGCCTGGTGAAGGTAGTTTTGTGATTTGGATTGCACCGTGGCTAAATTAGTTAACGGATCACCAATAATTGGCCACCGAAGCTTTGCCGCCAATGTCAGCAATTGTTGCGCTTCCTGTGGAGTACGTTCCTCACCAACAATAATAAGCCCATTTTGTTGGAATAATGGTAGCAAAGACGATAAATCCGTCACGCGTTCGCCAGGCAAAACTTTTGTAGGAGCTTTAGCTGGTCGGGGAAGGTTTAGGTCAGGCAGTAACGGTTCACGAAGCGGAATATTAATATGAACAGGGCCTTTAGGTATTACTTGTGCTCGTGATACCATACTAAATCCTTCCCAGCTACTATAGTCCAACATCGTCGAATTATCTTCTGGTAATGCCAATTCCACTGAAAGCTTTACATGACTACCGTATAAATATTGTTGGTTCATTGCCTGTGGTGCGCCAACTCCTTGTAACTCTGCCGGCCGATCAGTTGTCAAAACTATCAAGGGCTGGTTTGTCGCCTCAGCTTCACAAATTGCGGGAAAGTAGTTAGCAGCTGCACTTCCTGAAGTACAGATTAAAGCCACTGGTTCACCAGTTGCCTTCACCAATCCTAAAGCAAAGAAACCGGCTGATCGTTCATCAATATCAATATACGATTGAATGCTAGGATCACGATTAACCAATAAGGAGAGCGGGGTTGAGCGCGATCCAGAACTAATCACCGCTCTTTTGATTCCGCCTTGTTTTAGTCCTTCGATGAATGATAATAAATACTTTGTTAAAGTTCTTTGGTTGTCCATTTGTCATTTACACCTCGTAACATCGGTTGAAATTTCAAACTTGTTTCATTACGTTCTTTTTCTGCCTGCGATTCTGCAACGATTCCACAACCAGCATAAAGTAACCCTTTATTTTTCTTGAAAATTCCCGAACGCAAGCCCACAGCAAATTCACCTTGATCTTCTACTAATCCTAACCAGCCGATTGGTCCACCGTATAATCCTCTGCCTGCAGGTTCCTTTTCTGCTAACCATTTCATTGCAGCTGAGCGCGGTTCACCTCCCAATGCTGGTGTTGGGTGGAGAGCTTTTAAAACATCCAACAATTTTACTCCCCTTTTTCGTTGACCAGTAAAGGGATGGTAAATATGTTGAATATCCCTATTTTTAAGTAACTGGCGTTGACCAATTGTCAAATTATCAGTAAATTCAGCCATTGTTCTGGCAATTCGCTTAGCCACAACTTGGTGTTCATATTCGTTTTTATGATCATTTAATAATTGTTGACCTAGTCGATAATCAGCAATCGGTGTTTTACCACGCGCAATTGATCCCGCAACGCTTGCCGTTTGAAAACTATTCTTAGTTGCCTTTAATAATCGTTCGGGCGTCGCACCAATAAATGCACAATCACCATTCGATAATAGAAAGTGGTATGTATTAGGCTGCTGATTCATTAGTCGACGTAAAATCTGAGTTGGATTAAACATCCCCGTTGTGAATAACTCGAGTTGACGAGCTAAAACAACCTTTTTCAATTTTTGGCTTTTAATTGCTGCAACACTATCATTAACTAGTTGCATCCATTGCGGAAGAGCAAGCTCATGCGTTAATAACGGCGGAAGGCTGACCCTTTTTTCTATTCTTTCTTGTAAAAGATTTGCTGCCTGTGTTGCAAGATGATTCAATTTGGCCTCTACATCCCCAACCGTGCGAACAAGTAATGTAACATAAGAATTTTGCTTATGTTGCCAAAAAAGAATTTGCGGAAGGATAAAATAGCCCTTTTCTAAATCACCCCAAAGATGTTCCGTTCGGCCATGAAAATCAAAGGGAAAGCCGCCTAATAAAACCGGCTGCCCATCAATCGAAGGAGTTAAGTTAATTAATCGCCGCTTAAATTGACTCTGAAAATTCTTAACTTGAGCACTTGATTTTCCAACCAAACATTTTAATGGTTCCACACCTAGGTAAGTACGACTTTGATCAGCTGACTGCCAAAACATATAACTCCCCACTATCGAATGATTTAAGATGTTAGTAAAGTCACCCTTAATCGGATAGGTGTAAAACGCATACTCAGCTGGTAAATTTGTCCTTTGGGTGGGTGTTAATTTAATTACCACGTTACTCTCCTCGCTTATTTTTGGAATACCTTAATCAGTATAACAAATTATTACTATACAAAAAGGCCCCTCGACCTACCAATCGAAGAGTCCTAAATAATCGTTTTATAATTGCACCTAAAATTTTTGCTGCTGAAATTTAACTACTTATTTGTTTGCCGCAATCTTCTTACCCTTGTTTACATAATGGAGGGTTCCAATTTGGCCGTCGACATGAAGCTTACCATTTTTATATACCAGCTTTGTCACTGCTGCATTTTGCATTGGTTTACCATCATATTTTTTAGAGATTGTTGATAGGTATTCATTAATTGACATCCCTGAACTAACAACCAGAACATTACCGCCACCTTGCTTTTGAGTTGTCTTTGCAATATGGAGTAATTCGGAATTCATTCGTTTTTGAACTTGAGCCGAACTCTCTGCACGGTCGCTCTTAGCTAGTTTAGTATTTTGGGAGTTATCCATATCAAGCTTGTGGTAAGCATCTTGCAGTTTATTCCAATAGTCTTTACCGGTTGCTTGTTGGAATTGCTTGCCATCCTGATAACCATACACATTAGCAATCTTTTGGTTATCAGCATCAATGCTATCTCCTTCAAAGCTACCATAGCCACCTTCTCTTAGTAGTGGCGTTGTCGTAATCTTAGTATCTGGATTAGCAGAATATTTTAACGCTTGCTTAGCAGTTACCTCTTGCCGGGTTAGGTTTCCCGTATATGCATGCTTAAATTTTATTCCTTTTAGACCATAACCAAGATCATTAGCAACTGTAATCCCGTTTTTTGTTAGCGGAAAATCACTTGATCCTTGAACACGTTGCATCACATTCCCCGTTGTTTCACCGTGACGAGTAAGGTAAATCGTCACCTGCTTATCGTTAGATGCTGCACTAGTAGTTGCTGGAACAACTGCCATTGCTGAGCTACCAAGAAGTAATCCTGCTAACGTCGCACACATTGCCGTTAATTTCTTTATTTTCATCAATTATTCCCCAATTCCTATAAAACATTTCAGCAGCACCTATATTGTACATAAACATGAAAGCGCGTTCAATACCAAACAAAAGATTATCTACCTGCTCTTTTGTGATAAAAACATCTGCTATTTTAATTTACTTATAAGTTGTGGTTGAAAGCCCGTCCATCCAGTGACATCGCAACCGTCATCAACAAGGACAATTGGAAAACGATAATAACCTAATCGTGCGAATGCTTCAATTGCTGTGGAATCAGCTGTAAGGTCAATAAGCTCATACTTAATCTTTTGGGCGCTTAACATTTTTTGTGTTTTAGTACAAGCTGGACAAAACTTTTGCGTATAAACCCTTACTTTTTGCATTAATATCGCTCCTCATTACTTTCATGTACAGTAATCGTGACTATTATATTCCCTCTTTAGGATAATGAAAATTTTAGATTTCCTCAACGTCACCCATAATCATAACGATTAAATAAAAATAGCCCAGAATGGACTAATATTCTGGACTACTTTGCTATGCTTGTTTCCGTTTGCGATTAATAATGGTTAAACCAATTGCACTCATAAGTGAGGTACCAAGAAGAAGCCAAGTAAGGTCATCGTCATCACCAGTTTGTGGTAACATTGCTTGCTTACTGTCATCGGTGGTCTGGTGGGTCACACTAGCCTTATCAAGCATCATTGGGGTGAGATTAACAAATTGACTATTTACGTCAGCACGATTAGCGTTTGCTTTAGCGACCGTTTGAGTGGTTAATTGGATTACCTTCGCTGGTTGACCAGCTGTTGTTGGTAATACCACGGTTGGCGTTGTCGGTTGATCCATTTCTTTATTAGTTGTGCCGGTAACTAGAGTTGCGTCTTGGTTATTATCAACTGAAGAATTAACGGCATCTTCACTTACTAATTGTTCGGCGGTCATGTAAATCTTCCGGTTCATTACCGGAGCAGTAATTAACTTTCCTTCATTAGTCATATCAGTAATATAGTTAATAAATGCATCCGTATCCTGACCAATAATACCGACTACTTTAGTATTTTTAAAGGCAGAGAAGCCATCCCCGCCACCAGCAAGGAAATCATTAATAACAACATTATAATTCTTATTCAAATCAAGCGGCTGGTTATTTTGATCGTATACCTTAACAACTTTATATGGTTGGTTAGGATCGTTTTGATCAGTATAAGTATAATGAAGGCCAGCAACTTGCAGGTAATATGCTTGATCTTCATCATATTGTTGATTAAGCGCATCAACGATTTGTGAGCCAGTCATTTGAACTACTCGTAAGATATTACCGAATGGTTGAACAGCCTGAGCACTTCCCCATGTAATTGAGCGGTCCTCATTAACGTGAAGGTCAGCCCGAACACCACCGGTATTTGTCATTGCAAAGTCAGCTGGCAGCCCGGCCTTTTTAGCTGCATACAGTTGACCATCAACTACCAACTCACCAGCCGCATTTTCCCGCGTTGGCGTATTGTGAAGACGACCAAGAATGTCTCCAGCTTTAGCAGCTTCACCAATCTTTTTATTAATAATTGGTGCTACTCGACGGTCAGCATCTTGGACAATCGCTGTTACATTGGCATCGGTTTTAACATTGGGTGCATCTTCAGCAGATAATACTGGAAAGACATGTGATACTATACTATTTTTTGCAAAATCATTAGTCGATGGATCAATGTAACCAATAACATCATCATATGCTTTACCAGTATAAATCGCTTGCACTAGTTTAACGCTACCAACCGTTGCATTAGCGTATTGGTGTGAATGTCCAGCCACATAAAGGTCAACTGAATTTTCGGGATCAATTTGGTACAACTTCTTAATGATATCAACCGCGTTTCCCTTTGTATTACCATCTTTATCCGTTGCTACTCCAGTATGTGCTAACACAACAATCGCGTTTACGCCCTTATTCCGTAAAATCTTATCATATTTAGCAATAGTTGTCGCTTCATCGAGAACGTCATAATCCTTGTAGTTATCATATAAGGTTAAGATTGGTAGTGAAGTCGTTTCGATTCCAATAAAACCAATTTTCGCCACTTTACCATCACTAGTATGGATTTCCTTGATTAAATACGGCTGCATCCCAAAAGGAATCTGTCCATCAGACTTTTGCACCACGTTAGCAGTAATGATATTAATACCAGAGTTAACATGCGGATATACCATTTCTGCTTCATTATATTGTTTAGTCGGTTGTCCGCCATTAACAATCCGCATATATTCTGCTAAGCCTTCATCGAACTCGTGATTACCTAACGTTCCTACTTTAAAGTCCATCGCCTTTAATGCGTGCATCGTTGACTCGTCTTGTAGAAGAGCTGAGTTCGCCGGTGAAGCACCAACCATGTCACCCGCTTCAACACGAATTGTTGTCCCAGTCGGGTTGGCAGCTTTAAAACTTTCTTCGGCCGCATCAAGATGACCTGCTAAACGAGCAGCAGTACCTGTATTATTATATGTTTTATTGCCAATTGTTGCTGATCCAGTCGTTTCGAGGCCACCATGTAAATCATTTATACCTAAAATTTGCACTGGAATATCTTGCTGATACTTTGCTGGATCAGACCAATCAGTGGTTGTTTGTGGCGTACTTGCCTCATCCTTATTCGTTTGGACCATTGGTGTTACATTACCGTTAACCGATTGCTGATTGTTAGTTACTGAATCGGTAGTCGCTGCGTGGACACCACTTGCCTGAAAATATAGTCCCAATAGCGTTGTTCCCAATAGTAAAGTATACTTTGAACCATTATGCTTCATGTGAAATAACTCCTCCGCGATTAAGAATGGATAATGGCTTAAAAATCCGTTTAAATTTTATCATGGTTATTACTTTATTTTTATAGTAATAAAGCCACTATTGTAAGGGTATACATCGCTGCCAGATTAACATTTTAAAGTTGGCTTAGCTGATATAATTATTAACTAAAAAGTAAACTCAGACATAAAAGAAAAGAGTTCAAATACCCAAGTTTTTTGAATATTTGAACCCTCTTTAGACAAAGATAACCGAGCAAGCTGCTATCTCCGACGTAAAATAGGAGGTGATCCTATCCTTAAAAGGAAGCCGAGAGTGAATAATGTAGTGAGAAAAAAGATTATTGAATCACCCTCCTATTAATATATATACGTATAAAGTTGTCTTTCGCACTTTTTAATTTAAATAAATTAGATTTCGTGCTGGTATGAAACCCTACTTCGTCCATTAATTGAATTTACAATAAGCTGGTCAGGAATTTGCTCTTCTAATTCAGTAACATGACTAATAATCCCGATCATCCGGTGACCTTCTAATTCCTGTAACGCATGCAATGCATCTGTTAGCGCCTGCTGATCCAATGATCCAAATCCTTCATCGATAAATAAGGCATCAATATTAATACCACCATTTTGCTCCTGAATAATCTGACAAAGAGCTAATGCTAGGGCCAATGATGCCATGAAACTCTCACCCCCGGAAAGGGTTCGAGCACTACGAGTTCTTCCAGCATTATCATCATAAACATTTACTTCTAAACCACTCCATTTTGTACCCGCACCATGATTTTCGGTGGAAAGCTCAAATTGATAACGTCCGTTAGTTAGCCGGGCTAATTGCACATTAGCTGCTATTAAGACATCTTGGAAATATGCTTGTAAAACATATCTCTCAAGGCTTACATGATTTTCGGTGTTACCACTGACAACATCGGTCAATGTCTGTAATTCATTAATCTTTTTATCTAAATCATTAGTCTTAGCAAGCAAGTTCGTTACTTTTTCAGTCGTTGTTTGAAGCTGACGGGCATTAGCTGTTACTTGACCGATTTCTTGCTGGTATTGACTTACTTGTTGCTTGGCAGCCGCAAGCTCATCCTTTGTTGCCTTAATATTTGGAGTTACTTGACCGTTTATTAATTTAATCAGCCGTTGCTGCTCTTGCTGATTGTCACGAACTTGTCGCTCATATTCTGTAACCTTGTCCCGTAATAGTACTAATTGCGGAAGCATCTTTTCTGCCTTCTGCCAAAATTCCCATGTAAAGTCACCATTATATTCAGTTAATGTCTTTTCCAAATGATCGTGTCGATGAGCTTGCTCTTCTTGCTGGTTGGTAATATCTTTATTGGTTTGATCTAAGTGGCTGTGGGTAATCGCAATATTTTGTTTAGCCGTTTGTAGTTTTTCTTGGAGAGTAGCCATATTTTGGTTATACTGATCAACTTCTTCTTTATAAGCGTTAATTTGATCAGTAGCTGCTTGCTCATCAGCAATATTTTGTGGTAGGGACTCCTCATTCTCCGCCAAAATTGCTCTTTGGGTAACTAACTGTTGATTTAACTGAGCTATTTGCTCATCAAATTGGCTAAATTCATCCTGCTTTGTTGTGATTAAATGTTGCAACTCGTCGCTTTCTTTTTGCCATTTTTGGACATCTTTTTCTATCTGCGCTATTCTCTTTGCACTTTGCAAAAGTTGTTCGGCACGTGAAGAGATTTGCTGTTGCCAATCCTCGGTAAGCTTAGTTTCCCCCATTAACTGGGCAACTTTTTCCTTACTTGCATCAATTTGCGTTGTAAGTTCTGTTATCCGGTTAGTAACTTGCTTTAATTGTTCTTGGATACGAGTAACGTTAGCATGATTAGCTTGAGCCTTTGCGGTAGCTGTTTTTACCTCTTCTTCACTTACAATCTTCGTACTATCCTGAAGATGAGCAGGACAGGGATGATCAACCGCACCACAAACCGGACACGGGCTCCCCGGCTTTAACTTTTGCGCTAACAAGGCAATCTGGTGACGGGCAAACATGTCATTTAATTCTACTAAATGATTATCAGCAGAGTTTGCTATCGACTGAGCTTCCTTTAATGCAACCGTCAATTCCTGCTGATAAGCTTTATCTTTAGTAACCTTGTTAAGTAACTCGACTAAAGCATCCCCTGTCTGCATTAACTTTTCTTGTTCATTTTGCCTTTTCACAAGGTCAACGCGACGGGTAGCTAAGTCCGCATTCTGGTTAATCTTAACTGTTAATTCGGCTAATCGTTGTTGCCAGGCAGTCATATTAGTATGATTTCCTGCTTGAATAGTCTTTTTGTTGGTCAAGGACTCTTGCAATTCTCCTATTTTTTTAGTTAAAGAATCACGTTTTGCAAACAAAGGCAGCTGTTTTCTTAAGTCCATCGCTTTCTCTTGGATATGATCGATTGACGACTGCCGATCCTTAAGCTGCTGATATTCATCATTTACCGTGTGATACATTTGCCGGTGGTGAGCAAGCGTTTGTGTTAGCTCAGCAAGCTCTTGTTTTAATGTTTGTAAATTATTTTCACCATCTTGCCAACGCTGGTAATCAGGACGTTGATTTTGGTACCACTCAATTGCGGTTAATTCAGCTTTATCTTTACTTATTTCTTCTTTTTTAGCGGCTAACTTTGTGATTGCACTTTCAGTTTCTTTTAATGCCGTCAAGTTTGCGGTCAACTCTTGCTGAGTATGAAGCTTATTATCTAGCTGACTTACTAATTCTTGCTGTTTTGCTTCTTGCTCCCTTAATCCCTGTAATTTACTTGTTAATGTATCAAGCACCTCAGTGGCGGCTTTTAGCCACTCACTAACCGGTAACTGAGAATCTACCGCGTTAATTGTTTCTTTAAGTGATTGTACTTTTGTCTGCTGATCGCCTAATTCTTTTTTACGGTCACGTAGCCCTTCTTTTAACCGCTGTGTCCACTGCTCATATTGTGCCGTATTAAACAGATCACGGAGAAGTGCTTCCTTTGTATTACTGTCAGAATCAAGGAACTGTCGAAATTTTCCTTGGGGTAAAAGAACAATTTGCTTAAATTGGTCACGGGTTAAATTCAAAAGATCGGTAATAAAAGTATCCGCTTCCCTGATTTTTGTTATTTCATTGGGGTCTTGGTTATCAAGCGGATAAATTAAATCTACCGCCTGATTATGCTCAACCAGATTACCCTGGCGCCCCCTTAATACTTGTTTCGGGCGACGCATAATTTGGTATGTTATATTTTGATGAACAAACGTAAATTTAACAAATGTTTCCCGATCGGCTGGCGCAAAATCAGAGCGAAGGGCCGTTGCTGAACGGTCGCGATCATTCGTCGTTTGACCAAAGAGTGCATAACACATCGCATCAAAAATTGTGGTTTTCCCCGCACCGGTATTACCAGCGACTAAAAAAAGTGATTGCTTACGAAATTGAGTAAAATCGATCGTTTCATGTTCATAGGGACCAAAGTATTGGAGCTCGATGTTTAATGGACGCATTTAATTTTCCCCTTTCATGACTTCGGTTAGTGCTTTTTCTGCCCACGCTCGCTGTTCACTCGTCATCTCACTCCCCATTGTTTGAGAATAAAACTCAGCTAATAAATCCAATGGTGATTCTTGAACCCTTTTTTTGTCAAAATTAAACTGCGCCTGCTGGGCCTGGTGAGTTCGATGAAGGCTAACTATTCGTGGATAATATTCCCGCAGTTTGTTTAACACATCTGGAATTCGCTCTTTATTTGTTAATTCAATGTCATAAAAATCTTCATTGGGATAGTTAGACGCATCAGCAATTAATTCAGCAAAATTACCTTTTAATAAATGAATGTCATGAACCGGCTTGAGTGGTACCCATTTGACACTGAACGGCGCTGTATCAACAATCCAAACACCCTTCTCTTGCTTGGCTTCAGACACGGAAAATTTCATTGGCGAACCGCTATATTTTATTTTTTCATTATTTAACGCCCGGCGGTTATGTAGATGGCCAAGCGCAACATAATCAAACGGTGCTAACGTATCTGTTGCAACCGCGCTCAATCCCCCGACTTCAACTAGGGTTTCCGAATCTGCCGTCCGCTTACTCCCCGCAGCAAAAAAATGGGCAACTAAAACATGCGTCTTGTTAGGGGCAAAGTATTTGGTCATTTCAGTCGTAATCTTTTTCATCGCATCATTGACATTTTTAATAGAATCATCATCAAAATAATTACGAACCTCTTGAATCCCAAAAAACGGCAATAAGAAAAACTGGGTATCCTTAATCGTAAGCGGATTAAAGGCCCCTGCTAAGCTGGTATTCAAATAAAATGATTGATAAGCAAACCAATCTTGCCCAGTACTTAAACGGGTGGCGGAATCGTGGTTACCACTAATCGCTAGCAATGGAAAATGATCGCATAAATTCAACTCTTGCAGCATCTTATTTAAGGTTTTAACAGCCGCTTCATTAGGAATACTACGATCATAAAGATCACCGGCAACCACAATCGCATCTACCTTGTTTTCTTTTGCCACTTGTTCAATTTGCTTAAACATCGCTTGCTGGTCTTCTAATAAGCTAAAATTGTTAAGTGTCTTGCCAATATGCCAATCGGCGGTATGTAAAAAGCGCATAGTAGCCTCCAATTAATTATTCTATAAATATATATACGTAAAAAATCGTAAAATGCACGCAAAAAAATTAAAAAAGTGCGATAAAAAGTCGTTTGACCTTATACCACACTAAGCTAATGGTTCGAATTTACCAAAGGGTTCGTTGGTCTCTGCATTACGACACGGTAAATAGCCATATTCGCCATTTGCCCGTGGCTGACGTAACCATACATAACCATTGTGACGGGACCAAGCATCATAGTCAATCACGGATCCTAATGGAAGAGTCGCAATCACTGCCGACGTTGGTAATGCACCCCAGCGTAAATCTAATACCCGATCAGTAATAAAGCGGCCCTTTTCACGATGCCAGACATCCCCTAATGAATCTGTCCAGGTTAATAAATTGTCATTTGTCACTCCAGCACTTATCTTTCCTGTCGGGTTAGCTAATTGTTTCCATCCTTGCCGATCAACAGTTGCGATGGACCGATCTTCATCATCACCAGCAAATTGCCAGAGAGTATATGCTTGCCACGGAGACGTATTTACCGTAATGGTCGGTACTTGCCATGAATGCCAGTTCATCGAGGCATATTTTGCTACCCAGAGACCACAATCATTTACGCAGTTAGCAACCTGCCAAATTGCGGACTCTTGAACATAGATTAACGGCCAGACCCCGGTTTGCTGGTGAACTGTGTCAACGAAGCGCCGAACCCAGCTTGTATCACCCCAAGCCGCATTTTGATATTGCTCCCAGTCAACGGCTAAAACTGCTTCACCTAGTTTATCTTGAATATGGGATAAAAAGTAATTGGCCTCAGCAACAGGATTATTACCACCCGCATAATGATACAATCCTAATAACCGTCCGCTATTTTTTGCTAGTGAATATTGGTATTCATATTTAGGATTCAAGTACCCGGTGCCTTGTGAAACCTTTACAATCGTCCCCTGAGCATGAGGATCAGTTACTATCCAATCGGCACTTCCTGAAAATACATCAGTAAAGTATAATGGCACGAATAACACTTCCTTTATGATAAAACACCTATCCTAAAATAACCCAAATAACTTCTTTCGTTGCTGGATCTTGTTAATCTGATGACGGGCAACCTCATCACCATTAATAATTGCGCGAGCATTATCTTGGTATTCCTGAGCAACATCCTTACCGAATTCGCGTGATAGTTTTTTAAAAGCCTGGCGCATTTCATACTTTCGCCCTGGTAAATCATGGGCATCGGAAGCAAATACGTAACCTTGTCCAGCTGCAATTATATTTTTACTGAACTTTTCAACCTTCTTACCAAAAGTACCAACATAAGAACTTGCTGTAATCTGTGATAAGCATCCCTTTTCCAACATTTGAAAAAGCAAGTCTGGTTCAGCCATTATCTTGGTATTTCTTTCAGGGTGGACAACCACGGGAGTAATCCCCCGCTGCTGAAGTTCAAAAATCATTTGGTTAGTATAATGAGGGACATCATTGTCAGGAAACTCAAGCATCATGTATTTACCGCTTTCATCGGCAAAAAGAATGTCATCATTATTAAGGGCTTCGATTAGCTGACCGTTAATACGAACTTCTTGCCCAGGAAAAACGGTCAACGGAATATTATGCTTTTCTAACTCAGCTTGAAAGTCTTTTGTACGCCGTAATACATCCTGTTTATGATTTACATAATGACCATTCATATGATGAGGAGTTAGTAGAGCGTGTGTAATACCATTTTCCGTTGCTTCCCGTGCCAAACGTAACGAAATGTCCATATTTTTTGAGCCATCATCAATTCCGGGGAGAAGATGGCAGTGCAGATCAACCATTACCATTAATTATCAGTTCCTTTTATTTACATTATTAGTTTAAGTATATCAATTTAAACCGTGATTTTATAGCAAATTAAGGGAAATAATAAGCGATAAATTACACTTTGAGTTTTTGTTAGATATGGTTTCTTCATTATTAACCGATCTGTAAATAAAAAAGCATAGACTGCGAGGCCTATACTTTACTTCTTCCTAATTCTGAGCAATCTATTTCTCAAATGCCTTTAATTCTTTCCAGAACATCGGTAGCAAGAATAGCTGGAGAAATAAAACGAATCCGGTTAGCACACTCGTGTAGCTAAAGAAAAGCAACTCTGAAAATAAGTCAGCTAAAATGACGATGGCGATACATAACTGACCAACAGTTAGCCATTCGCGTTTTACTTTATTAGCCGAAAAGATCATTACTAACTGAATTGCAACTAAAACTGCTTGAATCATTTGTAGTGCGAATAATGAATGCATTTGCTATCTCCTAACTAAATCGATATTTGGAGGCTAAAAGTAATGCTAACTAGCCTCACCCTGCTAATTACCACCTAGCTTTAGCCTACCGTCTTATTAATTCCCACTCATTTTACTACAGGCATTTCAATTTTTTAATTACATAATTTTTACATCTATTTAACAACGGTTGAAACATTTTTCTTGGCAACCCGTTTTCGCCATATTGTCTGTAGATAATAAGCTGCATAACAAGCAAGAACAAACGGAACGGTACAATATAAAGCAATTCGTTGTTGGGGATCAAACCAAATCAAAATGCAAGAGAGACTACTAGCAATGAAGGCAAACCAAGGAACAACAGGGTACCACGGTGTCCGATATTTCAATTCACTTAAGTGGTGTCCGTCTGCTAAAAACTTTCGCCGAAATCGCAATTCACATAAGGAAATAGCGATCCAAACAAAGACAACTGCCAACCCTGAAATTGATACCAATACAAGGTACACCGTTCCCGCAGCGTAAATACTTGATAGAAGTGCTAACACACCCCCGAGCATACTTAGTAAAAGCGCCCACACAGGGATCCCGTGTTTATTTGTCCTCGCAATCACTGCCGGAATCGTTCTTTCATTAGCTAGCGACCATAACATCCGTGTTGAAGCGTATAAACCTGAATTAGCGGCTGAAATAATTGCCGTCAATACCACAAAGTTCATTAAGTCGGCAGCATAAGGAATCCCCATTTGGCTAAAGACATATACAAATGGGCTTTGAGTTACTCCTGCCTGCTGGTAAGGGATCAATGAAGCCATGACAATCATGCTTCCGACAAAAAAGATTACTAACCGCCATAGAGTAGTATGGATTGCTTTAGGAATCGTTTTTTCAGGATGCTTTGTTTCACCGGCAGTGATTGCAATTAACTCTGTCCCCGAAAAAGCAAAGTTTACGGTTAGCATCGTCATAAACAGGCCACCCAGTCCACTAGGAAATAGCCCATCTTTAGTAAAATTAGTCAATAAAGGAGCATGATGATAACCATGAATTGGAATTAAACCAATAACCGCTAAAGCACCTAAAACGATAAAAGCAATAATTGCAACTACCTTAATAGCAGCAAACCAAAATTCACTCTCGGCAAAGGCCTTAACCGTAAAAATGTTGGATAGTAAAATAATAATGATAAACAACAAGCTCCACCACCAAACGGGGATTGTCGGGAACCACCTTTTCATAATGAGCCCCGCGGCGGTAAACTCAGAACCCATTGCAATCGTCCATGTCAACCAATATAAGATAGCAACCGTAAAGCCGGTAGCAGGACCAATTAAATTTTTGGCATAGACATGGAAAGCCCCAGTATAAGGCATCGCAACGCTTAATTCCCCTAGGCACAGCATTACCGCATAAACAATCAAAGCGCCGACCAAGTAAGCAATTACTGTTCCCAATGGCCCGGCTTGATGAATTGTGTAACCGGAGCTAAGAAAAAGCCCCGTGCCAATCACTCCCCCAAGGGCAATCATTTGAACGTGTCGAGCACTCATTTTCCGTGATAGATGAGTTTTCTTAGTCATGATGGTCGATCTCCTTTCCGGTAAGTTCTTGCAAATGTTCGTGTAATAAGGCAATATCGTGCGGAGTAGTCGTACAGCATCCGCCGACAATTGTTAACCCTGCTGCTAACCACCGGGGTAAATAACTACTAAGGCTACGATGACCATGGGGGTAAGTCCAGGTTTTAGTCTGTGGATTATAAACCGCACTTGAATTAGGATAAGCAATTACTGGTTTGGCAATCGCATTATGAACGGTTTCAACTGCCGCGGCAACTTCTTCGAGCGGGATGCAGTTAACGCCAACCGCAAAAACATTATTATATTTAGCAACTGTCTGTGCCGCAACAGCTAACGGGGTCCCATCCGCTAAAGTATTCCAATTTTTTAATGAAAAGCTAACATAGCATGGCGTCTCTGGTGCTAATTCATTAACAAGTTCCAGCTCTGCCAATACTTCATCAAGGCGCGGCTGAGTCTCGATTGCTAACACATCGACCCCGACACTTAAAATATCAATTAAACGTGGCCGATGAAATTGCTGATATTCAGAGGTACTAAGTTGATAATCACCAGTGTACTCGCTACCGTCTGCAAGGTATGCACCATACGGACCAAGCGCACCCGCAACATAATTATAAATTCCGGTAGCTTGCTGATATTCATCACGAGCTTCTTTAGCTAATTTAACCGCCCGCTGAATTAACTGATGGGCCTGATGTTCAGTGTAACCGTTAGCAATAAATGCCGGTACATTAGCTTGATAAGTATCGGTAATTACTAAACGAGCACCGGCCTTAAAGTATTCCTGATGAACGCGTTTCACTAAATTTGGTTGCTTTGCTAAAACACTTGCTGTCCATAATGGGTTATTAGTATCTGCCCCAAGTTGTTCTAAGGCCGTTGACATTGCACCATCGATTAATAATGGTTTGGTCAATTCTTCAGTAATTTTTATCATTAATATACCCTCCTCGTAACTAAAAAAGGCCCCTTGAAAAGAACTTAATCTCTTCAAGGGACGATTATTCGCGGTACCACCCTTTGTTCAGGAAATAGAAAGATTCCTGCACTCAAACAAACTTATCATAACGATAAATTTGGCGCCTTGATAACGGTGGCAATCCCGTGACCTGCTAAAACATAACTTCACCGATCAATCGCTCACGAACCATCTTCACTAATTCTAGTAATCCTGCATCTCACCAATTGCAGTTCTCTGTTAATTCTATTATTAGTTACTCATTCAATCACAGCAAATTCTCATATAAGTTGTGATTAGTATAACGGGATAGGTTGAATTCGTCAAGGATGTTTTTAATGTGTTTTTAATTTTTGATAACTGAAATTTAGAACATATCAGAATCTTAAACCATAAGTCGGTTTACAAAGTATTGTAAATTTCTCAAGACAATGACCTTTTACATTATTGACCATTCTTAGCGTACTTAGCTTCAACGGCAGCTTTTTTATCTTTCCACCAATCTTGGTGTTCCGTGTACCAATCAATAGTGTGTTGTAAACCGGTTTTGAAATCAGTATATTCTGGTTCCCAACCTAATTCAGTCCGGAGCTTAGTCGCATCAATGGCGTACCGTAAATCATGACCTGGACGATCCTTCACATGGTCATACGCGTCTTTCGGTTGGCCCATTAATTCCAAGATCATTTCCAGAACTTCCTTATTGTTCTTTTCACCATCGGCACCAATCAAGTAAGTTTCACCAATCTTACCTTTAGTGAGGATATCCCAAACAGCCCGTGAATGGTCATTAGTATGAATCCAGTCACGAACGTTCTTGCCGGACCCATAAAGCTTCGGCCGAATGCCACTTAGAATATTAGTGATCTGTCGTGGAATAAACTTTTCGATGTGTTGGTATGGACCATAGTTGTTGGAACAATTAGAAATCGTGGCCCGTAAACCAAATGACCGAACCCAGGCACGGACTAATAAGTCGGAACTAGCCTTTGATGAGGAATAAGGACTTGATGGGCGGTAAGGAGATTCAGGGGTGAACTTCT
The DNA here is from genome assembly GCF_014145455.1 of Limosilactobacillus rudii. Taxonomy (GTDB): domain Bacteria; phylum Bacillota; class Bacilli; order Lactobacillales; family Lactobacillaceae; genus Limosilactobacillus; species Limosilactobacillus rudii. The sequence goes on along the minus strand of NZ_JACIVB010000041.1, from coordinate 18,074 downwards.
CACCTTTACCGTCACCATGACCGGGCAAGTCTTCGCGTAATGGTAAGTCCCCATATACTTCATCGGTCGAAATATGGTGATAACGGACATCATACTTCCGACAAGCTTGGATTAAGGTAAAGGTTCCTTCAATATTGGTCTTGATAAATGGAGTCGGATCAATCAAGGAGTTATCATTGTGACTTTCGGCCGCATAATGAACAACTGCATCTGCCTTACTAACCAGCTTATCAACGAGTTCCTTATCACAAATATCACCAACAACTAATTCAACCTTGTCCTTTGGTAGACCATCAAGGTTAGCAGGGTTTCCCGCATAAGTTAGTTTATCTAAAACGGTAATATGTTCAACCTCGGGATGGTTCTTAACGACATAGTGGACAAAGTTAGAACCGATAAAACCAGCCCCACCGGTAACAATAATATTCTTAAATGTTTCCATAAGTTCATGTACCCCACTTATTTAGTATTTGTCATTTTTAGGCATTAGTGAATTAATCTAAAGGATCAACCAGCGTAGCTTACGCAGAAATAAATTAAAATTATAATTTTGATATTAATAAGTAAGAAAATTACTTAAAGGATATTAATTATTTGGAAAAATATGCAGAGCAAATAATGTATCTATTGTTTGTTATTTCTAAACCCATAGTAAGTTGCCGAAACTCGATTACTAATTATATCTTTAGTAGCCTTGCTCAATAAATCAAAAATTATAATTTGGATTTGCTATTCGCATTAATCTTCCTATAATTGCTAAACCCAACGATAAACGATCAGTATAAACAAATCTATTTTTAACGTGTATTCTAGCCAGAAAATAGCTGTTCAATAGAGTATTTAAAGTATTTAGCTATTTCATCTCAACATTCAGGTGCCATTAGCCGATACATAAAATTTGAATTGCCCAGGGTTAACTCATTCATTAAGAGCCAAATTGGGGCTTTATTACTTCGTGTTTCTTTAAGAAATCGAACTAATTCTGGAGTGACTATAGTGTATCCAAACCATATAAACATTCCCCTTTAATCAGCATAGAAATCCAAAATCATATCTGAATCTGGATCAACTTCAGCACTAAATTCATGACTTTTACCATTAGATCTAAAAGTACCATGAGATGTATAGTTACCATCGGACTTCTTTTCAAAATGCCAGTCCTCCTCAAAAAATGGCCATTTAATATTAGAATATCCTTGATCTTCGGCCTCCATTTGAATTGCTGCTTTCATTTCCGAATGATTTCCATCATCAGAACCGCAGCCAGTCAAAATAAAGGATGCAAGGCCAAGCATAATCATTACTCTTGCTTTCATAAGCTCCTCCTAAAACATAAAAAATGGCCAACCAGCGTAGCTTACACAGTTGCGTCGATTGACCATTCAATTTTTAAAGCCTTTCCATTATAGAAGAGGATAATAAAAGTAGCTATATTAATTGAAAGATTTTTAGCATCTTCCCACGATACATTTAGTAGTTTGCTCTCTCGCATTATCTCTCTATTCAATAATCCGCTACTATGATATTCTATTACACGGAAAAAAAGAATTACCGGAGGAGAAGTCTTTGAAGAATCTATCAAAAATTATTATTGGGATTGCCGCTAGCCTATGCTTATGGGCAATTCCAACAGCACAGCCAGTAAAGGCAAGTCAAACACCGCTTTCCGTCAATATTCCTGATGGTAAGCAAGCACAAATTACCAATAAGGCTATCAAACTTAATTCAGAAGATGACGGAACTATCACTTTTGAAGGGAAAACTGAGGCCAACGCTGAGGTCACAATTGCTAAGCGTGGTGGAAACAACCGTCATTATAAAATTGAAGCAGACGAAAACGGTCATTTTTCAAAAACCTTAAAGCTATCAACTAAAACTAAGAAGTGCAATTTTGATATCACTTCCGAAGATGATGATGACAGTAAAAGTGCAAAGACAACATTTACTGTTACCAACAAAGCTTATGTTAAGCCAGTAGTTGAAAGCGAATTTTCCTCATCAAGTAGTAGTTCAGTAGATGAAGACTCATTAAGCACTGCAAGTTCATCATCAACCAGCACTTCTGCCGCTGGCGACATGAAAACTGATCAAGCTAACGGAATGATTGTCGGCAATGCTAATTCTAAAATCTACCACACGCCTGACCAGCAAGGCTACCATATGAATTCAGCCAATGCAGTCTACTTCAATACTGAAGCAGAAGCCCAGGCAGCTGGATATCGTAAATCACTTAGATAATATTTAAAAGCCTCTCACCTATTCCCAGTGAGAAGCTTTTTCATTTTGCAATCCTATTAAGTCTATTTGCCACCCAATCAGCTCTTGTTCTACTAGTTTCACTGATTGTAAGAATTGGTAATTTTCTATATTTTTTTGACAATTATAATCCTTATTTACCAAAAGAATGAATAAACATCTGTTTTCTTTACTCAAATAAAAAAGACTATATACTTAAGTTGTCACATCAAGTATATAAGTCTATACCATCAGTTATTTCTGATGGATTTTTTATTTATAGCCCAGAACTGCTTGAATTAAATAGTCAACCTCAGCTGGTATTTCAGTATGCTCAATTGGCTTAGTCCATCGATGCTTAACATCTAAGGCCGTTAGTTGGTCACATAGTAGCGTACCATGAGTTTCAGTATTAGGCATTTTCTCTGTCCAATTAAAAGCTAAAGGGTAATCCCTTTCAGCGGTTGTAAATGGTAAAGCCCATACAAAAGGCCCATTTTCATTCAACAAAATTCGACTCACAACAAGCCAAGGACGAGCTCCTTTCTGCTCATTATTGTTCTTCGGTTTTGGATCATTTGACATAATAATAATGTCACCTCGTCCGTACGGCTGATGATTAAATGCCATAAGCATAATCCCCTCTATTCTAATTACTCTTGTGTTCAAACGCTACTTAATTCACTTGCACGATGAATAATTAATATAGTTCTTCGCCAACTGCGCCACCCTTATCCACAATTTCAAACGGATAAGGCTGATTACTATCATAATTTTCAAAAAGCTTATCTAATAGTTTCTCTTCTTTTTTGGGCTTTATAATGATTGAATCAGTCGTTACATTAACTGAAACTTCTTTATCATTGGGGGCGATTCCTACTTTTTCTAACATTCCCTTAGGAAGACGAATAGCATTGGAATTACCCCACTTACCTAATTTAAGTACTTGATCCATTTTAATAGTCCTCCTTAGAAAATAAACGCATAATACGTATACTCACAGTATTAAGTATATACTTATATATACAAAATATCAACATGGATATACAGTAAAAAATTCCTGGTGGTTGCTACAGAATTGCAGTAATTACTAGGGTTCCTATTTTATTCTGTTGCATCCGCACGGTACTGTACGCACAGTTATTATAACCTTTTTATTGATAACTTAATTCAATACCGTTAAAGCATATCAAAGTAATCGATAAAACTATTTATGATGAGATTTGATTTTCTTCCCATAGGAAAAGCCCTCCGAGTATAAGATGAATTTTCTATTTCACCTGTATACTCAGAGGGCATTATAACCACATTAATTATGTAGACAAATCTCATTTCTTTATAGAATCACTTTACTATAAACTACCAGCTTCTAATTGAATTACCTTTGCGGATAACTTATTACCAAGTGCTACAGCTTCGTCAATATTCATCCCTTCCTGTAATCCAGCAATTACACCACCGCAATGGGTATCCCCAGCACCAATTGTATTAACTACTTGTACTTTTTCACCCGGAATAAGTCGACCACCTTGTGCATCATATACATAAGAACCTTTTGCGCCCAACGTTATAATTACCGGTGAATGCGTCTTACTAAAAATGTCAGCTGCTTGTTCTTCAAGACTATCCTTATCACTTAGATAACCAATTTCATCTTCATTGGCGTTCACTATTGTATCCGCTTTCAAAATTTGAGATAAAATATTACGACTAATGTGACTAATACGGGGAGATGCATCAAAAAGAAGGTATGTTCCCTTACTGCGCTGCCCTAAACAATCTAAAATAACCCGTGCTGCATCAGGGTCTTCTACTTCATAACCACTAAGATAGAAATAATCGTAATCAGCTAAATCAATCTGATGAAACCATTTATTCTGCCAACATTGTTCAATTCCGGGTACCGTGATAAAGGTCCTTTCTCCTGAAGGTTCAATTAAACACAAATCCCAACCATTATCTTTTCCTTTTTCTTGTAGCAAAATAGGAATTGACCGTTCTTGCATCGCCTTTTGAACAATCCGCGCATATTGTCCTTCACCAACTGGAATAAATAAATCCGCGCTTCTTTTTCCTAAATAGTAACTAATTGCACCATAAACATTGAAAGCACATCCACCAACATCATTAGATTTAAAATCAGCTGTAACGTCTCCTCCCGATGCTGGCATACTAGGAACGTTCATAATAACGTCGACAAATGCTGCACCAATTATTAAACTCTTTTTAGTCATACCGCTTCATCCCCAGCATTCTTATCTTTCTTCACAAATAATGAAATAACAAACATTACTACAACCGCTGCTATACCAGAAACAAAAACCGCTAAACTACTATTATTTTCAAAAATACCGTGAGCAAATGGTCCTCGATATGCTGCATTCGAGGTGAATAAGAAGCCAAAGACGGTTGCAATTACCCACGAGATAATTCCGGGCCAATTATAATGAACTGGCGAATCTTCCTTCATTAAGAAAACATCATATCCTTCATGACGGTAAATAACGTTATCAACTAAGAAAATAGCTACCCACGAAGCCAGACAAATTCCTAAGAAGTTAAGAAATAGTTCAAAGTTAGTTAAAAAGTTACCGGAAATAAAGAGGACATATACCGAAATAATAATGATAATTAAGGCGTGGATCGTTAATGAAGTCTTTTGACTAACCTCGATACCAATTGTCGATAAGTTTATCCGGGCAGATCGGAATGAAACCAGACACTGTGGAATAATGCCACCTGCTGCAACAAGAAAGTATAAGAAGCCAAACCAACTAGGAATTGCGTTATACATAACTTGGTATGGATCACTTGCAGCTGCTAAGCTTGGTGAGATCGTACTAAGGAGCACTCCACCAGCCATTAAAATAAACAAAGGAGTAGCTGCACCTAAAGTAGTATTCCAGAAGGTAGCAGAAAGTTTAGTATCAGGACGGACATAAGCACCCCAATCAGCAGCAGCCATTGACCATGAAATACTCGATCCAGCCGCAATAAATGCGACAGCAGGAAGCCAGCCGGTTACCCAACTACCTGGTTTCATTGCAAATGCTTCGTGCCAATTAGCATTTACCAAAAACATAATCAACATAGCCAAAGTCAATACACCAAAAATCCAACTTAACCAAGTCTGAATTTTAGCTAAAGTATCTTCCTTAAAAATTCCAGATAAGATTACTAAGCCGGCAAAAATAACCAGACATATAAACTTAGTAAAACCAGTCTGTGGAACCTTAATCGTTTTTAGCATTGCTGAGAATAACAAGGTTCCTGTGATAACATTAACCGCTAACCAGCCAACCATATTCAGCCAAGCCATAAAATTAGGGATTTTATTCCCATAAGTTCCAAAAGCTGCCCGGCTCATCTTAAAAGTGGTTACACCTTCACGTCGACCAATCATCGCAACCCAACCAGGAATTGCAAATGTTAGTGCGCCGATTAAAGCAGCTGATATCGATTGCCAAAATGATAAATGATAACTAACAATAATCGCACCGTAAACAAACCCCATAATCCCAATATTAGCAGCAAACCAATTATAAAATAGCTTACCTGGACTTAATGTCTTATCTTTTTCGGGAACCTTAACGAAATCATTATCCATAAGAATCACCCCATTTTCAGCTATGCGTTAAATTTAGCAATTCGATCAGCAAACTCCTTAATATTATGTTGTGGATTTTTATTATCAATCAATTTCTTCCAATCTGCTGGAATAGAATTAGCGCCATTTTTAGCTCCACAGATTGCTGTTGCCATTGCCCCAATAGTATCCGTATCACCACCTAAGTTAGTACAAATAATTGCACACTTCTTTACATCTTTAGCGTAGTACGCAATTGCAACCGCAGCCGGGATACTTTCAGAAATCATAGTACCTGTCCCAACAGTCTCATAAATTGCCCGACTAAATGCTTCATCATCTCCTGCATATTTCTTCGCTAAGGCTAGACCAACATTTAATCGTTCTTTATTATGAGCAGCCCAAGTTGGTGCCCCCAGTTTAAAGCCAGCATCGTTAGCTTTTTTAGCATAATCAACAATGTCATCCCAGGTATAATCAGCTGAAGCCGCTGTTACTGCCCCAGCAATCATTGCCGCACCACTAATTGCAACGTCACTAGAATGGGTGATCTTAGTAACCTTGTAAACCATCTGGACAAGCTCATCTAATTGATCAGGCTCATATAAAGTACCAATTGGCGAAATCCGCATCCCACAGCCATTTGTTAGTGCTGACTTAGTTACTTCTGCCGGATCTTTACCTTCCTTAACTAAAGTCAGAGCAGCTTTACTACTTGGTCCTAAAATATTATTCGTCCAAGCTCCAACATGATCAGCCCATTTCATAATATGCTTAACAATAACCTTAGTGTCGGGCTGCCAGTTAGTTTCAATTAAAGCATCTAAAATTGCAAATGCTTGGTTGGTGTCGTCAGTATATTCACCAGCTTTGAAATTGATTGCAATATCATTATCTTCCGTTCCATCCAAGAAGGTGGTTATATTCTTACCAAACTTTGCTCGAATCTTTTGGATTGGCCATAATTCGGTTGGCATCCCCATTGCGTCGCCAATTGCCTGACCATACAATGCTCCTAAAATCTTATCTTTATCTCGCATAATCTCACCCTTTCTACATACCAAGAGTTAAATCAAACTCCGCATAATGACTGTAAATAACCTTAACTCTTTCAACAACTTCCCCACTTTGATCATGAACAATCCCTTCTGCCTGTAACAAAGCCGAATGTTCATTACAATCAAGCATCTGCGCTTCCTCCTTATTAGCAGAAATTGCAGACATTCGAAGTAATGAAGTTGACGGATAAACTTTATATTCTTGGCGAATAACCTCATATAATGATTGTTTTGAAAAATCATACTGGTCTAATTTGGGAAACTTCTGTAAATCAATAATCGATTCATCAAGGGTCATTGGCGTTAACTTTTGATCTGTTTTAATCAGTCGTAAACGCCGTAATTTATATAATGATCGACCATTTTCTTTAACAATCTCTGTAGAAACAATCTTATTTACCGCTATTGCTCCAATTTGATGAGCATAATCAGTAAAGCCCTTAAAATTAAACAATTTTACATGCGGCTTCGTCTGATGGACAAACGACCCTTTTCCTTGAACCTTTTCTATTAGGTTCATTTGTTCAAGGTCTTTTAAAGCTTTCTGCACCGTTGACCGTGTGACGTTAAACATTTCCGCATATTCTGCCTCTGAAGGTAACTTATCGCCAACCTTCCGATTAGTAAAAATATCATTTTGAATTGCTGAAACAATTTGTGCGCGCAAATTACTATTTCGATCTAAATACATTTTTATCATCCTTACTACTTGAGTACTCAAGTACATATTATCACTAATCAATTTATTTGCAAGCGGTTTCTTTATTGCAAATAAAAATAGAGGCAAGATTGCTCTTAACCTCTAATTAAAAAATCAGGAACAAGATAAATCTCGTTCCCTACAAAAATAATTATTATTTTTCAATACTATAGCCAGTTTAGTCTTGAGTACTCAATTTGTCAATAATTTTATATAAAAAACTATAGACACTTTTTATTTCACTATTATTTTTAAAATATTCTTTATGTTCAAGAACACGGTCTTCCATAAAATCCTTTAGTTCCTTAAACTTTTCCTTTCTTGATACATCCGGCATCAATGAAGCATAAACATATAGTAAAGTAACCATATCATATGAAAAATTCTTTGTTAAATTATTTCGACGTGAAGTTTCTCCAATGACACCTAATTCTTCTACAAAATGCACAATTCGACTATCCGGTTGCTTATTATTATCCAGCCGTTGATTCAATTGATTTAACAGACAATTACTATGAGCCGAGGCATTTCTTAAATCTCTGACGGTATTCATTAGTTTGTTATCAGGAATAATTTGACGATGATATTCTTCTTCATAAAAGTGACAAATATGCAATAAGTCACCAAAAGTAATCAACTCAACCAATACCCAAACCGGGAAATATGGATAATATTTAGATATTAGGTCCCGACAGTACTCTCCAGATTTATGTCGCCCAATATTTTTAAGAACATAAAACTTAGGATCTTCTTTTGATAAATATTGCCTAATAATATCATAGCCATCTTCTTGTTGATTATTAGTCACCGAGGTTACAAGTCTAACTTTAATAGCATGCTCAATATCTAAGCACATATTCATAATTTTGTAACGGATATGCATATCAATAACAGATAATTCCTTAAGATACGCAAATTCCAAATTTTGATATTTACCCTTATTATCGCCTCGAGATATCTTAGGATAAAGGCTTCGATAAGCGGCAAGCTTAAAATAATAATTATTACACTGAAGAAATTCATACGCATCCTCTGTAGAAACAATGTTAAATTTAATCCCCTTATGTTCCATGTGTTCAATTAATTCTTTAGACGAAAGAATAGTTTTCATGTTTACACCTTAATTAACTGTTTATTAAACATTGTACCTCATCCAAACAGACGTTCATAGTTTTTTCCTATAATTTTAAAAGCTATTATAGATAATCGGTAATATGTCCTGCCAAGTTTACTCCTTACATTGCGTCGATTGACTATTCAATTTTAAAGTTCCTTCATTTTATCAAATTATTATTTTAAATTACCGGTCTAGCTTTTATGTATTTCATCAAAAATATCCATTGGTAACATTTCTATAAATTGCCATTTACGATGGTTAAAATCAAATGACTTAATTTATTCAATGTATACTGTTCCATCAACTTGAGTTCGCTCATCTAATTGAACATGAAGTGTATAATCTTTAAAAAGCTCTTCAATCGTTGCTGGTACTTTTTTAGTTGGCGTTAAAATTAAGGTTCCATCTTTCCCTTTAGCAAAGTAATATTCGGTACCAGGCTTAACATTGAATGATTTGGGAATAGTTACAACCGTTGCGTTCCCTTGTATTCTTACTTTGACAGTATCCATATGGCTGCTACCTTTAACCTTATATATTATTGATCTGCTTTTATCTCCCCTATTATTGGGCCCCTTCAAATGGAGCTAACTTATTTATAAAGTTGCCACCATTATCTTCAATGAACATACCATAATTACTGATTTTATGTAAGCTGCACTACTTTGATACTTTTTGCTTTTTCCTTAATAACAGTACGCCGCTACTGCCCTATATTTGACTGATCTATACTAGTATTATTACTTAAATCTTTGACATCCGAAGCATAGCCGTGATTATTAAGATATTGAATAATTTCATCTTTTGATACACTCTTGATTGGCTCTGCTGGGTTGTCTGGACTATCTTCATCAGTCAGGCAATAGATGTTAACGGTATTATCTCGATCAATCGTGTAAATATTTTTCGTAACGCCAATATAATCGTGTTTCTCATTTAGAACGCCGTACGACATCCCCTGTCCGGCCTTGCTTAAGTCATCAACATTATCATCCAAAATAACAATTATCCCATCATTACCTTCAAGATAATTACTCCATCCATCTAATCCTGTTTTATCCGCATAATATGCTATAGCAGTAGCCGTTTCTTTGGGACCGATCTCAGTTGATAGTTTAGACGTATCATTAGTATCGCTAGAATTCTTCTGAGGATTAGTTGCATGGTGTTCATTTGCTGACGAAGTTATAACAGTATTTGAACTATTATTCTTTGCTACTGCACTTTCTTGCTTATTATTATGAAAGAGCAAAAAAGCTCCACTAACCATAACAAGAATAACCACGACAGAAATCCATAATCACTTTTTACTCTTATTTTGAGCACTCCCACTACCTGTTCCGAAATTATAACCACACTTAGTACAAAATCGCGCTTCCTTATTATTTTTCTCTCCACATTTTGGACAAATCTTCATATTTTACTCCCCCGATTTTTATAAAATACAGTTTATTATTAAGCCCACTGTACTTAAATTAAAAGAGGAATTTCACTATTATTTTAATTTGATTGATTTCACTGAAGATTTCACCTAAAGCTGAAAAGAAGCTCCATGATTTTAAGTACCGACGGAAGTTTACATCAGTACTTATTTTGGTTTAAATTTAAAATAAAAAACGAAAGATGGTTGGACCCCGTCTTCGTTTAGAAAGGACCATCTTTCATGGATAATTCTACCAGAACTCTATTAGAAATCAAAGACCCTTATATTGAATTCTCCTCATTAAAAATGATTTATCCCTCTTTCCTCCACATGTCACCCCATTATTTTAATTTTTTCAGCAAAGTCTCGTAGCTAATATCTAAAATTAGTTACCTGACAGGTATAAAAATAATATTTTAAACAAAATCAGAGATAAGATAAATCTCATCTCCTACATAACATAATCATGTTTTCAAATACAGCATCTATAAAATTCGTTCTAAATAATGGTAATTTTTTATATCATTATCTGTTAAATAAGTGCAACATCATAAATTAAACAAAAAGGGCGTGGTCTTATCCTGAAACGATAATTCATATCCTCATCATTACTTGTTTTAATAATCTCTTAAATTAGTTGCTTCCTTAGCCTCTTCTATATTCTTTTCATTTTGTCTCAAAATATTTATCCTCTTTTTAAGAGTACTAATAGCATAATCTGCTACTAATTCTTCAAAAGGTACTAGGTTGCCGGTCGCTCTTGAGGTTGCCAATGCTTCCATGTATTCATTTCGTGACTTTTTATCAGGCATGATACTAACTACCGGATATCCCGCTTCAGATAAAGCAAAGTTCATTAATAGACGTGCTGTTCGCCCATTGCCATCAACAAATGGGTGGATAGAAACAAACTTCTGATGTAAGTCCGCCGCATATTGAACAGGATGTAACTGATTTATTGCTTTTTCGGACCAATCTATTAATTCTTGAATTTTAAATGGTATTTCTGTTGGGGCAGTGTATGGTTGGTCCTCTTGTCCATTCGGCCACACATCAATTACACGATAAGCCCCCGCCTGGCTTCTGTCATCAGTGTTCTTTAACATCACTAGTCGATTTAAATCTCTAATAATAACAGTAGTCAATGGCTGCTTTCGACTGGCTAGATCCATCATATAATCATAAGCCTCATTTAAATCAACAGCCGCCATTGTATCTCTTAAGGAAGCCCCGTGAACCGTCATCCCGGTATTAAGAATTGAAGCAGTTTCATAGCGATTAAGCGTACTCCCTTCAATCGCATTTGAGGACCATACATGCTCTATTCGGACATTAGCGTCAAGCTGTTCAACTTGCTTTTTTGAAAGTGGACGGTATTGATTCATTTCTGAATGAAGTTTAGTTAATAGATCTAGCTTCTCTTCTAATTTATTGTTAATCGGCATAGTATCACCTCAATCCTTCACAATTTAATACATAACTAATTACCAACCATTATACCCTAAGCAAACGGCATTGATAGCCTTTTAATATAAAAGCTTCTCCCTTATTAAACTACAAAAGGACTGTCAGCGTTTAATACTGATTAGCCCTTAAAAATCTCTATCATGTTTAACACAATATCTAATACTGCTTACGTGAACATAATAGTACTTATTTCTCCTTTTTCTTATTAAATCCAATATATATTGGACTTAAATCACTTGTTCCAACTTTCTTATAGTAAACTTCTTGTGTTCTTAATGCTTCTACTTGAAAAATCTGTTTAATTAAATCAGCAGTTTTATCTTTATTATTGTACTGCTCAATTATTTCACTTTCTTTAATATCAGCCTTCTTACATTCATTCTCTATTCGGTCGCGGACATTAGGATTATTATAAATATCACGTAATTTATACCAATCTATGTTGTCCGAAGAATCTCCACTTTTTGAGGCATTTTTTTGCGTGGATTCTTTCAGCTTTGCAAATAAGTGTCTATGTTCAGAAAAATTAAGTAGCTCCTCTGTCAACTGACGACAATTGATATCCTTAAATTCTTTTTTTACTAATTTTTCTTGAATTAGATCAACTAGTTCCTTAAGTTTCCTTATAACCATTATTTTTTGCCGTTGAATATCCATTGTCATTTGGGTACTTTTAATATTTTTCGTGAACTTTACCTTTACTCTACGACTTAATTCACTTAAATCATATTGAATAATATTTATTTGCTTTAAGACTTTTCTTAAATCAGTGTCTTTACTGATACCAATCACCTTAGTCTCAAACTCATTAGCTAATGTATGAAATTCTTTATTAAAGCGCTCTAACTGTTGATATGCCAACTCATAATGATCCTTATTATCATAGTCATTTAAATAACGTTCCTTAATTCGGTCCTTCTCAGGCAGAATAAGAGAAAATTCATCAACCAGATTTAGCAATTTTATCGTAGATATCTTTGCACTTTCTTTTTCCTTAGATTTTATTTCTACAAAAACAACCCAGACGGCAAATACACCACCTGCTATACCGCCAGCAATATTAGAAAAAAATGTCTGGTAACGTTTGCACTCCCCCTAGCCAATAGCTGACAATCATTAAAATGATAATTATTGAAAAGACAAACCAATTGATGTGATTATTTACTTCATCTGTCATAATAAAATCCCCCGAAGAATATTTTTAACTCCATTATTAATAATACTCCATGAGACTAAGGGTAAATACGTAAGCGGTCAACCGCCATTGTAAGTCCATCAATTCCTTTTTGCATGTTTGTTTTTCCACAGATTAAACAGATATGATCCGGATCATGCCAATTAACGAGCATAACGAATAACTACTTTAGCGATATCCGAAGCTAAAATAGAATTAGTTCCCTTGAAGATAGTTAATTCTACTTCATTCGCATTAATTTTTATGGCAGGACGTGGTGTAAAAGCAGCTTCTTATAATCACTTGATTTAATCTATTTTTGAAAACTGGGGTAATAATTCCATTTTGTTCTGTCATAAATAAAAATCTCCTTACTGATAATAGCCTCAGTATAGGAAATCTAGGGTAGCTAGGGCAGACGTATTGATGTTGACTGATTAAAGCTTTTTCATTATATCAGAGTATAGTAAGAGTAACTATTTATTTTAATCACGTAAACATGACAAAGGTAAATGCCTAACATTTTAAATATACATTAGCTTTTTATTACTCCAACATTCTATTTTTCAATTCAATTTTCTTATTCCATTTATAATATGCATCTAAATCATATATAGATGATACAATAACTTGATTTTTCTTAAAATCCAAGGCTAATAATTTAAACATTTTTTTAAGGTTTTTATAGTCTAATTCTCCAGTCATAGGCGAATCTAAAATGATCGGTAAAGTATGTCGTATTTTATTTTGTACTTCTTTTAATAGAGCTAATTTAAAAGCAAAAACTAGCAAATGCAACTTTGCGCCACTATATCTTTTTAAATTACTTGTATATATAAAGTCACTTTTCCCATCAATAGAGCCCCTTACTCCCAAAATATTACTGTATCTAAGAACCCTTTCATATATTTTTTGAGTAATTTTTGATCTATATAAAACTTCTTTTATTTTTTTATTTATTTCACTTATTTTAGTAGTATGTTGATTAATGATTTCATTAATGCTTCCTTCATCAGTTGCTAATGAAGAAAGTATACCATTTAACTTAGATAATTGATCTTCAATATTTACCAACTTTAATTTATCATTCAATTTCCCCTGTATATTTAAAATCTCTTTTTGTAATTCATATTCATATCTTTTTTTTCGTTCAATCTGTGCATCAATTAGCCCTTGGTTTTCTTTATAACCGACAATATTATCTTGAGTTACTCTTTCAACATCTCCACTTTTTGTTCTAATTCTAATACCAGAATTATCAATAAATTTTAACAGCTTACTGTTATTATTTTTTATTTTCAAGTATTCTTTTATTTCTCTATTTAACTTTGCTTTTTCAATATTTAAAAACCTTAATTTACTAGTAAGACTTTTTGTTGATTCGTCAGTGTCCTTATACTCACTATATTCGTACTCCTTTTGAACCTCCAATAATTTCAAAAATTGTTTATAGAATTTTCTTTCATCATTCAACTTCTTTAATTCAATATTAAATTTTGATATATTAACTTCCCCAAGCCCTTCAATCAAGTCTTCAATTTTGAAATGTATACTTCCTATCACAATTCCTCTATTTAATAAGGTCCATCCTTTTTCTTGATCAAAGTAATGAAGACCCAAAATATTATCCAAAATCAGAGGATTATTGATACCATAAATAATACTTAAAACATTATTCTGATCTTGTTTTATATTCATTGAGTAAACTGTATCATGTACATCACTTATAGTAATAAAATTATTTCTTCTATATACACAAAATTCCTTGTTATTACTAGTATAAAATAACTTAATCTCTAAATTATCGAATCTAATTCCTTTAGTTGATGGGACGTTATATCCAAAGGAATATAATAAACACCTTAGCAAAGTTGTTTTACCTGTACTATTTTTATGACTAAAAATAAAAGTATTTTCATTTTCAAAATTGAACTTTTTACCATTTATTTCTAACTCTTTAATTTTCATTAATTGATGCCCTTTCTATATTATTTAAGAACCGTCTCCTAATTACAATTAGCCACACAATAATTTTCGCTATATCAAGGTCATCTTGATTATTCAATCCAATTTTCTCAAAAATAATTGAGCTTTCTTCATTAACAAATTGAACTATGTTATCTGCCTCAACTTTATCCCGATTTTTTAAAGAAAATTTATCAAAATCACTCTCAACAATTGTTATTAAGGAATAGTCTAGAATTGCTTTTTCTAAATAATCTTCGTAATTTTCTTTTATATAGTCAATATTCCCAGCTTTAACATCAAATTTTCTTATAAATTCATCTAAATCTGGTGCATCCATTACTGTAAGCTCAGTGTAATCGATAAACTTTTTCTTTGAAATTCGATTCTTAGGTTCGTCTGAATTTCTATAAAAAAGAAATGACCAAGAATGCAATAATCTTTTATAATAACTGGGACTTATTTCTGCATCACTTATAAACTCGTATATAATATTTTTTAATTCTTGAAGCTTAGACCTATCATCAGAACCTTCATAACTTATTTTGGTAATCGCCAATTTATCAGTATCAAAATCTTCTTTATTATACTTTTTTTCTGATTTACAAATATTCTCTATTTGTTTATTGATTTTCTGTTGTGAATTAGCTTTTAAATCTTTAAATATAAATTTCCCATAAGGTTGTAAAAAGGATATATCTTTCTTTGAAAAAGGGTAATTACTATTTGTAATAATTTCCAAGAGTTTAATATTTTTGTGCGCTACGCAATCATCGAATAGTGCAATTAAAGCTTTTCTTAATATTCCTACTTTCAATGTTGTATCAATATTTTTAGTTTCTTTAGCTTGCAAAAAGCCTAAGCTTCCATCATTAAATACAATATCTACATCATCTTCACCTTCATTTTTTATTTCTTTAATTTCTTTTATATTATCCAAAAAATAATATAAAGCAACCATATCTTGATAGTTAAAACCTTTTCTAATGCCAGATGCATTTCTAAATAATGACATGTTATATGCTCTACTCCATTATTTTATGTTTACTTAAAAATCACTATTTATTATAATCATTTAAATTCCTAAGTTGTCAATTTAAATTAAAAAGTTGAAAGTTGTTTATCAGTGATGTGACTTAGAAATATCTCAAGTGACATGCGATAGTGAAGTGTCAGTTATAAAGGTCATACTTATTAGCGATGTCACGCCAACTAACAAGCTTAAATATGATAATTATTGGTCACGACGCAATTTTGGCTATGCCCAGTTAACTGACGTTGAAGTTGTTCATCGCCTATTAGCCTTTGATGATGATCTTAAGCAAGCATACCGTTACTATCAAGACTTAGTTTTAGCTATTAGTCGACGTGATAAAGAAGCCTTAAACCAGCTTTTGGCAATTAAGTGGACGCGCCTTCCGCAGCCACTTCAAAAAGTCCAACGAACCCTGCGGACCCATAAACAAGAAATCTATAATAGTTTCAAATACGAAACATACACCAATGGTCCCGTGGAAGGAACCAACAATAAGATTAAGGTTATTAAACGGACTGCTTATGGCTTCCGCAACTTCTTCAATTTCCGTGTTCGCATTCTTCTAGCATTGCCTAATACTTATATCGCAATTAACTGGAAGAAATCGAGTAGGAGATAATTGATTAATTCAATTATCAACCTCTCACACCACTGTACGTACGGTTCCGTATACGGCGGTTCGACAACTTAATCACTTTGAATTAACCGGAGCGGCTTGGACAGATTGATTAGTCCGAGGTGCTCCAATTTTCTATTTGTTAGAGAATAATTTAGGGTCTTACTGTGTGCAGTCCGCCAGTAGCCCTTACGGGTACTAGCGAATTTATACGCATCCTGATAAGACAAGCCTAACTTCTGTAAGTTAGTAACTTTAGTTTTGAATTTCTTCCATTGTTTCCAAATGTACTGCCTTATTCGCGCCCTCAACCATTGGTCAAGACGCTGAATAAAGCCAGTTAATTTCCCGATAGAATAGTATTGAAGCCACCCTCGCATTTTCTGATGAATCTCCTCAAATATTCTTGTTAGAGATACCCCACGATTACGCTTGGTTACTAACTTCAATGCTTGCTTCACACGCTTTTGCGATTGCTTAGCTGGTCGAGCGTAGGCACCATTCCGGTCTACACCTAGTGAGAAGCCAAGAAACTTCAATCTTAGGGGACTACCAACTTTAGTTTTATCTGGATTAACTTTAACCTTCAACTTTTTCTCAAGAAACTGAGTAATACTTCGCATTACTCGTTCTCCGGCCCGTTGACTTTTAACATAGATGTTACAATCATCCGCATAGCGCACAAAGTGGTGACCACGTCTGGTCAATTCTTTGTCCAACTCATTCAGATAAATATTTGCCAGTAATGGTGACAATGGTCCACCTTGCGGAGTTCCTTTGTCGCTTCTAGCGAATAGCCCATGGTCTAAGACTCCACTCGTTAGAAATTTGCGAATAAGTCTTAATGTCCATGGATCATCAATATATTGTTGGAGGTATTTAATCATTAAATCATGATTGACATTGTCAAAGTAGGCTTTTAGGTCTAGGTCGACTACTCGTCGATAACCCTGATTATATAGATCAACTACCCTTGTGATTGCGTCTTGGGCTCCCCGATGAGGGCGAAAGCCAAAACTATTATCGGAGAAAACACGTTCAAAGATGGGCGTGAGGACCTGGGCCAATGCTTGTTGGACCATTCGGTCTACAACTGTTGGGATCCCAAGTTTTCTTACTCCACCATTGGGTTTCGGAATTTCCACTCGTTTAACTGGTGCCGGCTTGTAACTACCATCACGTAGACTGGTGATTAATTCCGCCTTGTTTTCTCTAAGGTACCGCAGAAGGTCAAAGACAGTCATGCCGTCAATGCCCGCTGCTCCTTTATTTCTCTTAACTCGCAAATAAGCCTGATTAAGGTTATTGCGATCCAAGACTAAGTCTTGGATAGTGACACTCATACCTTTACCTTCACCATAATCGGTACTACGCGCCCTTGTGTACTTTCGGTTTTCCAAACCTATCCTCGACAAGCGGTCAGCTTGTGGTTCTGTTTTCTGCGATTGTCGCACCTGATTACACCTCCGATATAAGTTACAAGTTATTGTCGTTCAGTCCTTCGTCTGATTAATCAGACTACTATGACCTCGGCTGACTTCTGACTTACTCAACGCTACATCACTGCATCACTTGTTTCTGTGGAAATTAAGTTATTCCTCTTGTCGGAAACGTGTAAGCCAGACCTCCCCGGGTAAGAATATTAACTTTCGTACCATGTCACCGTTAGCTTTACTGAAAGTAACTTCGAGTAGTAT
>NZ_JACIVB010000040.1 GCF_014145455.1 Limosilactobacillus rudii | reverse complement strand
AGACTTCCTTCAGATTCCACCTCGCAGTGGACACCCTTGTCCTCGGCTCATGGTTCCGACTACTATGGCCCATAGCGGACTCTCACCGCCTAGCTAATATCCATGCCGGGCGCACTAACTTAAAAGGGAGAAGCATATTTCTACAGCTTCTCCCTTTTAAGCATTATTTAAACGATGTTGGCAAGTCAGACGTAAACACCAATTGCTTTAGCGTAAATGGGTCCTTAAAACTAATCTTACTAGCATGCAATAGTTGGTGGGCAAACTTACTAGTATCACCACCATACAAATGATCGCCAATTAATGGATGCCCAATTGACGCTAGGTGAACACGAATCTGGTGGGTACGTCCAGTATGCAACCGTAATCGTAGGAGCGTCCAATCAGCTCCTTCTTTCTCTACCCAGTACTCCGTCAATGCTGGCTGACCACCCTCATCTATTACCCGGGAAATTTCACCCTCACGACGAGCAATTGGTTTGTTAATTTCACCATGCCCTTCATTGAAACGTCCCTCAACTATCGCTGTATATTCCTTTAGCATTGTATGTTGCTGCACCTGTTGACTAATCATGCTTGACGCAATATGGTGCTTAGCCACTAATAACAACCCGCTCGTAAACCGATCTAACCTGGTTATTAGGTGTGGACGAAGGTCAGCTGAATTATTACGGATGAGGTAGCCTTTAACACGGTTCAAGACTGTTCCGTTTTTTATGGTTGGACCTGGGATGGAAGTCACCCCAGCAGGCTTATCAATCACCAACCAATTATCATCCTCAAAAATAATATTTATTGGTTCATCGCTGATCCCTACTGATTCATCTGGCAGCTCTGGTTGTGCTTTAATTGTAAGTGGCTGATTAGGTAAAATCTTTGTTGTAGGACGGACTGATCGATGGTCAACTAAAAACTCACCTTCACCATTTTTAAGATCGTTAAATAATCGATGGCCCATTCCTAGAGATTGTAAATATTTTTTAATTTTAATCGGTTCATTTCCCTGATACACCCATGTATTCTCCATTAGAACTCCTCCTATTAATGAGTACAAAAAAAGCTGGGATACCCCAGCTCTCACAAAACTATATACGGTCCGTACGAGACTCGAACTCGTGATCTCATCCGTGACAGGGATGCGTCCTAAACCAACTAGACCAACGGACCATTTGACAACAAATAAAAGTATACGAAACTTTAAAGTATTAGTCAATAACTAAATTAAAATTATTGCAAAAAAATCATTTTCCCTATCAGTATCGCCGATATCGCCAATAGTTTATAATGAAAAGTATAGGTATTTATTATTAAGGAGGAGTTTTTAATGCAGCAGTTGGGCAAACGCCTATTAAACTGGTGGTCTAAATATTCAAAAATAATAAAGGTTGTCTTTGTCACCTCAGTTTTAGTATTCGTAATCCTTGCATTAGGTAATTTTTTCAAAACTGTTAAATGGCATGAAGTCGGAACTGGCTTAGCTAATCTTTCATGGGAAAGTATTGTAGCTTTACTAATTGCTGGTTGCTTTGCTGTTACCCCGATGCTGGGTTATGATTTTGCAATTACCCATCTATTACCCGGGAAATTTAAGCTATCATATATTATTCGCTGTGGGTGGATAACCAATACTTTAACTAATATCGCTGGCTTTGGCGGTATCCTTGGTTCTACTTTACGAGCATATTTTTATCGCAAAAACGCGACTAAAAAAGAAATTTTACTAGCAATTTCAAAGATTGCTGTTTTTTTGCTATCAGGCTTATCAGTTCTCTGTTGGGTAGCTTTAATTATCATGTTCGTTTTTCATGATGGCGGACATTTTAACCAATATGCGATTTGGCTTGTCGGTGGCGGATTATATTTTCCGGTGGTCTTTTACGTTACCGTTATTCACAAAAACAAACTATTTAAAGATGTCACCCCTAAAGTCGGTCTCTTTTTAGTTACGAGTTCAACCTGTGAGTGGCTCTTTGTTGCCCTATTTTTCCTTCTTGTTGGATGGTGCTTAGGAATTCGGCATAACTTAATTAGTGTTCTGCCATTATACGTTGTTGCACAAGTGTTAGGGGTTTTATCCATGATTCCCGGTGCCTTAGGATCATTTGACCTTCTAATGATGCTTGAATTATCCTTACTTGGGGTTCCACGAGCAACATCCGTAATTTGGCTGTTATTATTCCGAATCTTTTACTACATTGTTCCACTTCTTATCGCTGGAATCTCATTCCTGCATAATCTGGCACACCAAGTTAATAATTTCTTTGATGGTTTACCAATCTTAATGGTCCGTAAAGCAGCTTATTTCCTGATTACGACCTTTATGTATGCTTCAGGAATTTTAATGCTTCTTACAGCTTCAATCCCTGATATCACCGCTCAAAACAAGCTTATTGCTCGGCTTTACCCCTATACGTTCTTCTTCCTTCACCAGCTTACGACAATCCTTTTTGCCCTAGCAATGCTTGCTTGTGCACGGGGATTACAATCAAAGGTCAAGAAGGCGTACTTACCAACTTTAATCCTATTGGTCATTGGAATTGCCAATACAATTTGGAACTTAGGAACATGGGGATTAACCATCTACCTTAGCATCGTCCTTGTCTTAGTATTACTATCCAGGCACGTCCTCTACCGCCAGAAGTTAGAATACTCAATTGGTAAATTTGCGATCGATAGTCTTATCTTCGCTGGTGCTTGCATTCTCTATGTTATTGTTGGTGTAATTAATGCTCCACAATATTCGAGTAAGCACCATATTCCTGATTTTCTTTTCTTCCCTGGTGAAAAGATTTGGCTTTCAGGACTATTCGGTTTACTAATTGGCCTTTTATTAATTTTTGTAATCCTGCGATACTTTATGGCTGGTACTGATCCGTTTAGTATGCCACTAGCCTTTAATGCTAACCGTGTTCGTGCCATTATAAAAGAATATGGTGGAAATGAAACAAGTCATCTCGCATTTTTACGTGATAAGTCTCTTTACTATTACAACATTGATGATCATGATAAGCTTTTCTTTATGTATCGGCGCAAATATGACCGTCTTGTTGTGATGGGAGATCCTGTCGGTGATAAAAATAGCTGGCGTCCGGCACTTCGCCAATTCGTAAGAGAAGCAGATAAATATGGCTATCAATTAGTCTTTTACGAAGTATCAAGTGATATGACAATGCTCCTCCATGAATTTGGCTTTGACTTTATTAAGACTGGAGAAACTGGACTAGTAAAGCTAGCTGACTTTACACTAGCCGGTAAAAAGCAACGATCACAGCGTGCCTTAATTCATAAATTTGACCGTGAAGGATATACTTTCTCCGTCGAAAAGCCACCATTTAGCAAAGAACAATTAGCAGAAATGAAACAGGTTTCTGATAGTTGGTTAGGTAATGAAACTGAAAAAGGTTTTTCTCTCGGCTACTTTGATTCTTACTATATCAACCAGGCTCCCGTAGGGGTGGTTCGTGATAAAGACGGTAAGATGGTAGCCTTTGCAACCTTTATGCCTACTGGTAGTAAAGAAATCCTCACTATTGACCTTATGCGTCATAGCAAAGATGCCCCTTCTGGAATTATGGATAAAATTTTTATTAGTATGTTCCAATACGGTCAAGAGAATGGCTATACCTACTTTGACTTGGGAATGGCTCCTCTTTCAAATGTTGGTGAATCACAGTTTAGCTTTATTGAGGAAAAAGCTGCCCACTTTATTTATGAATACGGCTATCACCTCTACGGCTTCCAAGGCCTTCGTCGTTATAAAGACAAGTACGCAACCGCTTGGTATTCACGATACACGGCCTTCCGAAAGAAAAATTCAATCATCGCTACCATGATGATTCTTGTCAGCGTTGTTAATCAGCGCGTCGACCAACAAACCCACCGCTCAATATTTTGGTGGTTAAATAAGTAATGACGCTATTGTTATTAACAATTATAAATAGGGTTCAAACATCCTGGAAAATTCTGGATATTTGAACCCTATTGTTTTTTATAAAATGGTAAAGTCAAAACTTGTCCACTATGTTATCGCTCATTCATTAAATAGTCATAGAGCATTTCATGTTTGATTTTATCAGTGTTATAGCCAAGTACTTCTGCAATTTGATAAGCAAATGCTAAGGCCGTAGCTGGACCACGACTAGTAATAATCTTTCCATCCTGGTCCACAACTGTAATCTCAGTTTTAAAGTTTGCCGTTGGCGCAACTTTGGCGATTTCTTCATTAATTCCGGGAAAACAAGTGTAATTATGGTCATCTAATAGTCCATAACGCGCTAAAGCAATTGGTGCAGCACACATCGCTGCATCCCACTTATTTTCTGCGTTTCGCTTTTGCATCAGTTTCATTAATTGGTCATTATCGCGCAATTTCTGGGCACCGCCACGACCACCAGGAAAAGCAACCACGTCATAATCTAAAAGCTTATCATCCATTATTTCATCACAGGTTAGTTCAATCCCGTGTGCCCCAGGAACATGAATACCCTCTAGGCCAACCATCGTTGTCTCAATTCCCATTCTTCGCAGAACATCAACAATAGTCAATCCTTCCACTTCTTCACAACCTGGTGCGAAAACTACAGCAACTTTTGGCATAATATCACCTCATTAATCATTAATAATAGTAACAACCTGTTCCATCACTACCTTAGCTTCGGGAAGCTGGTAGAGCGGATAAATATGAAATAGTCCACGGCCCACACTAAATTTGACTGGAATCCCTGCTTCACGTAACTTCTGTGCAAACAAGGCTGTATCCGGGTACATAATTTCTCTTGTACCAACAAAAATCGTCACATCGCGTAATTGGTCAAAATTACCATAAAGCGGACTCAATCGATAATCACGGTGACCAGTATCGCTCGCCCACATTGTGCCAATTTTCCGTAAACCATTTACTGCTAGTGTAACATCAGATGTGGAATATTTGTTAATAAGTGGGTTAGTTAAATCAAGGTCAAGCCACGGAGAAAATAAAATTAAGTGTCCCGGCTGAGGAAGACCCTTTTTGCCAAGATATTCGCAAAAACCAGCTGCTAGGCCACCACCAGCAGAATCGCCCATAATCGTAATTCGACTAGCCGGAAATAAATTATAAAGTTTACTATACAAGTTCGCTATCTCTTGATATGCCTGCTGATAAGTTGCTTGCGGAACTAGAGAATAAATTGGAACATAAATTTTAGCGCCACTTTTTCTAGCTAGACGGTCTAAATATTGCCAATGGGTCTTATCTGGCCGTTGAACATAGGCCCCACCTGTTAGATAGAGGATAACTGCCTGTTCATCCCCATGGTTATTTAATACATAAGTTGTTAAATTATGATCTTCTAATCGCTGTGTATTAACTTTCATTCCTATTGATGGCAAGTAATAGGGAACATTGTTATCAATCCGTGCATTGCTAATCATTGCATTAAACTTATTATTTTCTGCTAAATCTGCCTTAAAGCCACTTAGCTGAATTCCCATTTCTACAAAGGTCGCTTTGTTAGAGCGGTGTGCCCCACATCGTCGCAAGTCCCGAAGACTGTTTTCAAGATTATTAGCTAGGTGGCTAGCAACTTGAGCATTCAATTTTTTAATTTTCTCCACAAAAATTAGCTCTCCTTATTTTAATAACTGTTATTACTATCGTATCACGCTTTTAGATTCAGGTTCCTTAAATTTATCTAAAGCAGTTGGTGCTTCTTGTTGACAATGGTTTCTCCACCCTAACGAAATAACTAAGACTAGCGCAATAACAATTAAGATAACAGCTGCCACAATAATGTTATGGTATCCCGAATATAGGATTGTCCGCATCGTTGGCAATAATGTTGTCGGCAGGTTACCAGCAGTTTTCGCATTGGACAATTGGTTTAACATTTTAAGCGTGATGTCATGATGAGCCTGCACGCCACGGAATAATTCCTGATTAAGAATCACTCCATAAACTGCTGACATTAAAGTCTGGCTAAGAATTCGTAAAAGATAGCCTAATGAGGTAGCAATTGGTACATCACGCAACTCAGCATCAGTTTGCACGTTTATCTGTAAAATATTAAAAACTAAGCCAACGCCAAAGCCTTCAAACGCGCCCATGACTAAAAGCAACCAGAATGGCGTATGCTGACCGCCAATCATGATTCCTAAGTATGCAATAAAAATAGATGCAGCACCACAAGTAACAATCCAGTACTTGCCCCATCTTTCTTGAAGGACGGGTACTAGTTCCGAGCCAATAAAGTTAGTCACTGCCCCCGGAATTTGCGTCATTCCTCCAAGAAGAGCACTAAGACCTAAAATTCCCTGTGCCCACATTGGAATATAAGTCACAAAAGCAATAAATGAGCCCCAAATAATGACAAATAATGCAAAATCAATTACTAATTCGCGATTCTTAAATAGACGACTAGGGACAATCGGATCAGCTGCTTTACTGTCAACCTTAGCCATCCATCCTAGAAGGAATAAGCCAATAATCATTAGTATTGCCACTACCATTCCAGAAGTAGTACCGATTAATTGAACCGCCACAAGAATCATTACTAAACTGATTACCAAAAGACTTGCTCCCAAATAGTCAACCGGCTTACCAGCAGCCTGCATTCTAACATTCTTGTAAAATAAACTAACAATCGTAATCGCCACAAGCGCTATCGGAACATTAACGTAAAAGACCCAGTGCCAGCTTAAAGCATCAACAATCCATCCCCCTAATAAAGGACCGATAATTGAAGCCGTTCCAAAACAAGCACTAGCAATCCCCAAAACTTCGGCCCTTTTCTTAAGGTTTTCGTATAATTCAGCGAACACAATAAACGGGATGGTATTCATTCCTCCGGCACCAATTCCCATGATGGTTCGTGCAATTATAAACCAAAGAATATTAGGCGCTAACCCCTGAAAAATCGCCCCCACTAAAAACATTGAAGTGGCAATAATATATGCTTGCTTATTTCCTTTATGTTCACCAAATTTACTCCACAGTGGTGTTGCAACCGCCATTCCCAAAAGGAACGTAGCGATAATCCACCCCATATACTGCAATCCATGAAGGTCACTGGTAATTGCTGGTAATGCTGTATTGACAATTGTTCCGTCCATTCCGGCCATAATATTAGATAGTAATAATGCTCCAGTCACAATCGTCCGTCGTTGCTGCTGTTCCAACCTATCATCTCCTAAATTTATTAGCATATTATCTTTTCTCAATTAGCAACAATAGGGCCCCTAGCGCTCGGCTTTGCCAAACGTTAGAGGCCATAATTTTTATTTTCAAACTGTAGACCATTATACGACGACCATTCGTAAATGTATAATAATTATTTAAATCTTTTTATCTGTTGTCCCAATCGCTGCCAATCAGCTTTAATAGTCGGTTCTAATCGTCGAGCATAGAGAACGGCAGCTGGATGGTACATTGGCATTAACCAATACTTTTCTCTCGTCATTTGATAACCGTCATGATCATGATTAGCATGCTGGATTGGTTCGTGAAGTAATTGACCATGAAGTTCGCCGATATTGGCTTTCCTACCTAGTAATCGTTGTAAGGCGGTATTTCCTAACGGCACGATTACGCTGGGCTTTACAGTCGCCAATTCCCAGTCAAACAACGGCGCAAATGCTAAAACTTCTTTTTTTGTGGGAGTCCGATTAGGATATTTTTCTATTATCTCACCCGTCTTTTTATCACGAACCTTTTTTATACTATAAGGCCGTTGTCGTACCACACTCGTTATGTAAACAGTTGATCGTGAGTAGCCGATCGACTCAATGAAACCCATTAATTCTTGACCTGATGCACCGGAAAACGGGATGTTAACCTGTTCTTCATGCCTTCCTGGTGCTTCACCAACTAACATTAAGTCAGGCTCTAATAATCCTTGTCCAGGAGTAAAGCCCGTTAAGCGACAACCAATAGTTTTTTCTTTTACCTCTGCTAACAACTCTGGTGGGTACTCTGCAATCATACAATAACGGCCTCCTTACCCATTATGACGCCACTTGGTATCTGTAAGGATACGTGCAGCAATTAACCCCATTGGCAAGAATACGACAATCATTAATGCTTTAGTCATCCATAATGTTCCCACACTAATCGAAGTCAGTCCAATATTATACATTGCCCGATACATATATAGCCCAGGTACCATGATCACAATTGAAGGTACCGTAATGGAAATTTGCGGGTATTGAATCTTTTTCTTAACAACCGCCGCTAGTAATCCCGCGACTAATGCGCCAATAAAAGCAGCAGCACCCGCTGGAATTCCTGTTAAATCCGTTATCTCCAAACGAAGGGTATTTGCAATTGCCCCAATAAAACCAGCTGTTGCTGCCATCCTTGGCGTACTATTAAACATAATTGAGAAGCCAAACACCCCACAAAAACTTGCCGGAAGCCGGAGCAAAAACATCATTAACGCCGATAACGGTAAAGCTGCAAAGTTTTCCGGCCGAAGATTGACCATTAATGCAACAATCCACCCAACTAAGGTCGCAACAGTAATAATTGCAATTGCATATGTCATTCGCTCAAGCCCTGATCGCATATCCAGCTTAGAAATATCAAGGCCACTAGTAATAAATGGAAAACCGGGAATAATAAATAGCATTGCCCCAATATAGCCAGCTTCATGACGGGAACTAACATTAAATGCCAATTGCATTAAGCTTAATGCTAATAAGTAAGATAAGCAGGCGACCGCTACGGCAACGGCTACCCCCGCAAATAAGGTAATATGACGATCAATTAATTTACGACGAACATAATTACCTAACCCTGCACCAATAAAGCTGCAAAACATTTCAACAGGACCACCACCAAGTAAAAAGACGAAGGCGCTGCAAGCAAGAGCCGCCGCTAACCCTACCTGGTATGGGGCATAATTTCCCTTTGAATGGGCAATTTTTTCTAATCGTGCATGAATTTCGCCAATAGTCATCTCGCTTCCCTTTTTATCAAATTCCTTGATAAATCGTTCCATTTTAGAAAGCTTTGTTGTATTAACGCTTGTACTAGGAAGGGAGATTGCCTGAGTATAACTGTGATGCGCATCCATACAAGTATATTCAAGAGAAACCAAACCGATATCAACCGAACAAGTCATTTTTAGGGTTCGCGCAACTGTATTCATTGAGTCACGGACCCGCCATGCTCCAGTACCATAGGAAAGCATCATCAAACCAATTCGACCAACAATCGCCGCTCGTTCAATTAAGTTTGCTTCATATGCGGGAGTAAAATTATCATTCGTAAAAAAATCATGCCATGGGATTGCCATATGGTGCTTGTCTGACAAATGTTCCGTTGGTTCAAAATCATTTATCGTTGTGTCATTATCGATGCTCAAGCTAATCTAACTCCTTCATTAATTCTCTTAACTATTATACGGCGCTTGTCAAGCTGTTGGGGTAATTTTCTTTAATTGCGCGACTAATTGTTCTTCATCTTCACTCAAGATATAATCTTCCCTTGTCGCAATTGAAATATAGAATTTTTCTGGGATGGGATCAGTAATTTTTAATGCTACAATTCCGGGTTCATCTTTAACCGCGTCTTCAACCATTAAGCTAATTCCCTTATTCTGCCGAACTAATTCCTTAATCCACGAAATATTAGGAACTTTATACACTGCCGTTCGTGGCTTTATCTGAGCATAGGTACAATAAGCTTGAAAGGCTGCTTTATGAACATATTGCTGATCATAATTAATAAATAATTCGTTTGTTAAGTCCCGAAAACTAACTATTTTTTTCTTTGCCAAGGGGTTATCAGCACTTACAATTACACTAA
Source organism: Limosilactobacillus rudii (assembly GCF_014145455.1). Classification (GTDB taxonomy): domain Bacteria; phylum Bacillota; class Bacilli; order Lactobacillales; family Lactobacillaceae; genus Limosilactobacillus; species Limosilactobacillus rudii. The sequence continues at coordinate 46,636 of NZ_JACIVB010000040.1, read as the reverse complement.
AAGGTCGCGTTGTAATTAATTCCGCGAAGATCCCTGGTTGATTAATCGGGGCAGTCGATCCAAGTATCGCAATATCCAGTTTACCTTCCTGTAACTGGGTTAAAAGGTCATGCGAACCAACAGAAACAATTCTTATACGCTGTAAAAGGCTTTTAGAAAACTCTCCCACAATATGCGAAATATACATTTTTCCGATTATTGGCGGCAATCCAAATTTAATCTGGCGCTGATCGGAACGAGCAATTTCATAATGAGCAATATCAATTTTATTATTAATCGTAAGTGCCTTTTTATACAATAACTGACCGCTGCGTGTAATCATTTCATCTCGGTGCACCCGGTCTTTGCGCACCAATTTAGTATCAAACTCTTGTTCAAGGCGACGAATAGCTTGAGTAATGCTAGGTTGAGAAACATTAAAGTAATTTGCTACTTGGGTATAATTTTTTAGTTTTACCAACATAACAAAATATTGTAAATCACGAGTGTTCATCGTCTTAACCCTTTCTAATTGTACAAAACTTATTTTAACTGCTCTACAGCTTTCTCATAACAGCTAGTTGCTTCCCGCTCACTTAATCCACTGAACTTCAATACTGATAGAATTTGTTCCTTAGGTAGATGTTGTTTTACCATTCCCTTAACCATCTCAATTTTTCCTTCTGTTTTTGCTTCCTCAATTTCATGACGTTGATCCATTTCAAATAATGAAAGTCGCATATACTCAGCCCTCCATTCCTTACTTTGCTTAACAAGTCGTATTCTCTCCTTTAATTTTACGATAAGCGGGTCATGAGGTTCAACAGTTCTATTCGCCATCAAGTCAAGTAAATTTTGAAGTTGCGGACTCACAGCGTGTTTTTTACTTGGAATGTTTAGATAAATATCGGTACTTCCGTCTTTGACAATTTCATTAGGAAACTCACCAATGTGTTTATGAACAGTATAGTACTGATTTCCATAACCAAACTGATCAAAACAGCAAAAAAAAGATTACATACGAATCATTAGCTTTAAGATAGTCCTTACCTTTCTCATAGCTATCAAGAGCATTAACAGCTTGGTAATACCGCATTCGCTTAATCAAATTTGTCTTATTTTCCATTTGCATTTCCACATCATAACGATTATTATGGGCATCCTTAGTGTAAATATCAAATCGAATTCCTTTTGCATCTGGTGCAAATTTCATTTCTTTTTGTGCATTGGGAATTTCAATCTTTTGAATATCAAGGTCAGGCAACACTCGTCGAATAACCTCTAAGCAAATTTCTTCATCCAGCATTACTTTATTAAAAATAAAGTCATCAGTTAATCCCGCTGTTTTCCAATTACGAATTGTCTTCGTCATAATTACACCTCGTACTTTATTATTGGAGATTTCCCCCTATAATTTAAATACGTAAAAAATTTAAATTTGCACGAAAAATACCCAATAAATAACTGTATTAACAGAAATTTATTGGGTATCTTATATATTAAATTGTTAGCAGTGTTTTACCACATACCAAGTACCTTCATCCACAGGCTTCCAATTCCAATCCATACAACGAGATAGAAAATACCAAGGACAAAGTTTAATGACCACCACTTAGATTGAGGAACATAACCTGAACCAAAAAGTACAGGGGCAGGACCTGAAGCATAATGAGTGGTAGAAGCCATTAAGTTACCAAAGAAACCAAGCATTAAGGCGGCTAACATTGGTGGTACATTAGCAGAAATAGCAACAGCAAGGAATGCACTGTACATTGCCGTTACATGAGCAGTTGAACTAGCAAAAAGGTAGTGTGAGTAGAAGTAAACAACGATTAAAATAATTAATACTAATACCCAGTTCATTCCATGAAGTGAACTTCCGACAGCCTTACTTAACCAAGGAATAAAACCTAAGCTAGTTAATGAACCAGCCATCATGACAAGAACAGAGAACCATGTCAAAGTGTTCCAAGCACCGGTCTCATGAAGAACATCTTGCCAGCTAAGAACCCCACATAGCAGTAAGAGGCCTAATGCAATAAAGGCAGCAAGAGTAGCATCAATGCCAATAAAGCTACCAACAATCCAAAGAATCAAAGCTAATACAAAGATAACAGCCATCAACTTTTCTGGCAGACTCATTGGTCCCATTTCGGAAAGCTGATCTTCAGCCCATTGTTTTGCATTAGGTGTTTCTTTGATCTCAGGTGGATACATCTTATAGATCAACCATGGTACAACAATCAATGAAATAATTCCTGGTACCAAGGCTGCTAAGAACCAACCAATCCACGTAATATTTACACCGTTACTCTTAGCAAGAGTCTGAACTAGCGGGTTTGCAGCCATCGCCGTCATAAACATTGCCGCGGTAATCATATCACCATGGTATTCTGCAAAGATTAAGAACGAACCAATTTTTCGTGATGTTCCATTCTTAGGATCTGAGCCAAATGATTCTGACAATGATTTGATGATTGGATATAAAACACCACCAGCACGAGCAGTGTTACTTGGTGTGGCAGGAGCAAGAATTAAGTCAACTCCAATTAATGAGTAAGCCAACCCAAGAGTTCGCTTACCAAAAGCCTTAACAAAATTCAAAGCAATCCGTCGGCCAAGGCCTGTTTTAATGAAGCCTCGTGCAATGAAGAATGCCATGGCAATCATCCAAATTGAAGCATTACCAAACCCAACAATTGCCTTTTCCATTGGTACTGTCTTAGTCAAGACCGTTAATGCAAAGGCAATAATTGAAACCCCACCGATTGGTAATGGACGAGTAATACATGCAATAATCGTCGCAACGAACAAGGCAAACATATGCCAACCAGCAACCGGTACAGCAGCTGGTTTTATAGGAGTCATAAACCATAAGATCAGGCCAATAATGACAGGCCAAATAAACCCTTTATAATTTACACTTTCTAATTTTTTCATTTTTCAATTCCTTAATTTATATCAAAATAATTGCTTTGACGGCTATTAACCGCCATTAATCTTTTACTTTAAGCTACGAGCATAAACAGTAACTTGTTGACCGGCTTGCCGACCAAAGACAATTGTTTCGGCAATCGAGTTACCACCGACCCGGTTGTTACCATGTAATCCACCAGCAACTTCACCGGCAGCAAAAAGCCCCTTAATAACATTTCCGTTACCATCAAGCACTTGGGTCTTAGTATTGATATGAATACCACCCATCGTGTAGTGAATTGCAGGTGCAATGTGGATTGCAAAGAATCCTGGCTTACTAATTCCACGATCCATTCCTGTTGTCCGGTGGAATTGCTTATCATCATGATTTTCAACTGCTTCATTCCACGTCGTAACAGTCTTCTTTAAGTTTTCTGGATCCATATTAAGTTTCTTAGCAAGGTCTTCGATTGTGTCACCATGAACAACTAATCCTACCTTGTCGTAAAACTCAATTGCTTTAGCATGATCACGGATGCCTTGGTCAAATACCAAGTAAGCACTGTGTTCAGGTAACGCAGTAATTGCATTGGATACAATCTTTCGTGTATTTAATTCGTTCACGAAACGTTTACCGTCTGCGTTAACCAAGATTGCACCTTCACCACGCACTGCTTCACCAATTAAATAAACATGAGGGTTATCTTGTTGAACAGTTGGGTGTACCTGAACTAAGTCCATTTGCATTAGTTCTGCCCCAACACCTTCACCAAGTTTCAAACCATCCCCAGTAGCTCCTGGTTGGTTAGTTGTCTTGTAATCTGCAAGATCTGGTCGGAAACGTTTGATGTATTCCTTTGAAGCACCAAATCCACCAGTAGCTAAGATAACAGCTTTGGCACGAATAGTTTTAATCAAGCCATCGGCATTGGCTTCAACACCATTTACTCGTCCTGCATCATCTTGCAGTAATTTAGTAACTTTGACTTTATTGAATACTGGAATATTTTCCTTTTGAACAACCTCTAATAAACTCTTAACCAAGAAACCACCAATTGGCGCCATACTTGCTGGACGGTGTGTTCGCTTACGAGACATTCCTCCAGTAATCGTAATATCATCTAACTTGATACCATGATCTGCTAGCCAATCAATTGCTGGCGCGGTGTGATATACAAAATAGCCAAGCATATCTTTATCGTTTAACCGACCACCATCTTGGTATGTTTCGTGGTAAAAGTCAGCAACATTATCAATTACGCCATGATGTAATTGGACGTTGGTTTCAGCAGCGTTCATCCCCGAAGAAGCGCGATTAGTATTACCGCCAAGCTCTTCTTCTTTTTCTAGCACTACAGTCTTCATTCCCAATTCATTTGCTTGAATGGCTGCTGATAGACCAGTACCACCAGAACCAATAACAATAACATCATAATCATTATCTAAATTACTTACTGATAATGGTTGAAATTTTTCTGCCATGATATTGTTCTCCTTTATTTTGAATTCTCTTCTCACTAACAGCCAAAAGGAGTGGAATAAGTCGCTTTATTTACTCATTGCCACTCCTGCCAGAAGTCTTATAAACTCCTTAGCTTAACATCGTTATTTATTTGTCACGATCAACATTAGTCATCTTAAGCATGTTCATCCATTCATTGTATTGCTCTTCGGTAAGCTTGCCAGACTTCAAAGCGGCTTCCTTTAATGTACTACCCGCTTTATCAGCAGCTTGAGCAATTTTAGCACTGTCATGGTAACCAATGTGTGGTGATAATGCTGTTACAGTCATAAGTGAATTATCAACTAATTCAGCCATCCGTTCTTCATTAACTGTCATTCCGTGAATCATCTTGTCAGCAAAGCCCATGATTGTTCCAGTCATTAAGTCAGCTGATTCAAGGAATGCATCGATCAATACCGGCTTGTAAACGTTCATTTCAAAGTTACCTTGAGATGAAGCCATTGTTACAACAGTATCATTACCAAAGACCCGTAAAGCAGCCATTGTTACAGCTTCAGCTTGAGTTGGGTTAACCTTACCTGGCATGATTGAAGACCCAGGTTCGTTAGCAGGAATATTCAATTCGCCATATCCAGCCCGTGGACCAGAAGCCAAGAAACGAATATCTTGCGCAAGCTTAAACATGTCAGCGGCTAATGTCTTCAATGCCCCATGAACAACGTCTAAACCAGAGTGGTTAGCCAAACCGTAGAACTTGTTTGAGTCAGCTGTTAAGTTTAAGCCGTATACTTCACTAAGTTTTTCAGCAATTTTTTCAGGCATTCCTTCGGCAGCGTTCAAACCAGTACCAACGGCAGTACCACCAATAGCCAATTCATTTAATGTTGGTTCCAACGTCTTGATATAATTGAGATCATGTTCTAATGAAGCAACATAACCAGAAAGTTCTTGGCCGAATGTCAACGGAACAGCATCTTGTAAGTGTGTCCGACCAACTTTAACAGTCTTCATGTACTTTTCTTGCTTAACCTTTAATTCATCAATTAAGTGTTGAACAGCAGGCTTCAGCTTATCAAGTGCTTCTAACGCAACCACATTCATTGCTGTTGGGAAAGTATCGTTTGAACTTTGACCCTTGTTAACATCATCATTTGGTAGAATTTCAATGTCAGGGTTAATTTCGTGGGCCTTGTGCGCAACTACTTCATTAGTGTTCATATTAGTTTGCGTACCAGAACCAGTTTGGTAAACCTTTAATGGGAAGTCTTTCCGTAATTCCTCATCACTTAATGCTAATAATTCATCAATCGCTTTAACAATTAAGTTACCTTTTTCTTCTGAAATTGCTTGCGTTTCCATGTTAGCTTGAGCCGCTGCTTTCTTAATGTTCAATAAAGCACGAATAATAGCTAATGGCATGTATTGACCAGTTGGAAAGTTATTACGACTCCGTTCTGTTTGCGGTCCCCACAATGCGTCTGCAGGAATTTTAACAGGACCTAGCGTATCTTCTTCAGTACGGTATTCTGACATCTCAAAAACCTCCAATGTTTTGATTGAGCAATTATAACTTGTGAAATGTTACACATCATTTACACCTATATCCTACCTTGTAAATACAGGTATAGTCAAACGTTTATAATTCCATAAATTTCACTTATAGTTATCGCGTTGCTCACTGTTATAATAGCGTTTTCAAACATTACTTGCAAAAACTTCACAATTGATAATTACAAAAAGCACCCAAGATTTTTAATTTCTCAGGTGCCAATTTTTAAATATTGTATAGCAATTAACTTTTATTATTCACAAAGAAACCATTTGCATTATTTAGACTAAAAACAACTAATATTTTGGTAACCAAATATTTTTCTCAACCGCGGATCTGGCATCTGTAATTCCTTTACCAGCTAATCCTTGATCAATTGCCGATTGAGCTACTTTTTCAGCAACCCGCTTTGAGAATTCGGTAAGCTTGGAAACAGGTGGCAATACTGCGGCGCCTGGCTTGTTAGGATCCACAATACCACTTAGCGCATGAGCTGCAGCAGCTAGCATGTCATCATTTAATACCTTTGCTTCTGCTGATAATGCGCCGAACCCAACTCCCGGATAAATTAACGCATTATTAGCCTGACCAATTTGGTAGCGAACTCCATTGTAATCTAAGTCCTTAACAGGAATCCCAGTTGCAATCAAGGCTTTTCCATCGGTCCACTTAAGCAAGTCAGCAGCTTTTGCTTCCGCTAACTTTGTCGGGTTTGACAACGGGAAGATAACAGGACGTGGCGTATAAGCTGCCATTTCTTTTACTACCGCTTCATTAAAGCTACCTGGTTGCGTAGAAGTCCCAATCATTACCGTTGGATGAATAGCCTTAACTACTGCTAAGAGGTTCGTTAATTCTTCAGCATTGCTAAATTCACTCCGCTGACGAGTAAATGGCTTTTGCTTTGGTGTTAAACCAGGAGTATCGTCAAACAACAATCCCTGTTTATCAACTAAGTAAAAGTGTTGCTTTGCTTCTGCTGGTGTCAAGCCCTGACGAATCAATTCATCATATAGCATCTTGGCAATTCCCATTCCAGCGGTCCCTGCACCAAATGTTAAGAAGGTTTGATCGGTTAACTTTTCTTTAGAAATATTCATTGCGCCAAGAACCCCGGCTAAGGCAATAATACCCGTTCCTTGAATATCATCATTAAACGTTAAGATTTTATCTTGATACTTATCAAGAATTCTGGCCGCCGTTCCCCGACCAAAGTCTTCAAAGTGAAGAAGGCTCTTAGGGAACGATTCTTCTACCGCATCAACAAACCGATCAATAAAATCAAAATATTCTTCGCCTTCAACCCGCTTAATTCGATTGCCAAGGTAATTAGGGTCTTTCAATAACTTCTCATTGTTAGTTCCTGCATCAATTGAAACCGGTAAAACCTGAGAAGGATTGATTCCTGCAGCGGCAGTGTAAACCATTAACTTACCAACAGAGATATCAACACCATTTACTCCCCAGTCACCAATACCAAGGATTCCCTCCGCATCTGTTACCACGATCAGCCGGATATCACGGCCATCAGCAGCATCGGTAAGTTCTTCCTTAATTAGTTCCGGGTGTTCAATACTCAAGTAAGCTGCGTCTTGTGGCTTAATGTAACGTTCATTGTACTTTTCAATTGCCTCAGCGATTACAGGGTCATAAACGATTGGCATAAATTCAGTAATATGTTGCTTCATTAAATAGAAAAACAGCGTCCGATTATTATTAAAGACTTCCATCAATAAATGACGTTTTTCTATTTGTGAATCTTTCGACTGATATAGATTATATGTTTCCGTTGCTTGCTCTTCGATTGTCCGTACACAAGATGGCAGCAAGCCTAACAAACCATACTTTTTCCGTTCTTCCATTGTAAAAGCAGTACCCTTATTCTTAAACGGATCATTTAACACTTGCATTCCTTTACGCATTATTATCGCCTATCCTTTTTTTCTTCTTAATTTCTAACAATCTCAGGTTAAATCGGTTAATAATATATAGTCAAATTTATGCTATGATATAAATAAATTTGATAGTACTATCCTTAAATACTATTAGAAAGGCATTTTCATGAAGCTAAAAGACCTACAATATTATCAATCATTAGTAAAAACAAGAAACTTTTCCCGGGTTGCTAGCGCGTTTAATGTTAGTCAACCTACAATCACTATGGCAATTCAACGACTAGAAAAAGATTTTGGAACTACTTTTTTCGTTCGTGACCATGTCCATAAAGAACTACATCTCACTCCCGCTGGCAAGCAATTTGCAATGCACGTTAATGTTATCCTAAGCGAATTAGAAATTGCCCACCAGGAAATTGAACAAAGTAAATCTACTAAAATTAGTTTCGGGCTGCCGCCAATTATTGGTAATTATTATTTTCCACCACTTACGCCAGCGCTAATGAGACAGGGACTCTTAAGCCACCTTGAAACTTACGAACATGGCTCAAAAGAAATTTTAAAAATGCTTGAGCATGGTGACTTAGATATTGCTTTACTTGGCTCGCTCACACCGCTTAAAGAGTCCCGGCTTAAAACGATTGAACTAACTAAGTACCCATTCAAGGTTATCGTCAGTACACAACATCCCCTTGCGAAAAAAAACAAAATTGATTTTGCAACCCTTAAAAACGAGAAGTTCATTGTTCCTGACTCGGAATTTTTTCATGACCAAGCTTTTAAACAAATTTGTCGCCAAGCTCACTTTCGTCCACAGGTTATTTACCGTACTGCTGATATTCACGTCATTAAAGCCATGGTGGCGGAAAATCTTGGTATTGCCTATCTCACTAGTCTAGCAATCACCCCTGAAGATAACATTACTGCTCTCGATATATCCGCGCCGCTCAACCAATCTTTCCGTTTAGCCGCTGCTATACGATCAACAGAAGTGCTTACTCCTTATAAACAACAACTGTGGGATCTATTAACAAAAAAAGAGAGTAAGCAAAACTAGCTTACTAGTTCGCCTCCTCTCTTTAGATAGCTAAATTATTTTTCAATAGTAATTGTTTTAATTACGACATCTTTTTGTGGCTTATCGGCTGCATCCCGCTTAACCTTACTAATTTTTTCAACAACATCCATTCCAGACAATACTTGACCAAATACTGTATGATGAAAGTCCAGCCACGGAGTTCCACCGTTTTTTTCGTAATATTCAATAATCTCTTCTGGATAGCCAACCATCTTCATTTCACCAATCATATTTTCTGGAATATGCTTATTAGTAACAATAAAGAACTGACTGCCATTGGTATTAGGACCGGCATTAGCCATTGAAAGAGCTCCAGTAAAATTAAACAGCTCTTCTGAAAACTCATCTTTAAATGGCTGACCATAGATACTTTCACCGCCACGACCTGTTCCCGTCGGATCGCCCCCTTGAATCATAAAGTCAGGAATAACACGGTGGAAAATCACATCATCATAATAATGTTTCTCAGCTAACTTAACAAAGTTTTCAACTGTTTTCGGTGCCTGTTTAGGAAAAAGCTGGACCTTAATCGTCCCCATCGTCGTATCAATTGTTGCTTTGGGACCCTTAACTTCACTTAACGCTAATTGTGGATATTTCATAATCAAAACCTCATTTCTCATTTACCATCTCTTATTATCTTAGCAAGATGTCAGAGAATAAGGCAATCATTTAATCTTCACTAACGCGTAAAACACATGCCCCTTTAATATCGCCATTTTTAACATAACGTAACGCCTCATCAGCCTTAGCTAGCGGATATTCATGAACTTCTGGGTGAATATTAAGCCGGTCAGCCAACGTCAAAAACTCTTCACCATCTCGACGAGTATTACTTTCAACACTTGTCAGCGTCTTTTCATGGAAAATCTCTCGTTGGTAATTCATTGCCGGAATATCGGTCATATGAATTCCTGCTAATGCTAAAGTACCTCCAGGAACTAAACTAGCTAAGGCAGGTAATACCATGTCGCCAACCGGTGCAAAAATAATTGCTGAGTCAAGCGGAACTGGTGACGGGTCATACGAACCCTGGGCTGAAGCACAACCAAGTTCAAGTGCAAACTTCTTAGCATCATCACCACGGGTAAAAACATGTACTTCAATTCCTTGAGCCAAAGCAATTTGTGCTGTAATATGCGCCGACCCGCCAAAACCATACAGTCCTAGACGACCACCCGCTGGGATATTAGCACGTTCAAATGCTCGATAGCCGATGATACCGGCACAAAGCAGGGGTGCAGCTTCCAAAGAACTAAATTTCTCTGGAATTCGATAAGCAAATCCTTCAGGAACAGTTACATATTCAGCATATCCACCATCATGATCCCAACCGGTATAGATGGAATGAGGACACAAATTTTCATGCCCTGACCGGCAAAACTTGCAGACTCCGCATGCATGACGGAACCACGGAATTCCAATACGTTCGCCTAATTTAAATCGACTTGTCTCCGGCCCAAAACCAACAACCTTTCCAACTATTTCATGGCCTGGAGTTACATGCTCTTGATGAACCGGTAAATCGCCCTCAGTGACGTGAAGATCAGTATGGCAGACACCACAGGTAAGAACTTTAACCAGTACTTCGCCTCGCTTTGGCCTTGGAACTGGTTTTTCTGTGAACTCGATTGGGGCACTTTTCCCGTCAATTGGTCCCGGAGTTGTCACTGCCCACGCCTTCATCACATCTGGGATTATATTTTCTTGTTTTACCATTCAAAAGACCTCGATTAAATTAAAGTTATCACTATTATTGTAATGCTTTTTCCTATTCATAACTGTTACGAATTTTATCAATTTTGCGTAACCATTCTTTTTGAAATGCACTTACATCTAACTTTTTATTAATAGCCGGATCATCCTTTGCTACTTGGGTCAAACCGTCTGTCCCACCGATATCATCAAGAATTCCAGCACCAGCACCGTCTAACATCTTAGGATTAGCATGTGATGAGACGCGCTTAGGCTTAATTTCTTCGAAGCGAATATTAAACCGCCACATATCACCAAAATCATATATTAAAGTATATTCATCTTTTATATCACAATCACCCATCCAAATCTGGGTCAAGTCCTTTGTCTGACCAAACCCACTATCAAAAATTGGTAACTGGTAATGAATATCAGCTTGTTGTAACTCAAATAAATGTGTCCCATCGGTATTAAATGCAGCTAAAATCATAAAAGAAAGCATATCTAACCGTGTATCACCGCTAACTGTAAAACGTCGCCACATTTTAGGCGCATAATCAGCTAATTCGACGTAAACAACGTATTGTTTGTTAACATACTGAATAGCATGTTCCCGTTGTGCTCGCACTTCCCGCCGCATATCGCGAATAATTCGTTGTAAATGATACATTCGCTGCTTTGAATTGAGGTCCTTTACTCCTTGATTAATCGCCTGAACGAACTTGTCGTAATCTTCACTTGAAAATAAATCTTCAGCTCTCAAGAACCGCCCAAACGTACGAAAGGCATCACTCACCGCCCTAAAACTTGTTTCGGTTGGCCGAGTATTATGCAGCTTTTCATAATTGATAAAGTAATGATACGCCAAGGTAATATCATCAAGCACCGACTCACCTAACGCCTCACAATATCCCAAGTAATCAGCAGCACAATCTAAATCCCGTTCAATCACACTTTCGCTCTGATTATGACGCTCTAGGTACTCCTCGTAATCGTCTAAAATCTTTTCCCCCACTGCTGTAGCATTCATAATGTCATTAATTGAAAGTGAGCGGTAAAGATACCGCCGATTATGCTCATTAAGCTTAGGATGAGAAGCAACCTTAAAGTCCGTTACCGAATAGTCTTCAAAGATATCCATCACAACGTATTCGTCATCCGTCGATTGATTTCTAATTTGTGTCTGTTCAGCAAGCTGCAGGGCAATCTCAGCGTTACTTGGATCTTTTTCCCAATCGATTACCGAATTAGGACCCACCATCATATTTTGGTACATTTGTAGTTGCTGTTGCGTCTCCGGCTGTATTTGCTTAGTAAATGTAACTTTTCCGAATTGTTCATCACGAATCATTCGAATTTTTGCATGAGGGATTGGCGATATCTCTAACAATTGTAAAAATTCACGTTTAAATGCCGTCATAAACGAACGTGAATCATTAAAGCGTTGCGGGTAACGAACAATAATTGGCAATGCCATTAAATTGTTCATTACAATCATAAACTCACCAGCAACTCGAACTGTCCATACATTAGTGTCTAGTAGCTCAGATGATGATATTATTTGCGAATTAACATGCAAATGCTGAGCCAGTGAATTTTCTACTGCAATAATCACCGTATCGATTCCTCCTATTATTTTTCTTATATTAATTTTATTTTAAAAACTACTATTTATCAACTTAATCAAACCATATTTACAAACAAAATAAAAGAATTAAAATAGGGTATAATGTACCGTCACTGAAAGGATGAGCCGCTTTTGCTTAATCAAAAACTCGATATATTTGATTTACGAAAAATTCAAGTTACACAAACAAAATCTGAACTCGAAAATATGGGGAAACGTCAGCAAAAAGAGATTACTAGCGATATGCTCGGAACCTTTGTTGCTGTTGATCGTGATCCGGTCAAAACAATTCAAATTACGGAAGCCAATATGATTACCGAATTATTATCATTACGCCATCAACGAATGATTACTAATCGGTTTGCCTTTTTCCGTGGTACTGCAGAATTGATGGAACATGACTTAAAACAACAATACCAAAGCCATTTGCCGGTGATTATATGTGGGGATGCTCACGTAAATAATTTTGGTTTCTATGCATCTCCCGAACGGAAACTTCTTTTTGGTCTTAATGATTTTGATGAAGCACGGATTGGTAATTGGGAAAGTGATCTTAAGCGTCTCTTGGTTAGTGCTGAACTAGCTGGTGAAGAAAATAACTTTACTCAAGAAGACCTCTATCAACTTTTGCAAATTACCGCTAAAACTTATCGTCACACAATTAAAAACGCCAATAAGATGAGTCTTTCCCAACTTTTTTACTTTTCATTTGACTATGAGACCATGGGGAGAGCAATTGAATCGTTTGGTGATATCTCTACCCAAATGCAAACAGTACTCAATAAAGTCCTGAAAAAGAGCCAACGTAGCAATTCAGAAGAAATTATCCAAAAAATGGCAACAGTTAATAATCAAGGACAACTGGTCTTCCAAGATAATCCACCGCGCGCCCGCCACCTTAGCGCAATCCGTTATCAACAAATTGTTGAAGGATACAATAAATATTGTAAAAATATCCGCCAAGATGTCCGCGTTTTGTTAGCCAACTTTCATATTTCTGATATTATTCGTTATAGTGTCGGTGTTGGCAGTTTCGGAACCCGGTGTTACTTGTTAATGCTGACAGGCAATGACGGCAGCCACATCGTTCTCCAAATTAAAGAAGCAATGCCATTGAGATATAATATGCTCTCATTACCCGTCCAGCAAGTAATTAAAAACGGTGGAATTGCAGGACAACGGATTGTTACCGCTCAGCGTGTTCTCCAATCATCTTCAGATCCCTTTCTAGGAAGTACTACATTTGGTGGGCGAAGTTACTACATTCGTCAATTCCGCGATATGAAAGAATCAATTAATGTTAGCAAACTTGACTTTGAAAGTTTCCAATTCTACTGTCAAACATGTGCTTATCTTCTTGCAATGGCTCATTTTCAAAGCCCTACAGCACCAATGATTCGTGGCTATTTAAAGCACCAGAAAAAACTAGACTCCCTTTTGGCAAACTGGGCACTTAAATATGTCGACCAAGTAACGAAGGACTATGAATTATTCAAACAAGCAATCGCTAACGGTAAACTAATTAAATAGTCATTTAAAAAATAGGACTTGCAGTCATTTCTCGCAAGCCCTTATTTCTTTAACTAACCTATTTATTTTCGCTTAATCGTTTGCGATATTCAGCCCGCGTCATCTTCACAGACGCTGGCTCTTTTTTCTTCTTTGGCACTGGTCGTGGTGCTTTTTTAGCAAGTTTAATTTCTCCATAACTTGTTGAAATCCGTGTATATGGTTCTTTCAGCGGTTGCTGGTTTTCTTTTTCCACTTTTACTGCCTTTTTAGCGTTTTCCAAGTTCATTCGCGCCGCCTTAACGTTCTCCTTAGCAACCAATAAGTTTGCAGAGATACGATCAAGGTTTTCCTGGACGCTTTTAAGGAGTTGTGTACTGGCGGCAATTGTTGTCTTATCGCCAATATTTTGTACACCAGCAAACGTACTTTGCGCCGAAATTACCACTTGCTTCGCTTCATGATACTTTTTATTGAAATTATCATATGATTTTTGTGCTTGCTCATACGTTTCCTGAGCTTGCTTCAATGTTGCTGTTAAATCAGCCATAGTTTTCTCACCCAATTCAGTTCTAGATAAACTAAAAGGCTGTGGCAAAGTAAACCTTCGTCACAACCCTCTAGTACGTCCGAACAAATTATATATTAAACCGTCAATTATTTATAATGAAGATTAGTATTCGCGCTTCTTACCAGCTAAGCCAAAACCAAACATTGCAGCAGCAGCACCTAATGCAACTACAGCAGCACTGTTTTCGTTACCAGTTTGTGGTAATGTTTCAGCCTTTGCACTGTTTTCCTTGTTAGCCTTGTATTCGGCACGAGTAAGGTTAGTAGCAACCTTCTTAGCAGGAGTTACTTCACCATTCTTAGTAGCAGCTACAGTACCTTTGTTTGCTGTAGTTTCCTTGTTAGTGTTAACTTCACCCTTATTGGTGTTTTCTTCACCCTTGTTAGTGTTGTTATCACCTTTGTTAGTATCTTCTTCGCCCTTATTAGTGTCATCACCAGTTGATGGCTTATCAGCAGGCTTTTCACTGGCAGCCTTCTTAGCAGCTTCAAGGTTAGCCTTAGCTGTATCTAAGTTAGCTTGAGCATTCTTCAAGTTAGCCAAAGCGTTGTCGTAGTTAGTTTGAGCAAGCTTTTGAGCAGCTTCGGCATCCTTAACAGCAGGGAAGTCACTGAAGTCACCGTTGTTTACACGATCAAGGATTGCCTTGGCAGCATCAGCGTTCTTTTGAGCATCTTGGTACTTAGCTTCAGCAGTGTCCTTGGCATCATTAGCCTTCTTAACAAGGTTGTTAAATACATCTTGGGCTGCTTGGATCTTGTTCAAGGTAGGAGTCTTGTCAGCAGGAGTAGTTGGGTTAAGGTAGTAGTCCTTAAGAGCACTTACTAATGCTTCAGCAGCGTCAGTTTGTGGTGAGTTGTAACCATAAACCTTTTGTACCTTGTTAAGCATATCTTGAGCAGTATTCAAGGCGTTTTCGTTGTGATCAGCCTTCAATTCGTTGTATGCAGCAGCTGCATCAGTAGCGAATTCAGTGTTTTGATCAACAGTTGTTTGGGCCTTCTTAGTAGCAGTTTGGGCATCATTCAAGGCCTTAGTTGCATCATTTACCTTAGCAGTTGCATCATCGTATGCCTTTTGTGCATCAGTAACTTTTTGTTGTTCCTTAGCAAGAGCAGCCTTAGCATCATTAAGCTTTGAACCTGCTTGGTTAGCAGCTGTTGATGCATCATCATAGGCCTTTTGTAAAGCAGCCATGTCTGGATTAGTAGTACCAGCCTTTTGAGCAGCTTCTGTTTGAGCATTAAGAGCAGCATCTGCAGCAGCTTGGGCAGCCTTTTGAGCCTTTTGTGCATCATTTAATTGTTGACCAGCCTTGTTTACAGCTTCAGTAGCACTTTGATATGCCTTAGCGTTGGCAAGGTTATCAGCTGCAACAGTTTGAGCGTTTAATGCGTCGTCTGATGCCTTTTGAGCTGCAGCTTGAGCGGTCTTAGCGTTTGTGTAAACTTCGCTAGCCTTGTTTGCAGCTTCGGAAGCAGCATTAGCAGCATCTTGAGCCTTAGTGTAAGCTTCTTGAGCTGGGGCTAATTCTGCGGCAGCCTTATCAGCGGCGGCTTGAGCATTATTGAAGGCAGTCATAAGTTCTTCGTAGTTAGGATTGTAGTTAGAACTATCCTTATCTGGAGATGCATTCTTAACTGCATCAGCAGCCTTTGCAAGAGCAGCTTGAGCTTCTTCATTTGCTTGGCTTGCAGCGTCAAATGCTGGCTTTGCACTAGCCAAAGCATCATCTGCTTTAGTTTGAGCGTTTTTAGCTGCATCATACTTAGCAGTAGCATCCTTTAATGCAGTATTAGCATTTGCTAAAGTATTCCCGGTTTCGTTAACCTTAGCTTGGGCATCATTAGCAGCCTTTTGTAATTCAGCAACACTTGCATTAACGTTACCAAGCTTATTAGCTGCGGCAGCTTGATCATTACGTGCGTTATCAAATGCCTTTTGAGCTGCATTAACGGCATTATTTGCATCGTTTAATGCCTTAGTAGCTGCGGCAGCCTTAACTGATGCTTGTTGGTAAGCCTTAGCATTAGCAAGCTTATCAGCGGCAGCGGTTTGAGCGTTTACAGCTTCATCGTATGCCTTTTGTGCATTAGCAACATCTTGTTGAAGTTGATGAGCATGGTTGTACTTGTCAGCGGCAGCAGTTTGGGCATTTACAGCTTCATCTGCAGCGGCTTGAGCCTTCTTTTGAGCACTTTGAGCATCATTTAATTGTTGGCCAGCCTTGTTTACAGCTTCAGTAGCACTTTGATATGCCTTAGCGTTGGCAAGGTTGTCAGCTGCAACAGTTTGAGCGTTTAATGCGTCGTCTGATGCCTTTTGAGCTGCAGCTTGAGCAGTCTTAGCGTTTGTGTAAACTTCGCCAGCCTTGTTTGCGGCTTCAGAAGCAGCATTAGCAGCATCTTGAGCCTTAGTGTAAGCTTCTTGAGCTGGAGCTAATTCTGCGGCAGCCTTATCAGCAGCGGCTTGAGCATTATTGAAGGCAGTCATAAGTTCTTCGTAGTTAGGATTGTAGTTAGAATCATTCTTGTCTGGAGATGCATCCTTAACT
Organism: Limosilactobacillus rudii; assembly: GCF_014145455.1. Lineage (GTDB taxonomy): Bacteria > Bacillota > Bacilli > Lactobacillales > Lactobacillaceae > Limosilactobacillus > Limosilactobacillus rudii. The sequence goes on along the minus strand of NZ_JACIVB010000040.1, from coordinate 29,798 downwards.
GCGGCTTCTGCCTTAGTAAGATTTGCTTGAGCATCGTTGTTTGCTTGACTTGCAGCGTCAAATGCTGGCTTTGCACTAGCTAAAGCTTCGTCTGCCTTAGTTTGAGCGTTTTTAGCAGCATCATACTTAGCAGTAGCATCCTTTAATGCAGCATTAGCATTTGCTAAAGTATTTCCAGTTTCGTTAACCTTAGCTTGGGCATCATTAGCAGCCTTTTGTAATTCAGCAACACTTGCATTAACGTTACCAAGCTTATTAGCAGCGGCAGCTTGATCATTACGTGCGTTATCAAATGCCTTTTGAGCTGCATTAACGGCATTATTTGCATCGTTTAATGCGCTAGTAGCTTGTTCTGCCTTAGTTGAAGCATCTTGGTAAGCCTTCTTCAAAGCATCAAGGTTAACAGCTAACTTAGCATTATCAAGAGCAGTCTTAGCTTGTGTTTGAGCACTAACAGCAGCATCTAATTGTTTTTGAAGCTTAGCTTGGTTAGCATTTGCTTCATCAAGAGCTTTTTGTGCTGAAACAATTTGTTCATTAGCGTACTTTTCGTATGCGTTAAGAGCATCAACAGCCTTACCCTTGTTTGAAACAGTTGGGTTTTGGTTGTATTCATTAATTGCGTTAATTACGTTTTCAGCAGTTTGTGCTTGTGAACTGTTATTACCAAAAAGCTTTTGGGCTTGGTTAACAGCAGATTGAGCAGCGTTTAATGCGTTGTCAGTCTTGCCATCCTTGAATTGATTGTAAGCAGCAGCAATGTTAGTCGAAACATTAGTTGTTGCATCAGCAGTTGACTTAGCGGCACTGTAATCGCTAAATGCTGAACTTGCAACTGCTGAAGTTGAAGTAGCGTTGCTTTGTGCAGTTGAGGTAGCGGCACTCTTAGCATTAGCTACATTTTCTTGAGCAGTACTATTTGCTGCACTAGTTGTAACAACTGCACTTGAAGCAGCAGTAACAGCGTCACTCGCAGCATTTACTTTTTCTTGAGCTTGTGAAACTACATCAGATGAAACGTTAGTAGCAGCCTTGTTTGCTTCAGGTGCTTTAGTTTCTGTAACAACTGGTTGTTGAGCATCGGCGTGAACATCAGTGTTGTTTACGTTTGCTAATGTAAGACCTGCTAAAGTAGCAGTTGTCATCAAACCAGCATATACAATATTTTTCTTAGCTTTATACATTTTGTAATGTACTTGATTATTCTTCATAAAGAATCCTCCCAAAATAAAACTTCAAAATAAATAATTGCCTTACAACACCTCATTTTATGTAATCGCTTCGCCCATTTCAAGCCATTTTCATTTATCTTTCGATTGATAAAAATAAAAAAAAAAAAAAAAACGACCTTATTTCAATAACAGCAACAATCATTTTATAAATAAAGAGATTTATTTTTTGCGTATTTTATTTTTCATAAGATAAAATTCACATATTTTGTTATCACAAGATAATTAATATTAAAATATAAAATCCACTAATTTGCCTAGAAAGCAATGTAAATCAGTGGATTAATCGCCTATTTTACAACTGAGAGATTAAATATCAAGCGATTAGCCTATCTATGATATTTAGCAAACAACTTTTTATTATTTACAATGTTTCTTCTCGCTCTACCATTATTCATCATTTTTTCGCTGATCACTGCCATAACGTTTCTGTTCCTTGATAACACTACTTTTGTGACGATGTTTATTAATAAATTGGTCCTCAGCAGCAAAAATCATCAAAAAGTCGATAAAATTTTTACTAAAATTCTTTTTAAATTGTTCCCATTTACCTTTAGCCATTATTTTCCCCTATAAATACTAATTAATTTACTTCTTTTATTCTAGCATATCTAAAAATGTGCAAACGATTGCACAACGATAAAATAAAATTGTGGTAAAATAGGAAATGTACTAAAGCGCTTACTTTAAGGAGGATACAATTATGGAAATTTCTAAAGTACCATTTGGAACTTACAAAGGAAAACCGGTTACTAAGTACATACTAACCAATGATAATGGGGTTCAAGCAGGAATCCTCGATTTTGCGGGTCTACTACAATCATTTAAGGTCCCAACAAAAGACGGTGGCAAAGCAGATATGATTCTAACTTCAGAAAATTTAGATGAATTTACTAATAACGGCTTTTGTACTAACCGCCTAATTGGTCGTGTTGCAGGAAGAATTGCAAATGGTGAATTCAGTATCAACGGAAAAGACTATCATATTGAACAAAACGAAGGCAAAAATGCGCTCCATGGTGGTAGCAATGGTTTCTATAGCCATATCTGGCACGTTGATGAAACGAACGCAACTTCTGATTCAGTATCAATCACCCTTAGCTTAACATTAAGCCCTGAAATTGATACTTACCCTGGTAAAATGCATGTTACTGCAACCTATACCTTAACAAATAATGACTTCTTATCACTTAAGATGTCAGCTACAACTGATAGTGATACATTATTCAATCCAACTAATCATACTTATTGGAATATGGCAGCTGCCAGTGTACCAACAGTCGACCAATTAAAACTATACGTTAACTCTGAAAATCACCTTGCAGTCGATGATGGTAAGATTCCTACCGGCGAAAAACTTGCAAACGAAGGAACACCATTTGATTTTAGTACCCCAACTAAACTTGGTGACGCACTAGAGCAAATGAGTACAACCAAAGAAAATGGTTTTGATGATATTTGGGAAGTTACCCCTAGCCTCACAAAGCCAGTTGCAACTCTTGAAGATCCAGAAAGTGGTCGCAAGATGAGTCTTTACTCCGATCGAAACGCTTTGGTTATGTACACCATGAATTCTGACGATGCAGCTGTTTACAACCATGGTCAAGTTCATCCACACCTCGGTCTAGCAATGGAAGCACAAAATCTTTCAGATGCTCCTCACCACCCAGAATTTGGTGATATTAGCTTACATCCTGGTGAAGAAAAAACCTATACAATTAAGTGGCACGTTGAATATTAGAATCAAATAATTTAATGAAATACACATCAAAAGTAGGAAATACTAGTTCATCTAGTTTCTTTCCTACTTTTTTATTTAAAAAATTTAAAGAGGCCAGAATTTTCTGACCTCTCTAAATTCATTCGTTAGGAATTATAAATTAATCTTTGTCATCTGGGTTAAATTTTCCAGCTTTTTGCAAAATTTCTTTTGCCTTTTCAAGGTAATGGTGTTCTGCCCGGAAAGCCTTAATCTTACCACCTTCATCATCAGGAAGGTCAGCAAGGTTCTTCTCAAGTTCCTTGAAGCCTTTTTCAAGGTCCTTAATTACTCCTTCTTCATCTTCCATGTAGATGTAGTGGTTTTCAGCAGGATCCTTATGACCTTCGCCTGCTCGCTCTTCAAGCTTATCTGCATCCTTATCTACTTTTTTAGCATGCTTTAAGATTGACTTAATATCCTTAATTGTTTCGTGTTGAGCAGTACGGTGCTTCTTATTATCAACACTATCTTCAATCTTTGTAAGGTGCCCTTCAGCATCTGCAATCTTCTTTGCAATACGATCTAAAGCCTTAAGTTGACGCTTTGCATAATCAGCCATAACTAATTACCTCCTATAAATAATAACTATAATTCCTAATTCACCTTATATTATATTTTTATAATTTAAATTATACAAACAATAAGCCTTATCTATGATAAATATTTTTGCATAGATAAATTTTTCCTTACAAAAAGTAATAATTTTATAATTATAAATTAAAAAGAAGCCCGTATTATTAACAAACGGCTTCCTTAGTAATTATCAGAAAATTAATTTCTTGGCTATCGTCTGGTTAACACTCACTGGGACATTAAAATTCGGTAATCCTGGAATGTGAAGTTCAATGCTTCCCACTTGTTGGTCTTTCTTAAGCGGGGCTCGTAATTGATTACCCTTTTGATACCGCTTAGTAATCTTTAGTGATGGTTTTGTTGTTTCCACTTTCATATTATTAGGAAGCCATACAGCTGTCGCCCGGGATAGCTTAAGCTTTGCTTTATTCTTATCCTTAGCATTTGCTACCTTTACCTGCTTAAATTTTGGAGAAATATTACTTATATTTTTGATCTCTACAGGCCGGTACTCACTGGTTAGTTTATTATAGAAATCCTGCTGCATCTTAGACTGATCATTCCACTCACCCTTAGTATGCAAAGCGACAAGGATAATGCGTCGCCCTGAAAACATCCCCGTCGATACGATACACTTACCAGCCCGATCTGTATTTCCGGTCTTAAGGCCATCAATCTCACCAGTTGACGGGGCAAAACCATTTTGCGGTAACAATGCGTTTACATTAGTCATCAAATACTGCTGATCCTTTGTTACATCAAAATTAGCAAATTTTTGTTTTGTAATTTCAAGAGTTTCTGGGTACTTTTCAACTAGATATTTTGAAATAAGGGCAACATCTTTAGCAGATAATAGATTTTCTGCATCCTTATCAACATTCTTTAACTTATGCTTGCCTAGATCTCCATTGGGTAAACCAATCATATTATATATTTTTGCATCTGTTACCCCTGCTTTTTTTGCGAAGGCCTGCATCTTCTTATTAAATGCTGCTGTACTTCCTGCATCAGCTAATGCAAGAGCTTCTGTACTACCATCTGCAGAAACCAACATCATCGAGTCAACAAGCTGTTTGACAGTATATTCCTCGCCATTCTTTAATGGTACATTTGAAAAGTGCCAATCATCAGCCATTTTAGCAACTGCTGGAGTAATCTTAATCTTTTGGTCCCATTTCAAATGATGGTTACGAATGTCCTGTTCAATTACTCCTAAAGTCAAAATCTTAATAACAGAAGCAATCGGATACTGTTTAGTTGCATTCTTTTGGTATAATACCTGTCCGCTTTGCGCATCAATTGCGTACACCGCACGAGCATCCATATTAAAGGCAGAAGAATCTGCATGGACACGCGAAAAAACACTTAATCCACCTAAGCAAAGATTAATGGTCGCAATTAACAACACTATTTTGGAAAACAAGACTTTAATTTTCTTCATTGTAATTACTTTCTCTCCTTTATTCACCTCCCTATCATATCCTATCAACCCCCGAAATTGTATAAAGTTTTAATGAAAATTCATGTAAAGTCTTAATTTTCATTAAATTCCCCGAATTACATCTTTTATTTTTAAAAATTACTTGTATCATTAATTAAGTACGCTAATTTTTAATTAGAAAGGGTCGTTGAAGAATGCAAAGGTCGCAGCATAGGCGTCGAAAAGGTAAACTTTTCCTTATCATTATCGCTGTTATACTAATTATCTTAGGAGTTCACCATTTTACATCAACGAGTGCACGACTAAAATCAGCGTGGAACAAGATAATTTTCACTTCTAATAATAATGTAAGCATTGCAGTTTATTCTCCCAAGACCCATCAAATATATACTTCTAGTAATGCTCCCCACCATAAGTTTCGAACAGCTAGTACGGTTAAAGTTAGTATTCTAGCAGGTATCCTTGCTAATCAAAAGGGCCCACTTACCAGTCACGAAAAATCATTAGCTAAAAAAATGATTGAACAAAGTGACAATGATTCTACAAGTGAATTATTTGAAAATTATCTTGGTGGCAAGAATGGTTTACAGCAAACCTTTGAAAAATTTAACATGACCCAATCGCATGCAAATAGTAGCTGGGGGTTAACTGTTACTACCCCTAAAGATCAGGTTAAGTTATTAAATAATATTTTCTATAGTTCTAAAATATTATCCGATGCAGATCGTGCTGAGATTCGCGCACTGATGAGTAACGTTGAAGACGATCAAGCGTGGGGGATTTCTGCCAGCAGCGATAATTTTGCCTTAAAGAATGGCTGGCTTAGCTACGGTAAAAGCGGCTGGATTGTTAATAGTATCGGCTATGTTAAAAATAGCAATGGAACTGACTATACAATCGCTGTCTACACCGACAAAAATCAAACAATGGCTGCTGGGCAACAAGTAATTGAACAACTCGCCCGGGTAACTAAGCCAATATTAGATTAAGGTTCAAAACTGGTTAAGGTGAAAATCCTTGCCAGTTTTTTTATATCTACCTAAAAAAAGTAAAACGTTCAAATAATGTTATTTTTTTCACAATAATGATCTAATAGCTATGGATACCATCGTATCAAGTTTTCATTTTGTTTCATAAAAAGAGCGTACTAATCACAATGTAACTGATTACAGTTTTTTAGTAAAAATCTTTGTTAAACGTTTGACATTCTTAAACAGATATTATATATTGTAGTTGTACATTACATGATAAACGTTTATCAAAAATCTAATAGAAAGAGTACCTACTAATTATGAATAGCAAAAATTCTATTATTACCAAATTAGCGTTCTTGTCAGTTTCATTCATGGTTACGAGTGCTTACGCCATCCAAGGTTCGTTGCCACAGCTAAAGGCAGCACTCGGAATCTCGCAAACACAGTCAGAATATCTAGTTACTACTCCTTCATTTGCTGTAATGATTTTTGTTGTCCTTTCGCCATTACTTCAACAATGGTTTAATATTTCAGACAAAAAGATTATCATGGCTGGGGTAACTATTGTTGGTCTTGCCGGAATCGTACCGCTTTTTGCGGATAACTATACGACCATTTTAATTTCTCGTCTTATCTTGGGTGCTGGGTTTGGTTTGTACAACTCACAAGCCATCTCAATGATTTCCGTTTGGTACGAAGGAACTACTCGTGCCCAAATGCTGGGCTGGCGTGCTGCTGCTGAACAAATTGGTCAAGCATGTACCTTAGCAATTGCTGGTCTAATTTTAAGTTATGCTGGATGGCACGCTTCATTTGCCGTTTATCTACTTGCGTTCGTTGTATTATTCTTCTTTGCTATCCGTGTCCCAGATGATAGCAAGGCCCAGGATAACAGTGTTACTGAAGATAATCTTGCTGATGAATTGACAGACGAAAGTGAACCAATCAAAAAGATTAGTCCGGTCGTTTACCTTCTTGTTTTATTTGCTTTCCTTTTAGTTGTCGACTATGTTGGAATGGAGAATCGGTTCCCTGGTTTAGCCGTTGCAATTAAAGGAAGTAATTATACAGGTTCATCAATGTTCCTGTCACTAATGTTAATTGGTGCAACCCTTGGTGGTTTATTCTACGGTTCAATTAACAAGGTCCTCGGTTTTAATACTGTTTACCTTGGCCTTGGACTAATGGCAATTTCAAACTTCTTATTTGCCTTTGCCAACGGGAATTTCGTAATGTTAGTTATTGGATTACTCCTTATTGGCTTCCCACTTCAATTAGTTTCACCTTTGATTTTCAACCTTTTGCCTGATTTGGCACCAGCTAAACGGCAACCACTTGTTACTTCAATGGTCCTAATTGGATTTAATTTTGGGGCATTCTTCTCGCCAACAATTGCTGAATGGATGAACCGTTTAATGGGTCGTCCACTTAGCGGTATGAATTTGGCCGCTCCATTCTCAATCTATGGAATAATGTTAATCGTTATTGCCTTAATTATTTTCTTTGCAACTCGTCGTTCGAAACAAACAAATTAATTTTAATCGGAGGTTTTTATTATGCCAATCAAAAATGAAGCTATGTTAATCACCTACTCTGACTCAATGGGTAAAAACATCAAGGAAACTCATGAAGTATTAAAGAAGTACATCGGTGACGCTATCGGTGGTGTCCACTTGCTCCCATTCTTCCCATCAACTGGTGACCGTGGTTTTGCCCCTTACCGTTATGACGTTGTTGACCCTGCCTTTGGTAACTGGGACGATGTTGAAGCATTAGGTGAAGACTATTACTTAATGTTTGATTTCATGATCAACCACATTTCTAAGAAATCTGAAATGTACCAAGACTTTAAAAAGAAGCATGATGATTCCAAGTACAATGACTTCTTTATCCGTTGGGAAAAGTTCTGGGAAAAGGCTGGAAAAGATCGTCCAACCCAAGAAGATGTCGATTTAATTTACAAGCGTAAAGATAAGGCTCCTGAACAAGAAATCACATTTGATGATGGAACTAAGGAACACCTTTGGAACACATTTGGTGAAGAACAAATCGATATCAATGTTAAGAGCAAGGTTGCTAATGAATTCTTTAAGGAAACATTAGTCGACATGGTTAAGCATGGTGCTGATATGATTCGTCTTGATGCCTTTGCTTACGCTATCAAGAAGGTTGGTACTAATGACTTTTTCGTTGAACCTGAAATTTGGGACCTTCTAAATGAAGTACAAGACATTCTTGCCCCTTACAAGGCAACGATTCTTCCAGAAATCCACGAACACTACACAATTCCACAAAAGATTTCTGAACACAACTTCTTCATCTATGACTTTACCTTACCAATGACTACTCTTTACACCCTTTACTCTGGTAAGACTAACCGCCTTGCTAAGTGGTTGAAGATGTCACCAATGAAGCAATTTACTACTCTTGATACTCATGATGGTATTGGGGTTGTTGATGCTAAGGATATCTTAACTGATGATGAAATCGAATATGCATCAAACGAATTGTACAAGGTTGGTGCTAATGTTAAGCGGAAGTACTCCAGTGCTGAATACAACAACTTAGATATCTACCAAATCAACTCTACTTACTACTCCGCACTTGGTGACGATGACAAGGCTTACTTGCTTTCACGGGCATTCCAAATCTTCGCTCCTGGTATTCCAATGGTTTACTACGTTGGTTTACTTGCTGGTTCAAACGACTTGGAATTACTTGAAAAGACTAAAGAAGGTCGTAACATCAACCGTCACTACTACACCAAGGAAGAAGTTGCTAAGGAAGTTCAACGACCAGTAGTTAAGAACCTCTTAGACTTACTTTCATGGCGGAACAAGTTTGCAGCCTTTGACCTTGATGGCTCAATTGATGTTGAAACACCAACTGAAACCACTATTAAGATTACTCGTAAGGATAAAGATGGTAAAAATGTTGCTATCCTTGAAGCAGACGCTGCTAACAAGACATTTACTGTTACTGCTAACGGCGAAAAAGTAATGGAACAAAAATAATTACAAAATAATCTCTCTCAAAATAAATAAAAATAGGTAATATTCCTTTCCATTAACGCTTTATCTCTCTCAAAAGTTACCTATTTCGAAAAAGCACCCCTGCAAATCAATTTAGACTTGCAGGGGTGCTTTTTAGCAACTTTTAATCGATACACAACGCTTTAATTGCTTGCGCGTAAATTTCCATTGCTTTGAACATATCAGCTAATGGCCATTGCTCATTTGCTTGGTGCATATAATCAGGCGTTGTTGGCAACATTCCACCAAAGGCAACACAATTATTCATTGTCCGGGCAAATGTCGCACCACCTGAAATTTGGGGCTGAGCATCTTTATCGCCTGTTTGCTTCTTATAAATATCCATTAATGTCTTAACCAGCTTGCTATCTTTAGGTACATACAGAGGAGCTAGGTAATCAAAATGGACATATTCAAGATCATATGGTGCAACTTTCTCGCTCAATTTAGCAATTAACTTATCACGATCCACAGTAACAGGAATTCGTAAATCAATCTGCATCCGTGTTTCTTTTTCGTTGATCTCTAAACTTGAAATATTAAAGGTTAGCTGACCAGATTCATCTTTTACTTCACCGAGAACATTACTACCAGTAGCGTCCTCTTTAAATAACTTACCAATGAAATCTAACGGTTTAAAGTCAAAAACATCATCAAGAGCAATTGCTAATCGTAATACCGCATTAGTTCCCTTAGGCGCCATCATGGCATGAACTGATTTTCCAATAACTGTGATTGATTGACCATCACTAGTATACTCAAAACCATGTTTATCGAGGGCAGCCTTTACTTCATCCTGCTTTGGACCATCATAAACTGCGCTATCGGGAACCGCATTGAATGCGTTCTTCAAACTAATCTTCAACTTGTCAGTTCCTGGCCCTACAAGATATGACTGTTGAAGGCCTTTTTCAGCATAGATTAACGGAAATTCGGCGTCTGGTGAAATTCCACTATCAATTGGCGCTTCTTTTTTATTATATTCAGCAATTCCCCGCCATAAAATTTCCTCGTCAGTTCCATAGATAAAACGAATCCGTTGATTAAAATGATAACCTTGGTCCATCAATGCTTTAACTGCAAATAATGCCGCAATCCCCGGACCTTTATCATCTTGTGATCCACGACCGTAAACTGCATTATCGATCACTGTCCCTTTAAATGGGTCATGATCCCACTTGCTTAAGTCACCAGCAGGAACAGTATCAAGATGGCAAATAATTCCGAATACCTTCTCACCACTACCAACTTCTGCATAACCATAATAACCAGCTGGATCCTCATAAGTCTTAAATCCTAATTCATCACAAATCTTCATCATTTCATCGAGAGCATTCCGAATACCACGACCAAATGGTGCTCCGTCTTCTGCAGGCTGATTATATGACGGTACTGAAATCAATCGTTCCAACGTCTTAGTCGCAGCTTGCTGGTCTTTTTCTGTAATAATCTCTGTCATTATCTTAACCTCCTACAACAATGCAGCAACGCCTAGAAATACACACGTTGCAATAAAGAGATAGATCATTAATTTAAGCATCCACTTCCACCAAATACTGATATTGATGTGAGCAATTGCTAGTGCCCCCATTACCACGGCAGACGTTGGTGTAATCAAGTTAACCCAACCTGAGGCAGCTTGGTAAGCAGTAATAACAAGACTACCAGAAACGTGGGCAAAGTGCCCCATTGGTCCGATAATCCCCATTGTTGCTGCTGCTAAACCAGAAGTTGATGGAATTAGGAATGACATTGGGATATAGAAAATATACGTCAAAATAATAAAGACAGTTTGTGATAAGCCATTTAGACCTACTTCTGCCCAGTGGAGAACCGTCCCAGTAATCATACCGTCATTCATGACAACCTGGATTCCCCGGGCAACTGCCACAATAATTGCAACGCTTAAGAAATCACTCATTCCAGACATAAAGGCATCAATAAATTCGCTTTCCTTCATGTGATAAACTGCCATGATCAATACTGACATAAAGAGGAACAGCATCGTGATTTCATTAAAGTACCATGTTCCTAGCGGGGCCATATCATGACCAAGTAGGTCACCAAGGAATGGGATATTAACTAACCACTTAGTTAAATTATCAAAAAATGTCCAGTGACTATTTAGGTTCGTCCATGGAATCAACCCTAAAATCATAATGACAAAGGTAATTCCAAATAGCCAAATAACCGTTTTTTGCCGCCCAGTCATCTTATGGTCATCATCTAAATTAGTCTTAATCAAGAACCGCTTTTCGTCTTCAGCACGTTGGTTGTACACTAGCGACTTAGTTGGGTCCTTTTCAATTACTGATGCATAATGATAAACATAAGCAATACTAATAGCAATGGTAATAATCAACAATATTACCCGGGAAACAAGTCCGTCCCCTGGTGAAATATTTAATGTTTGTGAGGCTACCCCTGTCGCAAACGGGTTAACAGTTGATGCAAGGCAACCAACCTGACTACCAACAAGGGCAATTGCAACTGCCACAATTGAATCAAAACCGACACCCATCATTACTGGAATTAACAATGGATAAAAAGCAATCGTTTCTTCCCCCATTCCATATGTCGAACCACCGAGCGCAAATAATAACATCAAAATCGGAATTAATTGCTTTTCACGACCCTTATAGCGACGAACAATCGAACTAATTCCTTCGTTTAAGGCATTAGTTTTGTTTACAACCCCAAGAAAGCCACCAATAACTAAAATAAAAAGCGAGATTGAGATTGCTCCATCGGTCTTTTTATCACCAACCATCCCAATCACTGGTGCCATAAAGATATTCCAAATTCCCTGTGGTTTACTCGTTACTGTCTTATAGGTCCCAGAAATAATATTTCCTGCTTTATCGGTTGCATATGTCCCTGCTGGAATAATCCACGTTAAAATTGCAATTAAAATTATAATAATGAATAAAATTGTAAACGCAGATGGCATATGAAAGCGATGTTTCTTTTTTTCTTGCGCTTCTTGCACAATAGTCACCCCTTTTGTAAAAAAATAGATACACTTTTATTTTAATTCACCTTGAAAACGGCTTCAACTTAATAAGGCAATTATTAAAATCAAAGATAAAAAGAATGCTATAATTAGCATGTAATACGATAACTTACTTTAAGGAGGAGAACATAATGGCAATGGATCCAAATAAAGCCCAAGACGTTTGGAAAGACGCGGGCGAACATGTTCAATTCACAGTACTAGAGTTAAAACGGCAAGATCGAGAAAAAGAACAAGAGGCAATCCAAGAATTTGTTGATCGCTTCCAAGCAATTACTCGCTCTCTCCGTATTCGTGATAATAAAGGGAATCTAAAGGTCTCACTTGGTTTTAGTAATGATGCATGGGATTACCTATTCCCAAATGCACCAAAGCCAAAAGAACTTGAAACATATCAGACACTAACCGGGCCAAAATATAAGATGCCAGCAGCGGAAGGTGATATTTTCCTTCATATCCGTGCAAATGACGAAGCAGTTGTTTATGAATTTATGGCCCAATTAATGCTTTTCGTAAAGGATATTACTAACGTTGTCGATGAAACTAAGGGGTTCCGCTACTTTGAAGGTCGAGCAATCATTGGTTTTATCGATGGAACGGAAAATCCTGAACCACAAGATGCAGCGGACTACGCCATTATCGGTGATGAAGATCCAACATTTGAAAATGGGTCATATGCCTTTGCACAAAAGTGGCGTCACAATATGGATATCTGGAATAAATTAACCACCGAAGATCAAGAAAAAGCGGTTGGTCGAAAGAAATTCTCTGACCTTGAACTTAGTGAACAAGAAAAGTTCAAAAATGCTCACAACGTTACTTCTCAGGCCGAAATTGATGGGGTTGAACAAAAGATTGTCCGGATGAACGTTCCTTACTCCGACCCTGCTTCTGGTAATACTGGAACATTCTTTATCGGTTATTCACGTCACTGGACTGTCACAAAGAAGATGCTAGAGAATATGCTAGAAAAGAATGATTACCTGCTAACATTCTCTGATATCCTCGGTGGTCAATTATTCTTTATTCCATCGCGGCCAATGCTTGATAAGATTGCTGACGGTGAATTAAATTAAGTTATTGACAAGATAATCCTAAATTGTTATATTAAGTGCATCAAATTTTAGGAGGGGTCATCCATTGAAATTTTAATTCTACACAATTTAGCGTATCTATTACTGTCTGATAATGCAGGGAGATACTATGGGTAGGATTTTATATTTCAATGCTTGACTGATAAGTGTACTAGTGGTTTAGTGACACTACTTTTTAAGGTCTACCCAGTTGGGGAGGCCTTTTTTATTTTCCTACTCTTTCCTGCTGTCCATGAAAGGGTGATTTTTATCGAACCAATTATAATCAATGACTTAACTTTTGCCTATCCAGGGCAAAAACCACTTTTTAACCATTGCGACCTCAACCTAAGCAGTGACTGGAAGCTTGGCCTCTTAGGACGAAATGGACGTGGTAAAACAACCCTCTTTAGAATTCTCCAAAATCAATTAGCTTACCTGGGGCAAGTTCAAGCTAGCCTCAACTTTGGCTATTATCCATTAAAAATTATCGATCCCAATGAGCTAGTCTGGAATAACATTAGTGAAGTTGCACCACAAACAGAACAATGGCAAGTGGAGCGAGAATTAAACTTAATGGCTACCGACCCTGCTTTATTATGGCAACCAGTAAAAACGTTAAGCGGTGGCGAACAAACGAGGATAATGCTTGCTACCTTGTTTGCACAAAATGATTTATTCCCATTACTTGATGAACCGACAAACCACCTTGACCAGCACGGGCGAAAATTAATTGCGCAATACTTAAAACAGAAACAAACCGGCTTTATCATTACCAGTCATGACCAACATTTTCTTGACCAAATCATTGACCATACACTTGTAATTGAACAGCATCAATTAATACTTGAACACGGTAATTACAGTAGTTACTTTAAGCAAAAACGCGTCAGGGATAAAGATGCAATTAACTCAAATGAACAGCTGCTTAAAGAGATCCACCATCTAAAGAAAGTGCAATCTACTAAGAAGCAGTGGGCACAACGAGCTGAAAGCGAAAAGAAAAACAATTCTCATGCAGACAAAGGATTCATCGGCGCAAAGGCAGCAAAGATGATGAAAAAATCAGTAATTGTAAATAATCGGCTCAATAAAGCAATTACTGAGCGTGAAGGATTACTCCAAGACGTTGAGACTACCGTGCCATTAACCATTAACTTACAGCCAACGCACCTCCAAGAATTACTTCATATCACTGATCTTTCACTTAGTTATCCGGGGCATTCGCTATGTTCCAATTTATCATTTACCGCCAATTCTCACGATCAAATTCTTATCTGTGGTAATAACGGAACAGGAAAATCTAGTCTTTTTCACGCAATTTGTGGTAATTTCACGGGTAACCAATCAGGTGAAATTAGATTGAGCAGTAAGCTAAAAGTGAGCGTTGTTCGGCAAGATTATCATCATCATGGAACCCTCCGTGAATTCGCAAAGTATTATCAACTAAATTATGCTGACTTTCTCAACCTCCTGCGAAAATTTGGAATGAAACGAGAGAGCTTCAATACGCCAATTGAAGATATGAGCATGGGGCAACAAAAGAAAGTTGAATTAGCTCGTTCACTCGTCGAACCAGCACAATTCTATTTATGGGACGAGCCGCTTAATTACCTCGACACCTATAACCAGGATCAACTAATTAAATTAATTCAAACTGTCCGTCCACCAATGTTAATCATCGAACATGACCAACACTTTATTGATGAAATAGCAACTAAACAGATTAATATTTAAAATTCCCCAGGAAATAAAATAAGAAGCAAGTCTTAAAAAACTTACTTCCTATTTTTTACGCCAAGTGCAATTCATTGAGCCAATCAAGAAACAATGGGAACCATTTTCCCATATGTTCATCAACCCGGTCACCATTAACAATTCCCGTATATTTATTTGCCAAGGCAATCCCATGTCCACCAGTACCAAATTCATGGAGTTCAAACGGAACATCATGGTGGGCTAATGCATTGGCATATACTTGAACATGATCAACAAATGGCGTTAAATCATCTTTTATTGAGCCCCACATAAATGTTGGTGGAGTTTGCTTAGTTACTAGCTCAGCAACATTTTCTGTCGTCACGCCCATCCGTTCATCAATGGTTGGTTGGATAACAGGATAGCCAAGTGCCGCAAACTTGGCTTTTGTCTCTTTAATGTTACTATATGCCGCCGCCAATTGACCGCCTGCTGAAAAGCCAATAATACCTAAGCGCTTTGGATCTACTTGTAGTTCTTCAGCATGGTCAACAATATAGTCAAAGGCCTCACTAATCGCAATTTTAGCATTTTCATAATTTTTATGTTCTACTACCGGATATCGAACAACAAATGACTGCCAAGCATGAGTAGCCATGGTTACTGCTACCCGCTCTGAGTCCCTTTCCATAATTTGGTTATAACTGCCTCCTGGAACAATAACAATTCCTGGTAACGGCCGATCTGTCTTACTCTGATAAATATCAAGCGATGAATAAGGCTGCATCAAGGTTATATTTTTAATTTTCATTTTGTCACCTCATTTGATTTAAAATGTCCCTGCTTTAAGTCTACTTTAGCTAACGATACAAGATGAGTTCGATACCGTAATTTATAGTATAACCATAAAATAAATAAAAGCGGAACACTAAGATAAGTCAAAATAACTTCTTGCCAATTACCATGTAAAATTGCCGTTGGATTTTGGCCAATAATCACCACTGCACATAAAAGTAAGGCTAGGATTGGACCAACAGGATAAAAAGCAGCATGGTACCGCAAGTCATTAGCATTATATCCCTGAATCTTTAGAGCTCGCCGAAAACGTAGGTGCGCAGCGGCCATCCCCATCCAGGTCAGGAAACCAGCTAAACCACTTGAATCAATCAAAAACTCGTAAATGCCCGGACCAAATATTCCTGTTAAGAAGGTTAGCGATGCCACTAATGTCGATGCTAATAATCCATAAATAGGAATTCCACGCTGATTGGTTACACCAAAAATTCGCCAGGCCTGTCCTTCATGTGCCATCGCATAAATCATCCGTGTTGAAGCATACATTCCTGAATTAGCGGCTGATATTACTGCCGTCAAAATCACAGCATTCATTACACTGGCTGCAAATGCCAACCCCGCACGCCGGAAAACAAGGGTAAAGGGGCTAATTGTAATGTCCTTAACTGAAGACCCGAGTAAGTTTGGACTAGTATAAGGCAAAATACATGCAATTACAAAGATTGATAAAACATAGAATAGTAAAATCCGCCAAAAAGTAGAATGAATAGCCCGTGGGATACTCTTTGCCGGTGTGGCTGATTCACCTGCCGTAATTCCAACCAATTCAGTCCCTTGAAAGGAAAAACCAGCAACCAAAAATACACTTAAAATTGCTGGAAAGCCCCCCACAAATGGTGCTTGCTTATAGGTTAAGTTATGAAAGCCAATCGTTTTTCCACCCATAATGCCTAAAATAACTGCAAATCCAACAATTAAAAATAAAATAACGGTAATTACCTTAATAATCGCAAGCCAATACTCAACTTCGCCAAATGAGCTAACCGCTAACGCATTAACAATAATAATATAAACCAATACGGCCAAGCTAAATAGCCAACTAGGAATATTAGGAAACCAAAAATTCATCACAATTCCTGCAGTTGTACTATCAACGGCAACAGTTAACGCCCAGTTAAACCAGTATATCCAGCCCATTGAAAATCCTAATGCCGGATCAATAAACTTAGTACAGTAAGTCGCAAATGAGCCACTAACAGGCATAAAAGTTGCCATCTCACCAAGGCTAGTCATTAAGAAATACACCATTATCCCCATCACTGCATAGCCAATAATTGCTCCTCCTGGCCCCGCAGTATGAATAGCTGAACCACTAGCAACAAATAATCCGGTTCCAATCGAACCACCAAGGGCAATCATTGCTAAATGACGGGTTTTTAATAAACGCCGAACATGATTTTCTTTTTTATTATCCACACCAAATCATCTTCTCTCAAATTTCAATAATTAGTTTTTTACGCGACATGAAAGGGCTTTTATTAGGATTTACCCTTGTTTATTATAAAACTTTTGCTAAAGTGTTAGAGGATATAATAAATCGAGGGGATTGATTATTTTATGAGTATCATGAAAACAAGGTCATTTTGGCTAGCAGCTATTATGACCTTGATTTGTTCTGTTGCCGGGGTACTTCTTGCTAAGCTACCCTACGTTAACTTAATTGGGGCATTAGTAATTGCCCTGTTACTAGGGATTGCAATGCAGTTAACACCCGCTAGCCTACGCAATGAAGCGCAAGGTGGAATTGGCTTTATTTCTAACAAGTTTTTACGACTTGGAATCATCTTGCTTGGTTTTCGGTTAAATCTCGAAAAGCTAGCAGCTGCAGGTGTTAAGACAATCTTAGTTGCTGCGGTCGGTGTTGCTGGGACAATTGTCCTCACTTACTGGTTAAGTCGTAAATTCGGTGCCGAAGATGAACTAGCGATCCTTTCTGCATGTGGTTGCGGTATTTGTGGAGCAGCCGCGGTAATGGGGGTTTCACCACAAATTGAGACTGACGATGAAGAACGAAAACGAGAAAATGAAGTTCTTGCTGTCGCCGTTGTCTGTGTAATGGGAACTGTCTTTACGCTTCTAGAGATTGGAATTAAGCCTCTGCTTGGCCTTACTGACCCCCAATTTGGAATTGTCGCTGGCGGATCACTTCATGAAATTGCCCACGCGGTCGCTGCCGGAGGTGCCTTTGGTGAAGCTAGTCTTGATAATGCATTAATTATGAAATTATCACGGGTGTTACTTTTAGCACCAGTTGCATTGATTGTTGGTTACTGGTATCAACACCGACTAATCAAAGAAAGTGAAGAAGAACATACAAAGGAACCAAAGAAACTACCAATTCCATGGTTCTTAGGCGGTTTTATCCTAACCAGTGTTCTTGGGACTTTCTTACCATTCTCAACTGCTTTCTTGGATGGATTAGTCCAAGCCGCTTACATTTTCCTTGGAATGGCAATGGCTGCCCTTGGTGTTTCGGTAAACTTCAAAGTTATTTTCAAACGTGGCGGTGCTGTTTTCGGGGCGGCCGCAATTAGTTCTGTTTGTTTACTAGTATTTATGATTATTATGAGTAAAATATTCTTTTAACTAAAAGGATGAGGCTGATGAGAAATATGCTTTCTCGCCAGCCCCGTTTTTTTATTTAACTGATTTTCCTAATCGGTATGCTTCATCAACATGCTTAGCTAATTTTGCGTCATTCCATGAATCAGCTGCTAAGACACTGCCAACATGCTCCCACCGCATATATTTTAATAGCTGATCAAAATATAAATTAAGTGAAGCAAACGCATCTTCTTGACCATAACCGCTGACCAACGTAATTGATTTCTTATCGCCGTGTAATTCATGATTGTAGTTATAGAAACGATCAATTACAGCTTTTAATGCTGCATTAATACCATAGTAATAAAGCGAGCTAACTAGGACTACCAAATCTGCATCTAATAATTTGGGCATTACTTCATTAGTCACAATATCATTAGGTTCAATTGCTACTTCAGCACCAGGATGATTATCTTCTAATTTAATCGGCGAAAATTCATCAGTCCTTCTTCCGGCATCAAAGCGATAAACCTCATTACCAGCTTCAACAGCACCCTTTTCAAAAGCATCAGCTAGTTGCTCTGATGTACCGGGATGATGGGGACTTCCTGTTAACATAACAATTTTCATCAAATCGCATCCTTTCTTACTTTATTATAGTAAGTTTGCAATTAAAAAGATAATACTTTAATTGGATAGTAATAGATAGCTAAGTTGTATCATTGGTTAGTATACTTAGCAAAATACTCTGCGGCTTTTTCCTTCGGTATATCAAGAATCTCCCCAATCCCTTGAATAATTTGTTGATCATCCAAATGCTGCTTATAAGAAAAGTTAATATAGTTCTGAACAGCTTCTTCTTTTCCCTCATTCTTACCAGCACGACGCGCATCCATTAAATCTAGTTCAAATTTCATATAGCCCCGTCTCCTCTCTGGATTATTCTTCACAGCTTGAACTTCCTTTTGAACCTGTTGAACAAGTAAATCATCTGGAACTACTTGATTTCGCATTAATTGAAGGAAGCCCCGAATTTGCTCATTACCATTAAATTGTTTTGCTTTTGCATTAAAAATAACAACAGTCCGATTATCACCAAGTTTTAATTGACGATCTTCAACACAAGTACAATCAAAACGATATTTTGCCCACCCACGACCAAAGTAATCAAAATTACAAAACATAATCACGTATGTCGGATAATGGGCTAATTTATTGTAGTCTGCTCCCGGTTCTAATAAATCATTATCAATTTGCTCTTGATAATATCGTAATCGTGATGGAATATTATGCTCATTTTTCATTTGCATTTCGACTACATAAATGCGCTGATGGTCATCTTCTGCATAAACATCATAACGGACACTACGATCAACCGCCAAAGTTGCCACTTCCTTTTGAGTTGTGATCTGTTTTATCTTATTAATTTTCAATTCTGGTAGTGCTCGCTGAATTAAGTTAAGGCAAATAGCCTTGTTCTGCATTACTAATCCAAACATCGGATCACTTGTAATCGTCATGTTATACCATTGCTGCTCAATTCTGCGAATATCTTGTTGACGTACACTTTCTCTACTCATTTACTTAACTCCATTATATAAGATTTAGGTCAAATTATCCCCCTACATAATAAATACGTAAAAAAATAAGATTTGCACTCTCAAAATTTCAAAAAATTAAATAACTTTTTCCAGAACGATCCTTTTTCAAGCTGATTACTTGGACTTTTGATATACGCTTGCGCAGTAATAAAACGAAAAATATTCATCCCCTACACCCCATAAATATTATTACTAAGATAGCGTTCACTGGAATCTGGAAAGACCGTCACAAGATTAGCGCCTTCTGGTAATTCTTTTGCAACTTCTAAACTAGCCGCAAGTGCTGCACCACTCGAACTACCAATAAAGAGGCCGAGATTCTTAGCAGCCCAGCGGACATAATAAAAGGCATCATCATCACTAATCGTCTTCACACCGGTATATTTTAACTCTTTGAAAAACGGTGGAATGAATTCAACCCCAATGCCTTCTGTGCGGTGACTGTGGGCAGGTCCACCATTCAGGATTGATCCCGCTGGCTCGACTACGTATCCCTTTAATTGTGGGTAAACATCATGAAGGGACTTATAAATTCCAGCAAAGGTCCCACCACTTCCGGCGCCAGCTACAAAGGCATCAATTGGCTCATCTCTAAGATCTGCAAGAATCTCAGGCCCTAATGTACGTTGGTAAACATCAGGATTAGCGGTATTTTGGAATTGCAATGGAACATAAGCATCCCCAATCTCAGCAGCTAATTGCTTTGCCTTTGTAATCGCCCCTTTAATGCCATCCTCACTAGGGGTATTAATCACTTCTGCACCCAAAGCACGCATCAAAGTCTGCTTTTCAAAACTAAACTTTGCTGGCACAACCAGTTTAACTGGCAAACGATATTTTAAGGCTGCAAGTGCTACCCCAATTCCCGTATTACCAGCGGTCGGTTCAATAATCGTTGTGGTCGAATGAACCTTACCTTCATTAAATCCCCGTTGAATGAGTGCCATTCCCAAACGGTCCTTAATGCTTCCACCTGGATTAAACATTTCAAGCTTGGCGTAAATGTTAACTTTATTAGGTGTTTCCATTGGTAAATGCATCAGCGGGGTGTGACCAATTA
Organism: Limosilactobacillus rudii; assembly: GCF_014145455.1. GTDB lineage: Bacteria > Bacillota > Bacilli > Lactobacillales > Lactobacillaceae > Limosilactobacillus > Limosilactobacillus rudii. Next base: position 8,943 of record NZ_JACIVB010000040.1, on the reverse strand, counting down.
AATCATATGTATTTTCAACTAACATCTGAGATCCTTCTTTCTCAAAGTATACAAAAAAGGCGCAAATTCAAGATTAGTTCTTGGATCTACGCCTTATGTGATATCAACTTGATAGTAATTCAGTTAAAAATGAGTATACCAAAAAGTGAGTCGCATAAGACGCGATTCACAACAACAAGTATTTGCGTTAACAAAATAATTGTTTTTCATCAGTATTCCCTCGTATTTCAAATTACAGTTATCATAACGAGCAAAAAGTAAGTTGTCAAGATTTTTATCAAGGTTGATCCAAAAGCAGGTGTAGAATAAGATTAATTACTTTTTACGAGGAGTTATTTTCATGAAAGAACACGGATTGTTGTTAGTTAACCTTGGATCACCGGCCAGCCCGACGACTCCTGACGTTAAACGCTACTTACAGGAATTCCTTAGTGACCGTAACGTAATTGAGATGCCACCAGCTCTATGGCAACCACTTCTCCGAGGAATTATTTTGCCAACACGATCATGGCGATCGGCTACTTTTTACCGTAATTGCTGGATGAAGGAAGGCTCGCCACTAATTGTCTACACCCAACGACTTACTGCCAAAGTTCAGGCATTAATGCCCGACTGGGTGGTTAAAATGGCAATGAACTATGGTCGACCATCAATTACTGATACTCTCGCTGAGATGAAAAAAGAATGCAAAAAAATAGTTGTCCTCTCCCTCTTCCCTTTCTTCACGCAAAGTACTACCCAAACAATTATTGACAAGGTTCATGCGGTTGATCCTAACATTCAAATTATTGATCGCTTTTCAGCCGAAGATCATTACTTATCACTGCTGACAAGGCAAATCCAGGACGCCTGGGATTACGGAAACTACGACAAGCTCTTAATCTCCTACCATGGAATCCCGACTGCAATGGTTAAACATGGTGACCCCTACCAAAAAGAAACAGAGGCGGCCACGGCTGAATTAATCAAGCGACTCGATATCCCCGAAAAACAAATTAAGATGACCTACCAGTCAAAATTTGGGCCAATGCCCTGGTTGAAGCCCTATCTTCGTAATGTCTTATTAAACGAAGCCCAGCTGGGACACCGTAATATTCTAGTGGCGGCCCCATCCTTTGTCGCTGATTGTCTTGAGACGCTTGAAGAAGATAGTACCCAAAATTATCAAGTATTCCGGGAAAATGGTGGCAATGACTTAACAATGGTCCCTTCGCTAAACGATTCACCAGCGTTTGCTAAGTTTATCGTCGACCTGGTAAGACAAAAGGTGACACAATGAAGCAAAAAAGTTTAGATGAAATCAATGGAAGTGTTGATGTTCCGAACGTATACGAAAGTGCATTCTGGCAAAAGTTTCTAGCATACAGCGGTCCAGGAGCCTTAGTGGCAGTCGGCTACATGGATCCTGGTAACTGGCTGACTTCGCTTGCTGGGGGTAGTCAGTATCGTTACCAGCTACTCGTAATCCTATTCACCGCAATTCTCATTGCCATGTTTATGCAATCATTATCAATTAAACTCGGGGTAACAACACGGACAGACCTCGCGCAGGCAATTGCTGATCACTTACCGACACCTCTCCGGATCGTTATGTGGCTGCTAAATGAAGTAGCGATGATGGCAACTGATTTAACTGGAGTTGTTGGGACAGCCGTTGCGTTAAACATGCTATTTCAGTTACCGCTCCTGATTGGCGTAATTTTAACGATTGCTGACGTACTTGTTGTCCTCTTCTTCCTTCATTTTGGAATTAGACGAATTGAGTTTATCGTCCTTGCTGCGATCTTAACGGTTGGAGTAATCTTTGCTATCGAAGTATGCCGGGCACATCCCCAGTTTGCTGCAATTTTGGACGGCTTTATTCCCCGTCAAGTTATCTTTACCAACCACAGTGAACTATTGATCAGTCTGGGAATTGTCGGCGCAACAATCATGCCCCATAATATCTACCTACATTCATCCCTTGCGCAAAGTCGGCGCTACGATGAACATGATCCAAAACAAGTCAAAGAAACGCTGCGTTTTGCAAACTGGGATTCTTTGATCCACCTTTTCATGGCCTTTATCGTCAACGCTCTTTTGTTAGTGCTTGGCGGAACACTTTTCTTCCACGCTGCTAGTCTTGGTAGTCTGGAGGATGTCTTCTTTGGTCTTAAAAATCCACATATCGTTGGTAGCCTCGCTAGTCCGCTCATGAGCTGGCTCTTTGCCTTTGCCCTGCTGATTACCGGGTTAATTTCTTCAATTACCAGTACTCTTGCCGGACAAATCGTGATGGAAGGTTTTATCAATATTCGCTTACCGTTATGGCAACGACGGTTATTAACCCGGGCAGTTACTCTTGTCCCTATTCTGATCATTGGTTTTATGATTAATTTCAATGAAGAGCAGTTCGAACAATTAATCATTTACGCCCAAATTGTCTTGAGTATTGCGCTCCCATTCACCCTATACCCCTTAGTAGCCCTAACCGGAAGTAAAAAGATGATGGGCCAGCATGTCAATTCACTTTGGCAAACTGTTCTGGGGTATTTGTTAGCCAGTTTGGTTACCGGGTTAAATTTGCTTATTCTGTTTTAATTTTTTCACTGTTCTGCTCTTAATTTCAGTATTCTGCATTTTCTCTGCAATTTCAGTATTTTTCCTTTATTTTCAGTAAGTAGTAATGATATATTCAATACTGAAATTTGTCATTGTAAGGGATAGACAGCTTATGCTAAACGTATTTATTCTGGAAGACGATCCAATTCAGCTCCAACAAATGAAAAATAATATTGAAAAGATTGGCGCCAATTTAGATATTGAAGTTGACTGCAAAATCTTCGCTGATATTGATGACTTAAGAAAAAGCCTTCCTCAACCAAGTCGGTCTAATGTCTTCATTTTAGATCTCGAAATTAATGGTATTAAAAATGCTGGTCTTGAGTTCAGTAAGAAAATACGAGCTCATGACCAGCTTGCTTCGTTAATTTTTATTACGGTTCATGATGAATTCTTATACCGTACTTATAAGTATCGAGTTAGCGCTTTAGACTTTATTGCAAAAGACTATAGTGATATTTATGCTGAGTTGCAAAAAGATATTCAACAAGTTCAAACGCAACTTCAAGCAAGTAATAATGAAAAACCATTTGTTTATAAGGATTATTCAAATATAATCAAAATCGACTTTATGAATATCAATTATTTTGAATCGAATTCATCCAATTCCCATTCATCAATCTTAAATACTGTTAATAATCAGCAACGACAATTAAACCATAATCTCCGTGATATTGAAAAAATGGACCATCGTTTTTTCCGTGCTCACCGGAGTTATTTAGTTAATTTACGACAAATAGATCACGTGGACCCCCGAAAAGGAATTATTTATTTCTATAATGGGGAAACTTGTCCCGTTAGTAAGTTACATATTCGTCACATTTTAAAATTAATCAATTAATAATTTGGAGAAAACTCACTATGCCTTTTTTTGAATTTACTTTCCCGCTCCCTTCTAACTTTGGATCTATTTTTAATTACCTATATGGATTCTGGTTAAATAGTTTCCTAACATCTTTTATATTTTTTAAACTTTTTAGCCTTACTTCTGATATTAAAATTCCAATATACGTATATATTTTAATGACGTTTAGTCTTTCTGGTATATTTGCCCGTTCTCTAGGCGGAATTTTAATTATTATTATTGTTTACTCGTTAATTTTTTACTTTTTTCTCAATCAAAATTATACATATAATCCAATTATCTTTTTCTTGTTAATTGGATTGGGATATTTCTATTATTCTACTTCACTAATTGGATCCCAATACGTCTCATTAGTCTCCTATTTCACTGGTAAATATTCAACGGCTTTTATTAATTATGGCATTAATTTCATATTATTAATTAATTTTGGAATTGCCTATTTTATTTTATCTAAAATGAAGCCTTTAATTCAGCAATATAGTAAAATTGTGATTTCATTGCACCCCGTTATATCTTGGATTGTTAATCTCTTTTTAATTTCATTTCTCGTTTTTAGAAATATTTACCATACCCAATTTTTTAAAGTGAATAATCTTCAGTACGGTCTTACGGGGATTGTCTATGGAATACTAACCTACTTAATCATCAAATATATAACACGTTATTTTCTTTACCAACAGCGTTCAGTTAATCTAGAAAACGAAATGAATAGCTTACAAGTCTATACAAGTCATATCGAAGAAATGTACGATAATTTACGACTTTTCCGTCACGATTATAAAAACCTATTATTAAGCTTAGATGATGCCATTAAACAGCGCAATATTGATCAAGTCGAATCTATCTTTAATCGTGTTATCTTACCAACAAATACAAAAATTGACACACAAAATACTGTTCTTAGCAAATTATCTCAAGTGCAATCATTAGAAATCAAAAGCCTATTGTTTGATAAAGTTTCTTTGGCATTAGAAAAAGGAATCAAAGTTAATCTCGAAATTGAAAAACCGATTACTCCTTCTTCTAAAATCGATACTATTGACCTGATAAGAATTATTTCAATTCTCTTTGATAACGCAATTAACGCCGCTACAAAAGCAAAAGACGGCAAGATTAACTTTGCATTCTTTGATGACCAAAATGATCAAATTCTTATCATTGGTAACACAACTACTGAAGAAAAAGTTGACCTTCAACGATTAACAAAACAATCGTCACGGATTCTTACCCCAGCTGTCCACGGTCTTGGTCTTCGCAATCTCCGTCAACTTCTTTCTCGTTATCCCTTTATTGAAAATCGTCTTGATTCTCATAATCACTATTTTGAGCAAGCTATTATTATCCACCCGAATTAGCTATTAGCACTAATAGCAACCGGGATAATTTTTATAAAATGTACTTGTTGATTTTTACTTTTGCATTTTAAAATATTCGTTGCAGGGACATGGGTGGGATTAAATCCGTTTATTTGCCTTGCTGGAAGTACAATCGCAGAAGATTCTTTAATCGTAATAAATTGTGGACCGGTCAAATAAGTTACCTTCTTGTGAATTCTCAATTGATAATGAGAGGTGTGGGTAAACCTTTTGCCCATAGTAGTAATGTCATTATCGCGAATTAAGTTTTTCCCCCGTTTTCCTCGGCCAAGGTAACCAAGAATAAATTTGTGTTGTGCCTTTTTATTAGAAACATTTTGCTTTGCTACATAATAATCAGTTTGCAATATCCTTTTCTGCTTATTATAGTAATTTATTTGCACATATATGTAGGGACTTAGGGAATTATTGGTAATAGTTTTATTTTTAAATAGCCATCCCAGCCCAACAGCAAATAGAATAACCAAAATAATTGCCGTACCTTTTAATATTTTTGACTTCTTAGTCGCGGTTGGTGAAGTCTGGAAATTATTACTTAATGTATAATGTGGATCTTTTAGCTCGTGGTGACAATTGGGACACCGCTTTGTTCCTAAAGCACAGGTTCTGCCACAGTAAGGACACACAATTCCTAGTATTGAATGATTATTCTTTGAATCAGATGGCATTAAAGTTTCATTCCTTTATTTAATTTGTTCTTAGCAATAAAAATACGACTCCCATTTTGGTGAGCCGTATTTTCATTATACACTTAAAGATTACGTTTTCTTAATTTTAAGCAGGGGTAATTGTTTCATTTTTAACTACGCAAGGTTTTAATGAAGTTACCGTAGTGTCATAGGCAGGATGGATAACCATCCCATCATCATTAAACCCAATTGCATAAACTTTTGCTGGGTTTATTTTAGAATCTTGTCGTTCCTCAATTTCCCGTAAAATGTCTTGTCGATATTCCTGATGCTTGGCTAAAATTCTCTCAGTTCCAACACCCCAGGCAAGGATAATTATGTCCGCCTTTTTCACCTAGTATTTGATCAATTCTTTATTTTTAGAAAGGGTTTGCGAATTCATTGTCTGATAAGCCTTATTAGTTCTGTCAGCAAATAAATCTAATTGAACGAATTTATCAACATACATGTCACTGTCCCGTAAAGTATAGATGGTTTTCTTTAATTCAACTTGTCTCGTTGGTTCAAGAGAACATTTTTTCATATCTTTTCGTGCCGTGTTATTCTCATTATCTCCCTTTGGATTAGCACCAATCGCAACGACAGTTAAAGGTTTTTTATTACCATGATTGGACGACTGGTCAAATAAAAGCGAAATAGCATAACCAGCACTACGAGAGTCGACAACCTCATATGCCGCATATGTAGGAATTTCATCTAAGTTAAAGATTTTCTTTACTTCCTCTTTCGACTTAGAAGTAAATAAGGCTTTTTCCCCTGGCACAAATTTATCTGAATTTTTCAGATTCTTTTCTGTAAAAATTTCATCAAACTCACTCATGATTTAATACCTCCACAGTCGATTAATAACGACGCTTACGAGTTAGACCAAACAACGAAACAAAGGTAGCGAGCCCCAATCCGATAATAGATAGATCTTTATTAGTATAATTTCCTGTTTGTGGAAGGGTAATAGCACTATTATTACTTGCCTTTTGCTGTTTTAGTTGAGCTGTCTTATACTCTTCACGAGTTACGAAACTAGAATTAGATGCACTGCTTTCCACTGCTGTTCTTTTAACAGTTATAGTAGCTGGAGAAGCTAAGCCCGCCTTAGTTTCAAGCGGTTGTTGAGTAACTGTACTTTCATTAACGATTGGGTCATTATCCTTTTTACTATCGTTACCAGTGTCCTTGTTTTGAGCAACAGGAAGCACAATTTGATTAGTATCCCGATTACCGTGAGTAGCCTGTTGGATAGTAAGTTCTTGTTGGGCCTTGGCTAATGCTTGGTTAGTGGCAACTAATGCTTTTGCTGTATCAGCCTGTTTTATCTCTGCATCATTAAGCTTCTGCTGAATATTATCAAGTTTTGTTTGTGCATCCTTAACTGCCTGATTAGCAGCATCAAGATCTGCTTGACTAACATTATCCAATGCCGCTTGTAAGTCATTAACCTTTTGATCAGCTGCTTGCTTAGCATTCTTCCAGTTGTTCAGTGCCGATAAGGCAGCTTGGAGCTTGTTCTTAGCATCCTTGAGGTTACTATTCGCATTATCCAAAGTAGCTTGAGCTTGATCAACTTTTGTTTGTGCATCCTTAACAGCTTGTTGTAATTGGGCAACCCTTGCAGCATTTGATTGGGCAGTTTGCTTATTATGGTTGAATGCTGCCTGTACATCTGCAAGATGTTGGGTTGTTTGCTTAAGCTTGTTTTGCGCATCCGCTTGAGCTTGCTTACTGTGATCAAGCTTCGATTGGGCAGCTGCTAATACTTGCTTAGCATTAGTCAATGCTTGGACAGTTGTTTGTTTAGTGACTGCTGCATTCTTAACACCCTTTTGCGCTTGGGCTAGTGCTGATTGTGCATTGCCAACAGTTCGTTGTAAAGCAGATAAGTCAATTTGACTGCTGATGGTTGAATCAAGCTTGGAAGTGTAATCTGCTGACTTAATTTGATTGGCAGCTTGATCATTTAGTGCAGTAATACCAATGTATGAATGCGCAGTTGCTAAGTTTGAACTACTAGTGGGATCAGTCGCAATCGTAATATAATTTGCAGCACCCGAGCGATCGTTTAAACGATTGCCAAGTAATGTTGCTGCATGATCACCTTGTGTTTGAATCGATGAATCATCTTTAAACATTGCTTGCATTAATTGTAAAAAGATGTCGTACTTTAATTGATCCATTGAATAAGTATCTGGTTCACCCATAATTGGATATGCCAGACTAATACCACGAAGTAATGTAATATTAGAAGCACCAACAACAGACTGATCGATTAATCGACTATTAGAAGGAAGACTATGGCTATGATCTTTATAGTAATAATTCGTATTAAGATCAACATCGATATTAACTTTAACTGGGTTAAGTCCTAACTTAGCGCCAAATGCATTCAACACGTCAGCTGCAAATACTTCTAATTCAGCTTGAGCGTTCGTTCCATGCCCCTGTTTATCAGTCACGTTATAACTCTGTCCGCTAAGGTCATAAGTCGTATCATAATCAGCATCTGACATCACGTCATCCATATGGTTGGTAAAGGCATTGACATTCTTAGTATAAAGCTCATTAAGCATGTCTACTTGCTCTTGACTAAGGTGAGCACCTTCATCAAAGGCTCCTTTCATTAACGTTCCAAAATTGGATGGAATCCACAGAATGTCGACAACGTTCTTCTTAGCCGTTGTAGTTGAACTACTTTGCGCTTGGGCATTCTTCAACGCGGCTTGAGCTTGTGCTAACATTTGCTTTTGTTTATTAGCATCATTAAGGGCCACTGTGTAGTCAATATTAGCCTTATTTACAGCAGTTTGCGCTGCATTTACATTTGAATCCGCAGTTTGAACTGCTGCTGAATCAGCATTAACTTGCTGGTCAGCAGTATTTTTATTTTGTTCAGCAGTGTTTACAGCTGATTGCGCAGCATCAACATCTGCTTGGGTTGTCTCATGCCCTGCACTATCGGCACTCTTTAATGCTTGTTGAGCATTAGCTAAGTTTGATTGGGCTTGACTGCTTGCTACTTGAGCATTACTTACAGCGGATTGAGCCTGCGCAACATTCGCTTGAGCATTAGCAACAGCATTATCTAATTGGCCTTGTGCATTTCCCTGCGCAATAGCCGCTTGACTTTCTTCCGCCTTCTTCAACTCAGTTTCAACTTGACTATGCTTGTCAACCGCTTTTTGAATAGTCGTTTGCTTTGCTTGTGCTTGATTTAAATCAGTTTTAGCTTGAGTAACTGCTTGTCGATCAGTAGCTACTTCAGCCTGTGCCTGATTATTGGCTGCCTGAGCGCTTTGCTGAGCAGTCGTTGCATGCGCTACCTTATCCTTTGCTTGTTCAATTGCATCATTAGTTGTTGCTTCACCAGCAGCTGGCTTAACATCTGCATGAACAGTTGAGGCAGTTAGTCCCCCCCCCC
>NZ_JACIVB010000004.1 GCF_014145455.1 Limosilactobacillus rudii | reverse complement strand
TCGCCGCTACTCAGGGAATCGATTTTTCTTTCTCTTCCTGCAGCTACTAAGATGTTTCAGTTCACTGCGTCTACCTCTTGCTAGCTATGTATTCACTAGTCAAGTAGTCAGCGATTAAACTGACTGGGTTTCCCCATTCGGAAATCTCCGGATCAAAGCGTACTTACCGCTCCCCGAAGCATATCGGTGTTAGTCCCGTCCTTCATCGGCTCCTAGTACCAAGGCATTCACCATGCG
>NZ_JACIVB010000039.1 GCF_014145455.1 Limosilactobacillus rudii | reverse complement strand
TCAGCATGCCGCGGTGAATACGTTCCCGGGCCTTGTACACACCGCCCGTCACACCATGGGAGTTTGTAACGCCCAAAGTCGGTGGCCTAACCATTTGGAGGGAGCCGCCTAAGGCGGGGCAGATGACTGGGGTGAAGTCGTAACAAGGTAGCCGTAGGAGAACCTGCGGCTGGATCACCTCCTTTCTAAGGAATAAAACGGAACCTACACATCGAAGAAACTTTGTTTAGTTTTGAG
>NZ_JACIVB010000038.1 GCF_014145455.1 Limosilactobacillus rudii | reverse complement strand
TGTGGTGATGATGGCTTGAAGGATACACCTGTACCCATGCCGAACACAGAAGTTAAGCTTCAACACGCCGAAAGTAGTTGGGGGATCGCTCCCTGCGAGGATAGGACGTTGCCACGCTCAAGCAAGCTTTGGCACCTGGTCTTTGTGCCGGGGCTTGGATACTGGAGAGTTGTCCGAGCTGGCCGAAGGAGCATCATTGGAAATGATGTATACGGGTTAAAGCCTGTATCAAGGGTTCGAATCCCTTACTCTCCGTTATTATGACCCGTTAGTCAAGTGGTTAAGACACCAGCCTTTCACGCTGGTATCGTGGGTTCAAATCCCGCACGGGTCACTTTTGGAGGATTAGCTCAGTTGGGAGAGCATCTGCCTTACA
>NZ_JACIVB010000037.1 GCF_014145455.1 Limosilactobacillus rudii | reverse complement strand
ATACTTTCTCGACCGCTACCACTGCCTACAGAAAATTGAACGTACTCTAGGACAGCGAAACGAGTTAACCATGCAGGCAGTTAAGGCTGTCCGTCGTCATAATAAAGCCGAGCTAACGGAAAAACAAACAGACGACCTAATGCACTTAAGAAAGTATCTACAGAGGAATTGGCAGTATATCCCCTCACCACAAAGGCGCGGATTTAAGGAAATTCATTTAATCGGTTCAG
>NZ_JACIVB010000036.1 GCF_014145455.1 Limosilactobacillus rudii | reverse complement strand
CAACTGTTGCGACTACGTCGCACTTTGGTAACTCTATTGTTCAGTCCTACAACCCCAGTAAGCAAGCTTACTGGTTTGGGCTCTTCCCCTTTCGCTCGCCGCTACTCAGGGAATCGATTTTTCTTTCTCTTCCTGCAGCTACTAAGATGTTTCAGTTCACTGCGTCTACCTCTTGCTAGCTATGTATTCACTAGTCAAGTAGTCAGCGATTAA
>NZ_JACIVB010000035.1 GCF_014145455.1 Limosilactobacillus rudii | reverse complement strand
AAGGCCCGGGAACGTATTCACCGCGGCATGCTGATCCGCGATTACTAGCGATTCCGACTTCGTGCAGGCGAGTTGCAGCCTGCAGTCCGAACTGAGAACGGCTTTAAGAGATTAGCTTGCCCTCGCGAGTTCGCAACTCGTTGTACCGTCCATTGTAGCACGTGTGTAGCCCAGGTCATAAGGGGCATGATGATCTGACGTCGTCCCCACCTTCCTCCGGTTTGTCACCGGCAGTCT
>NZ_JACIVB010000034.1 GCF_014145455.1 Limosilactobacillus rudii | reverse complement strand
TTCTTAAGTGCATTAGGTCGTCTGTTTGTTTTTCCGTTAGGTTTTGTGATTCATAAGTATCCAAAATTAACGTTAGCTCGGCTTTATTATGACGACGGACAGCCTTAACTGCCTGCATAGTTAACTCGTTTCGCTGTCCTAGAGTACGTTCAATTTTCTGTAGGCAGTGGTAGCGGTCGAGAAAGTATTCTCCATGGGCACCTTGCGGAACTAAGTCTAATAGCTTAGTTGGTTCAT
>NZ_JACIVB010000033.1 GCF_014145455.1 Limosilactobacillus rudii | reverse complement strand
CACGCTGGTATCGTGGGTTCAAATCCCGCACGGGTCACTTTTGGAGGATTAGCTCAGTTGGGAGAGCATCTGCCTTACAAGCAGGGGGTCACAGGTTCGAGCCCTGTATCCTCCATTAACAATTAAATAATGTTTTATTTTAATTGTATTATAATTGGGCTATAGCCAAGCGGTAAGGCAACGGTTTTTGGTACCGTCATGCGCTGGTTCGAATCCAGCTAGCCCAATATATAGAATAAATGAGCAGCTCGTGTCTGGACTTTGGCATGAGCTGTTTTATTTATTAATTGATTGTAATATAAAAGTTTTAAGCGAAGACGGAAACCAATCATCTTTCGGTTTTTATTTTAAATTTAAAACAAAATGAGGCCGGGCAACAACCCGACCTCTTCACTATTTTAAAGATGAGACTGCAACAGCGCAGTAGCTGGCTAGTAGGTCAAACACTGATAAATCAGCATTTTGACTTACCTCAATAGGCTAGCTGCGCGTCGTAGCCATCCTTGCGGGGGTGGGAAGACGAACTTAGACAAGCTAGTTCTTTCCCACTCCCCAAATTGCAGGATATTTATTCTCGATTCAATATGATGTGCCAAACAAAAAAGCCAACTCCGATAATAAGAGCTAACCATGCCCATAATTGTAGTGTTAAATAGATTTTAAAAGTTAGTAACCCTAAAACCCAGCTAATTAACATCATTGCTAAACCAGCAATATCACCACCAAGACCATCTATACCACAAGTAGCAATGTAAACAATCCCTGAGGCAAGATACAAAAGGGCAACTATTAATTCAGCGGTACCGCCATAGATTCGAACGAGTGCATCAGGACTGCCAAATCCTTTTACAATTGATTGAACTAAAATAATAATAGCAAGTACAATCATAATAATACCAACGATTATTTTTGTCATCTTCATAAGAAAAACCTCCTCAACTATATTTTACCCGTTCGTTTTAAATTATTAAATAAAATGGTACTGAGAAGGGCTTATTTAAGTCGAAAAATTAATTAGTTCTTCCTTGGTTAATTTTTTTCAATGACTCAACAAAGACTTCATACGGCTGCGCTCCTGTAATTGAATATTTATTATTAATCACAAACAGCGGGGCGCTTGGCATTCCAATCATAAAGGCTTGACGTTCATCTTTTCGTACCTTATCTTCATATTTATTTGAATTAAGAATTTCCGTAACTTCTGAAGCATCCAAGCCAAGTTTTGTCATACTTGAAGTAAGTATGTCATTATTAGCAATCGATTTATTCGCAACAAAATAAAGCTGATATAGTTGATTAATAGTTTGGTTTAGAAGTCGTTGATCATTTAAGGTCTCTACGTATTTAATTAAGCGATGAGCCGCAAGCGTGTTTACTGGAATAGCATTTTCCATTTTGATAGTTAAAGAAGCAGTAGCAGCAAATTGATCAATCTTATGAAGCTGTGCTAATGCTTGATCTTTAGATATTTTATGGGATTTAGCGTAATAATCAGGCATTGTTAGCTTTGTTGTCATTGGTAATGTTGGATCTAATTGAAACGACATGAATTGTAACGATGTTTGATCCGCAATTTTTAATTCATTCAATGCTTTTGCTAAACGTGTAATACCGACATAACAATAAGGACAAGCAATATCTGCCCAATATTTAATTTCCATTAATAGTCGCTCCTTAATTATTTAACTTTAGTATTAATCTAACCATAAAACAAGGCTAGATACCAGCATCAATATTGTAATAGGGATTGATTTAGACTTTTTAAACCTGTCATTAAAATTATAGTTTTAATTCTACCGAAATAAAAAGCCCTCCAATAGGATCATATTTTCGTAAATCTCTATTTACTAATTATGCATTGTATTTTGTAAATTAAATTGTGTAAATATAATCAGCATTTAAAAGATTTTATATTTGGCGCTATTTATGTAATACTTAGGCTGAATTATTTATTAGTTAAAGGAGCTTTTGCTATGAAACATACAATTAATATTGACAAAGTTCGTGACGGATTATGGCTAGATTCAAATATCACATACACGCAAGTTCCTGGTTGGCTTGGTAATACGACACGTGATCTCAAATTATCAGTTATTCGTCATTTTCAAACTAACGATGATACGCAATATCCAGTAATTTTTTGGTTTGCTGGTGGCGGCTGGATGGATACTGATCATAATGTTCATTTGCCTAACTTAGTAGATTTTGCCCGCCATGGCTATATTGTTGTTGGCGTTGAATATCGCGATAGTAACAAAGTCCAATTTCCCGGTCAATTAGAAGATGCTAAGGCTGCTATTCGTTATATGAGAGCTAATGCTAAGCGCTTTCAAGCTGATCCAAACCGCTTTGTAGCGATGGGCGAATCTGCAGGTGGTCATATGGCTAGTATGCTCGGTGTGACTAATGGACTTACTCAGTTTGATAAGGGAGATAATCTTAAGTATTCGAGTGCCGTTCAAGCTGCAATCCCATTTTATGGTGTAGTTGATCCACTAACAGCAAAAGAAGGCAGTGTCTCTAACGATTTTGATTTTGTATATCGTAATCTTTTAGGAGCAGAACCAGAAACAGCTCCTGACCTCGATTCAGCTGCTAACCCCCTCACCTATGTAAATGCAAACACCGTTCCCTTCTTGATTTTACACGGAACAAAAGATGTTGTTGTACCAATTAAGGATAGTGAACGACTATATGAAAAATTGGTAGAAAATAATGTTCCTGCAGAACTATACGAAATAAATGGTGCTAGTCATATGGATGTCGCATTTATGCAACCGGAAGTGTTTAAGATTGTATTGACATTCTTAAAGCAGTATTTAGACTAAATAAACTATGTAATTAGCAACCTATTCAACTAGACAAAAGCACCTATAAAACGTTAGTACATCAGCGCTTTATAGGTGCTTCCTTTTATATAATTCCTTAAAAATGCGCCCCCCGAGAGTCGAACTCGGATCATGAGGACCGAAATCTCATGTGCTATCCATTACACTAAGGGCGCTCAATAATTATATTTTAACTCATTTATTATAAAATAAAAGTACTTTTGTCAATTTATCTAAAAAATAATGAAATATTACACTTAAAATCTATCTATCTGGGCGTACTATATAGCGATATTGCCTATTTTAGGCTTAACCACCTTTACCCTTATTTCAAAACTTAATATAATATACGGTATACTGTTATAGGGAGATATTCTACTAATGAAAAAACAATCAACAACCATTATTTCAATTATTCTTTTAATTATCATTGTTATTTTTGCTCTTCTTAATACAACAACGGCTGAAGTAAACCTACTTGGATTGCATGTACGAATGCCACTTGTGCTGCTTATCTTTGTTTGCTTATTAATTGGTGCTGCTATTATCTACCTTCTCTCATTTTCAACACATTTAAAAGCAGATAAAGAACTAAAAGAATTGAAGGCATCTAAAGTTAGTAAAGATGAACTTAAAAAGTATCAAAAGAGCATTGATCAGTTGCAAAAAGAAAATGTATCTTTGCAGCAGCAAATAAAAGAATTAGAAAAACAGTCACTAACAACAAAATAAGAATTTGGAGTGGTCAACAATATGAATGACCGCTTTTTTTGAAAGGAAAAGAATTTAGATGAATAAATATCGTTTTATTGCAATAGATGTTGATGGAACGCTCTTAGATGATAAAGATCATTTTAATATTAAGCGTTTCAACACGGATGTTGCAAAACTAACTCAACGCGGATATCACGTAATTATAGCCAGTGGAAATAGTTATGATGCCTTAACTTCCATATTTAAACCATGTCCGCTGATAAAAAATTTTGTTGCAGAAAACGGTGGACGAATTATTATTAATGGTCAACCAATCACGGGAACGCCTCATTCATTAGCAACACTACAATTATTATTAACTACTATTGATAAGTCCTTTCCAACGCCAGACATTTTATCACTGTCAGGAGAATCGCAAACCTTTATCGCAAGTCAATATCGTGATGTTCCAGTTCCTTACTACCCTCATCATGATTACTTTGATAATCTCCAAGAAATTAATGAACCGATCTATAACCTTAATATTAGCTGGTTTAGAAAGCAACTTGCTCAATCAACAATTCAATCCTATGTTAAACGCTTAAACGCAGATAATATTCAAGCAACTTACAGCGGCGCTTATGGCATTGATATTCTCCCTGCCGGAGTAAATAAAGCAAACGGGCTAAAACAGTTAGTTAAAGGTGCATTTAACGGTCATATGAACGAAGTAATGGCTTTTGGTGACACTTCTAACGATATTGAGATGTTGCAAGAAGCTGGCTATGGCTATGCGATGAAGAATGCGACAGCAGATTTATTAAGAGTGGCTGACGGTATAACCTTACTTGATAATAACCATGATGGTGTGCTAAATGAAATTGAAAAATGCTTTTTATCTCAAAGAATTTAAAACATTATGTAAACTAAAAAGATAAACCAAAAAGCATAACTTCTCAGTCTATCTTTTAGTCGTTATTATTTTAATATACCCCGCCATCGTAGAAATTGTAAGATGGCTTATTAAAGTCATATTCTGAAAGCTGTGACATCTTAATAAAGTTATCAGCGATCCCCCAGCTCATTAAATTAATCGGCTTACCAAAGTCTTCATCAGGAATAACCACCATAATATATTTACCAAGAGCTCGTGCCATTCCTAATTCAACGCCCATTCCAACATCCTCTTCTTCCGGGATATAAACTGCTAATAACATGTCAGCAGTAGAAACACCTACTCTATCACCATTATAAGTAGCAGTACTCCATTCACGATCTTGAAGAAGCTCAGGATGTTCATCTACACGTAATCCCTTATATTGGTGTTGGAGTGGCACATACGAATTTTCTACATCCACAGTAGAATTAGCCTGAATTGCTTCCATGGCCGCTTCGTAAGCTTTATTTTGCTTGTCCGTAAACCAACCAGCACAGAAGTAAACAGTCTTACTCTTTTGACTTGTCATTAAATGAACTCTCCTTTATTTTTTGTTCATTTTAAATTTTATCATGAAATACCTCTTCTAACCAAAGATCAATTAAAATAGCAAATTATTAGCATTAATAACACCTAATTTTGCTTCAAGGCTTGGCTGATAAGTTGTTTGGCGGCAACTGCTACTGAAACATTTTTATTCTCAGCATATTCTTTAAGTTGTTGATAGATTGCTAGGTCGGTTGCTCCTCGCCAAATTAGGCCAGTCACTTGACCATGTTCTTTATTCATTTGTATCCTTCTTCCATAAAATATTAGCAATTTGCTTTATTATTGATGTTCGATTATGTAATTGAAAATGAGTTGTCTTCGGGTAAACTTTTTGATGATATTCGACTGAAGGATGTGTCTTAATCAATGCCTTTAACATTTCAGATTGAATATGGGGAACAGATCCATCGGTTGTCTTATCTCCTTCCTCACTCCCCATTAAGTTATAAATTTTTACCGTATAATTTAATTGCCATCTTTTCATTTGCAAAAATAGCTCTTGGAAATTTTTATCCGTTGATTTATTAATTAAATGATATCGATATTTTAACTGATCACTTAAGCTTTCTTCGACGGGAACACCAAGAAAAACAAGTTTATTCAACCGTAAATGGTGTTGTAAATATTTTGAACTCATATAGGCATGGATAAATTCGGTTCCCCCGTAAGAATGGGCAACTACATTAGTCTTATCTATATTGTAATGCTGATGCAGGTACTTTAAGACACTTGTAAGTTGCTTTACTTGTGGATGATAAGTTGAATTATAGTTCCATGTAAAAAGGACCTGAATTAATGCATTTTTTTGACCGTTAAATTTTCCTTCTGTCCAAATTCGACCATTGGGAGCTACCCAGATGGTCAATACCTTTTGTGCGATATGTTTTTGCTGATAATACTTAATTAATTTATCATAAGTGGTCGCATTTCCTCCCCAGCCTGGAATTAGCAGAGTTGGCGTTGCTGAATATTCAATATCGCTTCGATACTCTTGGGAAGATAAAGCTTTTGCCGGCGTACTATGCATTAAGAAGCCTTGGATTCCAAATGCAACGAGAATAATGCCACCTAAACTCATTCCAATGATTTTTAATTTTTTCATCAAATCATCTCTTTTTATATTTCATTTTCACCATACTTCTCATTATACGCGAAAAAACTTCAGTAAGACATTTTGTCCACTGAAGTTTTTCGTGATTATTAAACTTTGGGATACGCGATTAATGTTAGTTTGCCGTTGATATATTCACCAAGATAAATATCCTCAATGCCATTATAACCTGCTTGATGAATTTGTTCATAAACCCATTGTTCATCATGGTGAATTAATTCCATAACATCAATGTTTATTTGACCATCATTTATTAAGGGAAAGCGGACATTATCTTCATCATTTTCAATTATTACTAACTGACCATTCTGCTCCAAAATTCCGCTTTTTACTTTTGATATTTCATAAATTCCGTGACCCCGTAAGCGAAACATTAAATCATTAGCAGTAATTCCCGCTCGCATACAATTTTCAACTAATAGTTGACCATTTTGAATTAAAATCTGTGGTCGTCCATCAATAATTCGCCGAACCCATGCGTTGTGGTCTTTAGCAAATTTTACTAAGAAAACAATCAGAGTCCAAATAAGTAAGACCATAATAAACTCAAGAACTGAAATATCACTATTATAAATAATTCCGCCAATAATTCCCCCAAGAACATAATTTTGAACCTGGTCAATTGCGGACGTAGGTGCTAAATTACCTTTTCCTAACAGGTTGATTTGAAGAATCAAGCATAGCATTCCGAGTACAAACTTAATAATGATTAGTGAGTAATTATCCATGCGTTCCTCCTACTTCATTAAATTTACTTGGTGATTAACAACGTGCGCCCTTGTAAGAGTGTAGTTGTCGCCAGTTGCACTTAGGTTAACACGATAATCCCGGTCTTCAATCCGTACTAAAATACCATCTGTTAAAGTTGTTGAATTAACAACGACTTTTTGCGGCGAAACATTATGATCACGCGCAACCGCCTTTATAAAAGGAATCATTTGGGTTGTTTGGGACTGCTGAGTAGTGGTTTTCTCCATATCGGTAATTTGAAAACCAATAAAAAGTAGCAATAGTAAGAAAAAAATAATCCCTAAATCACGGTAACGAGTAACTAAACGATGACGAAAATACATTAATCCCATTATTGCAATTAACACAATAAATGTAATAATCGCGATATAGTTGAATAGTTGATTCATATGCTGGTGGGTATTTAAATAATTAATAGTATAAAATGTCAATTTACTTATTCCCTTCGAATTATAATAAAAATTTAAAGAGCTAATTCAACAGTTTTATGGTTACGCATGTTAAAATAAGAATAACTTTAGCACAGAAAGAAGGAGGCTTTTTAATGATCTTAAAGCTACTATTAAAGGCTGCTTGGATTTTATTAGGTAGTCTTTCACTTATTGGTGGAATAATCGGAACACTACTTCCAGTTATTCCGCAGATACCATTTTTCCTCCTTACAATTTGGTGTATTGCCAAAGTATCTCCTCGTTTCCATAACTGGCTCTTACACAACCCGTTGTACTTAAAGTACGCTAAACCGTTATTAAATCGATTTGGTTCCTTGGCATCACGTCAAAAACAGGCCGTACAAAATACAAAAAAATAGTATAAGAAAAGGTCTAGAATGAAGCTATTCATTGTGCTAGACCTTTTAATTTTGCAAAATGTTAACCGAATAATCGTGCCCAAAAGCCCTTCTTTTGTTCCTTTGCCGGATGCTCAATTGAAGAAGCTGTAGTCGTATCTTCACTTATAACTGTTGGTTCGCTTTGACTATATGGGTTACGTTCGCCAATCCAGTTAAAGAATTCATCAGCTTTAATTTCTACAAATTTTCCACGCTTACCATTGATCCCATCAACACACAACTCAATTGGTAAAGCATTTCGATATTTCTCAATGCTATCCGCAGTAAAGCCATTAAATGTGTTTAACTTTGAAATATCAAATAACAAGCTACGATCCTGTTGCCGGTATTTAAAGTCTTCTTCTTGAGTTAGGTACAGTTTTGCCCAACGATTTCGCGAACTTTCCTTAAAGTCGTCGCAAATTTCATCTGCAAAGTATGGCGGAACTTCTATATCAGCCATTTTATAATAATCACGGAAGAGTTTTCGCGTATTGGCTAGAAAGTCAAGCTTCCCGGTCTTTTCATCAAAGGAGCGCCATGGCGTATCATCATCTTCCAGAAGACTAGCCATTCGCATTACAAAGTCTTTGAATAATGTATTATTTAAGGTCTGCCGTACATTATAAATATACTTATTAGCCTCACCCTTTTGTTGTTCATCAATGACCTTATCAATTTGAAGGTAGTAAGTTCGCCGTGCCGTTTCGCGAAGCATTGTAAAACCAGAATCATAATTAGTCGTTCCAATTAAAGGCGCAATTGCATGTGGATTGTTAACTAATTCGTTCATCGTGTCAACAACTAAATGTCGACTATATTGGTCTTGTTGGAAAAAGTATGGTTCAATTTCATCCATTAGAACAGGATATGAACTGCCTAGTTTCATGTAATGTTCAATCGCATCAACTGTCTTGGCTTTCTTTTGTGGAGTTTCAGTGGGATAGATGGTCCCAAAATCAATCAAAGAACGGTCAGTATTCCATGTTAATTGATTAATAATTCTTAATAAGGTGGACTTTCCAGAACCAGCTGTGGCTCCCAAAATTAAGAAATTAGGAATATCATTTCCATCTTCGGGATTTAGACTTGCTTTAGCCCGAATTTCCCATAAAAATGGTGCAGTAAAACTATATAATATTGCCTCATAAAAGCGTTTGCCGTAATCATCATTATAATCGACGACATATTGTTGGTACCCCTTTAAAACAGCATCAATGCTTTTTAGACCATCACGAATTTGGCTAATTGTCGCAACCTTTCCAAATGGAATCGGGTGGGTACCTGTATCATTAGGAACGTATAGGCCACTATTATTGTTAACTAAGTTACGTTCCATTGGCCGGTCATATAGGAATGTAGTATATTTCTTTTCAGCTGACCGTTGTTGTGGTGTCATTCCACTGATTAAGGCACTTTGCACTTGCTTATAAATCTTTTCACGTGACTTTAACTTAGGCTTAGCAGCACGTGGAGAAACAGCAGTCTTTTGCAAAGTGTAGATAGTATCATGTTGCTGGATTTGCCGTTCTGCTTCTTCTTTAGCCTGAGAGCGATTTGTGGTAATATCCCGCATTGTCTTGGTAATCATTGCGGGAATCCTATTTTCATCAATTTGCTTTTGAACATCATGACTAATTAAGTCTGTCATGTCAGCTGCGGCGATCTGGTCAGTTACCTCATTGTCGAGGATAACAACAGCATTTTTCCCTCCCTTAGCATCTTTCATACTCTCATCAATTTGCTCTTGAGCAGCTTTTAAAAGGTTTTCGGTAAAGAATGGCCTAAGAATGGGTTTAATATCGTTCTTGTAATGACTATCAAGGTTTTGAAATAGGCGAATATCATTATCAAAGACAAGGATTTCTTCATACTGATTTTGTTGAGCATCAAATGAAGAACTATCTAAATTAAGGCTTCCTAAAATAACTCTTGTATCATGTGTTTCAGAATTACTAAGCAGGTAAAAACGAGAATGGATAGCTTGGGTAGGTGCAATTGACACCTGAAAAAGACTGTTTAAGACATTTGCCTGATTATCACTAGTAAGCGCTTCAAAAACCTTTGCCGGCTTTTTGTTTGCAGCAGCAAGTAAGGCATTTGTCAGTGCAACCTTAGTAATCACATCATCACCAGTCTTAACATCGTAATTTTCTGGCGTACTAAGTGCAAGCTCAAGTTTAATAAACTTACTTAAATATTGATTAATAAAATCAGCTGTAATGTTGCCAGTTACTCCTGTCATCCGGTTGAACTTTTTAGCATCAAAAAGCTGACTAATCTTTAATGGTGGAGTATCCTGGCCATTAAAAACAATATGAATCTTTTTAAGATCTGAATCTGTCATTAGCGTAGTCCTTTTCTAAACATATTAACTCTTTTATTTTCGTTTATTTACTATAATTTTGCAAGTCACTGCGGAAAAATAATCATTAGACTGAACTACTTATAAATAAAAAGACCAAGAATTAATAATTCTCAGTCTCATATTTACTGATTAATTGCTGTTACCGCTCCAGTAGCGTAATTGATGGATATATTCCGTTGGACGTTTGGGACGAAAACATTATATTGTAAACTACCGTCCTTTGATTTTGCCTCAATATGGGCGCCTGCAGGAACAAGATTATCTCCATCATAAATATCGGTTACCCGATAGCGAACCTGCTTATTCTGGTCGAGAGCCTTACGAACAAGGCCTTCATAATAGTTTTGTCCGGTCGACGAGCTGCTGCGCGCTTCATTGGCCCATGCAGTCTGTGTTGCGATATTTGCTGGATTAGCTTCTGAGGCGTTGAAGCCGCGAATACCGCCAACTAATGCGTAGCCAAGAAGATGGCCACGATCATAAGCATGGGAAATCCCGCCTTTTAAATTATGTGCTTGTAAAAAGCCAGCTGGTTTCCAATTAGTCGCACCATTGCCAGTTTCGTTACGGTTGCGATATTGCCGTGTTGTTCGATTAAGCCAAGCATCGCCCTGCCATGCACGACCACGGGAATCGCGACGGTTTACAGCATAAGGAGCATTATTAATATTTGCATTTAAATTAGTCTGATTATTATTTAAAATAAATGCCCCAGCCCCATTCCACTTAATATTCGAAGCGCCGAGCTGTTGTTGGACACCAGTGGATAAAACGCTTTGAGCCTGTTCACGAGTTGGTGGTGTAAGAGAAGAAGAATGATTGCTGTAGTCTTTATGCTTCCATGAAGTAAGACGTTGAATCCCTTGCGGCGCAGCATTTCCCTTCTCCGGTTGTTGAGAAAAGCCACCAATCCCAAGAAGAGCAATAACTGCAAGGATTAAATACTGGGTTTTCTTATTGAATCGAAATCGCATGTGATAATTATACCTTTCTTTATAAACATAAACGTACGTTCGTGAACATATTTTATCATTTTATTAACCAAAATAAAATACTCCTAAAACAATAAATGCTTTAGAAGTATTAATCTTTATGCTATTTTCTTTTGTTTACTTGCCCTTAATTTATAAATCACACTCATAAGAACTAGGAAGACTGCTCCTACACTTACTGAAATCCGCGTATCTGGATTAAAGAACATAAAAAGCAGAATAACTGTTAACGAAGCTAAACTAAAGTAATTGTAGGCTGGATAAAACGGCATCTTAAATGGATGATTTTCGAGTTCAACCGGATTATTACGCCGGAAGTTAAGCTCAGAGATAAGAATGATAAACCATGGAACCATTCCGGGAAGAACACTAGAACTATAAACAATAACGAAAATATTAGCAGATGCAGAATTAAACGCTGATAAAAGCATATTAACAATAAAACCAAGGAAAATCCAAAAGGCAATCGTCAAAATAGCCACATTAGGGACAATTCGCTTCGAAAGCTTACTAAAGACTTTTGGTACTTCACCATCAACGGATAATTTGAAAAGCATCCGACTAGCACTATAAATACCAGAATTTGCCCCGGATAAAGCTGCCGTTAAAACGACAAAGTTGATAATACCAGCTGCTCCAGTAATTCCAACTTTAGTAAACGTCTCTACAAATGGTGAACCAACTGCCTTTAATTCGTTCCAAGGGTAAATGGAAACAATTACAAAGATAGCACCAATGTAGAAAATTAAGATTCGCCAGATAACTGATTTAACTGATTTAACAATTGCGTGTCGTGGAGATGCCGCTTCACCCGCAGTAATTCCTAGCAACTCAATTCCCTGGTAAGAACCAGCGATAACAGACAGTGAGAACATGAAGCCCATAAAGCCACCCGTAAAGAACCCACCGTGAGACCATAAATTAGATATTCCAACAGGATGCCAATTATTACCGAAACCAAGGACAATAACTAACAGTCCTAAGATAATCATTACAATAATTGTTACCACTTTAATCATCGCAAACCAGAATTCCAAGCGACCATAAGCTTTGGCTGAAGCCAGGTTAGCAAGTGTCAAAATAGTGATCATAACTAATCCTGAAATCCAATCTGGCAAGTTCGGCCACCAGTAATTTAGGTATTGACTCATTGCAATGATATCTGAGATTCCAACAATAATGAACTGGAAGACATTACTCCATTTTGTTAAATATCCAGCCAGTGGATGAATATATTTTGAACCGTAATCCGCAAAGGACCCGGTTCCCGGATTAATGTAAATCATTTCACCTAACGCTCGCATAACGCCATACAAAACAAGACCAACAAAGGCATACGCTAACAGAACAGAAGGTCCAGTCCATTTAATAGTTGACGTTGCCCCCATGAAAAGACCACTACCAATTGTTCCACCGATAGCAATCATTTCCATTTGGCCTGGCGTCATCGTGCGATTTAATTTAACTTCTTTTTTTTGATTATCCATCATACTAACCTCGTTTCAAATAAAAAAGCTATCCAATACGTCCCTAATACAACCCTTGTCAATATGATAAGTGGTTGAGGCGTTCTGGATAGCTATTTGCTAACAGATTTAAGAGATATTAAAACTACTCAACCACGGTGATTGTTGTTGTGGTTGAGGTGGAGGTTAGATGATGAATTACAGATTGATTATAAAGTTGCATTTTAATTTCCTCCATTCGTTTTTCAATAACATTAGAATACTATTAGAAAATTAAGAATGCAAGTAGTTATTTAAAATTTCTTTATTTAATTTTAGATTTTTCTTGTTTATGTAATGAAAAGAGACTCATCCCCGCTGCTAAAAACGTAATTCCTATCCCAATCAACGTAGTCAGTGTATCAGTATCATTACCTGTCTGCGGAAGATGCTTTCGCCGTTGCATTTTTGCTTTATCCATAACGGAAGCTAATGAATTATTGGCCGCTGTTACTCGTTCATGTAATCCTTTATGGTGATGTTTTCTTAAATCATCATCGTTAATTTCTTCTACAACTGGTTGTTTATTATTACGGTCTAATTGCGATTGACCATCATCTGCTGTCGGTGCTTTAATATCGAATGCTTTTTCTTCTACAAGATCATCCCCGCTATTTACCTGATTGGCATTATTAGCGCCGTTTGTCTGAGTAGTAGTATTAACTTGTTGATAATCAGTATTCGTGCTGGTATTTTGCTTTGTAATCGCAGTTGTTTGAATGCCAACGTCTTCTTTAGCTATCGTAATTGTTTGTTGGCCCTTTTCTACTGTATTCGGATCTGTCTGCGTTTCATGATCCTTACTTTCATAAGATAGATCTGTTTGGATACCACAATCATTGTTAGCTACTTCCATACTAGTTTCATGATCGACTAACGACGGCTTGATTGTTTGTGTTTCAGAATCTCTCAAGCTTTGATTATCTGTCTGACTTGCCTTGCTATCTTTAGTAACATCTGTTGTCTGACTTTCTTCATCTGTGACATTCGCAGTGAACTGATCATCTCCAGTACCGGTCTCTTTAGTATTCTCTTCTGTTTGTGAACCTGTTGTAACCTTAGATTCACCATTCTCTATTTGACCAAGCGTATTAATATCTTCATCGCCAACTCCAGTATCAACTAAATCGACATGGTCAGTCATTGATGAAGCATCAGCTTGAGGAATTTTAAGACTATCGGTTTGCGTATTTTGCTCCTTATATAGATAGTCATCATCACCGATCCCAGTATCCTTAGTTGTCACTTCACCATCGCCAACTCCCTGATCATTAGTAATAATACTAGTTTGCGTTTCTTGGTTAGCTTGCTCAAGCACATTTATTATCGTTGACGCATCTATTCCCTGATTATCTTTTTGCACTGCCTCATCTTTAGTCACAATTTCAGTAGTGTTGGTGGCAGCATCTGAATACGGAACCTCATCACTTTGCGACTCGTCGTCTACACTTTTGACTTCTCCTGTTCCCACCTGCTCATCTTTAGTTAGTATATCGTCATGATCAGTTTGAGTCTCATCATCTTTATTGTTCACTTTATTCGTCTGTTGACTGGTATATTCATCTTTCTCGTCGTCAGCAAGGGGATGGTAAAAAATATCAATTGGTTGGTTAAAAT
The DNA here is from genome assembly GCF_014145455.1 of Limosilactobacillus rudii. Classification (GTDB taxonomy): domain Bacteria; phylum Bacillota; class Bacilli; order Lactobacillales; family Lactobacillaceae; genus Limosilactobacillus; species Limosilactobacillus rudii. Next base: position 75,828 of record NZ_JACIVB010000033.1, on the reverse strand, counting down.
AGGAAAGGTCATCTACTTCTGTGACTACGGGGATTTTTGCTGGAGAAGGTTTAAAACGTGCCTGTCGCGGAATAGCTACATCATTGAAAGGCTCAATCGTCCATTTAGTGGTAGTGTTGCCAGATACTTGCCGGTGAGCATAAGACACTTGTTCCACTTTTTGTGATCCACTTAGTAAGTGAAAGTAAATAACCCGCTTTATCTGCACTCTCTCGGTGTGAGGGATACTATCAGTTGCAACCGTTTTAGCCAAATTTGTCGGCTGGTCAGATACATCTGCTAAAGTAGACGGATTATTAAGTCCTAATGTAATAATTGCAGAGGCGGTCGCTAACCCCAAGAAGTAAGTGTTTGACAGTGGTGTCCTGTTTCTCAAATTCATAATAAAATAACTCCTTTTTAAATGACTCTATAGATATATATACGTAAAAAGGAGTTATTTGCACTTTTAAATTCAAAAATAATTCTCAATTCTTATTCACTCAAAACGTTTCCCAAAAGAAAAAAGTCAGCTCATAACTGACTTTTAATTATCTATAGTGATCTCTTATTGTCAGTATCGTCCTCAATTAATTCATGTTGGCTGAATTTTCCAGCTTTAAATTGCTGATCGCCGCGAGCAATTTTTTGCATCAGGTAGTCATTTGAGTTAATGGTTAGTGTTTCCATAATTGCATCAAAATCCTCTTTAGATATGACAACAACATTTTCTTCAGGATTTTTATTAGTGACAATCAACGGCTCACTATTATTATTAACTTGTTTAAAATAATCTTTTAAACTTTTGCGAAAATTAGAATATGCTATAGCTTTCATGCGATTCCTTCTTCCTTTGCTTTTATTTATTGTACAGCCAATGCAAAATAAATTTAAATCTAAAAAGCTGCTATCCACAAGCCATAAAGCCTGCGATAACAGCGTTTCTTTTATAATGAGTGAATAACTCGTTCGACGTCATCCACAATTTGTTTTGGCGTTAAGTGGTACCATTCGTACATTACTTCAGTTGGAACATTATCTGCAAATTCGCGGGGTGCCCCAAAATTAAGGACTTTCATATTTTTAGGTCCATAATACCGAGCAATTGTTTCTCCAAAGCCACCACTAAGAATACCATCTTCAAGCGTAACGACAACGTCATGATTCTCTGCCAAATGATGAAGTACGTCCGAATCGATTCCCGTAACTGATTTTGGATTAATCAAGGTAGCATCAATATTAAGCTTTTCCTTTAATTCTTTCCTTACTTTTTCGCCTAGTTCCCAGAAGTCGCCAACCGCCATTATTGCAACTTCGCTCCCCTGATGAGCAATGTCGTACTTGATCGTACTATAATCATTTTGCGTAGGCGTACCATGCAATAAAGGCTTTTCAGGTTGTCTAATTGCCACTGGCTCATCCGTTTGATTAATTGCCCACCGAAGCATTGAAATCATTTCTTCAACGTTGGTTGGGGCCAGATATTCAATATTTGGCAAATCACTAATCATTGAAATATCAAACGTCCCTTGATGAGTTGCTGATCCTTCAGAAATTGAGCCGCCACGAACAATCATTACAACTGGAGCATCATTTAATGCCATATCGTGGATCAATTGGTCATATGCTCGTTGTAAAAATGTACTATTCTGGAAGACAACGGGACGCGCACCCGCTTGTGCCATCGCAACCGCCGTGGTAATTGAATCCTGCTCAGCAATGCCAACATCATAATAGCGGTCTGGATGATTTGCTTTAAACTTACCAAGGTTAAATGCTCCAGGAATAGCTGCATTTATGGCAACAACTGGTTTACCATCATCAATTTGACGGTCTAATTCTGCTAATACTGCGTCGCTATAAGATTCATCATTCGAAGTAACCTTATCTTCACCAGTTTTAAGGTCAAATGGTGCGCGCCAATGATACTTCATCTTTTCTTCGACCGCGGGCTTATATCCTTTTCCCTTTAATGTGTTGACGTGTAAAACAATCGGATGGTCAATATCTTTAATTTCCTTAAAAGTATCAATCATCGTTTGCAAATCATTACCATCAGCCACGTACTTATAATCAAGGCCCATAAATTTAAAAATGTTATTAGGCGACTTACCATTAGTATCGCGTAACTCTTTAAGGCCCTTATATAGACCGCCTTGATCCTCATCAATTGACATTTGATTATCATTTACTAAAATAATCAAATTAGAATTAAGCTTAGCTGCGTTATTCAAGCCTTCAAAAGCTAGGCCGCCACTCAAGGACCCGTCACCAATAACTGCCATAATGTTATTATGCGACTGTGGACGAATCAAATCACGGGCCTGGGCCATCCCCACAGCTAAGGAGATTGACGTAGAGGTGTGTCCTACCTCAAAGAAATCATGAGCACTTTCTTCTGGAGATGTATAGCCGGTAACATCTTCATAGTGATCGGGGTCTAAAAAGCCCATTTTACGACCAGTCAACATTTTATGAGCATAGCTTTGGTGCGAAACATCCCAAATCACTTTATCATGGGGTGAATCAAACACATAGTGAAAGGCAAGTGTTAATTCCATTACACCAAGATTAGGACCGACATGTCCGCCAATTTTAGCATCGCGTTCTAAAACTAGTTGACGCATTTCCCGTGCTAATTGTTTTAATTCATCAATTGACATTTGTTTAATATCACTTGGTTCATTAACTTCATTTAAAAGGTAATCAGGATGCAGATTCATCTATTCCACTCCTTTTTAATTTTACATTGAAATAATTAGTATTTTATTGCTTTTACCATTTTAACACTTTCTAAAGCAGTGCGTAAATTCCCCTTGTGTTCAAATTGACGAATTTACTTCATTTCGATACCATAAATAAAGAGTAACCGTTAAAAAGGAAGTAGCTATGAAAAATATTGATAACGCCGCAATTAATAAAATCTCACCATTTAAAACTTTAACTGATGAACAAGAAGTTCTTGTTGAAAACATCCTAGATTTTACTAAGCAGCATTTACATACGAACAATCCTGCAATCTATACAATATACGGCGATGCTGGTACCGGAAAAAGCGTAGTATTATCACAGTTATTTGATCGCTTACAAAAGGCAGCCCGCACCCAACCTTCTTCTCCCTTTTACCATACTAATAATTATTTTTTGGTAAATCATCCAGAAATCCTTAAAGTTTATAAAGAGATTGCTGGACCAATCAAGGAATTGTATAAGAAAGATTTTGTTCGACCAACGTCTTTAATTAATTCATTAGACAAAAGAAACGAAACAATTGATGTTGCTATTATTGATGAAGCACATCTTCTTCTCTCAAAGGCTGACCATTATAATAATTTTTACCACGACAATCAGCTTATTGAAATTATTAAACGCGCAAAAGTCATTATAATTGTCTTTGACCAGTACCAGGTATTACGAATGAAAAGTCTGTGGACACCAGCACGGTTGCAAGCAATTACTCATCAATATCCACACAAAGATTATTATCTTACTCACATGTTTCGAATGAAGGCTAGTGATGACTTAGTTAAATGGTTTAATGATTTTACAAACTATCAACTAAGACCGCTTCCCTCCTCCGCACGCGATCACTATGACTTTCGAATTTACGATAGTGCTGAAAAGATGAGAGAAGCGATCATTCAGCGTAATAATGAAGTGGGATTATCACGGATACTGTCGACATCTGGTTATCCGTCAACTCTTGATGGGGGTAAACATTATATTGAAGAGGGCGATTTCAAGATGCCATGGGATCAATATAATTACACCACGACTCCTTGGGCGGAAATTCCTCGAACAATCAATGAAGTTGGTTCGATCTATACTTGTCAGGGATTTGACCTTAATTATACGGGGATCATTATTGGGCCGCCAATTAGTCAAATTTCCCAGACTGACCGCCTCCAAGTAAATCTTGATAAGTATACTGATGTTGAAGCCTTTAAGAAACGGGATGATTTAACAGACCCTGCCGAAATCGAGGCTATTGAAAAAAGAATGATTATGAATTCATTAAATGTCCTATTTAAACGGGGTGTTTATGGAACATATCTATATGCACACGATCCTCTTTTGCGTTGCTCCTTGGTTTCCCTATTTCGCGAAGCAGGATTTAAACTTCCTAAGGAGGAGTGAAAGCAATGAAAGAGCGCCGCTTAAATAAAACTTGGCTAATTGTTGGAGCTATTTTATTAGCAGTAATTGTTATTTATTTTATTTACCGTACCTATAAGCCAGACATCGAATTACTTATCGACCTCAATGCCCATAATAAGGCAAAACTTCTTCATATGATTAGAAGTCATGGCTTTACTGATATGTTTTTACTGATTACTTTAATCGGGATCTTAAATGCTATTCCAGGAATGTCTAATTCGGTTGTCTGCATTTTTGCTGGGCTTTGCTATGGGCCAATCGGGGGCTTTTTGATTAATTGGTCGGGAAATATTTTAGGTAATTGCGCTGTTATGAGTATTATCCGCAAAATCGATTTATCAAAAAGGGTTAAAAAGAATAAATTACTCCGCTATCTTCTTCATCAGAAACATCCTTTAATTGCTCTAACCATTGGCTTTATGATTCCGGTGATACCAAGTGTCTTGGTAAATTACGCTGGAGCACAATTAGATGTTGATCGGAAGCATTATTTAGCAATGGTTATTGTTGGAATGGCTCCTACCTCATTCTTATATGCCTTTGGTGGGGATGCTATTTTCAAGGGAAATATCAGACGTTTAGTTGGTGTAGGAATTGCTATTTTAGTACTTCTTTGCTTTTACCTGCTTATTAAAAAGATTTGGCAATACCACGAAGAAAATGCTTAAACAAAAACGAGACCAGATGACAATAAGTCGTTTGATCTCGTTTTATTTATTGAAAATTATGCCAATATTTTGCAAGATATTCACTTGTTAAACTTGTCGGCTTTTTAACTAATTCTAAAGGTGTACCCTGAGCGACAATTTTTCCACCATTTCGTCCCCCACGAGGACCTAAATCAATCATGTGGTCTGCGTTAATTATTAGATTCAAGTCATGAGTAATGGTAACAATCGTTGCGCCACGATCAAGTAATTGCTGCATAACACTAAGAAGAGTTTTTACATCAAGCGGATGAAGTCCAATTGTCGGTTCATCAAAGACAAATAATGTTTCATCTTGATTATGATTCAAGTGTTTAACTAACTTTAGACGCTGTGCTTCCCCGCCAGAAAGACTAGGGGTACTTTCACCTAGATGAAGATAGCTAAGCCCAACTTCATCAAGCAATTGCAATTCACGTTCGATCTTAGGTACGTCAGCAAATACTTTAATTGCTGAACGAATATCAAGCTTTAGTAGGTCGACGATTGAATAATCATGCCACTTAACTTTTTGAACTTCATGATTATACCGGTCACCATTACAAGTAGGACACGTCTGTTGCATATCGGGCAAAAATTGAATATCTAAGGTTACTACCCCAGCACCACCGCATGTAGGACAAGCTCCTTGTTTATTATTATATGAAAAATAGGATGGCGTGTAATGCTTTTCTTTTGCTAACGGTTGAGCAGCAAAAAGTTTTCTTAAATTATCCATTATATTGGTGTAAGTAGCTACAGTTGAGCGGTTTGTTTTGCCGATTGGTGCAGCATCAACACTGACAACTTCTTTTAATGGCGTTGTTAATGTGGTTACCTGACTAGGTAAATTAGCTCCTGCTGCTTTAGCCTTAATTGCAGGTACCAGGCTATCTAGAATTAAGCTGGTCTTTCCTGCCCCCGAAAAACCGGTAATTGCTGTTAATCGATTAACTGGAATCGTAGCTTTTACATCTTTAAGGTTATAAAAGTTCTTTACTTCAAACGAAATATTTTGATCTGCCGCTTTTTCTGCTAATGGGCGACTAATCAATTTTGCAGTCCCATTTAAATATGGGCCAATCTTTGACTTTGAATTCTTTGCAATTGCTATTGGTGTGCCTTCAGTAAGAATTCTTCCTCCTTGGGCCCCTGATCCTGGTCCAATCTCAATAATCCAATCAGCAGCTTTTATGATATCGACACTATGGTCAACAACGACTAAAGAATTGCCCTGAGCGACTAATTCCTTGAAAACATTTAATAAACCGCTAATGTTATCAGGATGCAGACCAATTGATGGTTCATCTAAGATATAAAGAACACCAGTTGTTTGTGTCCGCAAGGTTCGTGCAAGCTGGATCCGCTGTAATTCTCCTGTTGATAAAGAATTACCATTACGTGAAAGCGTAAGGTAATCTAGTCCCAACTCTAATAACGGGCGAAGATTATCATCAAATTCTTTAAACAGGGATGTAGCAATTTTATCCATATTTGTTGGAAGAGTTGCTAGCACCTTTTCCTTCCACTGCGGTAAGTCACCAAGAGTAAGATTGCTGACTTGCGCAATATTCAGCCCTCCTGCTAATTGTCGCAAAAGTTCTGGCTTTAGTCGTGATCCATGACATACAGGACAAACGGAGTAATGGAAAAACTCACTAATTCGTTTTTGAGCTCGTTCGCTTTTACTGCTTTTGGCCGATGCTAATACTGCCTCATGTGCATTTTCATAAAGAGCATTAAAATCATGAAAGACCCTTCCCGTTCCAGAACGAAAATCCATTTTAAATTTTTTCTTCGGCCCATTTAATACAAAATCTTTTTCTTTGGCTGTTAGATCCTTATACGGAACATGAATCCGCACCCCGGCCTGTTCAGCAACACTAGGCATAAAATTACGTCCTGGTAAATGCCAAGAAGCAACTGCCCCATCAGCTAGACTTAGATTTTCGTCCCCGATCAGCTTACTTTCGTCAAGCGTCCGCACCATACCTGTACCATGACACCGCTCGCAAGCACCATCAGAATTAAAAGCAAAATCTTCTGCACTATATGCGTAAAACTTTTTGCCACAGGCCGGACAGGTCAATCGTCCCATCTCGTCACCATTTTTACTCATCGCTTCCGCAATTTGCAAACTTGGCTTTAATCGGTGACCATTGGGACAGACCGGTGATCCTAATCGAGAGAAAATCAAACGAATTACATTTAGCATTTCACTCATTGTACCAACAGTTGCCCGTTCTGAGGGAATCGATGGTCGTTGCTTTAATGCCAGAGCAGATGGAATGTGCTTAACGCTTGTAACATCTGCTTGCGCTCCTAACTTGATTCGCCGTCGCGTATAGGTTGACAAGGCTTCTAAGTAGCGACGCGATCCTTCTTCATACAAAATTCCCATTGCTAATGAACTTTTACCTGAACCAGAAAGTCCAGAAATGGCAACAAATTTATGTAAGGGGATGTTAATATCGATATTTTTTAGGTTATGTACTCGTCCACCACGTACTTCAATTTGCGTTGGTAGTTTAGTATTTTGCATCATCAATTTACCCCTTTCGCGTGATAATTTTATTAACTTTCATTACAACAATCACCTTATTATACAACTAACAAGTTTTTTTGCCATATTGCGTTATAGGCTTGTATAATATGATGTGTTGATTTCAATTTAAGGGAGTTTAACATTATGAAAGTACGTCGAATTGACCATATCGTTTTAACGGTTGCAGATTTAGAAAAATCAATGCGTTTTTACCATGAAGTATTTGATATGCCGGTATTAAAGGAGCAAAACGGTGACGATCTAATTACCCTCCGCTGCGGTCACCAATTAATTCGGTTGCAAAAAGCTGAACGGCCAACAGATTTAAAGGCAGCTAAGCCAACTATTGGCTCGGCAGATTTATGTATCGTTGCTGGGGATAACCTAGATGATATCATCCACCATTTAAATAGCTATTATATTGAAATCATCGCTGGTCCCATTGAAAAACATGGCGCTGAGGGGCAGATGACTTCCCTTTACGTTCACGATCCTGATAATAACTTAATCGAGATTGCTGTATATAAGAATAAATAAAGTAACAGTTTAAAAGTTTCGGTAACATAAAATAGAGCTTTAGGAGTCGACTTTACCGGTCCTGAAGCTCTATTTTTCTACGTTAATAGTAATTCTGCAATAACAATCCCCACAAACCAAACACAGCCGGCTAAGCAGTAATGATCGCGAATGACGCCGAGATAATCACGAATAAAAGTTAATGTTCGAAATTGCCATGGCGTTTTAGTTCCTAAAAAGCACCAGCTCAGTCCTATCTTTCTCGCATCTAATCGGGCCCGTAGAACATGAAAATCACTGGTAATTACTACAACTGAACGATCAACAGCTGTTATTAAACGCTTCGTAAACAACAAGTTTTGTCTTGTGTTACGCGCATGATTTTCACGCAGTATAAGTTGGGCAGGAATACCACGCATAACTAAGTACCTCGCCATTGCCGCCGCTTCTGATAAATGTTCATTTTGTGATTGACCGCCTGATACAATTATTCTTGCAGATTGATGTTGCTGCCAGCACTTGATTGCATGATTAAGTCGGCTTGCTAACACAGGCGACACTTGTCCATGATTAATTGCTGCTCCTAGCACAACAATATCGCAAACATTTGTTGGACATCGTTTTATACGAGTATAAAAACTGTAACAGCAAAATAAAATTAAATTAAGAGTGCTTATAAAATCAACGATTGCGGCGATTAAGACTAAATGCCAAATACAATGTGCTGGTGATTCGTATCTTAAAAGATAACCAAAAAATGGCAATACAATCACAAGGTTGATAAGCATTAAGAGGAATGCTAGTAAATTATAATGGATAATTACCTGGATATTCTTAAAGTGCGGAATCAAGATAATTCTAATTACTAATCCCCAGCATATACAACAAATTAGGATGTTTATTAATCCCCACAAAAACATTTTATCGCTTCTTTCGCCATGTTCGCCACCGATGGATTACCTCGGTCAAGATTAGCAAAATAATTATAATGATTGCAATAATATACCCGCTTACCCCTAGGCGATAGATATGCGAATGAGGAGAAGTCCCCTCAACTAATAGTGAAGACCCCAGAATTACCGCAGCCAAGATAATAGCAATCATAAACCGATTCATGAGCCGTTCTATTTGTTTAAGAACCCGCTGCTCATTTTTATATTGGAGGTCAACCTTAGCATCCCCACTAACAAATGTGTCGATCAGTTCATTAATTTTTTCTGGAAACTTACTACTTGCTTGTCCTGCCAAAAAGAGGTTCATTAAGTTGCTATCTAGCGCTGAACGCCAATTAAAATTACGTTTTAAATAGCGCCGACCAAATGATTGAGCAACTTCAAGCATTGAAATTTCCGGGTCCAGTCGTGCTACCGAACTTTCAAGAGTTCCAAATGCCTTTATTAGCATCGTTACTTCACCGCGCATCTGCAAATGATTTTTCTTACATAATTGGACAATTTGGTAAAGCATTTTTACAAAATCAATATTTCCCAGCCCAGTTGAAAAGTAAGGTTGAATAAATGCTCCTAACTCTTTATAAAATGCATTTTCATCCACGTCACCAGTGCGATTACAAACTGCTAAAACCGCCTTGCCAATTTTACGAGTATCCTTCGTATTAATCGTAATAACAATATTAGCAATACTATTTGCCATTGCTGGAGTTAGTTGCCCCATCATTCCAAAATCAAGATAAACAATTCGATAATTAGGAAGCTCCTGTTGTTTTTCATAGGTTATGGTTGTGTTACTAATTGTTTTTTCTATATGCTTTACTGCGGAAAAATCTTGATCATTATTATCATTCGGCATATTGTAAATTAAAATATTACCAGGATGAGGGTCAGCATGAAAAAAGTGATCAACAAAGACCTGCTTCAAAAAGTTATTGACAAGCGTAATCGCAATATCATGATTATTTTTTACGACTTGCGGATTATCGTTGTCCTTACCAAATAAGTAGCGAATACTTTTACCAGGCATGTCCTCGTTGACAAGAATTTTAGGCGCACAATACTTTGCATAAACTTTGGGAACACGAATCGGACCATTGCCATTATTAAGCTTGTAAAATTCTTCTCCATTACGCACTTCATCCAGAGTATTAACCTCGCTTAATAACGAAGCACTCAATTCATCGATTACCTTATTAAGGTCGACAACCGCGATATCTTGGGGAACGTATTTAAATAAAATGACCGCTTTTCTTAACAGTGCAAGATCCGTATTCACCAGCGCTCCTACTTCGGGATGCTGAACTTTTACCACAACTGCTGTGCCATCTTTAAGCTTTGCATGATGAACCTGCCCAATTGAGGCTGAGGCAAAGGGAGTCTGTTCAAAACTAGCAAATACTTCATCAATATTCTTACCCGTCTCATCTTTAAAGGTTTGTTCAACCACCGAATAAGGATCTGTTTTGACTTGATCCTGTAACTGCCGTAATTCTTTAATATAGCTTGGCGAAACTAGGTCGGGGCGGGTGGATAAAATTTGCCCTAGCTTGATAAAAGTAGGTCCCAGTTCTTGTAATGCTTGACAGATTGCCTGGGGGTTAGTCTGATGATAGAAGTTACTAACAAAATGGTATTTTCGCATTACCTGCATAATTTTGCGAAGGCGGGCAGACTTTTTAATCTCTTCTTCACTACTGGTCATTTATTATCGTTCCTCCTTTATTTTCTTCTATTTTATCATTTTAAATTATAAAAACTTAATTTATCTCCCGCTTAAGGAGTTTTACTGATACAATAGTAGTCGGTAAATTATTTATGAAAGTTTAGGTGAATTTTTTAAACGATGAATGGATTATGGGATTCCTATTGGTTTAGATTAATTATCATTATTTTAATTTTACTATTGGCAGCACTGTTTACACTTCTCGAATACTCAGTAGTTAAAGTTCGACCAAGTGAATTAAAAGAGTTACGCCAAACGCGGAAGGTCAAACGTGCGGAGCATATGGTAGGAAACCTTAATGAGTACCTATCAACTGCCCAGGTCGGTGTTACAATGACTTCACTAGTATTAGGATGGATTGGTGATGAATTCATTACTGACCTGTTACTTAAGGTTGAATTGATTCCGCATGATGTTCTCCAAGCAATTGCCCCTATTATTGGTGTCTTGATTTTTACGTTCTTCCATGCGGTTTTTACCGACTTAGTTCCTAAAAATATGGCGATTGACCGTCCTGTACCGATTCTATTAGCAATTGTTCACCCTGTTCAATTCTTCCATACAGTATTCTACCCATTCGTTTGGTTATTTGCGGTTGTCGCAGCAGCCATTACCAAGATGCTTGGGTTTAATGTTCAACCAGAAGAAGATACGTATTCGCAAAACGAAATCATGACCTTATCACAGCAATCTGAAAAGGCTGGTGAGATGGATAAAGAAGATGTTATCTTTATGCAACGAGCTTTTGAGATGAATGACAAGGTTGCTGAAGATATTATGATTGATCGGACACAATTAGCGGTGATCGATATCACTGCCTCAATTGAGGACGCAGCAAAGCTTTATTTTGAAAAGAAATTCACACGTTTCCCAGTTGTTGCTAATAACGATAAGGATCATATCCTAGGTTACATTTTTGCATATGATATTATGCGTCAAAACCAAATTAACCCCCAACAATCAGTTCGGACAATTATGCGCCGAATACCAATTGTCTATGAAAATGAACAATTGACTAATGTCCTTGCTGAGATGATGAAAAAGCAAGTCCCAATTGTTGTTGTTCAAGATGAATACGGTGGTACTTCTGGAATCATTACCGATAAAGATATCTATGAAGAATTATTTGGTACAGTTGGCGAAGAAATTGACCATGCTACTTCAGATATGATTGAAAAGAAGGATCCTGACAGTAAAGGTAATCCTACATTTGAGGTTTCAGGTAAGATGCCATTAGATGATTTTGAACGTTACTTTAATACCAATATTGAACAATTTGATAATTCAGAAGTTACAACATTAACTGGTTTCTTCCTTGAACGACAATATGACCTTAAAGTTGGTCAGCCAATTAGAGTTGATAACTTCTCATTCACCCCGCTTGATTTAAAGAATGCTTACGTAAATAAATTTAAAGTAGTATATATCAAGCCTAAAAAGAAAAAAGATAAAGATAACGATCAAAAATAATAATACAAAAAAGAAGCTCCCGGTAATGGAAAAATTAGTATTCCATTACTGGGAGTTTGCTTTTATCAACAGTTCATTTCTTTACCGGGTATACAATTACATTTTACTTGTTCAGGAGCTTCTTTAAACTTGGAATCTAATATTGATTGTAATTTTCTTATATCTTCCTTACTAAGGGCTGCATTACTTATCACATGTCCTAAAGTACATCCGACATGGCGTTCACATATATTATCGAACAAGTTATCAGCGGCCTGATCCATTGTTTGCTGCTCAGGAACTAGTGGACGGTAAATAAAACCGCGTCCTTGTCGTGTTGCTTGTAACGCCTTCTTATCAACCAACCGGCGTAATAAGGTTTTAATCGTTGCTGGCTTCCAATCTACTTTTCTTTGTAGTACTTCGATAATTTGGCTACTGGTCGTTTGCTTTAAGCTCCAAACTACCCGCATAATCTGCCATTCAGCGGGAGTTATTTCTAAATTAATATTCATTTAACCCCTCCTGCGTTTACAAATGTAAATAATCATAAGTCTATTCTATCATTTATTTAGTTCCTTGCAAATCTAATAATAGATTCATTATTGACTTTATTAATAGGACTAGTACACTCTAATACTGTTCAATTAATTAAAGGAGCGATACATTTACCCGATGGAAAATAAACGAATAAGTCATGCCTTAATAATCATGGTTTTTGGAACCTTCTTCGGTCTTCTCTGTTCAACCCTAATGAACATTGCATTGCCAACATTTATGCATGTTTTTAATATTAGTGAAGCCCAAGTTCAATGGGTAACAAATGGCTACATGCTAGTAAATGCCCTCATGATTCCTGTTAGTTCTTTCCTAATTAAACGTTTTTCATTTAAAAAGTTGTTTATCATTTTTGCAGGGATCTTTCTACTTGGAACAATTGTTGGTGGACTTGCCCTAAGTTTTAATATGATTGTTATTGCCCGGATGATTCAAGCGCTTGGAGCGGGAATGATGATGCCCTTGGTGAACGTTCTTGCAATTCGTTATGCCAAGCCAGGGAAAAAGGGACAAATTATGGGAATTATTGGTTTAGCGTTTAATTGTGCCCCTATTCTTGGCCCCGCTTTTTCTGGATTTCTCCTACACTTTTTCTCATGGCGATACCTATTCTTATTAATAATTCCTTTCGCCGTTCTCACCCTTCTATTGTCATTTTTCTTTTTACCAGCTATTCCGCATAATGAACACCCACAGTTCAATACTTTAGCATTAATCTTAATTACTGGTGGTCTTTGGTCATTATTAATGGGACTGTCAAACGTTTCTAATAACTCACTAGTCTCATTTAATGTAATTGGCTATGTTACTATCGGATTACTATTTCTTCTGCTATTTTTCTTAAATCAACGTCATAGTGACCGCCAATTAATTAATTTTAAGATTTTTTCGCATAAGCAATTTGTTTTAGCGACTGTAATTAATATGCTTATCACCGCAACAATGTATGGTAATGCAATTTTGATTCCACTATTAGTACAGATAGTTCTGGGAGAAAGTACTGTTATTTCTGCAATTGCGGTTCTTCCCGGCGCAATCTTAACTGGATTATTATCGACTACTAGTGGTCACTTTTACGATATCTATCCTATTAAGATTTTAGTTGGTGCCGGTTTAATAATCGATATTATCGGTACGCTTGGGCAGGCAGCCATTGGGGCTCGTAGCTCGGTCTTAATGATTACCCTTTTTCAAACTATACGGCAATTTGGTTTAGTAACAATGCTTATTCCATTACAAACACAAGCATTGTCCCTCTTACCAAATGAAATTGTTCCTGATGCCGTTGCAACTTTCAATACTCTTCGGCAAATTGCCGCCTCTTTTGGTACTGCCTTAATCGTAGCTGTTGTTGGTATTATTAACCACGCAGTTCATAATCCTTCATCTCATCTAGGTATTCAAGCCGGCTTTATTCTTTGCCTCTGCTTGCTATTAACATCCCTATACCTTAGCACCAAACTTTATCATAAAATTTCTTCCCAAATAAAATTAGAAAAAGCGTAAAATAAAATAGAAAGGAGAGAAATTTATGTCTAAGTTTCGCTTACAGTCAATTATCTTTGTTTTAACAGCATTCTTGCTTGGCTGTAATGAATTTATGGTTGTGGGGGTAATTTCGGATATTGCCAAAAGTTACCAAACCTCATTATCAACAGTTGGTTTCTTAGTAACCAGCTTTGCTATTATTTATGCTATCTGTACCCCATTAATTACGACCTTTACTGGTAAGTTTGATCGTTTCAAAGTATTGATGGTTTTAATGGCGATCTTTTTAATCGGTAATACCTTAACAGCATTTGCCCCAAACCTCTTCTGGTTATTTGTTTCACGGATATTAACGGCAGCAGTTGCCGGAGCTATTATTTCCTTAATCCTCGTTTTTGTTAGTATTATTGCCCCGATTGAGAAACGAGCGATGTTAGTGGCTTCAACTTTTGCCGGATTTAGTATTGCAACAATTATCGGTGTTCCCGTTGGTACCGCTATTAGTAATACTTTTTCTTGGCGTGATAGCTTTGCATTAATTTCTGTTTTAACCATTATTATTTGCGGTTTTCTGTTATGGCTAGTCCCCAGAAATAGTCGCCAGGCTAACGCGTCCTTAAGTAATCAGCTTAAACTATTAAAGGATCAACGAATTATTCTCGGCATTGTTGTTATGATTATGCTAATGGCAGCTGAATATACTTTTTACACTTATATTCGACCAATTATTACAACTGTTCTTGGATTTAGTACTACTGAGCTTACCTGGCTACTTGGGTTAGTCGGTATAACATTCATTATCGGTAATACTTGTGCCGGGGTCGTTGCTAATCGCTTTGGTATTACCAAGCTAACATTAATTAGTGGGGCTGTTTTTATTTGCCTACTAGTGATGAATTTAATGTTTCATATTTCTTGGCTTGGCATTATTCTTCTCTGTCTGATATGCTTCATTTTAGGTATGCCAGGATCAATTCTTCAAGTCATGTTCTTAAACGTTGCCGATCGTGATTATCCCGAAGCGATGAATCTTGCTTCATCATTAAATCCCATCTGCACGAATATCGGTGTTTCCGTTGGCTCTTTAACAGCTTCAATTAGTGTCAACTATGTTCAAATTAGTCAAATTGGTTATGTCGGTGCAATTTATGCCCTAATTGCTGTTTTTGGCTCATACTATTTAATCAAAAACGCTCATAAATAAAAACAAAAAATTCGAACTACGATTTTTGAAATATCAAAAATTATGGTTCGAATTTTTATATTAAAGACTATAAATTAAAAATGCAGGTTTAATAAGCTAACAATGCAATATGTCATTCCGCTTGCAATTACTGGGCCAGCAGCAATTCCTTTAAATGCGACAACGCCAATAATTGTTCCTAAAACTAAAGCAACCGTTACTTGAGGAACCGCAGCTAATTGATTTACCCCATATTTAGATAAGATTGCAACAGCGATTCCAGCAATAACCGCAATCCACCCTGCTGGATTCTTAAATGCAGCCCATAAATCATTAAAGCCAATTTGACCTGTTGCTATTGGAATAAGGATTGCAACCGAGATTACGGTCACTCCCCAATTAATTCCCTTATGTTGAATAAGTGGTAGCCATTTGACAGTATAAGGGATTAATTTTAGTACCATTACCACTATCGTTGCAATAATTAATGATGAGTTATGACCAATAATGGCAATTAATAATACTAAAGCTAAAAATAACCAGCTTTCCATTTAATCTCCTCCTTAGACTTTATCCAGTATAACAAAGAAAGAAGAGATAAAAAACAAAGCTGGTCTAACTTACTCAGTTAATTGGTTATAGGTCTGATCGTCTACTTCTTCACACCATTCGCTGGACCCTTTAGTAATCGCAATATGAGAGAACCAACTATTCTTGGTTGCACCATGCCAATGTTTGACTCCTTCATGAATGGCTACAACATCACCCGGCTTGAGCAATTGTGCGGGCTTTCCTTCTTCTTGATACCAGCCTTCACCGGCAGTTACTAATAAAATCTGAAAACCGTCATGATGAATATGCCAGTTATTACGACATCCTGGTTCAAAGTTAACATTAGCGACATTAACATCAATGTTATCATCAGGTGCTACAAGGCCATTAAGATAACTAGTTCCAAGAAAATACTTTGCAAAAGCAATATTTTTATCCCCAAAACCAAACAGATCATTTTTTACTTCATGTTCATTCGCTGCCATTATCATTACCTCCAATAATTATTGCTTTTATAATAATAGCTAGCCGCAGGAATGTAAAAAGCTTATTATAAATAATAAGTTATGCAAAAAATGAATTGCAGTAATTATAATTTCCGAAGCCATGAAGATAATGTTTTAGGACTAAACGAAGGTGTACCGTGGGTTAAAATATGATAGCCGGTTGTTACATTAAGATTTCCAGCCCGTGAAACAAAGTCTTTTTGATATTTACCGGTATCACTCCAACCAGTACTAAACGGCGCAACTGTTCCTGAATAACCTTGAAGATGGTGTAAAAGGGAAATAATTGGTGATGATACTTGCCCATCCCATACCGGTCCGCCAACTAAAAGTAAGTCATAGTACGTCAAATCAGGCAATGTCGTTATTAATTTAGGAAAATGGTTATTTGCTAACTGATTTTGATAAATTTTATCTGTTTTTTGCATATCAAGCGGGAAAGTATTTGTCGTTACTTTAATCCGGACAATATCAGCACCTGTAGAACTGCAAATTTTACTAGCTAATTTGGCAGTATTATCAAATTGTGAGTAATACAAGATTAATGCCTGTTTTGCCATTATTAAATGCTCCTTTTATAATAAAAATACAAACGAGGGATTACCATGGAAACACGAATTTTAAAGTACTTTTTAGTAGTTGCTAAGACTAATAATATCACTAAGGCAGCCGAACAACTACATATCACGCAGCCAACTCTTTCACGACAAATAATAGATCTCGAAAAAGAATTAAATATAAAATTGTTCAATCGTGAAAATCACCGTCTACAACTAACTAAAGCGGGAATTCTTTTTCAGCAACGTGCCACAACAATGTTGCAACTATTACAACAGGCTAACGATGAGCTACACCAACAAGTTGCCGAATTAACTGGAACAATTAGTCTCGGGTCTGCGGTCTCTAATGCATCACCGTACATGGCAAAACTAATTACCAAGTTCCAGCAACAATATCCCAACGTTACATTTAATCTTTTTGATGGCGATGGGGATATCCTACGGCGCCAATTAGATGAAGGAATCAATGATCTAGTTTGCTTACTCGAACCTGTTGAAGCAGCAAAATATAATTTCCTTGAACTTCCTGTCCGTGAAGAATGGGGGTTACTAATGACTAAAAAGGCGCCACTTGCTAATCGTAAGCAAGTCACGAAAGAAGACCTTTACAAACTTCCTTTAATCTTGCCTCGTCGTAGTATCATTCGTGATGAAGTTAGTGATATTCTTAAGCTTGATCAAACAAAGTTAGATGTACGTGCTACTACCAGCCTTCCCGGTAATGCCGTTGCTTTACTGAGAAATAGTAACTACTACGTTTTAACAATAAGGGGCGTCTATAATAACTTTCATGATCCAAGTCTTACCTTTATCCCCTTTAATCCCAACAAATCAACTGGCGATGTTTTAGCATGGCGCAAAAATACTGTTCTCTCGTCAGCAATGGAAAAATTTCTACAATTTGTTAATGAGGAAATCCAAGAAAAAACTAAATTGCGCTGAGAATCTGTTGCTGGGTCTGCTGACCAAGTGTTACGAATTGCTTCTTTTTATCATCATCCATCCGATATTCTGGTGTACTAATACTAAATGCACCAAGGACATGACCGTTTTTTACGAGAGAAAAGCCAAGGCAGTATACACCTGGCTGATTTTCAATATCGTCTATTGAGTAGCCCTGTCGTCGTGTATTATTTATATCTTCCATTAACCGCTGAGTATTATCAATTGTGTTAGGTGTCAGCTTTTCAAACGTAAGATCATTTAAGTACTCTGATAATTGCTTATCATTATATGTTGCTAAAACGGCCTTTCCCATTGCCGAAGAGTACATGTGCATCTTGCCGCCAATATAAGAAACGAGTTTAATACTATTAGTGCTTTCAAGTTTTGAAAGTAATACAACGCTATTATCCTCAATTATTCCAAGATTAACGGTTTCTCTAGTAGCATCACGTAGTTGTTTTAAATATGGTCTGGCAATTTCTTCAATATCAAACGAGTTATTTACTGCTTGGGCATATTGTAAAAAAATCGTTCCAAGATAATAATGTTTATCTTCCCCCTCAACCCGAATGTAACCACAATATTCAAGCGTTTTAAGAATTTTATAAATTGTTGGTTTTGAGATATCAAGGTGCTCATCCAATTCACGAAGCGTCGGTGCTTCATCTGTGCTTGCAATGTAGTCAAGAATTTGACGCGCTTTTAGGAGAACCGCTCCGTATAATTTATTTTCCATTTCTATTCACTCAATTCATTGAAAATTAACTAAATTATATCAAACACCATTTTATTGTTTTTCGCAATACAAACAGGATAATAAAAATGTGACTGGGATTATTTCCACGGTCACATTTTTTATTAAAATAGGTTTTACCGAACGAGATACCCACCATCAACTGGCATGATCGTACCATTGACGTAATTAGCTGCATCACTTGCCAAGAAGACGGCAACCCCCATTAATTCGTGTGGTTCAGCCCAGTGACCAGCAGGAATACGATCAAGGATTTCTTGATTCCGTGCTTTATCTGCCCGAATTGGTGCAGTGTTAGCAGTCTTAATATAACCAGGAGCAATTGCATTGACCTGCACGCCATATGCTCCCATCTCACTAGCAAATGATTTAGTTAAGCCAGCGACCCCGTGTTTAGAAGCCGTATAGGATGGGATAAACTTACCACCTTGGAAGGAAAGCATTGATCCAATATTAATAATCTTACCATGTCCTTGCTTAGCAAATACCTTTGCTGCCGCCATTGACATGTGGTAAACAGCATTAAGGTTAATATTAATAACGGCATCCCAATCCTCATCTTTTGATTCAAGAATTGGATTTCGCTTAATCATTCCGGCATTGTTAATCAAAATGTCGATGTGACCGAATGTCTTAATGGCTTGGTCGACAACTTTTTGGGCAACGCCTGGTTCAGTCAAGTCAACTTGCATGAACTCTACTTTACGCCCACGTTTTTCAATCATTTCACGTGTATCGCTCCACCCTTGAGTACCATGGGTGGGAATAAAAATATCAGCACCAGCTTCAGCTAAAGCAACCGCATAACCTTGTCCCAAACCGGTATTCCCACCAGTAATAATTGCAACCTTCCCGCTCAAATCAAAAGCGGACATTTTAAATTTATCAAGGGCCGCCTCATTTCGCTTAATTTCTTCTTGTGATTGAGCCATAAATATACCTTCTTTACTTCAAATCATGCATATCAACCATGTCCATATCATCATAGGTTTGGTTTTCACCGCACATTGCCCAGATAAATGAATAATTAGTTGTACCAACACCACAGTGGATTGACCAACTAGGGTTCACAACTGCTTGTTCTGGTTCTAAGACAATATGTTTGCTTTCATCCGGTTTGCCCATAAAGTGGAATACTCGCGTGTCCTTTGAACCAAACTCGCAATACATGTATGTTTCCATCCGCCGTGCGTGAGTATGACATGGCATTGTATTCCAGCCATTACCAGGTTCAAGAACGGTGTAACCCATTTGCAGTTGACACGTATCCATACTTGAAGCATCAATATATTTATAGATTGTCCGCTTGTTCATATCTTTTTGACTACCCATTGGCATTGCGATTGCATCCTTAAATGGGAGCTTTTTATTAGGATATGTCTTATGAGCAGGAGTTGACACAACATAGAATTTAGCAGGATCATCAGAATTATCAGATTCAAAAATCACATGTTTGGCACCCATTCCAATATAATAACCATCATGCTTTACAATCTGATCTTTTTTACCATCAATAGTTACTGAACCAGAACCACCAATATTAATGAAACCAAGTTCACGTCGTTGTAAGAAGTAGTCGACACCAAGATCTTTGTCAAGTTTGATTTCTAGTGGTTCACCAGCTTTAGGCGTAACACCCCCGAAAATCATTCGATCATTGTACGTATATGTCAATAAGATATCGCCTAAGGCAAAAATCTTATCCATTAAAAATTCGTCCCGTAATTCTTTTGTATCATAATGTTGGATATCCTTAGGACTGTGAGCATAACGAGTTACCATCTTAAAACTCATTTTATCTATTCCTCCGTTTCTTAATTAGAAATTTTATTTCCTTATTCACCATTAATTATAGTCTTATTGACACTTTTTGCAAGTGCTTCCATTAAAATGTTTCTTTTTAAGAAACCAGATTTCTAATAGCTAATTAAGTGATAAGATAAAACTAGAGGTGATTATAAATGAGTATTAATATCGGCATTCGCGCTCATGATGTCAGTGAACACACTTTTAAACATTTATTTAGCGTTACTGCCAACTATGGATTTAACAATGTTCAATTTGCTCCATTTAAATTTTTGCCAAAAGAGCTAATTGCAAATAGTTCACGGTATTCCCCCGGCTTATTAAACGATATTGATCAAAAGTTTAGACATGCTGGCGTACGAATTTCTGTTTTAGGAAATTACGTTAATATGATTGATTATGAAAATTCTATTCGAAATAAAAATTTGCAAAGCTATTATGATAGTCTCGTAGCAGAAAGATTTTTACATGCGGCAGTTGTCGGAAGTGAAACAGGAAGTATTCTCTCGCCAAATGGGTATAGTCCACACAATTTTACGAATACTGCCCTTTTACGCGTAATTGATTCTGTAAAACAAATAACTAAAACTGCTGAAAAACTTGGTGCCCTATTTGCAATTGAACCAGGAATAAATCATCCCCTTTATGATAACTATGCCGTACGACGGGTATTAGACGCCGTAAACAGTCCTAACTTATTTGTTATCTTTGACCTTGCTAATTTAATCTCCAAAAATAACTATAAAGATCAGGATACTATTTTAACCGAAGCTGCTCGTTTGTACGGTTCACGAATCTGTACTTTCCATTTAAAGGACGTGGATTTTATGGACGGTAAAAAAGTTACTGTTCCTTTTGGCTCTGGAATAATTGACGTTGAACGATATATCGACTTTATCAATAAACTCAAGCCCTATACTTTTGCTACTTTTGAGGCAACAAAAGAAAATGACCTTGATAATGCAATTAGTGTATTTCGTAAGGCAGATAAGCAGGCAACGACTAGAATAAAAGCCTTACAGTAATGGAAACTATAAGGCTTTATGGTAATTATTTAAGCTATCTTTTAAAGCATTCTAATGATATGATATAAACACTGTGCAATCGGTAACAGGATAATAGTAAAACCAGACTACCATAATATTAGTATTTATGACCCTGTATCAAAAGAAACTGATGCATTTTTACTTGTAATTTAGTTGTAGTATAAGCAATTTTGATAAAGAACGGATGTAAATATAAATGGATAAAAACGAACGTATAGATAGATCTGCGGAGATATTTAAAAGGATATCTAATCCAGAAGCATACCATTATGACCAAAAATTTAGATATTTGCCAAATTGGTTAGATAATACTTCTTATTTCTATCAAAAAGAAGCTAATAACCAATTTACCTAAGAGATATTACTATTACCGACGTGGAACTGTTATAAGAGTTAATTTTGGGACAAATTTAGGAAGTGAGTTTAGTAATATTCATTTTGCAATTGTACTTGATAAAAAGGATTCACCTAATAAGAAAACTCTAACAGTCCTCCCCCTTACCTCCAAACAGAACAGTAATCGTTTTTCGTTAGGGCGCGAAGTTTTTAGCCAAACAACAACAATTTTAAATGCTCAGATGGAGTCGCTTAGCAATCGTTTGAAAAAGGCAAGTAAAGAAAATAAATTGGCAAATCAAGAACGGAAAAATCTACAAAATGATTTTAACGATTTACAAAAGGTTGTTAATACATTCAAGGCATATGATAAAAATTCGTATGTCAGAGTTAGTGATATTACCACAATTAGTAAATTAAGAATTGAGCGCATTAACAAATATGATCCATCAGGCAAAATACGATTATCAAGCCAACAAATGGCCTTAATAAGCCGAGAGCTATTAAAGTTATATTTAAATAAGTTTGACTAATAGTAACTAATATGTGAGAATATAGTTACTGGGAGTAAGACTCCTTTGATTTAATTTACGTGGGCCTTGAGCCCTTTGCACCATTAGTTGTACAGCTAATGGTGCTTTTTTTATTATAGTTAATAATATAGTGGTGAAAATAAAAAGCCTTACAGTAATGAAAACGATAAGACTTTTAGGTAATTATTCAGTTTATAAAATGTTTTCTAATCTCCCAACCACCGTTTCTTTAGTAAATTAACAACTTCCTTAGGACGGCGGTCTCTTGTAAAGACACCCTTACGATTTTCACCACCAATACGGATCATCCCTGGTTCGGTGGTAAAGTCAGCAAAATTCCATAGCTGTTCACCCTGAACGTAATCGCAGGAATCAAATACTGCAAAATTAGCTTTATAATAATCTGCTTGGTATTCCTCTGAATATGGATCGTGATAGAGCGAATGCATTCCATCAACCGTGTCAGCGCCAAATTCAGTAAACATTATTGGTTTGTCTGGAAACTTAGCATGCCATTTTTCCAATTCTGTTTTTAAATCTTTCTTCGCTTGATCCATATTACCAAAATCAACGTACCAGCCATAATAACGATTAAGACAAATTACGTCGAGCAAATCCCCAATCAAATCCTTGTCCGCATTAGCATTCATTATATTAACCACTGTTACTGGACGCTGTTGTGGATCTTGTTGCTTAGTATATCGAATAATCTTTTCAAAGTATTCGTGAGCTCCTGGTTCTTGACTTGCCGGCTCATTAGCAACCGACCACATAACTACACTAGGGTGATCATGATCCCGCTCAATCATTTCATGTAAGGCAAGCTTATGATTTTTACTAGTATTTAAATGTTGCCAGGTTTGCCCTTCTTTGACCCCACCGGCTAAAGTAACTGAAAAACTTTCATATAAACCTACTGCTGGTACCTCGTCGATAACAACAAAACCTTTCCGATCAGCTAATCGCATTGTCTCTTCTGAATAAGGGTAATGAGATGTTCGAAATGAATTAGCACCAATCTTTTTCATAATATTTAGATCAAGGTTTACTTGCGGTAGGTTTTCACCTTTACCATGGGCTAGAGAGTCTTCATGCCAGCCAAACCCCTTAAAGTAAAATGGCCTCCCGTTAATAAAGAATTGATGGTCTTTGATCTCGACTGTCCGAACGCCGAATTCTTGAGTATAAGAATCCATTAATTTATCTGCCGCGTAAACATCAACTTTAAGTCGGTAAAGATAGGCATGCAGAGGTTGCCAACGGTGTGTATCAGCAATAATTAATGCATGCTCATCGTCCCCTGTTGCCACAACGTTATTATCTTCATCTAAAATAGATAATGCGACATGATCGTAATTACCGATGATCTTAATATCAGGTGATACGGTCGTGACCTTACCATTAACCTGGTAATTGGCAGCGATATGGTCGATATAAGTATCACTAGTAGTGTATAAAGAAACTTTTCGATGAATTCCTGCATAGTTATAAAAGTCAAACCGGTTTTGCTGGATAATTTTACCGTCTTTTCGTTCGTGGGTTGCAGATGGAATTGTCGTATTATCCAGTAGGTTATTTAAACGAACTTTTAAGTCATTTGAACCTGCTTTCAGATAATCGCTAACCTCAAATTCAAATGGTGTAAACCCACCGATGTGTTTGCCAACCTGCTGACCATTTACATAAATTTCTGCGTTTTGTGTTACTGAACCAAAATGGATAACATTTCGTTTGCTTAGTTGTTCTGTTGGAACATTGAAAGTTGTTTCGTACCAAAAATAACCAATATGATTGCGTTCCGCTAAATTCATTATTTGATCATTATATGAAGCCGGAACCGCCATCCATTGGTAATCTTTTAATGGTTTTGCCGGATCAATCGGAGCTTTTTCAACCGTGAATTTCCATAATCCATTTAAATCGGCAAGTGTCCTTGTTACAGTTTGCTCGGGATAAAGCATGTTAAGAGACCTCCTCGTATTACAATTACGCTACTATATAATTATAAGCTTATTTGTACTATAAAATCCTCAATAGGCACTTAACCGTGTTTATTGAGGATTTGATTTACCTACTGTTTGTCTTAATATAAATTACTAAAAGCCCATTAAATTAAGATTTTCAATGAGCTTTTATAAGATATTTACGTTATTAATAGAAAAAGACTATTCTTTTTTATTCACCCCCTTACCTGGTGCATAATCATCCATTAAGTTAGCTGGGTAAGGATTTAATTCAAATTCTTCATCTTTACGAGGCGAGCTTTCATTGATATCGTTGTTTGACTTATGCAATGTTATAGTACCGTATGCAGGAACAATGATATTTTGCCAATTATTGTCAAAACCATTAATAGTAATTGTAGCCTTAAGTGGCGTATTTGTTGGATTATAGATATGAGCAGCAATTGAACCATCCGGACCGAGAAAGGCAACTGAACCTAAACCACCCGTGTAACCATCAGGGGTATAATTACTAGAACCAATAACAATAGAACCAGGCACAACATCTTGAGTAAAATTACGAAGCATATAATATTCCAAATTACGTTGAACTTTCCCTGTTTTATGATCAATCGTGACAACTCCGCGACGACCGGTAGAGCCTACCATATTAGGTAATCCGCGTTCATCAAGAGCCATATTCCATAAGTAAATTGATGATAAGCCCTCTCGAACAAGCCAATTACCAATTAGTCCAAACATAATATGAGAAGCATCATCAACAGTTTCTTCAAGCATACAACGTCGCTCAGTCATAGCAAAATCCCACTTTGAATTAAATCTACTTGCATTGAAGAGATTAGTATATGGGCCATCATAAGTATGAAAGGCAAAGCCATCAAATGCATTGGCTTCTTCTTGTGTAACTGATTCGCTTAATGGTTTATTTAAGACATTTAAACTTCCATCCCAGAAATAAAGTTTAGTATCTGGAAATGACTTATCTAAAGCGGGTCGTAAGTATTTATAACCAAAATGGGCTAATTCTTTTATATTCCAAATCATTGCTGGCCATTCTGCAGCATTAGAAGGTTCATTTTGAATAGTTATTGCATAAATTGGAATTCCTAATTTTTTATATTCTTCAATGTATCTAATAAAGTATTGGGCATAAACACCTTCAAAACGGTCTTTCGTTGCATAACCATTTCCAGTAAATTCACCGAAACGTAAGTGACCACCCATTCGCATCTTACCAGTATTTTTCATCCAAGCAGGAGCAGACCACGGTGAAGCCATTACTTTTACTGCAGGATTAATTTTTAGAATTTCCTGAACTACCGGCACAATATATTTTAAATCTTTAGTTGCAGTAGGAGAACCTGGTTTACCCTCACCAATTGAGAATTTACTCAAGCTTGAATCATGTTCACCAAAAGGAACATCGTCATAACTATAATATGGTTGACTAGATGGCTCACATGCACCTAAAGGTATTCGAATATTTGAAAAGTCACCTTCATTTGGGTCAAACAGCTCATGCAACAATGCAGTTCGCTGTTCCTTACTTTGTTTCCAAATAAGAGAAGCCGCTGCATCCGTAATAGCAGCTCCAGCGCCGATCCAATCTTGTTTTTTTATAGATGGATCAATAACAATCTTGTATCCTTCACCACTTGTAGATTCAAGGCTAGGTGTAGAGATATGTTCACGTTTTTGTTTTAAGTCTCCAGAAGTAGCTGTCCAAAATTCATTTTTAAATTTTGTCATTTTAAAATCTCCCTTTATTTATTAATGCCTTTCCCAGGTGCCCAGTCGTCTTGGAGAGCTGCGGGACGTGGATTTAATTTAAACTTTTCATCTGCTCGTGGTGAACTTTCATTAATGGCATGGTTAGATTTATGCAAGGTAACCGTTCCATAAGCAGGCACTGCAACTGTCTGCCAATCATTTTCAAAGCTGTTGATTTTAATTGTTGCTGTTAGAGGATGATCAGTTGGGTTGTAAATATGAGCTGAAATTGAGCCAGTTGGTCCCATAAATGCAACAGATCCCAAGCCGCCTGAATAACCATCTTGGGTGTAGTTACTTGAGCCAATTACTATGGATCCTTCCTCAACATCTTGAGTAAAGTTACGTAGCATATAATATTCCAAGTTACGTTGCACTTTCCCGGTAGTATGGTCAATAGTTACTACCCCTCTGCGACCGGTTGAGCCCGCAATATTTGGTAATCCCCGTTCATCTAATGCTAAGTTCCAAAGATAAATCGAAGATAATCCTTGACGAACTAACCAATTACCGATAAGACCAAACATGATATGTGAAGCATCATCTACCGCTTCTTCTAACATGCACCGCCGTTCAGTCATTGCTAAGTCCCAATTGGGGTTGAACCGACTAGCATTAAAGAGATTGGTATATGGACCATCATAAGTATGGAAGGCAAAGCCATCAAATGCTTTTGCTTCTTCAATAGTCATAACTTCATTTAACGGTTCATTAAGTACATTCAAGCTGCCATCCCAGAAGTAAAGTTTTGTATCAGGAAAAGCTTTATCTAATGCAGGACGGAGGTACTTATAACCAAAGTGAGCTAGTTCCTTAATATTCCAAATCATTGCCGGCCAGGCAGCGGCGTTTGATGGTTCGTTTTGAATCGTTAATGCATAAATTGGGATGCCAAGTTTGCGGTATTCTTCAAGATAGCGAACAAAATATTGAGCGTAGACACCTTCGAAGCGATCTTTATCAGCATAGCCGTTTCCGGTAAACTCACCAAAGCGCAGATGACCACCCATCTTCATGCTACCAGTGTTTTTCATCCAAGCTGGCCCAGACCATGGTGAAGCAAGAATCTTTACTCCTGGATTTATTGTTAAGATTTCCTGCACTACCGGTACAATATATTTAAGATCTTTTGTTGCAGTTGAGCTTCCTGGTTCCCCTTCACCAATGGAGAAGTGCTTTAGACTTGAATCATGCTCGCCAAAAGGAACGTCATCATAACTATAGTATTCTTCTTTTGATGTTTCTCCAGAGCCAAAATCACAAGAGCCAATTGGAATTCTAATTGCTGAAAAATTGCCTTCATCGGGGTCAAATAGCTCATGTAGTAAGGCTGTTCGCTGTGCTGGTGATTGCTTCCAGATCAATGACGCAGTGGCATCAGTAATTGCAGCGCCAGCGCCAATCCAAGATTGTTTTCGGATGGCTGGATCAATAACGATTTTGAAGCCGTCACCAGGATTGTTAGTAAAAGTCGGCGTAGTTAATACTTCACGTTTTTTACTTAAATCACCAGCAGTTGCCGTCCAAAATTCATTTTTAAATTTCATAACTATTCCATTCCTTTTATTAACGTACCCGTTTGATAGACCAGATTAAGAATCCACCAATTACTTCTGCTACAACAGCAAAAATAAAGATTGCCTTATAACCAAACCCAGCAACAACTGCTGAAGCAAACATTGCACCAAGCATTTGTCCTAGAGTATTAGCAAGATTAATTAATCCTAAATCCTTACCAGCAGTATCTGCTGACGGGAGAACATCCATATTAAGCGCACCGTCAACCGAATTGTACAAGCCGTTACCAAAGGCAGCGATAATAGCGTACACAAACATTGCCCATGGCTTTTCAACAAATAACGGAAATAGTGCAGCAGCACCTAAAGCAAAGGTTGCAAGTACAACTGGTCCTTTAACTCGCTTCATTTTATCAGCAAGAGGTCCACCAACAAGAGCAAAAATAACACCAATAATTAACATAATCATTGAGAAAATTGAAATCGAGTGTCCAGCATCGGAAGTGTTTTGACCAATGTAATCAGTAAAAATATAAAGCTCAAAAGTAGTAATGATAGTTGAACCAACAACCATGCAGAATTTACCAGAAAGAGCGAGGTAAAAGTCACGGGCTCCCTTAGTTGGGAAGAAGAAATATTTCTTTAGTGATTCCTTATCAAATTTAACTTTTGGTTCATCAAGGTTACCCTTTTCCTGAATTAATAATTCATGAATAATAGCAAGTACAACTGTGCAGCCAGCCATGACGTAAATACCAAATTTAACATTCCCAAGGAATTGTGCAGCCAATAGAGCAAATCCCTGTTGTGCAATAGTAAAGCCTACACCATAAAACGTAGACACTGTTCCCCGCCATTTTGGTGCGACACGATCAGAAATTTGTGGATAAATGGCAGCTGCAATCGCATTCTCTGCAGCGGCTGCAATAATCCATACAAGTATAATTCCTACAACAGATCTCATATTAGCAATAATACATAATGAAATTGCTATGGCTATTGTTCCTAAGACAATATATGGTTTACGCTTTCCAAATCGAGTTCGTGTAACATCAGAGAAGGCTCCAAAAAGCAGGTTAGCAATCGCACCAGTAATTGATGCAACCGTAGCAAGAATACCAACAGCCCATACTTTATTTGCAGGATCAATTTGACTGAACAATTGTGGAATTAAAACACTTCTAGTAGAACCAATTGGACCATACCAGCATAAAGGTGCTAAAAACATTGCGGAAGATATCATCCAAGGTAGTTTTGGCTGTTCAGAATCTTTAACTTTAGCATTTGTGATTTCACCTATAACAGATGATGTGGCTTTTTGCTTTTTATCATCGTTTGATAGTTTACTATCCATCAGTATCACTCCTTATCGAAAACGCTTTCAAAAATATCTTTAAGTTAAGAGGAAAGTAAATATACTAACCTCTAAAATCCTACCTACTTATTATCCTTTTGAATTGCTTCCCATAATCCATTAAGGTAAGTAATTCCAAGAGCACGATCATACAATCCATATCCAGGACGGCCCTTTTCACCCCAAATGTCACGGCCATGATCTGGACGGATATAACCATCAAAGTGAGTATCATACAATGCTTTCATGATTTCATACATATCCAATGAACCTTCAGAAGACAAGTGTGCTGATTCGTGGAAGTCACCGTTGCCCATATGCTTGATATTTCGAGCATGAATAAATGGTGCACGATCCTTTTTAACGAATTCACGAATGATGGCGGGAACATCATTATTTGGATTTTCGCCAAGGCTTCCAGTACAAATCGTAAAGCCATTGTACTTGGACTCATGCATTTGCTCGATTTTGATCATATCTTCCCTATTCTTGTAAATCCGTGGTAACCCAAATAATGGCATTGGCGGATCATCGGGATGCATGGCCATCCGAACATCGTACTTTTCACAGGTTGGAATGATTGCGTCTAAGAAGTACTTAAGATTTTCACGAAGCTTCTTTTCGTCAACATCCTTGTAAGCTTCAAATAATCGCTTTACTTCTGCTAATCGTTCTGGCTCCCAGCCCGGTAAAACGTAACCATTTGAATTCTTTTCAACCGACTTAATAATATCTTCTGGAGACCCTTCCACATATTTGTGTTGGAATGCCATGTCTGTCGAACCGTCCGGCAGTGGATAGTGGAGGTCAGTTCGTACCCAGTCGAAAATCGGCATGAAGTTATAACAAATTACCTTAATACCATAAGCAGCTAAATTCTTGATTGTCTCCTTGTAATTTTCGATGTACTTATCACGACTTGGTAATCCAATTTTAATATCATCATGAATATTTACTGATTCAATTACCTCGAGCTTTAGTCCTGCATCTTCAACTTCTTTTTTAAGTGCTGCGATCCGTTCCTTTGGCCAAACTTCGCCAACTGGAATGTCAAATAGCGCTCCAACTACTTGTGTTGTTCCTGGAATCTGACGGATATCTGACAACTTAATTGAATCGTTGCCATCGCCATACCAGCGAAATCCCATGTTTTTCATTACTTATTTTCCTTTCACTAGTTAATATTTACCCTTTTCTTCAACTGTTTGATGAATCGTCTCACGAACAGCACCCGGTTTAGTAATCATTTGGCTAAAGTAATTTTCAACTTTTTCACCAATACCAATTTCGTAAAGATCGTTCCCAAAGATTGATTTATTACTCAAAATTAGTTGAAGCTTTTCGTGAACGTTAATTTCATCACCAAGCTTGATATCTTTTACATATTCATGCAATTGGTCATACAATGGATCAGGACTTGGCGTAAATGTGTTTCCTTCATCATCGGTTGCCATCAGATAACGACACCAGCCAGCGATAATCATTGGAATGAATTCAAGATCTGCTGGATTTAGTTTTTGATCATCGACATAATGCTGGAGGGTAACACCATAACGAATACCAACTTTTTGTGAAGTATCTGATGCAATCCGTTGAGGTGTATCAGGAATATTCTTATTTGGTAAACGCTTCGTAATTAGCGTATCGATAAATTCTTTTGGATTGATAATCTTTGGGTCTTTGACAACCGGTAAATCTTCACCGTAGCCAAGGTTCTTAATCATCTTTAATAGGTCATCGTCGACTGCTTCATCCGCAATTGAGTGGAAGCCAAGAAGGCAACCAAAAATCGCTAATGACGTATGCAGTGGGTTTAAGCAAGCAGTGACTTTCATTTGGTCAGCGTCATTAACTGTTTCACGATCGGTCATAAATACGCCAGCATCTTCAAGCTTTGGCCGTCCATTTGGAAAACTATCCTCAATTACGAGGTAGTGAGTTTCCTCAGTATTACCAAATGGTGCAATATTAGTATGCTTATCTGTATGGACGATTTGGGCATCTTCAATTCCATCGGCTAGTAGTTGCTTTGATACTTTTTCTGATGGGTTTGGTGTGATCCGGTCAATCATGCTCCATGGGAATGAGACCTTCTCTGGATTGCTTAGGTAATCAATGAAGCCTTGGTCAACAAAGCCACTCTTTAACCAGCCGTTAGCAATCAGTAACACTGCTTCTTCAAGGCGTTTCCCATTTTGTGAGAAGTTATCGGTGCTGACCATTGCAATTGGTAATTTACCAGCCTTGTAGCGCGCTAATAGTAAGTTGGTAATAATTCCCATATTTGTTACTGCTGTGTCAGGTTCACTATTAACATCATGTTCGGCACCCTTCGTGAGGTCCCCATTCATGTCCTTTAAGGCGTAACCTTTTTCCGTAATTGAGAATGTAGCAAATTGCAGCGATGGCTTTTTGAATACTTCTTTTAATTCTTCAAGCCCTAGCTGATTTTTACTATTAGCGTAAATACTGTTAGTAACGCTAGCCACCAATTCTTTATCTAATCCATCATTTTTCATCACTACTGATAGAAAACGATTGTTGTAAGGCTTATATACCTCATTAATCACTTCATCATCATAGGTATCAGCAACGATAATCCCACTATCCAGCGCGCCCTTATTGATTAAATGTTGAGCGATTACTGAATGGAAACATCTGAAGAGATTACCTCCACCAAAGTGAACCCAAACAGGAGCTTCTTTGGTATGTTCAATTAATTTTGTTTGATCGAACTGCGGAATTTTTACTCCCGCTTGGTTAAATGGTGCAAGATTGTTTAAATAATCATCAGTTAATTTCACCATTAACAGCGCTTCCTTCCTTTAGAAGTAATATACTAATATATCAGTTGCCTTTATAGTAAACGCTTTCAGATAATTTGTCAATGTTATATTAGAAATTGCATTTTTATTAGCAAACACGCTATAATTAAAATATTAGAAAGGACGTTGCAATAATGCCTAGTTACTCACGAAATGACTTAACCGGTCAGGCTTATGACATTATCTTAAAAAAGATTATTGATGC
Organism: Limosilactobacillus rudii; assembly: GCF_014145455.1. Taxonomy (GTDB): domain Bacteria; phylum Bacillota; class Bacilli; order Lactobacillales; family Lactobacillaceae; genus Limosilactobacillus; species Limosilactobacillus rudii. Next base: position 43,917 of record NZ_JACIVB010000033.1, on the reverse strand, counting down.
CGAATATGAGCCTGGACAAAAGATTTCTGAAAAGAAAATAGAAGATGACCTCCAAATTGGTCGGACCCCTGTTAGGGAAGCCCTCCTGCAATTACGACAGGACCGCTTGATCAATGTAATCCCGCAGTCTGGAACATATATCTCTAAAATTGATTTAAAAGATGTTTTAGATGCTCGTTTTGTTCGTGCTAGTGTTGAACGGCGGATTATGCGCGAGGCCGCAACAATAAAATTATCTACTGAAGAAACTGCTGACCTAGAGCGAATCATTGAAAATCAAAAAAGAACCCGTGAAGAGGACAACTTTCCTGCCTTTTTAGACAGTGATGATGTCTTTCACGAGTACTTTTATAAGCTTACCAACCACCAACGCGTATGGGATTGGCTTAAGAAAATCAATATTCAGTTTAATCGGTTCCGTTTTCTACGTTTAAAAGTGCAAAAGTTATCCTGGCAGGGATTAATTGAAGAACACGTTGCCATTTACGATGCAATCAAAGCTAATGATGTCAATGAAGCTGACCGGCTAACAGCTAACCACATGCACCGGATGCTTGATGAGGAGGAGTCACTTATTAAATCCTTCCCTAACTATTTTGATAATGTAAATTAAATAAAGCAGTAAGTATCTTTTTTGTGAAGAGCTTACTGCTTTTATATTAGTTATTACAAATTTTCACTTTATCGGGAGACCCGTGTTCCGGCGCCACCCTTCATAACAGCTTCAACATCTTCCTTAGTTGAGATATTCAAGTCACCAAGAACGGTTAGCTTGAGGACACTCGCTGCAATCGCATAATCAATTGTTTCTTGGGGATCAGTATCATTTAATACACCGTGCATCAGGCCAGCACCAAACGCATCCCCGCCAGCAACGCCTTCAAGAACATCAATCGCATATGCTGGACTCTCATATATCTGACCATCTTTTAGCATTAGTGCCATCCACGTCGACTTATCGACGGACTGGATATTGCGTAGCACGCTAGCGACAACTTTAATATTTGGATATTGCTTAACAATCTCTTTCATTCCGTGAATAAAGGTATCCTTTTGCTCGATTCCTCGTGACATATCGCCATCAAAGGCATAGATACCAAGGCTTTGTTCGAAGTCTTCATCGTGAACAAGGCAAATCGTCAAGTATGGCATAATCTTCTCCATGTATGCCTGTGCCTCTGCTGGGGTCCATAATTTCCCCCGGAAGTTAAGATCACAGGCAATCTTAATACCATTTTCCTTACAGTATTCGCATGCCGTTAGCAGTGTTTTGCGCATCTCATCAGAAAGAGCGGCAGTAATTCCGCTAAAGTAGAAGTAATCTGCACCTTTTAATATTGTTGCCCAGTCATACTCATCGGCTTTAGAAGTTGCAAATGAACTGCCTGCCCGGTCATAGGTAACTTTAGTTGAACGAATACTTGCACCCTTTTCAAAGAAGTAAATACCCAACCGCGGACCACCATATTGCAGTAATGATGTGTCAACACCATATTCACGTAATTTATCAGTAGCAGCTTGTCCTAATACATTTTTCGGAAACTTGGATACAAAGGCTGCCTGATCACCAAATAGACTCAATGATACTGCAACATTTGCTTCGGAACCACCATAATTAACATCAAACTGGTCAGCTTGGAGCATCCGTTTTTTATCAGTTGGCTTAAGCCGCATCATCATTTCACCAAACGTAACAATTTTACTCATTTTACGTCACTCCCTTAATTATTCAGTGACACCAGTCTTAAAGATTGCAATGCCGTGAACATTGTATTTCTCGTTATTTGTCTTCTTACCACTGGCAACGTCAATGATAAATTGAATAAATTCATCCGCGAGGTCATCCATCGATTCATTCATCAACCGTCCAGCATCAAAATCAATCCACCGTGGCTTCAAATTAGCAATATAAGAATTAGAGGATACCTTCACTGTTGGAACATAAGTAGCAAATGGCGTCCCCCGACCAGTCGTGAACAAAACCATTTGACAATCAGCCGAAGCTTCTGCCGATGACGATACAAGATCATTACCTGGTGCTTGTAGTAAGTTTAGTCCCTTAGTCTTCAGCTTATCACCATATTGCAAAACATCATTGACCGCTGAGGAACCAGACTTTTGCGTACATCCCAGCGACTTATCCTCAAGAGTTGATATTCCTCCCGCTTTATTACCTGGTGATGGGTTTTCATAAATTGGCTGATGGAAACTCTCAAAGTAAGCTTTGAAGTTATTAATCAAATTAACAATTTTATCAAATGTTTCCTTATCTCGCGCTCTTGACATCAAGATTTGTTCTGCACCAAACATTTCAGGAACTTCTGATAAAACGGTCGTCCCACCTTGCGCATCAACGAAATCAGAAAGGCGGCCAAGCAATGGATTGGCGGTAACGCCTGATAGTCCGTCAGAACCTCCACACTTTAGCCCAATCTTTAACTCACTTAATGGCTGTGGTGTCCGTTGATCGTCACTTACCGCATCATTTAACTCTTCAAACAGGTCTAAACCATCCATGATCTCATCGTCGCTATCAGCGGAAGATAAGAACTTAATTCGACGTTCATCAATCCCCCCTGTTGCTTCATTGAGGGCCTGTTTCATTTTTTCTAATTCACTGTCATCAGCACAATCTAAGCCACAAATCAACACGGCACCAGCATTAGGCTGCATTGCGGCATCAACTAAAATCTTCCGTGCATGTTCGTAATTATCTGCAGGGGTATCAAACCCATAGGTATGCTTAAGGGCAATAACATTATCAAAATTACCATTATCCGGATGCAAGGCCTTGAACTCGTCAACTAGCGGATCAAGAGTTTCACTAACAGAACCAACAACTGGGATAATATACAGGTCATTTCGAATCCCTACTTTACCATTTGGCCGTTTGTAACCCATAAAAGTCCGGTTATCTTTCTTAGCCTTAGTATTGATTTCGATTGGGTCGTAATGATAGGTTAGCTCACCGGATAAATTAGTGGCGATATTATGAACGTGTACATGTTCCCCCCGCTTAATATCCTGAGTGGCATGACCGATTGGATATCCATACTTAATGATATCTTCGCCCTTAGCAATATCTTCTAGCGCAATCTTATGTCCACGTGTAATATCTTCAAGAACGGTAACATCGCCATGATTCTTCGTTTTAAGCACTGCCCCTTTTTTGATATCTTGGAGGGCAACAGCGACAATATCGTGGTCGTCCAAAATAATGAAATTGTTCATTATACTCAAACTCCTTCTTATTTCAGAAGTAACAATTATTTGTTAGCTTCCTTTTGAATCCGTTCAAATTCAGCATGGAACTTTTGCGCATTTTCCTTAACTTGATCGTAATCACCATCAGCACCTGGGCCTACTAGGCTACCACCGGCACCAACAACAAAAGCACCAGCATTGAACCATTCTGCCATGTTGTCAAGGGAAACACCACCACTAGGCATAATATTTGCTTGTGGGAATGGGCCTTGTAGTTCTGGAATCATCTTTTGGGTAGCAATCGCACCTGGGAAGATCTTAATAACGTCGGCACCAGTTTCAAGAGCATGTTGAACTTCTGTTGGCGTAAAGCAACCTGGCATGTATGGGACGCAATAGAGGTTACAAAGCTTAGCAACTTCTGGATTATATGAAGGACTAACAATAAACTTTGCTCCTGCAATCATTGCTAAACGAGCTGTTGGCGCATCAAGGACAGTTCCAGCACCGACAACAACTGATGAATCATTAGCATATTCTTCACTAAGCCGCTTAATTGTTACGTCAGCATTTGGTGATGTAAAGGCTAATTCGATTGCTTTTACTCCACCCTCAATACTTGCCTTAGAAATCTTATATGAATTTTCTTCGCTCCGCCCACGAACAACGGCGACAACTCCGGCCTTTTCTACTGCTTTTAATGCTTCAAATTTTGGTAACATAATTAATAATCTCCTTCTTTACGATAAGTGCATTTCGTATTGATAAACTTGTGAACTATTTGCATCAAGGAATAAATTGCCTTCTTTTTGCATCCAATCAACTGGTTCACCTAAAACATCAGGCAAGCCATTAAATGGTTCAATACATAAGAAAGAGCAATCTTCATCTTCCTTAGTCCATAAGCACACATTCTTAAATTGATCGATGTCAAGTTGAATCTGGTGACTGGTTAACGGTGAATAAAGTTTTACACTCTTGATTCCTGAATTGGTAATAATACGCAAGCCAGGTTTAAATGTTTCATAATTAAGTTCCAATAAATTTCCACTAGAATTCAATAATGGTTCCTGCTTTCCCGTCCGGTATGGCGCAGGAGTTTTAACTATTTCATAAACACTTAAATCATCATCTGTGCTAGTGAATCTCACACGGTAATTATCAAATTTACCAACACCATTGATTGGAACATTAAATGCTGGATGCGATCCTAGCGAGAATGGCATTGTCTCTGCCGACTTATTAGTAACTTCAAAGCTTAATGATAATCCAGTACTTAATAAAGTAAAGGTAATTGCTAATTCAAAATCAAACGGATAGAGCTCTTTCGTACGATCATTTGCTTTTAATACTAGGGTTAAAATATTAGGTTCGTGCGTACGAACAGTAAAATCTTCATCAGCAACAAAACCATGCTGAGGCATTGAGTATGTCTTACCATTAAGAACATATTGATCTTTATTTGACCGTCCAATTGCCGGGAAAAGAACAGGAGCATGCTTACCCCATTCTTGACCATTCCAAATGTAGTCAAAGTCAGCTTTCTTATTATAGAGATGGGTCAACTGAGCACCGTGTTCGTCGATTTCAGCACGAAACTCTCTATTTTCAATAATTTGCATTTTGGATCCCCCGTTTATTCCGTGACACCAATCTTAAAAATAGCTAAACCATGTAAACCGGTCTTTTCATTACTTGTCTTTTCACCGTTTGCTACTGCTAAAACATAGTCTAGTAGTTGGTCTGCTGTTGTTGTTTCACCATCAACATCAATCCATCGCTGCTTCTTTTCAGCAAGAGCAGTATTGGACGACACCTTAATTGTTGGCACATAGGTTGAATATGGCGTTCCCTTTCCAGTACTTACGATAACCATTTGACAATCAGCAGAAGCTTCTGCTGAAGAATCAATCAAGTCGTTATTAGGACTTTCAATCAGATTAATTCCCGATTGAGTTAATTTTTGACCATAAGGCACAGCGGTACTTACTTCACCATTGCCGGCAAGTTGCAAAATTGTTAATGCCCGTTCTTTTGCAGTTGAGATGCCAATCTTGTCTTCTTCATCCGTTGGTTCTTTTGCCATTTCGGTATCAAAGTGAGCATAATACTGCTTAAAATTGTCAAAAATTTTTTCAACTTGTGTAGCAGCCTGCTTATTAGTAGTGCGATTAATGATCTCCTGCTTAGCACCTGCTAATGCCGGAATTCCAGTCAAGGTAACGGTTCCACCATTTTCAGTAATGTAACTAGAAACACCAGCAATTAATCGATCAGCAGTGATTGTACTTAATCCATCAGGCCGAACACTTTGTAGTCCAACTTTAAGTTCACTTAATGGCACTGGAACACGGTGATCATTTGCAGCCGCATCATTTAATTCTTCAAGCATCTGCTGAGCATTAGCAAATTCATCCTTTACCTCTTGGGCAACTAAGAACTTCATTCGTTGGTTATCAATACCTTCCATCTGCTCAATTTCGGCCTTCATTCCGTCCATTTGGTTATTTTCACAACCAAGGCCGAATACTAAGACTCCTCCCGCATTAGGATGAAGAGCGGCATCGCACAAGATATGTCTAGTTTGCTCAAAGTCATCACCAAGTTGAGAGCACCCGTATGGATGTTTGAGGAGAATAATATTGTCAAATGAGCCATTGTCAGGGTGCTTAGCTTTAAATTGTTGCACCATTACGTCCATTAAAGGAGTAATGCAACCAACAGTTGGCACAATGTAAAGGTCGTTACGAATACCAACCTTACCGTTTTTCCGCCGGTAACCCATGAAAGTCTTTTGATTTGAGTTTGGTAGCTCAATACTTTCTGCACTCACTGCGTCGGTATCGCTAACATCACTCGTTAAGTTACGCTTATTGACTAACGATCCAGCTGATAAACTGGTTGTTAATTGACCAATTGGCTGACCAAATTTAATAATAGTAGTTCCTTCTTGTGCATCAGTCAATAAAACTTTGTTGCCAACTGGAATATCTTCGTGAATAACCAATTTATTATTGTCAATGTTAATTGTTGACTGCGCCGAAATATCGGTAGTTGCAATGGCTACGTTATCATTTGAATTTAGGATAAGCAGCTTTTTCATAAGATTACTCCTCTGCGTTAATTTCCTGGACAATTTGCCGAGTTCCCTTGTTGCCGATTTCATTGTAATACTTAGTAACTAGGTCTTCTAAGCCCGGAATCTTCGTGAGGTCCTTACCCCAGAAATCAGGGTTAGAAAGCGCAGCATGAATGTAATCGTCAGTACCCTTAATCTTTTCAAATCCGGCAACAATATCAGCAGTGTCATTGATGTCAAATTCTGACTTACCATTGTAAATCCATAAGTAAGCAGCAAGCGCAAGGGTCATCCGTTTTGGCAACTTCCCATACTTTTCGTAATAGCGCTTGTAATTAGGTAACAACCGTGCGCGATACTTTGAAATACTATTAAGCGCTAAAGCACTCAATTGGTGTTTTACATATGGATTTTCAAACCGTTCTTGAATTCCCTTTGCGTAACTTTCAAGTTCATCCTTTGGTAGTGGAACAACTGGAATGATTTCCTTATGCATTTCATCATCAATAAAGCGGTAGAAATCACGGTCAGCCATTACTTGACCAACTGTTTCTAATCCAGCTAACCGACCAATTGGTGACATTGTCGTGTGTGGTCCATTAAGAATGGATACTTTCCGGTTACGGTATGGTTGCATATCATCAGTAACAACAAGATTGATTCCTGCTTCCTTGAGTGGGAGTACTTTTTCAATATCCTTATTCCCTTCGATTACGAAGATTAGGAATGGTTCTGTCTTGACCATGTTTTGGTCCTTGTATCCCCATTCCGCTTCAAGGTCCTTTGCCCGATCACGTGGATAACCAGGGACAATTCGGTCAACCAATGTTGAGTAGAATTCATTGTCATTGTTAATCCAATTTACAAAATCTTCGCCAAGGTTCCATAAGTCAGCGTATTGTAAAATTGTCTTCTTAAGGGCATCACCATTGTGGTTAATTAGCTCACATGGGATAATATGAAAGCCTTTCTTACCAAGTTCAAAGCGATGATAGAGTAAGGCTGTTAATTTAGCTGGATAAGAGCTCTTTTCTCCCTGCTTAATCTTGTCAAGGGTATCATTTTCGTCAAATGCAATCCCAGCTTCGGTAGTATTGGAGAAAATAACTTCAATATTATCATCCTCAGCTAATGCCATATATTTATCATATTCAGTATATGGGTTAACAGTCCCATTGATAGACTCAATAATTTCATGACTTTGTACTTTCTTACCATCAAGAATTCCTTCCAATAAGACAGTGTAAAGGTCGTCTTGAGCATCAAGTTCCTTTACCCGGCCAGTTGGTAGTGGCTGCACTACTTGAACGCCACCCTTAAACAATCCTTGCTTATTCATTTGTTGAATTTGCCAATCGATAAAAGCACGTAAAAAGTTACCTTCACCGAATTGGATCACTTTGTTAGGATATTGTGGTAATTTACGAAAACTATTATTAAGACTTTCCATGATGAAACCCTCCAAAATTAACTGTATAGTTCGTCTAATTTGCTAAAACAACAGTGAGAAGATGTGTAATTCCTCGCAAATTAAGCTGTGCATTGAAGACGTACTCATTATTATAATTACTACAGTTGATGAATGCGCTATCAATCTGTTTTTATTATAGAATGTTAACGTGAAACTTTCAATAGTATTTGGAAGTTTGTACAAAATTGATCAAGTCTTTTTAAAAGAAAAAGGCTATCTAAACGCTAGCCTCCAAGGGTTAACCTATTTATTTAATTGGTAATCAATTGTTTCTTTATTTTTATTCACAATGTTTGTCATCTGGTAACTAATGTCGTGACTATTAGCATTTTTATTGGTAGCATAAATCGAACTTGCGCTTACACCGCCTGCTAATAGTACGCTGGCAACAACTACAACAATCAAACTTTTAATTAAACTCATATAACATTCTCCTCTTCCTTATGTTCACGTGAACAATACATCAACACCATGTATTCTACTACATATATTCCTATATGCAAGAGGAAAATATTCTTTTATTATATAAAACGTTTTAATAACTGATATATTAGTATACTAGAATTGTAACCACTACTCTGCTTTTAGTCAATCCTTTCTTAAAATAAAAGACTCCCTATTTCTGGGAGCCGTACTTAAACTAGCCAAACTTCTCTGTATAATTTCTTAGCAAATCAACCATCGTCATCATTATTGCCCTACCAAAACGCTCTTCTTGATCCGTACCAACCATCGCAAATGCAAATGTAATTCGGTTTCGATAAGTACTAACAGCAACCTGGAACATTGGATATCGGCGGTATGTCCCTAGCATATAGAAATCCTCAATGGAACAACCATTAAAGTGAAATTGGTGGTCATCAATAATACCAAAATTGGTATACGAAATATTACGCACATGGTAGTTATCTTCAACGGTTTGCTGCAATTCACTAAGCGAATACTTATCATAATTATCAATTAGCGATTTAACTGATTGAAAACACTGAAAATTATCTTTATTTTCTTGCATTGCCTGGTGAATTGACCAGACTAGCTTTTCAAAGGGCGCACTTAATTTCGATCGGACCGAAATATTATAACGGGAAGTATGATTCGCAATGCGTAACTGTCCTTTTTTAGGAATAAATTGGCGCATATCAGTCGGACACGCCAATGAAATTGAGTTGGCGTCGGAATAGCGCTGAATTGCCTGACCGAATGCTGCCATAAATAGGTCATTTAATGTAACTTTTTCATGATGGGCAGCCTTTATTAGTTCTTTTCCTTCAGCAGGAGTTAAATTAATTGCTAGCGTTCGCCGAGATTGCTGGTCATCGTCCGCTAATTTAGGCAAACTGAGTGGTTGAGTCGGATGGTCAACCCTATGATCAACCTTTACTGGGTGCTCAGCCAAAAGTTTACGTAGCCAGTCAATATCTTGATGATTCTGACAATTATCAACCACCCCTTCGTTATACGCTTTTGCAAGTAAGTACAGGAATTGCTTTCCGCCAGCACCATCAGTCAGAATATGGCTAAGATAGATTGTCACCCGATTGTGGTTTAAATAAATTCGCAGTTGAGGGTCCGCAAAAAGATCCCATCGCTCGCTATCAATATCAGGATCGATGCCAATAAAAAGAACACCTTCTAAGTCATCAGTAACAGGAATAAATGAGTTATCAGTTAAAGAGTACTTACAAAATAGCTCTGGAACAACCTTTTCCGTTAACATGATTGCCTGTTTAAACCGGTTCACGTCAAAATTACCCTTAACCGTAAAACTAATCCTAATAATTGGATATAGTTCTTTTAACCCAATTGTATGTAAAATATTGAGTGGCTCTCCTGGATACTTCATTTTAATCACCCCTAACAAAAAGGAGCCGTAATTTAACATTTATTACAGCTCCTTATAAATCTAATTAATATTGAAATGGATTTTCGTGCTTATCAAATAATTCTTCTGGTGTAGCATCACTAAAGAAGCCAAAGTATTCATAAGCATTATTGTAGGCAATATCTTGGACAATCTTTCCAAGGTATTCCTTGTCTTCTGGTGCCCGTCCTTGTTCAACAAGGCTACCAATAAAGTTACATAATACACGACGGAAGTATTCGTGCCGTGGATATGAAAGGAAGCTCCGTGAGTCAGTGAGCATTCCGACAAAGTTAGGTAAAAGACTTTGTTGAGCAAAATCACGTAATTGAGTCGTCATTCCCTCAGCAGTATCGTTAAACCACCATGCGGCACCAAGTTGCATCCGTTGCTTACCGCCTTCTAAGAAGCATCCCATTAATGTTACTAACTGCATCCAGTCATTAGGATTTAGTGAGTAGAAGATTGTCTTTGGAATGTCATTTGTATCACGCATCTTAGTATATAGCTTTTGCATATGTGATACGATATCCGGTTGAGTTCCCATTGCATCATAACCAGTATCTTGACCGAGTTGTTTGAACATTGGATGGTTAAGGTCCCGAATTGAATTAATGTGGAATTGCATTGTCCAATTGTACTTAGTGTTCAACTTCATCATTTCTTCAAGGAACATCGTCAACCACTTATCATATTCAATGCCCGTTACTTCTTCATTTGCCTCAGCCTTCTTCATGATTGCATCTAGTTCATCATCTGTTGCTTCAGCGTAATGGTAAGTAAGTAACGAGTGGTCTGATAAACGACCGCCCATTTCATTAAAGTATTGGAACCGTTGATCCATTGCCTTAATCAAATCACGGAATGATTCAATCTTAACACCAGAAACGTCACTAAGCTTCTTGATATATTCAGCAAACGTTGGCTTGTTAATTTGAATTAAGTTGTCTGGCCGCATTGCTGGTAATGTTCGGAAGCCATTTTCCCGTTCATCTTTCTTTAATAATTTGTGGTAATGAAGATCTGATGCAGGATCATCAGTTGTGCAGACAGCCTTAACATTAGAAAGCTTAATAAGGTTACGAGGCTTAAAATCATCCGTTTGCAAAAGCGCATTGGCTTTTTTCCAAACTTCTGGAGCGTTCTTTCTTGTCAAAGGTTCATCGATACCAAAGAACCGCCGAAGTTCGAGGTGCGTCCATTCATAAACCGGGTTACCAACTGCCTTTTCGATTGTTCCAGCCCAGGCTAAGAACTTTTCATAGTCATCAGCATCACCAGTAATTAGGTCTTCTGGAACACCGTTTGCCCGCATCAAGCGCCACTTGTAGTGGTCACCATAGTGGTCTTCGTTGATCCATACCCGTGTAATGTTGGCATAATTTTTGTTTTCATAAATTTCTTCTGGATTTAAATGACAGTGAAAGTCAATGATTGGCATGTCCTTAGCATAGTCAAAGAATAACTTTTTACCCCATTCATTAGTTAACAAAAAATTCTTATCAAGTAATGTCATGATAGATTCCTCCTCATAAAATCTGATCCTTACTGGACGACAAAACCAAACTATTTGACATCTTCGTCACCAATAACACCATGTTCCCACTTACCATTATCAAGGTCAGTAGCAATTTGCTTAAATTTACTATCACTGATTTTATATAAGAAACCAATAATAATTGCGGCCATAATCAAGCAGAAACCTGGATAAAGCGTCATCGCTGCCTTGATACCTTGAAGGGTACGAGCAGTTTGGTGCGCATTAGCAACATAACCGGTAACTGCTAATACACCAGCACTTACCAATGCCGCAATTGATTGCGCAATCTTACGCGAGAAGTTGAAGGCTGCATAGGTAATACCTTCTTTTCGCATTCCAGTATGCCATTCACCATAATCAATCGCGTTAGAAACCATCGCCCAGGTAATACCATTAGGAATTGCTAAGGCAGTATAACCAATCGTAACTAAAACAATGAAAGTGATTACGTTACTTGGTAAGAAGAAATTCAAAATATTAGCAATTGCACCGACAACAAATGACCACATCGCCGTCCGCTTTTGACCAAAGCGTTTTGTTAATGCTGGAATCATAAAGACACCAACAATCGAGCAGCCCATCATTACAGCATTAATAACTGGCTGTAGTCCAATGTTACCTAAATTATATTGAGCATAGAATACCATCATTTGGTTATTAGTATTCATTGCTGAAATCGTGAACAATGTCATTAAAATCAAGGCACCAAGCGGTCCATTAGTAAATACAACTTTGATATAATCTTTGAACCCTTCTCGTTTGGCATTCTTGTCACGGTGAACTTTAACATTTTCCTTGGTTCCTAAATAACAAACAGCAAACATTGCAACACCGATAACAGCAAATACCGCTGCAGCAAAGAAGTAACCGTGAAGTTGATCTTTGCTACTCATACCACCACCGACAAGTTCCATTAATGGAATAAAGGCAACCCCGGCAATAAACTGTGCACCAACAGAACCAACTTGACGAGTAGTCGCCATGAAACTTCGGTCTTGTGGATTCCGCGACATGACCGACGCTAGCGACCCATACGGATCATTAGTAAACGAATAAACAACTCCCCAGATCATATAAACAGCATAAGCATAGATGATCTTTTGGGTGGTCGTCAGTCCCATCGGCATCGTGAAGGTAACCACCGTCATAATTCCCAAAATAATTGCTGAAACCATCATAACAGGGCGGAATTTCCCCCGTTTACCAATATTCTTCCGACCATCGACAAACGAACCAGCAATTGGGTCCATGAAAGCATCAAAAATCTTAGTAAATGCAAAGATTCCTGCAACAGCACCAGCACCGATTCCTGCAGCATCAATCCAGAACTTAGTCAGGTAAGCTTGACCTAAGTCAAACATAAATCCGTTACCAAAATCACCAAAACCATAGAAAATTTTTTGATGGGTTGGAATCTGCTTATTAAAGTTGTCAGTTTTAGCAACTTTACTATTGGCTGAATCTTTTACGGTTGAGTCTTTAACAGATGTGGTATCCAACAGCATGACCTCCCTTAAATTATCAAGAGCATAACGCACACGTGAACATTTACAAATAAAATTAAAAGCTGCCTCTACGCAACTTTATAAACAGTAATTACTGTGAATGATTGCAATCGCTAAGGAAGTTCTATCATTTCAATTTCGAAAGCGATTTCCTTAACACTTGTTATAATACCACATCTTTTTGAAAACGTTAACAACTTTTGTGAAAAAAATAACTAATTTAGTTTTTTTACGGATTCACGAACGACTAAAGATGGCTTTATGTTCAGTGATTGCACCGTTTTAGGACTTTGATTATTAATTAGATCATTTAATGTTTTAATTCCATTGTTTGTGATTTCACGCATTGGCTTCTTGATGGTAGTCAAGCGTGGAATGCAGTAATTTGAATATGAACTATCGTCAAAACCCATGAATGAGATTTGTTCTGGCACACTAAAGCCATAATCTTCACAGGCGCGCATGGCTCCCATTGCCATATCGTCATTGGAAGCAAAAACACATGTTGGGAGCTCACCAAGATTTAAAATTTTCTCCATCGCATTATAACCTGACTTTACGCTATAATCACCAGCTACTACCCACTTGTTATTTAGCGAAATACCGTGCTTTTGTAATGTATCTACAAAACCGGCTAGCCGATTTTGCGACGATGTAAATTCTTCTTTACCAGAAATAATTCCAATTCTTCGGTGTCCCATCCTTAATAAGTACTCGACTGCGGTAACTGTCCCAGAATAATCATCCGACGCATAATTAAAGAGATCCGTTCGTTCTACCTTTCGATTTAAAATAACAACTGGTTTACCCGTATTGGCCAACTGTTCAATATAGACATCATCAGTCGACGATTGACTAACAACTAATGCCCCATCAAACCGTAAATTTATTGCTTGCTTTGACTGACGTAAACTTGCAAAACTATCTACCGCAATCTCATACCCTTTAGGTAGCATTTCTTTTATCTGGTGAAGCATTTCTGACATGAAACTTGGTGAGGTTCCACTATTTAGGTCTGTAAAATAAACCGCAATAATGAAAGATCGATGTTCAACTAAAGCCTTAGCGTTCAAATTTGGCGAATAATTTAATCTTTCAGCAATCTCATGAATTTCTTTCTTAGTTTTCTCTTTCACTAAAGGACTGTCATTCAACGCTCGTGAGACAGTCGTATGCGAAACATTAGCGATTTTAGCAATCGTTTTTATTGTAACTTTATCATTCATAATCCATTCCCCCTCAATTAGATATGTTGTTAGTGTAAATAATAACAAAAGATGATATTGCTTATCAATATTAATGGATTGTGTTTTTAAATTAATCCTTTAATGACAGAATGTTCACGTGAATATAATTTATGATTATTAAAGATTAATATTAAAATATCGTTGAAGAGAAGCTATTAATTCCGTTGGTATATTTTTCGAAGATATTGCCCAATATTGATCAATCAATTTGGTATTAGCCTGATAAGCTCTAAAATCAGCCTTTTGTACAGAGGCTGGATCATCACCCCAATAATGCCATCCATTTTCAAGTAAGTTTGCTGACATATCACAATTAATAAAATAAGCTTTGGCAAATTCTCTCCATGGTCGTCCCAGATAATTATTTTGTTGACTATCATCACAGTTAATCTTACAGTGATAAAAAACAAAACCATATGCTCTTAAATGACTAGTACATGGCGCACAAATATAACTCTCACCCTCATCACTATAAATACTATTTATGATACATTCCACGAATAATGCACTACCGCCGCCAAAGATATAATCAACATTTCCTTGAATAGTACATTTTTGAAAAATATACCTTGTTTTTCCCCGTTTTCTTTTTACAGGAGTATCAGTTATTGTTTTATCCCTATTTATCTTAATCACAGGTCCTAGACATTATGTCCTAATTGTTTGGCTCCCAAGCTATTATTAATAATAACTATTCCGTGACCCAAAATTTCAACATTATTACCGATAATATGAACACGTTGGTTATAAATTCCTGCATGAATATTAATAATTACCTTTTCCGATGATAAGATAACCTTTTGAAATTTATCTAAGATACTTTGAATTCTTTGATTAGGAAAAATATTAATAACTATCATGAGCTCACTCCATTAACAAAAAAGTTGAGTTCTCTTCTTAAACCCAACTTTCAATCACTATTTTAATGTTTAATCTTATCCCTTAATTAATGAAAAGTCGAAACTTGGTTAACAGAATCTGATTTTTCTTGATAACCAACATTATTATTACCATAGCATTGATCATACTTAAATCCGGTAAGGTCTTCAACAACCGCTTTAGTCTTAGGATCAACATCTTCGGGTTTTCCACCTTCATGACGACGTTTAGTTTCATCGTTTAAAATCTTTAAGGTATCACGGTTAACATGCATGTGCTTAGAACTCCAAATACCAAGAACTTCAAGGCCGCAAACACCAACTAAGAGAATTAATACAATTCCCCATTGAGCACTTAATGGCTGAGTTGCACGTCCCTTAACAAATCCAGTTTCTGTAAGGACAAATCCAAGGATAAGCATGATGGTAGCACGCATAATTTTACCCATCATTGTCATAGCACCAGAGTAAATACCTTCACGACGCCGGTTAGTAATGGCCTCATCGACATCAGCCATATATGAGTAATTAGCCCATGGAATGTAGTAAACAGCACCAGTACCAAGGCCATAAACAATACTAATAGCAAAGATCAGCCATGTCATTGAAGTTGCTCCGGCAAACCAAACACAACACCAAGCAATCATCGAAACAATAACAGTTGTTAATGCTAACATGTAAGGTTTTGAAGCTTTACCATACTTTGCAAATACCCACATAATAAAGAATGTTGAAATTAATTGTAAAATATTATTGATTGAATTAATTTCTGAAACAAAGACATTTGTCTGTGCTAAAACAAAAATGAAGAAATATGTGTTGGTGGCAGCGAAAAGCCATTCACCACCGAACCCAAAGGCATACATTCCGATATGCCAACGGAAACTCTTATTCCGCATAGTCGAAACAATATCAACAAAAATCTTTTTAAATCCATCCCAGAAGCCATTAACATGTTCAGACTTAACTTCATCAACCGGCAATTCCCAAGTAACAAGGTATACACATAAAGCAGCTAGAGCCATAACAGCAGCATATGTCAATACTGCCATCTGGTAAGAATGAGGATTATTCTTACCCATTAAGACAAAGAATACACCTGGTAAAGCAGAAGTAACAAAACCAGCAACTTTACCAAAGACTGACATAAATCCAGTCAGTTGTGAACGTTCAGTATAATCCTTGGTCATTTCAACCGGTAAAGTCTTGAACGGAACATTAAACATTGTATAGAACCATTCGTATACCAAGTAAGTAATTAAATAATACGCAAATGACTTACCAGTTTGCCATAACAGGGGGTACCAAAACATTAACGGTACAGTCAAGAGAATAAAGAAACGACGTCGACCAAATTTTCGGCCGGTACGAGTGTTATTAAAGTTATCAGTTATGTAACCCATTAGCGGGTTCTCAATAACATCCAAGTAAGTACCAATTGTAAATATCAATGTTCCTTGCCAAACTGGAAGGTTACAAAAGGTAGTGTAGAAGAATAGTAACCAGGCAGAAGAAATTGACAATGCTCCACCACCGATAAAGTTACCAAAACCATAGCCAAGCTTTGTAATAATCGTAATCCTATGTTTGCCAGAAGGTGAACTGGCAGCAGACCCATTCGAAGACATATTTATCCCTCCATAGTGAATAAACGAAATGATTGCAGAAACTGAATAAGGAAATATAAATATTAGATATTAGATGTTAGCGTTAACATCCACGCCTTCAATATACAACCAATGCTTTTGTTAATCAATGAATTTATGAAAGCGCTTTCTAAAAAATAGTGAAGAATCCCTTTAGAATCAACGGTTAAGCCGTATTTAAAATTTTTTATTATAGTTTTTTGCCTAAAATTGACATACTATGATCAATTCTTTACAATAATCTATGAAAGCGCTTTAGATAATAAAATGTTAACGATAAACTCATGGAGGTTAATAATATGATTGTCGGTGAACAGCCACTAATTCTTCTGGCTAGCAATCAAAATGAAGATAAACAATATATACAAAAAGCTATTAACCAACTTAAAAATAATAATGGCGGTCATTTAATTTTATCTGGGGGGACCTTTTATACTGGCGCACTCCAACTTTGTAGTAATTTGCATTTGACAATCGAAGCAAATGCAAAACTCGTTTTTTCTGATGATCGTCAGGATTACCCAGTTATTACTTCTCGGTGGGAAGGACGTGAGACGTCTCTATATCGCGCTTGCCTCTTTGGTGATCATGTTAATAATATAATTATCGATGGTACAGGAGTTATTAACGGAAACGGTTTTTCGTGGTGGGAAGAGTTTCGTAAGAAAAATAAGCAAGTTCCCCATGCCCGTCCTTATCTCCTTTCAATTGAACACTCTCACCACATAAAAATAAAAGACTTGCAATTTATTAACTCGCCATCATGGACATTACATCCTTTTGACTGTCATGATTGTTTAATTGATGGTATTTACGTAAAAAATCCTTCTGACTCCCCTAATACAGACGGTATCGATCCAGAGTCTTGTCAAAATCTTCGTATTGTTAATTCTGTTTTTGATGTTGGTGACGATTGCATCGCTATAAAAGCAGGGACCGAAGACGCAATGCAAAAGCTTTCCTGTGAAAATGTTGTTATTTCAAACTGCAATATGCTTCACGGACATGGAGGAGTTGTTCTCGGAAGCGAAATGAGTGGCGATATTCGAAATATTGTCATTAATAATTGCACATTTACTAATACTGACCGAGGAATTAGGTTTAAGACTCGTCGTGGTAGAGGTGGCACTATCGAAAATATAGTAATAGCTAATATTTCGATGAACAACATTCTTTGTCCAATAGTAATGAATCTTTACTATTTCTGTGGTGAAAAAGGCAAGGATAAAATTGTCTGGGATAAGGAGCCTCATCCTGTCTCAGCGATAACCCCAGCTATTAAGCACGTTCGCATCTCTCAACTTAGTGTGATGCATATTAGATCTTGCGCTGGCTTAATTTACGGTTTACCTGAAATGCCAATAGAAGATGTAAGCATTTCAAATAGTTCCTTCTACTTTGATTCAGGTTGCGTACCAGCAGAACCAGCTATGTTTGCAGATGCACCAAAACTAACCCAAAAGGGCTTCTTCATCGAAAATACTAAAGACTGCGAATTAACCAATATCACAATGTCAAACAACGATGATCCAGCAGTCTTCCATAATACTGCTAATGAAAATTTGACTCTCAACCTATAAGGAGATTCCACTATGACTAAAGAATATGGCACACCAGCAGATGACTGGGCAGTACAAACAGTTGAAACGCTGTTAAAAAGAGAACCGGAAGTAAATTTAAAAGGAAAATGGGAATATGAGGATGGCTTAATGCTTGATGGCGTTATGGATGTTTACGAAAGAACTCATAATAGTTCTTATTTAGATTATATTAAGCATTACTTTGATACCTATATAAATGAAAATGGTGATGTAAAAGGCTATGATACTAGCCTATTCCGCCTAGATGATATCAATAATGGAAAAGTACTCTTAAGGCTCTATAAATTGACTAAAGATGAAAAATATAAAAAAGTATTAGATAGACAATTCCAGCAATTAAAGAATCAACCAAGAACTTCAAGTAACCTTTTTTGGCATAAAAAGAGTTATCCTAATCAAGTGTGGCTAGACGGAGTATACATGGCTGACGTCTTCTATGCTGAATATTTAGAAAGCTTTCAAGACGACCCTATATATGATGATGTAATCCATCAATTTCTTAAATCATATGATATATCCTTAGACGAAGACACCAGCCTATGCTATCATGCCGTTGATGAGTCTAAAAATATGTATTGGGCTAATAAGACAAATGGTCATTCCCCTCACTTCTGGCTTCGGAGTATTGGATGGTACGTAATGGCAATGACCGATGTTATAGAGCACCTGCCTAAAAACAGCACCGGCAGAAAGCAAATCTTGCAGAATCTCAATAATCTGTTAACCGCATTGAGAAAAATTGCTGACCCGGCTACTAATCTCTGGTATCAAATTCCTGACGAAGGTAGTCGACCAATGAACTATTTAGAATCTTCTGGGAGTTTAATGATTCTTAATGCTATTGCAAAATCACTACGAATGGGTTACCTAACTAGTGACAACTGGCAGCAATTCTTAATTAAAGGATGGGAAAATGCCCTAAAGCAATTTATCTCCATTACCAATGAAGGTTACGTTAACGTTAATAAGATTGCTCACGTCGGCGGCCTAGGCGGTCCCAATCACCGCGACGGCTCTTTTGCCTATTACATGAGTGAACCAATTGTCTCAAATGATCATAAGGGTACTGGTCCTTTCATTATGCTTGCAAACGAAATGTACCATTACTATAAATAAACTAAGATTAGTTCGAAGTAAGTTAAAACTGGCTTCGAACTTTTTGTTATTCCATAACCAAAATCAGCTCATAGCCTTATTTGATTCTAAATAATAAATGACTGCTATAATTATTAAGTGAAAGGAGCGTTCGATCAAATGAATCAAAATTTTCAACCTAAAATTAAACTAAATAACGGATTACTTATTCCCCAACTTGGCCTAGGCGTTTGGAAAACCTCGCTAAACGAAACACAACAAATGGTAAAGAACGCCATTGAAAATGATTATGTACTTATTGATACTGCCAAACAGTATGGCAATGAAGAGGCTGTTGGTCACGGAATCCAAGAAGGGCTAGCAGCAACAGACCGTCAAAGAAATAGTATTTTTTTGACAACTAAAATATTTAATGGTGACCAAGGAGATTATGATAAACTACGAAAAGCTTTTAATCTTCAACTTAAAAAGCTTCAAACTGATTATGTCGACCTTCTCCTTCTCCACTGGCCAGTAAACAACAAATATAATGAAAGTTGGCGGGCACTGCAGGATATCTATGCGGACGGACAAGCAAAAGCAATTGGTGTTTGCAACTTTAACGTTGAACGAATGACCGACCTACTAGCACACGCCAAAGTTACCCCTGCTGTAAATCAAATTGAATTTAACCCCCTTATCCACCAACCAGAAATTGTTGACTTTTGCCATAAGCAAAATATTCAACTTGAAGCATGGTCCCCACTAGGAAATGGACGACTCCTAACAAATGATGTTATTACTAAGATTGCCAAACAACATCATAAAACCCCTGCGCAGGTCATTCTCCGCTGGGAGGTCCAACAAAATTTTGTTATTCTTTCAAAGACGACCCATCCACAAAGAATGCGGGAAAATGCTAATATTTTTAATTTTGCATTAACTGACAGCGAGATAGAAAGTATTAATCAATTAGATCAAGAAAAACATGCTATTTGGTATGACAAGTTTAAGTGGTCGGGTAATCCTGACGGTGTTGATGACTATATTGCTAAGCCAGGGGCGTTTTAAAGTATAATTAAATTAATTATTACTAAAACGTACCATTTTTGTACCACTTCAAAGTAAATTATAGTAACTTGCTAACTATGCTTATGAAAACTCAAGAAATGACGGAAATTGGCTAAAAGCTATTTTTTGTCATTTTTATTTATTTCAGCTATTTAAATCGCCTTTTACCTATTTCACGCTTTATTTTCGCCCAACATTTTGAATGTTATTTGTAAAAGGCGAATATTAGCTGGTAATCACCCTCTTATTGTATTAGAATTATAAGAACTAAATGAAAGTGAGGATATGAACATGAAAGCCGTATTAACTGTTTTGGGAGAAGATCAAGTTGGGATCATTGCACAGGTTAGCACCTTTCTTGCACAAAAAGGGATTAACATTTTAGACGTTTCTCAAACAATTATGGATAATAATTTTGTCATGATGATGTCAGTAATGGTACCTACTAACCTTGATAGTCACGAATTGAACACTGAATTAACTACCCTCGGTAAAAAAATCGGTGTAGAAATCAATCTTCGAAATGCCAAGATATACGATGCAATGCACAGCCTTTAATCTAAGGAGCGGATATTAATGAACTCTCAGCAAATATATGAAACTAGTCATATGATTTCGAATGAAAACCTTGATGTACGAACAATTACAATGGGGATTTCATTACTTGATTGTATTGATAGTGATAGCGACATCGCCTGTCAAAAAATTTATGATAAAATCACAACAAAAGCACGCGATCTTGTTAAGGTTGGTCAGCAAATTGAAAGTGAGTATGGAATTCCCATTGCTAATAAGCGGGTCACGGTTACTCCAATTTCGTTGATTGCGGCTGCTTCTCATGATCATGATTATGTTAAATACGCGAAAACACTGGACAAAGCAGCGAAGACATTAGGGATTGACTTTATTGGGGGTTACAGTGCACTCGTTCAAAAAGGCTATCAAACCGGTGACCGTACCCTTATTTCCTCATTACCGGAAGCATTAGCTGAAACCGATTTTGTCTGTGCTTCAGTAAACGTTGGTTCTACCAGAAGCGGAATTAATATGGACGCTGTTGCTAAAATGGGAGAAGTCGTTGTTGAAGGTTCAAAACGGGACATAATGACTAACGCAAAACTAGTAATTTTTTGTAATGCAGTTGAGGATAATCCCTTCATGGCTGGCGGTTTTCATGGGGTTAGCGAACCTGACGTGGTAATTAATGTTGGTGTATCTGGTCCTGGTGTAATTAAGACAGCCCTCGAAAAAGTTAAGGGAGAGTCAATGGACGTAGTGGCAGAAACAATCAAGAAAACTGCCTTTAAAGTTACCCGAATGGGACAATTAGTCGGCACCCTCGCCGCTGAAAAACTGGGCGTCCAGTTCGGTATTGTCGACCTTTCACTGGCGCCAACCGCGGCTGCAGGTGATTCGGTTGCGGAAGTATTAGAAGAGATCGGTGTTTCCCAAGTTGGAACACATGGTACTACTGCTGCCTTGGCAATGCTTAATGATGCCGTTAAAAAAGGTGGAATTATGGCATGTAGTCATGTTGGAGGGCTTTCAGGTGCATTCATCCCCGTCTCTGAAGACGCCGGAATGATTAAAGCAGTTAATGCTGGAACGTTAAATATTTCCAAGCTTGAAGCAATGACTGCTGTTTGCTCGGTTGGTCTCGACATGATTGCTATTCCCGGTGATACACCCAAAGAAACAATTAGCGCAATGATTGCTGATGAGGCGGCCATCGGGATGATTAACAATAAGACAACCGCGGTCCGTGTCATTCCTGCTCCTGGTAAAAAAGTGGGCGAAACGGTTGAATTTGGCGGTTTACTCGGACACGCTCCTGTAATGGCTGTTAATAAAGCTGCAAGTACTGCCATGATTAAACGCGGGGGCTTAATTCCCGCACCAGTTCATAGTTTTAAGAACTAGGGATACTCTAATGGATGAACAAGAAACACTTTCTTATTTAACAAAATTGGGCATTAATTATCAGATAGTACATCATAAGGCTGTCTTCACAATGGATGATGTACAAAAAGTAAAGCTGCCTCACCCAGAAGCTGATGCTAAGAATTTATTTATCCGTGATGATAAGAAACGTAATTATTATCTTTTAACCGTTAAGGGCGACAAACGGGTTGATTTGAAGCAATTTCGACAGGCAAATAATACCCGCCGATTATCATTTGCATCGCCTGATGATCTCCGGCAAATATTAAATCTTTTACCAGGTTCTGTGACACCACTGGGCCTGCTAAACGATCAAGAATGTCGTGTCAGTTTTTATTTGGACTCGTATTTTGAAAATCAGCCACTAATTGCGGTCCACCCTAACACTAACACCGCAACTATTTGGCTTGATGGTACTGATCTACTTAAGGTAATTAAGCATCACGGTAATCAGGTCCATATTATTAACTTTTAAAATCAAAAATCAAGCCAACACAAAAATGCTGACTTGATTTTTTGATTTTAGTTACCTGTTAAAAGGGCGTATACGTACGAATTTTCTTCAGGACGGTAAACCCCATGAAGTTCGCCAACTTTAGTAAAGCCGTTCTTAGCAATTAAGTGTTGCATAATCTTGTTATCAACATGGGTATCAATCCGAATCGACTTAATATCTGTCCGATTCTTCTTAATGTAGTCAATTACGCTAGTGAACAACTGAGAAGCATATCCCTTACCAGCATGGTTAGAATGAATTGCTACTCGGTGAATAACAACATATTTATCAGTATCAATTAACCAATCCCCATGAAGCTCGTCATATGAGTGGTCTGGTGCTTCAACAATTGATAGTGCCCCAACAGTCTCATCATCATCTGAATCAACAAGGTATGCAAAACCCTTCTCAATATCTTCTTTAATATGTTCTTCGTTCGGGTAATCGCCCTGCCATTGATCAATCCCTTGCTCAGCTAATTGGTTTCGACCATCTCGCAGAATTTCCATAATTTGATTTAAATCATCCATTTTGGCTTGTTTGATTTGCATCGTATTACCTTCCCTTCTCATTATCACTAATTAAATGTGTTATTCGTTTAACAACTTTAATAATGTAACATACTTTATGATTTAAATACAACTATTAATTATTAAAAGTTAGTCCTTCAATATGCTATGATAACACCAAACAATAAAAGAAGGCGTTAAAATGATCAAGCTTAAAAAAATTAATTTAATATCACTAATTATTCTCCTGATGGCAACTGTATGTGTCGGCCTCACAGGAACAATCGTCCATGCCGATGTTTCTAGTAAATATGTCCATTCCACTACTCCTACTCTTTTCTTTCATGGTTACGGAAGCGGGGCTCATGCCGAAAAATATATGGTCAACGGTTTCGTTAAAGCCGGGGTATCCAAAACAGTTATCACTGCTGATGTTGCAAGCAACGGAACTGTCACACTCAAGGGAAAGATTGCTCATAATGCAATTAACCCTTTAGTAATGGTTAATTTTGATAATAGTCGAACAACAGATTACGCACTTCAGGGACAATGGGTCAAAAATGTTCTTGAAGAATTACAAGCGCAATATCATTTCAAAAAAGTAAATATCGAAGCTCATTCAATGGGAAATATGGCGGTTATGTACTACCTACTAGCAAATGCTGGTAATCATAATCTACCGCAAATTCAAAAACAAGTAGCAATGGCTGGAACATTTGATGGTGCAATTGGCTGGAATGAACCGGCTAGTTTGACAATCAATAAAAAGACAGGAAAACCATCTTCAATGAACGACACATATCAAAAGCTCCTACCACTCCGCCACCGTTACCCAACTCAAATCAAGCTCTTAAATATATACGGAGACCTAAAGGATGGCAATGATAGTCAAGTATCAAACGCTTCGTGTCAGTCACTTAAATACCTTATTAATAACCGCACCCGTTCTTATCGTGAAATTAAAATTACTGGGCCAGATGCGAAACACGAACTACTTCACCATAGTCCGCAAGTCAATAAAATTTTAATCAAATTCTTCTGGGGAAAGTAAAATGAAACTAACTGTTTAAGAACTTTATTGGAAAA
The DNA here is from genome assembly GCF_014145455.1 of Limosilactobacillus rudii. Lineage (GTDB taxonomy): Bacteria > Bacillota > Bacilli > Lactobacillales > Lactobacillaceae > Limosilactobacillus > Limosilactobacillus rudii. Next base: position 19,708 of record NZ_JACIVB010000033.1, on the reverse strand, counting down.
TGCACCAAAATATGGGCCCCTCGGGGTGGTGGCCTGCTGAGTCAAAGGAAGAAATTATTGTTGATGCAATCCTGATCCAGAATACAAACTGGCAAAATGCTGATCACGCACGGTTATTATTTAAGAATCAAACTGATTTTAAACCTTCTTCAATCCTTGCAATGACAAATGAAGAACGACAAAATGCGGTCCGTCCAGCTGGCTTTTTCCGTAATAAAAGCAAGGCAATCTACAATATTTTTTCATGGCTTGATAAATATAATTTTGACTATTCTGCCATAAAAAGTATATTTGGTACTGACTTACGGCACCACCTTCTTCAATTGCACGGCGTTGGTGAGGAAACGGCTGATGTATTGTTAACTTACGTCTTTGAAGTTCCGACTTTTATCAGTGATAAATATGCGCGGACCCTTTTTACACTTCTGGGTGTTCAAAACTTAACCGATTATCGTAGCCTTGCTAAAAGATACCAGTTAAACAATGACTTTACGATTGAAATGGCAAAAGATTTCCATGGATTAATTGATGAATTCGGCAAAGTCTACTTTCATCCCCAGACTAAGTTTAATAAAAGCTTTTTAGCTCATGATGAGTTAATTTTGAAATGACCCTTATTAATCGAGTAAAAGCATCGTGTTATGAAAACCATTCACTAGCACGATGCTTTTATTAGTTATTCAAGATTCGCTTAGTCATCTGAAAGTAATTTTTATAAAGTGCAGTGTAACGTCCCTTATTCTTATCGGGTAACCACGGCTTATCATGACCACAATAATGCAGGATAACCGTATTTTTCAATACCCAATCAGTCGTCCATTCCCCAAATGAGATTGTTTCATAAATCGTTCCCTTTCTTGTATCAAAATTATATAACTGGTCTGGAACTGATTTAATATCACGTCCATAAAGAGCATTAAGGATATCTTGATCTGGTAATAAAAGCATGTGACTTTGGATATACTCAAAGATATCCTTTGCCTGCACTTTTTTACGAATATTGTCCAAGTTCATCAATAGTACTCCTGAATTATAATAGCCATCTGCATCAAAATTTTGCAGTCTAATCTTATTAATGACATCAGTTGTATTGGTAAGATTGGTGTGAATTGCAGAAGCATATAAGTAGTCATTTAACGGAACGTTATAAAGGCTCGTTAGATCATTGACACATAAAACATCCGCATCTAGGTATAAAATCTTATGGATACTTGTTGGCAGTAGCTCGTGTGCAAACAGTCGATAATAAATGGTTGTTGGATAACGGTCAGTAACCGGTGCCTCACGAAATAAGGTATCATCTACTACTACCGGATGATAGTGCATATTTAGTTGGTTACAAAATTGCTCTAATTTAGCAGTTTGTTGTAGTTTCCCTTTTTGCAATACATAAACATTAAACTCTTGCTGTCTAGTATTGAGTTTGATTGAAAGTAGGACAGTCGCCAACTGTGTAACAAATTTATCGTTAATCGAAAATAATAAGTTCATTATTAATCTCACCTCATATAAGGATTATTTTACCTGAGATTATCAGGAGATGTGCCGTCTTATCGTTGAAATTAATTTTCTTATTTAAAAATTAAAAAATAGCGGGGATATGATATAATTAATCGAATTTATGGTTATTACATGATTAATATCTAAGCTTGATTTTAGAAAGAAGATGAATAACATTAAGTATCTTAAGCGCTGGAAATTAATGCTAACAGTTATCATGGTTAAACTTTTAACGGCTAAAGCAACCTTTGCTTCAATGGGGTCCACTGGTGGCGGCGGTACTTCTACAGGAGGCGGTATTACTTCGACGGGCGGTGGTAGTAGTTCATCTAGTAATAGTGAGCTTAATTCTTCCGGTGGAAATGATATAATTGGCCTGTTTATTTTATATTTTCTATTGGCGCCATCATTCGACTATTTAATAATTATTTTCGTTATAAGCTATTTCAAAAAGTTAGTAATAAAAATTAAAAATAAACGAGATATAGTCCAGATAAAGAAACTAAAAGCATGGATGCTTACACCCAATATGACAATTAGTAAATTTAAACAAGATCTTCGCAAACATTCTATTAAGTTAGTTAACGAAAAAGATAATCCACTTAATCAAGAATTATTACATACTTATGCAATAGCACAGTTTACGTATGGGCAATCAATTCGTCAATGTTTGACCAAAAACAGCAAATACTTAGCGGTCCTACAACAACACCTCGGTCACGTCTTTTTATCAACTATGAATAAAGAGATTAAACTAAAAGCACGGACGGGAATTATCGATGATGTAATAGTAAACGATGGCAATATTCTAAGTTGTGCAAAAATAACAGGAAATCTTATTATAGCTAAGGTCCAAGCAATTGGTCATGATGACGAAGTAAATATTTTTTCTAATTTTGATTCATCATTTAAACGGCAGCAATGGACTGATTATGTAATTTTTGGTCGAAAAGATTCATCTTCAAACTGGAAGATTTACAACATTATCTATGGCGAGCATTTTCACCTTAACGGAACTGACTATAACAAACAGACAGGTCTTGATACTGCTGGTTTTGAGGAAAAGCGCTTGGAAATTTCAGATTCCTTAATTGAATCAGCAAAAAAGTACCGAAAAAATCACCGACGATTACTCCTGTGTTCTTTCGTCATTAGTTATATCATTATTCTACTTCTCGATTATGAGCTTTTTAAGAATTGGCACCTTTTTTGATTAAGCAATAAAATTAGAATAAGCATAAATAAAAGAGGTAATAAGATGAACCAAACAGAACAATTAGCAGCAGTTAAAGCATATACAATCAGCAAGCTTGGTCAAGATAGCACTGGCCATGGGATGGACCATATCAACCGGGTCGTCAGAATGAGTGAACGCCTAGCAAATGGTGAAAAAGTGGACCCGTTTTTACCCATTGTCGCCGCATACCTGCACGACACAATTGATGAAAAACTTGTCAAAAACATTAATACTGCTAGGGAAGAATTGATTACCTATCTCAAACAAAATGAGTTCTCTCCTGACCAAGTTCAGCAAATAATGGATGTAATTAATAACATCTCCTTTGCCCATACCCTCGACGGTGAACAAATTAATTTATCAATCGTTGGACAAATTGTTCGTGATGCCGACTGGCTGGATGCAATCGGCGCAATCGGTATCACAAGAGCAATCTACTATGGCGGTGGACACCACGAAAAGATATACGATCCGGCAATCAAGCCACGGTATAATATGACTCGTGAAGAATACCGTAATCTTGCCGATGAAACAATTATTAATCACTTTGATGAAAAGCTCCTACATCTAAAAGATATGATGAATACTAAAACCGCTAAAGAGATTGCTACTCATCGTCAACAAGTAATGCTTGATTATCTTGCGGAATTTCATGCAGAATGGAATGCGGAAAAATAAAACGAAAGCTCAAAAAAAACGACCAAGAGCTGCTTATTAGCAGATTCTGGTCATTTTTCTTTGAATCACTGTAACAATGGCTAGGTTGGTCAATGTTTAACAGTTAATTACCATTGCATTATTACCAGCTTAGTTTCTGGAATCTTTATTTTTATCGTCTTTACTTTTAGAATTTCGCAAATCAACAATTATCGATCCCTGGTGCTTGGTGCCCGAAGAATTATTAGAATCATCATGGTGGTTATCAATATGTAAAGCTTTTCGAGCAACCCATCGAAAGATTAAAGAAATTGGTGCAACCAAAAAGCCATATAATAGCCCCGTGAGCAATGCATTCGGAATGATTAACTGTACAAACGTTAAACCACCTGTTGGACTACCAGTAAGAACTAATCCAATTAAACCATAGAATGCGGAAATAAAGAATAATTGAACTAATCCGGTAAAAATTGCTAACCATAATAATTGTTGATGGTTAAGATCAATAGTTAGCGAAACTTGCTTTTTTAAAATCAATCCAACAACAATTAAAATAATAATAAAATCAACTAAGACAACCCAGTCAGCGGTTCCCAGGACAATCATAATAATCGTACTAATAATAGTAACGATAAATGAAATGTTAATTCCCAACGCAACCGCAATACCGACTGCAATTACCCCAGCTAATGGCATAAACGCCTCACCTGTTGGGAGAATGGTTTGGAAACCGGTAAATGAAACTAACAGCATTAAAATACCAGCAACAATTGCCAATAATGTTTTAATTAAAACTTGTTTCTTTTTCATGCTAAAGGCTTCTTTGTCGTATCTTGCATCCATGCTAATGCCAAGGCACCCTTACCTAAGTGTGCACCAATAACGGGACCAAAATAGCTTAATTCAAACGTAATATCTGGATGATCTTCTTGTAGTTTGTCCATCCACTTTTGTCCTTCTTCAGGAACATCAGCATGCACCACCATTGCCCGAACCGGATAGTCAAGCTGAGCGATGTCCTCATCAAAAATCTGTTCACAACGCAACTTAGCTTTCTTCATCGAACGTACCTTTTCAAAGGCTTCGATTGCATGAGTTGGCGTGTGCATAGTTAGTAAAGGTTTAATTTTTAAAATTGACCCAACAAAGGCTGACGCATTAGAAAGGCGACCGCCACGAACTAAGTTTTGCAGGTCATCAACAACGAAGACGTTATTAAAAGTATCACGATACTCTGTAATCTTTTTGATAATGTCATCAAGATTATCGCCCTCATTAGCCAATTTAGCTGCTTCTAGCGCTAAATGCCCCATCATCTTAACTGTCAAATGAGAATCAAAAGGAACGATTTTAATAGTATCTTTCATTTGTTCCGCAAGCTGTTCGACAGTATCTAAATACCCGGTAATCGCCCTCGTCAAATGGATACTAATTACAGCATCATAACCGTCATCAGCTAATCCTTGATAAACTTCCATTAGCTGACCAATTGGTGTTTGTGATGTACTAGGAAAAGAGCTTGAATTGGCCATCTTTTCGTAAAAATCACTAGTAGAAATATCAACACCCTCACGGTATGTCTGACCGTCCAGCGTCACTGGGATTGGGACAACATGAATATTATTAGCCGCCACCTCTTCTGGAGAAAGGTAGGCAGTACTGTCAGTAACAACAGCAATTTTCATCTTATCAACTCCATGTTCTAAAATTATATAATTAAAAAGAATAATTGCATTTTTACGCGGATTTTACCCACATAATACAAAAAGCATACCACATCAACGACACTAAACCAACTAAAAATATGTTTACTAAAGCAACATTACTTTTCATTGATAGTTCAAAAATGTATAATTAATATTGCTATTTTCGTTTCATAAAATTCATAATCATAGGAGGATTAACTAATGTCTTTTGATGGTTTTTTTACTCATGCAATTGTTCATGAGTTAGATCAAAAATTAACAACTGGCCGGGTAGCCAAAGTTAGTCAGCCTTACCCTGCCGAATTAATAATCACTATTCGTGCACACCGAAAAAATTATCCATTACTGCTTTCCGCCAACCCAACATACCCGCGAGTTCAAATAACAGATATTCCATATAAGAACCCCGCGGTACCCACAAATTTCACAATGACGATGCGTAAATATCTTGAAGGAGCAATCGTCAATAAAATTGAACAGGTAGATAATGACCGAATTATCAAGATTATTTTTGATACTAGAGATGAACTTGGCGATACTCAACAATTAATCCTTATTATTGAGATAATGGCTCGTCACAGTAACATCTCATTAGTTAACCATAAAACCGGAAAAATTATTGATACAATTAAGCATGTTGGTTCTGACCAAAATCGTGTCCGCCTTCTACTTCCAGGAGCAACATTTGTCATGCCCCCTAAACAGGATAAAGTCAATCCTTACCTGCCAAATCAGGTTTATAGTGACCTTGTTAGACAAGCAGAGGACTTGCAGGACTTAGCACGAACATTACAACAACATTATCAGGGCCTTGGTAAAGATTCTGCACAAGAATTAGCACAGGAACTACTACAAAGTGATAATTTACCGACCACTTACCAGCAATTCCTTAACCACTTTAATAATCCGACGCCGGTAATCATTAAGCAGGCAAATGGTAAAACACAATTTGCTGCTTTTTCACCAATCGATGCTTCTGAGGCAACATTACAGCATTTTGATTCTGTTTCAGCCTTATTAGATGCTTTCTATGCCAATAAAGCCGAACAGGACCGTTCAAAAGAACTAGCTGGACAAGTACTAAAAGTTATTAAAAATGAACTTAAGAAGGATCGACGAAAAGTAAAGAAACTTCAACAACAACTAAAGGATGCCGCTACCGCAAATGAATACCGGGTACGCGGAGAGATCCTTACTACCTATCTTAGTAAATTAACCCCTGGAATGAAAGAAATCGAACTTCCTAACTTCTATAATGATAATCAACCATTAAAAATCAAACTTTCTCCCGAGCTATCCCCTTCGCGAAATGCACAAAAGTATTTTACCAAATATAACAAGCTCAAAACTTCCGTGGAATATGTTAATGAGCAGCTTAAACTTACGAACGACGAAATTCAATACTTTGAAAATATTGAAAGTCAGATTAAATTAGCCGCCCCGGCAGATATTCAAGAAATTAAGCTTGAGTTACAAGATCAAGGTTACATTAAAAAGAAGAAAAGTGGTAAAAAGCAACGTAAAGTTAAGCCAAGTGCGCCTGATGAATTTCATACTAGTGATGGAACGCTAGTATTAGTTGGTAAAAATAATCGTCAAAATGATCGCCTTAGCTTCAAAATTGCCAATAAAAATGAAATTTGGTTACACGTCAAAGATATTCCCGGATCACACGTGGTTATTCGCTCAACTAATCCAAGTGATAAGACAATCCTCGAAGCAGCCGAACTTGCCGCGTACTTTTCTAAGGGACGTGACTCTGATAATGTCCCAGTTGATTACTTACCGGTTAAGCAGTTACATAAACCAAACGGTGCCAAGCCAGGTTTTGTAATATTTCGCGGGCAAAAGACCTTGTATGTGACACCGCATAAATTAGGGAAATAGCAAAATAATTAAAAAGCATCAAAAATTGGCTAAAAGCCATTTCTTGATGCTTTTTAATTAAACCTTCATAAAGACAGCTGCACTGTAATTCTATTATTTTATTCTTCTAAGAATTGCATTTGTGCACCGATTACACGATTTCTTGCCGGAATTCCGCCTTTAACTCGTAGCGCCTTAAATGGAAATGTTGCGCGGTACGTAACAGTTCCCGGCAATGGTTCATGACCAAGTAAATCATTAACATTTACATTATCGGTAAACAACCTGGTAAAAATCCCTGGCAAGTTTATATGGAGAGCTTTAGATAAGAAAGCAACCTCTGGCAACGACAATGATTGCGTCTTTAGTAGCTTAAAGTCAGTAGCAACTTGTTCAAAAATAACTTGATATAACCCTGGCTGCTCCATCTCTAGTACTGCTGCACTGGCCTGCTTGCCAATACGCTGATATATATTAGCTGGCAGGTCAGCCGGATAGCACAAAGCTGTTGATTGATATTTCAAGGCTAATGGCGAAAAAAGATTAGTCGTCGTTCCCAATGGGTATGCATATTCTCCATCATAAACATAATTAAATGCGTAATGTTGCCGATCACTTCCAGCAGGATTCATCGGTAAATCATCTGGAACAATAACTAACTTTGTATTTAATTCATAGTTTGCTAACTCTGACAATAAATGATTATAACTAGCTGGAATAAATAAGTACTGTGGCTGCTCAATTTGCAGGATTTGCAAAATATTTTCAACAGCAGCTGGCTCAACATACCTTTTTTGCGCTAACGCTGAACTAAGGGTAACAGAACTAGGGTTAGAATTAATAACAATATTGTTAAAGCCTTCTGCACGTAACTCTTGTAAAAGCATCGCAATAAAATAATCTCCAGCGTTGCTTAAACCAAGTCGTAAGCCTCCTGTTCCAATTACTAATGCACTTGGTTGCGCAGTTTTTTTAATTTCGTTTTCTTCTTCATATGCTGAATAAAAAATACCCGTATGTTGGTCAAATTCGCCTGCTGATGGTTCTACTTCCTTATACTTTGTCGTTAGTTGATGATCACGACTCATTTGATAGACTTGCGCAGGTGAAACTTTCCATAATTTTGCTATTAAACGATTACTTAGACCATAACTCTTTGCTTTTTGCAAAATTGGCTCCTTATTCGGATGATCTGCAATCTCACGGATTAATAATCGCATTTTATTAATTTGTGCAAAATAAAATGGAGCAATCTTGGTCATTTCAGATAACTCATTAATTGAATATCCCCGTTGCATCGCTTCAATTAGCACAAATAACCGTCCTGCTTCCGGATGGACAATCTTGGCAACGAGTTGATCATCAGTTAATTGCTTTTGCGCGGCTAAATGAAAGTCTGTTGGTTCGTGGTAACGTGACTCGATCGCTTTGAATAACGCTTCAATAGTACTACGGCCGATTCCAAAAACGGTTCCAACCGAACGTTTTTCAGTTCCCAATAGTTTACTAGCTTTTGGCAGTTCACTGAATCCCCAGACTGGTACACGAGCAGCGATATGGTCCATTGTAGGTTCGATAAGCGCCGCATGGTGAACATACTTATCGCCCAAATCGATATCCCGCAAGTGCTTGCCTGCATATAGCTGGGCTGTTACCTGTGCAATAGGATATCCTGTTGACTGCTCAGCAAAAGCAGTCATTCGGTCAAAATAAGGACTATTCTTAATGACATAAAACCGATCACTATTAGTATCAAGTGCAAACTGAATATGATTGGTCCCCACAATTCGTAATTTGCGTGTAATTGCAAACGCGGTATCACGAATATCTTGAATTTGCCGATCAAGCAGTGTTTGAACAGGATTAAAGGCAATAGAATCACCAGCATGAATACCGATTGGATCCATATCTTCAATCATTGAAAGCATCATCATTGTTCCTGAACTATCACGCTGAACAATAACTTCAATTTCTTTATATCCTGCAAGACTCTGCTGAACAAAAACCTGCTCTGCTCGTGATTGATCAAGGCACTGCTTTACCGCATCAGCAAGCTCACTCCGATCGTGAACAATCTTTCGTGTACTACTACTTTTAGGTAACACTGACCTAATAATTACTGGATAGCCTAATTTATTCGCCTCGTCTAGTGCATCTTGGTAATTATTAACTGTAACAATCTTTTTAGTAGGTGCATCCATTTGTCGAAGTGTTCGCTCAAGGAGTACAGCATTATTCACCTGCCGAATAGTAGCTTCTGGAACGCCCAATAACTGAATATTTTCCTTACGAATAATTCCCTTTTCTAATAGTTCTTGGGTAAGTTCAAATGCACGTCTGTTTCCTAAAGTCGGCAAAATTGCATCTGGATGAAACTTATCAATAATATCAACAAGGCTGTCTACTTCTAAGGGCACAATACATCCTTCATCAACCTTTTCTAAACTTACAGAAAATGGATTATCATCAGCTAAAATTGTTTTTATCTTCATTTTTTTAAAGACACGCGTCACTTGATAAATTGTGGAATCTAGTTCATCCCCATGCTGAACATCATTTGCCCCGGCACCGATAATTAATACAGATTTTAGGTTTGTCACTAACGATGAACCTCCCTTCTATTCATTGTATCGATAAACTCATCAAATAAACCGTCTGTTTCATCAGGCCCTGGTGCTCCATCCGGGAAAAACTGAACTGAAAAAGCTGGATAGCGACGGTGCCGCAACCCTTGAACGCTACCATCAATCATATCAACATAAGTTATAAACAACTGTGATCGATCAACGGAATTACGGTCAATGATATACCCTTCTCCTTGGGTGGCATAGACAATATGATCAGTAATGATCTCATGGATCGGATGGTTCATCCCATGGTGTTCTACAGGAATCGGCTTCACACTCGTACCATTAGCAATTCCAAACAGTTCATGGCCTAGGCCAATTGCAAATAACGGTATTTTCGTTTGAACTGTACGAATCATCTCTAAAACTGACTTACGGACATTTTGTGGATTCCCCGGACCGCTAGACAAAACCACGCCATCAGGATCTAAGCGTAAAATTTCGTCGGCAGTGGCGGTATATGGCAAAACAGTAATATTACATTTTCGCCGACTAAGTTCGCGTAAGACCCCATGTTTTAATCCAAAATCAATGACAACAATACTTAAACCAGTACCAGGATTAGGATATGGCTTAGGGGTAGAAACTTGAGCCACTTGTTGGTTTGTTAATACCGTTGCATGGAGTTGATCAAAGGCATGATCATCTGGTACAGGGACAATACTTCCCTTTAAAGGTCGCCCAGCTTTACGTAATTTATGAACAACCGCCCTAGTATCGATATTGGTAATTCCTGGTATATTCATTTGTTGTAAATACTTGTCAAGGGTTAACTGTCGATCATTATCTGTCGTGGCGTCTGAAAGCGAGCGGACAATAACCCCCTTAATTGTTGGTACAATTGTTTCGTATATATTTCGCTGAATTCCATAACTGCCAATATTAGGCTGGGTAAAAACAACAATTTGATTATTATATATTTGATTAGTAATAATTTCTTGATAGCCAGTCATACTTGTATTAAATACAACTTCTCCAAAAGTTACTGCCGGAGATCCAAAACCTTCTCCTGCAAAAACAGAACCATCTTCAAATATTAGGTATCGTGCTGCCACTTTTTCACTCTCCTAAATAACTTTGTTACTAATTGATCAATGTTATTATGAACGTTATTACTGCTAAACACAAGTAATTATTGGTCGACCTTTCGTAAATGTTCAATCATCTTTTGAAAATATGATGGTAATGGCGCAGTAAAGACCATTTCTGTACCGGTACGCGGATGCTTAAATCCTAATAGACGAGCATGAAGGTATTGTCCATTGCCGGCAAGTGTCTTTCGCGGTCCATATAACGGATCTCCTGCTAATGGATGACCAATATATTTCATATGTACACGAATTTGATGCGTACGACCAGTTTCAAGCTGGCAAGCGACTAAAGTATAATCCTTAAACCGCTCTAAAACAGTAAAATGAGTAATAGCATGGCGCCCATTATCTACTACTGCTTGTTTTTTACGATCCTTTAATGACCGACCAATGGGAGCATCGATTGTCCCTTTATCTTCTTTAATAACCCCATGAACTAGCGCTACATATTCGCGTTTATTGGTTTTTGCCTTTAATTGACCTGCCAGTGACCGATGAGCCATATCATTTTTTGCAACCATAAGTAGCCCAGACGTATCCTTGTCAATCCGATGAACGATCCCTGGACGAAATTCACCATTAATTGTTGATAGTGGCGAGTGATATAGGAGTGCATTTACAAGGGTATGATCTGGATGCCCCGGCGCTGGATGAACTACCATCCCTTGTGGCTTATTTACAACAATAACGTCTTCATCTTCATAGACAATATCTAGCGGGATTTTTTCAGGTTTTAAGTCAATTTTCTGTGGTTTTTCTGGAATTATTTCGACTTTATCGCCAACTGCCAATTTATATTTTGGCTTTACCTGTTGATCATTAACCAATACATGCCCATCTTCTATCCAATGTTGGAGCTGTGAACGAGAGAATTGGTCAAAGTGGTGACTAAGCTGTTTATCTATCCTCCCCGTTAATTCTGTACCAATTATTAATTCAAATTGTTCTGGCATCTTAATCCTTCTCCTTTAAGATACATACAATCAACCACAAAACGCCGACTGTTAGGCACATATCTGCAATATTAAATACTGGAAAATTAATAAAGGTTGTTTCAAACATATCAACTACATATCCTTGTGTTAACCGATCAATAAAATTTCCAATGGTTCCTGCCATAACTAGCGCAAGCCCTACTAACATTGAAAAATTTTGTCGATAGTGCCAGATGAAATAGGCAATAACAATAATCGCAATAATTGTTATGATTGTAAAAAATGTCTGTTGACCTTCAAATAAACTCCAGGCGGCACCTGTATTTTGAAGATTTGTTAACGCCATTATTCCCGGTATTAGTTGCTTACTTCCACCAATTGCAATTGTCGTGGCGACCCAATGTTTTAATAGCTGGTCACAAATTGTTAAAATTAAAATAATTACCGTAGCCAAACTAAGTAACAATTATTGTACCTCCTGTTGCTTAAGCGCCAATTTTAAACGGGCAATTGCTTTAGAAGTAAATGTAAAGTTTAGTACTTCGCCATTAACTGTAACTGTTACAGTATGCTTAGTAAAATGCGGTTGGCGAATATCTGCAATTGGAATAACTAAATAATTTTTTTGGAGCAACCGGTTAAACACCATCTTAGTCGGTGTAATAATTACTGTCCGTCGCCGCCACTCTAATAGTGCTAATATGGCAAAAATAGCAAAGAAAAGGGCACTTAACCATTGAAAATGAGTTATTTCCAGCCAAGTTACCAATCCTGCAATGAAAAACATGAAGGTCCAACACCAACAAATAATTGTTCCGGTTAAATCTGGCTGATAAAAGTAACGAGTTTCTTCTTCCATAATACTTACAATTTCATCCTTTCAGAAAAGAGGCTTTTTTATGATTAAGATTTATACAGATGCGGCAACTAAAGGCAACCCTGGTCCAACTGGATTGGGGGCAGTGATCATTGTCGATCATAAGCAGATTCAACTTTCTAACCTCGCACCAATAATGGATAACCACCACGGTGAATTTGCAGCCGCTCAATTCGGTTTTAAATACCTAATCAATCATTTTAGTAAAAATGAAACAATTTTATTTTATACTGATAGTCGTATTTTAAGCGATGCAGTCGGTAAAAATTATACAAAACATTATAAAAAAGAATTAGACGATCTTAATCGTCTAATGTGCTATTTTAATATTGTAATTACACGGTGGGTCCCAGAAAACCAGAATCACGGGGCACATAACCTTGCAAATCAAGCATTGCATAAATTTAAATAGTTATAATTTGCCCCCTATGTGCCCCCTAACGCTTATCTAAAACCATCCAAATCGCCTAAATCCCTTGCTATTGCAGCGCTTTGATCTTGGAGCGATCCTTTTTGCCCCAATACTGGAATAGATCCGTCCGTAATGCACCATTGTAAAGTTTGCGGCGCTTAGTAGCTTTAGCACCATAATATTTTTCAAACTCCATATCTGCCGTCAAAATATACTTACTCCATGTAGTCATTGGTCGGTATAATTCACCCATTTGCCGGTATAGCTCATGAACTGACGCTTCATCACTTAAACGCTCCCCATATGGCGGATTAGCGACAATTACCCCATTAACTTTGCTAGTATGCCAATCCTTAACCGCTAGTTGTTTAAACTGAATATCATGTGTTAATCCAGCAGCACGTGAATTTTCCTGCGCAATATCAATCATGTTTTGATCAATATCGTATCCATGTATATCAAGTTCAATATCATAAATAGCTTTAGCATCAGCTTCATCATGAACTTCATCCGACAAACCATCAGGTACTAAGTTAACCCACTGCTCGCAGATAAAAGAACGATTTATACCTGGTGCAATATTATGGCCATAAAGAGCTGCTTCAATCGGAATAGTTCCCGAGCCACATACAGGATCTACAAACGGGTTATCCGGAAACCAGTGCGCAAGCATAACTAATGCAGCTGCCATGTTCTCTTTAAGAGGAGCACCACCTTTATTTTTTCGATACCCACGCTTAAATAGACCGGCACCACTAGTATCAAGAGTCAATAGGACGTGATCTTTGTTAATCGCTACTTCCAACGGATAAGTTGCACCTGACTCTGCTAATCTTGTTCGGCGATGATACGCATTACTCAGCCGCTGAACAATTGCCTTTTTAGTAATTGCTTGAACGCTTGGTACATTATGTAGCTGTGAATTATGACTCTTTCCTTCAACGGGGAATTTAGCATCTAGCGGTAGTAAATTTTCCCATGCAATGCTTTCAGTTCGATCAAATAATTCTTCAAAAGAACAAGCATCAAATTCACCAACAATAATTTTTACCCGGTCTGCAGTTCGTAACCATAGATTCGTTCGAATGACATCTTTCATCGTTCCTTGAAAACGAACCCGACCGTTTTCTACCTTTGTTTCATATCCAAGGTCACGTAATTCTTTACCGACTAGCGCTTCAATTCCCGCAGCCGCTGTAGCAATTAATTGGTATGTTTGCACATTAAACTCTCCTCGCTTTTATATTCTAGTATTTATTCTACCTTATGTTACAGAAAAGTGGAAAAAAGCTACAAAAAAAGCATCTGAAAATTACTTTTCAAATGCCTTATCTGTTAAAACTTTATAAATCCGCTCAATATCACGGGTGGTGCCTCGAGATTCAAAAGCGGCTAATAAAGGTAAATTGTAGTCACGGGCATAAGTCTTGGCCGTAATAACAAACATTTTACCTAATGTTAGATTTCCACTTCCAATAAAACCTAAACAATTTTCTATATTATTATCTGTTTCCAAATAATCTCTCATTGGATTCGTCAATATTTCTGTCAAAGTCGGTGTAAATTTGCTTCCTCCTACCATGTAAGTAGGAAGAATTACAAAGAAATTTGTCTCACTCTTAACAGGTATCGTCTGTTCAGAAATCTCAAGTAATTCGATAACAGGATTATCGTTATTTAAGTGGTTTTGTTGTGCAGCATACTCCTGAAGACGATGAGTAAATGATCGAACATTTCCAGAAAATGACATATAAACAATTGTAATTTTCTTATTCATAATTCCCTAATATCTGATTCTTCTATTTTCACTAATCTATCGATAAATAAATTAAGTAAGCAAAAAGCAAGTTTTAATGCATTTCAAACTGGATAATGTTCAATTTAGTTCATTAAATCTAGTCAATCTCATTTTCTTTTTCCCTCTCTTTTTTTATACTATTATAAGCCGTTTGCCTATTAATTAAAATAGTTATTTCTCATTTACTAGGTATTCTAACGCTTAACTGTCTAATACTGAGAATCACTATCACTGTTTATTTATAGTAATTAAGGAATTATCTTAAAAATATTTTAATAATTATTTAGAAAAATATTTATCTATATTTAACTATTAAAATTTATTGCTTATATATCAAAGCAATAAAAAAACCCGAGCGAACTCGGGTGCCTGTATGCAAGAATCTGTAGGCCATGTTTTGTCATAATACAATTATCAGGCATAACTGTATCGAGGTAATCATCTATCTCAGAGCATATAATACTCTCCCCTGGAATCACTTCAATTCGTTATCCAAAGCTCCCCTACCGTAGTTTGGGTTTACCGCTTGAGGGGTTTACCGCGTTCCACCAGTACCGTTTCCAATACTGTATCGTCACTGTGGCACTTTTCAGGAATACTAAGACATAGTAAAACCTTAGTCTGTTTTTCCGCCGTCACCAAAGAATGGTGCCCCGCCTTATTTTTTCAGCGAGCACAAACACTACAAGCATCGCAGCTTGTGCGAGCATGGACCTTCCTAACACAACATAAAGCTGTGCTCAATTACCCAAGACTTGCATATATTTTTAATAAAATAAAACGACACGCACTAAAGCAAATGTGAGTCATTACTATTATCATTACCGTCTAATTGAGAACCGAATACCCGTCGTTCAAGATTAGATAAACGCTTTAAAATATCCATATTAGTGGCACTCGAAACTGGCTGACGAGAAGTAGTTTGACTACTCATTGAAGAACCAACTTCAACTTGACGATTTAATTCATCGACTTTAGCTCTTAAACGTTCATTTTCATCATTTAAACGTTCAATTTCTTTATTATAGGTGTCGTAGTCTTTAATAACATCATCTAAGAAAGCATCAACATCCGCTTCATCGTAGCCTTTGCCAATATTTCTCTCCTTAAATTGCTTGTGCAAAATATCTTGTGGAGTAAATTTTATGTTATCCAACTTAAACACCTCAATTGTTTAGTTTGCGTAATCCAATAACTATAATACCAAACCTAAAAGTAATTGCAAGTCTATTGTTCATATTTTTCTCTTTGTAGTTCCGTCCACTCTTCGGCAGCTTCTTGAAGCTCGTCAAAATCAATAAGCCGTACCTGATAATCATTATTATTTGAAAATTTACGACTTATTACATAATCATATTTTGGTTTACCTTCATGTTCAGGATCATAAAGTAGAAGTGCTTCATCTGTATGGTTAAGCATGAATTGCTGGTAATTGCGTAACTGTTGTGGCGATTGGTAAGGCTTTTCAGAAACGTTTGCAAAAAAATCTACTTTTTGCGTTGCATTTGCCAATTTCATTTGATTTTCTTCATTCCATTGCTTACCGAATTCAGCAAATGGCAACATCATTGCGACCTTTAATTGCGAATAATCATCTTTTAACCGCGTAGCTACTTCAATTGTCCATCTCTCAACTCCCATCTGTGGACCCGTAATTGCCCACAATTCTTCTTCACTTTGCTCCAATTGCTCTTTCAGGTATCTCTCAAGGACAGATTGTATTACCTTAACTTTTGGATCATTATCTTTAAAAACATTTAGTTCGTAGCTCCGATATCCAGTTATCCATATGCGTTTCATAAAAACCTCCGTTAGTCATCGTTTTATACTAAGTTGCAAAATAGTTTTTTAATCAAAAAATTGAATTAAACATTGTTATGACAATCTTTAGCCTAAATTTTTGTAATCATCTTGTATAAATCATCAAGCAAGTAGTCTGGTATAATAGGTCTCTAGTTAGGAGAGTGATTATAGTGACCATTCACTATCCCAATGGTCAGCAACCCGTACAACACTATATTACACATAAAGAATTGCCGACACCACACCAATCAATCTATGCAAAACGGGGAATGTCGTTAGAGGATGAAATAAATCACAGTAATCAATATTATCTTGCACGCCATATCGCAGTTATTCATAAAAAGCCGACTCCTGTTCAACTTGTGAAAGTCGACTATCCTAAACGAAGCGCGGCCGTTATTCGCGAAGCATACTTCCGTCGCCCTTCAACAACAGATTATAATGGCGTGTATCGGGGCTATTATATTGACTTTGATGCGAAAGAAACACGTAACAAAAATTCTTTCCCATTAAAAAACTTTCATCCCCATCAAATTCAGCATATGCGTGAATGTGTAGCACAGGGTGGAATTTGTTTTGCCTTCATAAAGTTTACAGAACTGGATTTACTCTATCTTCTCCCTGCTACAAACCTTTTTAAATATTGGGATCAGCAACAAAGCGGCGGTCGTAAATCAATTTTACGAACAGATATTGCTAAAGAAGGCTATCAAATTCATTATCAACTTAATCCACGCTTACCATATTTAAGCGCCGTTGATAAAATAATTGCTGCAAAAGCGTAAAGGAGTTTACTATGTCAAATGATAATCAGCCAACGCGCAGTGAGCGTCACAATACTGATGATAATCAACAGCGTAATGTTGGCGGCTTAATAAAGAAAATCCTACTATGGGTGGTTGGGATTGTCGTGCTACTAATCGTTGCATCAGCAGCACTATTTTTCTACTACGCTTCTAGCGCTCCCAAAATCAGTAGAAATGATTTAACAAGTCAGAGTATTACGACAATCTATGATGATCAAAACCGCGTAATTTCCCGTTTAGGAGCACAAAAACGAGAATATGCTAAAAATGATCAAATCCCCAAACAGTTAAAGGATGCAGTTGTTTCAATTGAAGACCGGCGTTTCTACAAACACCACGGGGTCGACACAATCCGAATTATGGGAGCAGCTACATCTAACATTTTTGGTCGTTCATCTGGTATGCAGGGAGGAAGTACGTTAACACAACAATTAGTTAAATTATCTGTTTTCTCTACAGCAGCCTCAGATCGAACTTTAAAGCGTAAAGCGCAAGAAGCATGGCTAGCGATCAACGTTGAACGACACTTTAGTAAGAGTCAAATTCTTGATTTTTACATTAACAAAGTTTATATGGGAAATGGTGTCTATGGGATGCAAACAGCAGCTCAGTATTACTATGGAAAAGATTTAAATGACTTAGACCTTTCTCAACTTGCTCTTTTAGCTGGAATGCCACAATCGCCAACTTATTATAATCCATTAGTAAATAATACTAAGTACGCAACACAGCGGCGAAATGAAGTATTAAATGCAATGGTTCGCAGTAAGTACATTAGTCAGGCTCAAGCAAATCAAGCTGCAAGTGAAAGTGTTACTGCTGATTTGGATCCAGACCATGGTAATATTTCCGGAAGTGGTACAGCAGCAAAAGCTAAAGTAGTTGATCCATATGTAAAACAAGTATTAGCTGACTTGCAAGCTCAAGGCTATAATCCATATAGCGATGGTTTAAAGGTTCATACTAATCTCGATTTAGATGCACAACAGCACTTGTATGATGCTGCTAATAACGGTGTGCAATTCCAAAACGATAAAATGCAAGCTGGAGTAGCTGTTACAGATCCTCACAATGGTCAAATTATCGCTATGCTTGGTGGACGCCACACTGGTAATGTTGTTTATGGTCTTAACCGTGCTGTTCAAAGCAACCGAAGCTCTGGTTCAACCGCAAAGCCTTTAATGGATTATGGTCCCGCCATTGAGTATCTTCAGTGGCCGACATTTAAGCCAATTGCAGATACAAGGTTTGTTTTCCCCGGAACAAACACAGTACTCCACGACTTTGACAAGAAATATAAAGGTACGATGACAATGCGTGAAGCGCTTGTTCAATCACGAAATGTTCCTGCTATCCGTGCTCTACAAGCAGTCGGTATTAAACGGGCAACTACCTTCCTCGACGGTCTTGGTATTTCGCAAAAACAACCTTATACATTGCAAAATGGGATTGCCTTGTATATTTCACCCCTTCAGGTTTCTGCTGCCTATGCTGCTTTTGCTAATGGCGGTACATATTACAAACCTTATTACATCAATTCAATTACGACTCAAGATGGCAATGTAAAACAATTTAATCCTAAAGGTAGTCGTGCAATGAATAAAGCCACTGCCTACATGATTACTGATATGTTAAAGGGTGTATTTAATGATTCGCAAGGTAGTGCCACTGATGCCAAGATTAACGGGGTCAACCAAGCCGGTAAGACTGGTACCACTAACTATCCAGGAAATTCCGGACAGTCTGGGGTAATGGATTCATGGATGGCCGGCTACACTAAAAACTATTCTATTGCTGTGTGGACCGGTTATGATCATCCCTTAGAGCCTGGTGGTAGTATTTCAGAACAATATGTTAAATCTGCGCAGCTGCTTTATAAGGACCTGATGCAATACCTTGATAGTCAAAATCACGCTTCTGATTGGACGATGCCTGATACTGTTGAAGCAGTTCGGGTTAAGGGTAAACGGCAATTAGTAATTCGTGATTCTAAATGGGCATTTGAGTATACTGAAGACACATCAGATAACCATTCAGATAGTTCGTCATCAAGCTCAAGTGAATCATCATCAAGTTCAGTTTCTAGCAGTAGTAGTGAAAACAGGCCAGAAGCTCATAACAATGATGAGAATAATCATAACGAATCATCATCAAGTAGTACACCTGCTAGTTCCAGTTCATCTGCACCAGCAGCAAGTTCTAGCTCTGCTTCATCAAGTGCTCCATCAACACAACCAAGCAATACCCCTCAACAATAGGTCGTAAATTTATATGTAATCGAGTAGGAGATAATTGATTAATTCAATTATCGACCTCTCACACCACCGTACGTACGGTTCCGTATACGGCGGTTCGACAACTTAATCACTTTGAATTAACTGGAGCGTCTTGGA
>NZ_JACIVB010000032.1 GCF_014145455.1 Limosilactobacillus rudii | reverse complement strand
GACCATCACTGACAGCCTTGTCATAGGCCTTCTTAGCTTCTTCACTGCCGTTGATGTAACTTGGATCGTTGTGCGTTGCACTTTGACCATTCACATCGTTGGTCAATGCTGTCTTGTCGGTGTCCTTACCATCTAAGGCTTTCTTGGCGTCATCAATGGCCTTCTTGGCATTGTCGACGTCTGTTTGACTAGCAGTTGGGTTGTCATATACTTTCTTACCGTCTGCTACTGCGTCATTGTATGCCTTTTGACTATCTGAAGTACTGTTCTTGTAATTAGCACTGCCTTGGGTAGTTGGTTGATCATCAATTGCTGACTTCAAAGCATCCTTATTGGTTGCTTCACCATTTAAGTTGCCCTTGGCATCTTCGATGGCCTTCGCTGCCTTGTCGACATCTGCTTGACTGGCATTATTGTCATCCAAGACCTTTTGACCATCACTGACAGCCTTGTCATAGGCCTTCTTAGCTT
>NZ_JACIVB010000031.1 GCF_014145455.1 Limosilactobacillus rudii | reverse complement strand
CAACTGTTGCGACTACGTCGCACTTTGGTAACTCTATTGTTCAGTCCTACAACCCCAGTAAGCAAGCTTACTGGTTTGGGCTCTTCCCCTTTCGCTCGCCGCTACTCAGGGAATCGATGTTTCTTTCTCTTCCTGCAGCTACTAAGATGTTTCAGTTCACTGCGTCTACCTCTTGCTAGCTATGAATTCACTAGTCAAGTAGTCAGCGATTAAGCTGACTGGGTTTCCCCATTCGGAAATCTCCGGATCAAAGCGTACTTACCGCTCCCCGAAGCATATCGGTGTTAGTCCCGTCCTTCATCG
>NZ_JACIVB010000030.1 GCF_014145455.1 Limosilactobacillus rudii | reverse complement strand
TGCCAGCATTAAGTTGGGCACTCTAGTGAGACTGCCGGTGACAAACCGGAGGAAGGTGGGGACGACGTCAGATCATCATGCCCCTTATGACCTGGGCTACACACGTGCTACAATGGACAGTACAACGAGTTGCGAACTCGCGAGGGTAAGCTAATCTCTTAAAGCCGTTCTCAGTTCGGACTGCAGGCTGCAACTCGCCTGCACGAAGTCGGAATCGCTAGTAATCGCGGATCAGCA
>NZ_JACIVB010000003.1 GCF_014145455.1 Limosilactobacillus rudii | reverse complement strand
CTAATACCGCATAACAACGAAAACCACATGGTTTTCGTTTAAAAGATGGCTTATGCTATCACTCTGGGATGGACCCGCGGTGCATTAGCTAGTTGGTAAGGTAACGGCTTACCAAGGCGATGATGCATAGCCGAGTTGAGAGACTGATCGGCCACAATGGAACTGAGACACGGTCCATACTCCTACGGGAGGCAGCAGTAGGGAATCTTCCACAATGGGCGCAAGCCTGATGGAGCAACACCGCGTGAGTGAAGAAGGGTTTCGGCTCGTAAAGCTCTGTTGTTGGAGAAGAACGTACCTGAGAGTAACTGTTCAGGTAGTGACGGTATCCAACCAGAAAGTCACGGCTAACTACGTGCCAGCAGCCGCGGTAATACGTAGGTGGCAAGCGTTATCCGGATTTATTGGGCGTAAAGCGAGCGCAGGCGGTTGCTTAGGTCTGATGTGAAAGCCTTCGGCTTAACCGAAGAAGTGCATCGGAAACCGGGCGACTTGAGTGCAGAAGAGGACAGTGGAACTCCATGTGTAGCGGTGGAATGCGTAGATATATGGAAGAAC
The DNA here is from genome assembly GCF_014145455.1 of Limosilactobacillus rudii. Taxonomy (GTDB): domain Bacteria; phylum Bacillota; class Bacilli; order Lactobacillales; family Lactobacillaceae; genus Limosilactobacillus; species Limosilactobacillus rudii. The sequence continues at coordinate 414 of NZ_JACIVB010000003.1, read as the reverse complement.
ACCAGTGGCGAAGGCGGCTGTCTGGTCTGCAACTGACGCTGAGGCTCGAAAGCATGGGTAGCGAACAGGATTAGATACCCTGGTAGTCCATGCCGTAAACGATGAGTGCTAGGTGTTGGAGGGTTTCCGCCCTTCAGTGCCGGAGCTAACGCATTAAGCACTCCGCCTGGGGAGTACGACCGCAAGGTTGAAACTCAAAGGAATTGACGGGGGCCCGCACAAGCGGTGGAGCATGTGGTTTAATTCGAAGCTACGCGAAGAACCTTACCAGGTCTTGACATCTTGCGCTAACCTTAGAGATAAGGCGTTCCCTTCGGGGACGCAATGACAGGTGGTGCATGGTCGTCGTCAGCTCGTGTCGTGAGATGTTGGGTTAAGTCCCGCAACGAGCGCAACCCTTGTTACTAGTTGCCA
>NZ_JACIVB010000029.1 GCF_014145455.1 Limosilactobacillus rudii | reverse complement strand
GACTTCCTTCAGATTCCACCTCGCAGTGGACACCCTTGTCCTCGGCTCATGGTTCCGACTACTATGGCCCATAGCGGACTCTCACCGCCTAGCTAATATCCATGCCGGGCGCACTAATTAAAAAGTCCGAAGTTATACGTAACCTCGAACTTTTATTTCATGTGGGCAAATGGTGGGCAAAACACTTTAATTGGTATATAAATTGGTCTACTTTGTGAAATTTAGCAAGTTAGAAACGCCTTTACATCAACGTTTACTTCTCATCCAATTGCTCATCGGTCTTCAAAACGGCCATAAAGGCTTCTTGAGGAATATCAACCTTTCCAACAGCCTTCATTCGCTTTTTGCCGCGTTTTTGCTTATCTAATAGTTTTGCCCGTCGATCTGGATCACCAGTATGAATACGTGCCGTAACATCTTTACGGTAAGCCTTGATATTAGTTCGCGCAATAATCTTTGATCCAATAGCTGCTTGAATAGGAATTTCAAAGTTTTGTCGTGGAATAATTTTCTTTAGCTTAGTGGTAATTTCACGTCCACGTTCAGCTGCAAAGTCACGGTGCGCAATAAAGCTTAACGCATCAACCTTATCGCCATTAAGTAAAATATCAATCTTAACAAGGTTACTTGGACGATAACCATCAATTTCATAATCAAGCGATGCATACCCACGAGTTGAACTCTTCAATTTATCAAAGAAATCAAAGATAATTTCGGACAACGGAATATGGTAAATTACATTAACGCGTGTATCGCTTAAATATTCCATCGTATCAAAATCACCCCGTTTACGTTGGCATAACTCCATTACCGGACCAACATAATCATTTGGAACCATAATAGAAGCCCGCACATACGGTTCTTTGATAGCTTTAATTGATGAAGCATCAGGCATTTCGGCAGGATTTTCCACTTCTTTGGTCGTTCCATCAGCTAATTCAACGTGGTAAGTAACTGATGGCGCAGTGGTAATTAAATCAAGATTAAATTCGCGTTCTAAACGTTCTTGAATAACATCCATATGAAGTAGTCCAAGAAAACCACACCGAAAACCAAAGCCCAGTGCTTGCGATGATTCCGGTTCAAAGGTCAAAGCCGCATCGTTAAGTTGTAACTTCTCTAAGGCATCTCTTAAGTCATTAAATTTGGCATTATCTGTAGGATATAGCCCTGCATATACCATTGGTGTCATCTGCCGGTATCCTTCTAATGGCTTATCTGTCGGGTTATCAGCACTGGTAACAGTATCACCAACTCTGGTGTCCTTAATATCCTTAATAGCGGCTGTAATGTAACCAACATCACCAGCCATTAAAACATCCCGTGCAAGTGGCTTCGGTGAATTAATTCCGACTTCAGCCACTTCATACTCTGTACCACCATTCATTAGTTTAATGCGGTCGCCCTTTTTTACCGTTCCTTCAACAATCCGCACACTAAGAACAACCCCTCGGTAGTCATCATACTTAGAATCAAAAATCAAAGCTTTCAACGGCGCTGTCAAATCACCAGTTGGCGCTGGAATATCTTTTACAATTTTTTCAAGAACTTCGTCAACACCCATTCCGGTCTTTGCACTAATATCAACGGCTTCATCAGTATCCAGACCTATCTCATCTTCAATTTGCTTTTTTGTACCAGCAGGATCAGCAGACGGTAGGTCAATTTTATTAATAACTGGAAGAATTTCAAGGTCATTGTCGAGGGCCAAGTATACATTAGCTAATGTTTGGGCCTCAACTCCTTGAGTTGCATCAACAACTAAGACCGCACCTTCACAGGCTGCTAACGATCGAGAGACTTCATAGGAAAAGTCAACGTGTCCCGGGGTATCAATTAAATGAAAAATATAATCCTCACCGTCTTTAGCGTGGTAGGTTAAGGCTACTGCATTAAGTTTAATGGTTATTCCCCGTTCACGTTCCAGCGGCATATCATCAAGAATCTGATTTTTCATCTCACGTTTGCTAATTGAATCTGTCATTTCTAAAATTCGATCAGCCAATGTCGATTTACCATGGTCAATATGCGCAACAATCGAAAAATTTCTAATGTGTTTTTGGCGTTCTTTCATTTCTTCTAGGTTCATTTAAAAAGACTCACTTTCAACGATTATTCTTTATCTAGTATACCAAATCCCACTTATAATAGAAAAGTTCTATATATCAAAATAACGAATGCCTGTTATTAGACACTCGCTATTACAAATAACTTTATTTTTCTTCAAATGCATCACGGAGCTTATCAAGAACGGTCTTTTTTACACCCTTAACGTTTTCACCACTTGCTGCTGCAAATGCCATCATCGCCTCACGTTGACGCTTATTTAAGCTCTTTGGGGTTTTAACATGGACAGTGACGTGCTCATCACCATTACCATTTCCATTAAGATGTGGAACTCCCTTGCCCCGAAGACGGAAATTAGTTTCAGACTGCGTTCCTGCAGGAATCTTTAAGTCAACATCGCCATGAACAGTTTTGACTTTTACTTCATCCCCCAATGCTGCTTGGGCAAAAGAAATGTCACGATCAACGTAAATTGTGGAACCATCTCGTCTAAATTCTCGACTTGGTGTTACTCTGAAAACAATGTATAAATCTCCCGCCGGACCACCATTTTCACCTGCATCACCTTGGTGTTGGAGACGCATCTGTTGACCATCATCAACACCAGCTGGCACTTTAACTTCTAATTCATGCCGTTCATGGACATGACCTGCGCCATGGCAAGTATTACAACGATCTTCTGGCTTAATAATTTTACCAGTACCATTACATTCTGGACATGTTGTTTGCGTCTGCATGTTACCAAGTGGTGTTTGACGAACGCTTGTAATAACTCCTGCACCATGACAACGAGGACACGTTACAGGAGACTTACCAGGCTTAGCTCCAGTTCCGTGACAAGTTTTACATTCCGCATCTCGATCATACTTAATTGTAGTTGTTTTCCCAAAAACTGCATCCATAAAATCAAGTGTCATTGAGTATTGAAGATCTCGGCCTTGCCGTGGTGCAGTAGGATCACGACGAGTACGACCGCCACCACCAAAGAATTGGCTGAAGATATCATCAAAACCGCCACCAAAGTTAGAATAACCTTGACTACCACCAAAGCCGCCAAAGCCTTGCCCTGCTTGCGGACCAGCGGATCCAAATTGATCATACTGAGCACGTTTTTGACTGTCGCTTAATGTCTCATATGCTTCATTAATCTTCTTAAACTTTTCTTCTGCACCAGGCTCGTGGTTAACATCTGGGTGGTATTTTGCCGCAAGCCGACGATATGCGCGCTTGATGTCTTTCTCGGATGCATCCTTCGAGACACCTAAAATGTCATAATAATCTTGTTCTGCCATATAAATACCTCATTAATTGTTGCTTGTTTAGTTATACCACAGCTAGTAAACGAAAGTAAAAGCCAAAGTCCGTTTTTTAATTGGCCTTTGGCTTTTACACTACATTTTAAGACTGTTTATACCTCAGACTATTTCTTGTCATCTGGTGTAACATCCTTAAAATCACCATCAACAGTATTATCATCCTTACCATTGTCGTTATTTTGGTTGTTACCACCAGGCTGGCCATTAGCAGCATTGCCCTGTGCTCCTTGAGCTTGTTGGTATAGCTTTACACTAAGATCCTGGATTACTTTATTTAAAGCATCCTTCTTAGCTTTCATATCATCAAGGTTACCGCTTTCCTTAGCCTTCTTCAAATCATCACGAGCACTTTCAGCCTTTTTGATATCATCTTCAGGAACTTTACCCTTAACTTCCTTTAAGGTCTTGTCCACTTGGAAGAGTTCTTGGTCGACTTCGTTCTTCAAGTCTACTTCTTCCTTCTTCTTCTTATCAGCTTCAGCGTGTTCTTCGGCATCCTTCTTCATTCGTTCAATTTCTTCATCACTTAAACCAGAATTAGACTTAATTGTGATGTTTTGTTTCTTATGGGTACCTTGGTCCTCAGCAGAAACGTTAACAATACCGTTTTTGTCAATATCAAATGTAACTTTGATTTGAGGAACACCACGAGGAGCAGCTGGAATGTCTGTAAGTTGGAAGTTTCCTAGTGTCTTGTTATCGGCAGCCATTGGACGTTCACCTTGGAGAACATGAATATCAACAGCTGGTTGGTTATCAGCGGCCGTTGAGAAGATTTGACTCTTTGAAGTAGGAATGGTTGTATTACGGTCAATTAACTTGGTAAATACGCCACCCATAGTCTCAATACCAAGTGAAAGTGGTGTAACATCAAGTAAGACAACATCTTTAACATCTCCAGTAAGAACACCACCCTGGATAGCAGCACCAAGAGCAACCGCTTCATCAGGATTAATTGAGTGGTTAGGTTCCTTACCAGTTAATTCCTTAACCATTTCTTGAACAGCTGGAATACGAGTAGATCCACCGTTTAAGATAACTTCATCAATATCATCAAATGAAAGATCAGCATCCTTCAAAGCATTCAATACTGGTTGTTTCGTCCGTTCTACCAAATCATTGGTTAATTGGTTAAATTGTGCACGACTTAAGGTCTTTTCAAGGTGTAATGGACCATTTTCACCAGCAGAAATGAATGGCAAACTGATTTGTGCTTCTTGAACACCTGACAAGTCTTTCTTTGCCTTTTCAGCAGCATCCTTTAACCGTTGGAGGGCCATCTTGTCTTGAGATAGGTCAACCCCATGCTCTTCCTTGAATCCTTCAATTAACCAATCCATAATCTTTTGGTCAAAGTCATCCCCACCTAAGTGAGTATCACCATTAGTTGAAAGTACTTGGAAGACCCCATCACCTAATTCAAGGATGGAAACATCAAAAGTACCACCACCAAGGTCATAAACAAGAATCTTTTCATCCTTGTCCTTCTTATCAAGACCGTAAGCTAATGAAGATGCAGTAGGTTCGTTAATAATCCGCTTAACATCTAGTCCAGCAATCTTACCAGCATCCTTAGTAGCTTGCCGTTGTGCATCATTAAAGTAAGCAGGAACAGTAATAACCGCTTGAGTAACAGTATCACCAATGTAATCTTCAGCATACTTCTTGATGTATTGCAGAATCATTGCTGAAATTTCTTGTGGAGTATACTTCTTACCGTCCACTTCGACAGTATATCCTGCTTCACCCATATGACTCTTAATTGAAGAAATTGTGTTGGGATTAGTAATTGCTTGTCGTTTTGCAACTTCACCAACCTGTGTTTCACCATTCTTAAATGATACAACAGATGGAGTAGTCCGGCTACCTTCTGGATTAGTGATGATCTTTGGTTCGTTACCTTCCATAACAGCAACCGCAGAGTTAGTAGTACCTAAATCAATACCAATAATCTTATTACTTGCCATAATTATTTCCTTCTCTCATAAATTTATTGAGCTACAACTACCATTGCAGGTCGTAATACTCGATCTTTCAATTGATATCCAGCTTGCAGAACATTAACAACTGTTTCTGGTTTTTGTCCTTCTTCCACTGGCACGGTTTGAACCGCTTGATGTAGCGTTGGATCAAATGGTTTTCCCTCAGCTTCAATTTCGGTAATGTCATGATCAATTAATGCCTTTACTAAATGGTCATGAACCATTTGAATTCCCTTTTTTAACTGTTTACCATTTTCATCAACAACTTCAATTGCCAATGCACGTTTAAGGTTGTCTAAAACAGGTAAAATCGATTTTGCTAAGTCTTGACCATCGTACTTTAACAATTGAGCACGTTCTTTGTTAAAGCGGTTAGTCATGTTTTGAATTTCAGCCTCAGCTCGCAAATACTTATCATCTTTATCAGCAAGCTGCTGCTTTAAATCAGCAATTTCAGTTTTTAATTTGGAAACTTGATCAATTTTTTTATCAGAAGTTTCCTTTTTATTCTCAGTTTTCGGAGCCTCATTGTCTTTTGTAGGCTTAGATTGTTTTTCTTGTTTTTCTTTGGCCAATTAACTCGCCTCCTATGAATCATAATAGTGACGGTAGAAATCTAATAGTCGTTTTGCTAATTCTTGACGAAATGCATTCACGATCCCAATTGTTCGAGAATATGGCATTCGTGTTGGTCCAAGTACGGCAATAATTCCTTTTCCATACTGTTCAACATTATAGCTTGCTGTAATTAAGCTATAATCATCAAGAAGCTTATTCTTTGAGATTTCTTGACCGATTTTAACATTAACTCCATTTTCCGATGTCAGAGTAGGATCCAGTAGGTCTGATAGATTATCATTTCTATCTAGCAAACCATAGAGTGCCTGAATAGTATGAGGGTTATTTGTACTTGCAAAATCCAATAGATTTAATCGCCCACCAACAAAGAACCGCTCTCGTGCTGCCTGTGATAAAACATTATTAAAGATATCTAAGAAACCATCGGGACTATGCATATAGTGCACAACCCGTAATGGGATATCATCTTTCAAACGCTTTACTACTTCGGAAAGCGGTAAGCCGACTAATTGATCGTTAATCATTCTGATAACTGCTTGCATAGCATCAGTATCAATGTCTTTAGGCAATGTAAATGATTGACTTTCAACTTCTCCGCTATCAGTAACCAAGATCGCGATAACCTTGTGATTACCAAGAGGTACAACTCTAAACCCGCTTAAACGAACACTTTCTTGCTCTGGCTTAAGAGTAAATGCAGTATATGAAGTTAAGTTTGATAAGATATCTGCTGAATGCGAAACAATTTCATCAATCTTTTGGAATCCAGTTCCTAATGAGTTTTGAATCACTACTAGGTCATTATCCGTAACAGCCTGCGGATCTAACAGGTTATCAACATAATAACGGTAACCTTGCTTAGAAGGAATACGACCCGATGAAGAGTGCTCTTTTAGAATCAAGTCATTGTCTTCTAAAATTGCCATTTCATTACGGACAGTTGCTGAGCTGACTTTAAACGGCAATTTTTCTGCGAGATGTTTGGATCCAACCGGTTGACCAGTTGACGTATATTGACGTACAATCGCTTGCAGAATCTTTTTCTGGCGTTGTGTTAGCATCAAATATCACTTCCCCTTTTTAGCACTCATTAGGGTCAAGTGCTAAACACACTGTATAATATACCAACTACCAGTCTAAAAGTCAAGAAACGTCAAACAATTTAAAGGAGTTTTCTAGAATGAAACACAAAGAACATCGTTATATTCAACCGCAAAACACTAAGGAAGCCATGTTATTAATTCAAAAATTATTTAATAAGTATCGAAATGCTCCACTCACAAATGAAATACTAGATTATCATAATAATCTTATTTATCGGTTACAATCAGATATCAAAGATGCTGCCATTAAAGAAAATAATCCCACACAATTAAAAGCATTGGCTAACATGACAAAAATTATGCAAAGCTGGACTACAATACGTTTAAATGGCAAGCCTTTTAATGGCAAAATGCGACATTTTAAATTAGTTACTGATGGCGGGTTTAAATTTGAACGTAATATTCACAAAATTAATCAAACGACTAACCATCACGGAAGTCGTCACTAAAAAAGAGATTTGAGAGTCTAATGATATTAAGTACCTCAAATCTCTTTAATTTTAATATTATTTAATATTTGACGAGCATTTTGTTCATCTTGTTTCATCTGTTCTATTAATTCTTTAGCACCCGCAAATTTTTCTTCCCCACGAAGGTAATCATGCCAGCGAACCAACACTTCTTCACCATATACCATTTGATGGAAATCAAATAAATAAATTTCAACCGTTAACTGATTACTATCGCCAAAAGTTATATTATGGCCTACACTAGCCATTCCACCATACCAATTGTTACCTATTTTTACCCTTACCGCATATACACCAATTCCTGGAATCCGTTCTTCTGTTGGATGTTCAACATTAATTGTTGGAAAGCCAAGCGTCCGTCCTCGCGCCAAGCCGTGAACTACCAGGCCCGTAGTTTGATAGGTGTAGCCTAATGCTTGATTAGCATCTTTTACACTCCCCTTATCAATAAACTGCCGAATTTCGTGTGAACTGATTTTGTCATAACCATTATTTTCTGTAAGTTTAGGGACTGTCACCACTTCAAAACGGCCAGCCGCATATTTAGGTAGTAAATCCATTGAGGCAACCTCAGCCAATCCATATGTATGGTCAAATCCCGCAACTACAATCTGAGCATGAAAACCGATCAAATATTGGTCGACAAAATGCTGCGGTGCTAAATTAGCAAATGAAGATGTGAAACTTATCAAGTAAACAATATCAACACCTAATTTTTCTAATAATTCGAGTTTTCTTGTTACCGTCGATAAGTATTTAAACCCACCCTCATATTGACGATAAACAATCCCTGGAGCATGGTCGTAGGTTAAAACAGCAAGCGGTAACCCTTTTTCTTTAGCAATTTTACGTGCACGCGCAATTACAGCTTGATGCCCGCGATGAACACCATCAAAAAAACCCATTGCTAAGACAACGTCACCTGCTGGAACTAATTCTTTTCTTAAGGGATGGCGTATTTTGATAACCTGCATACACTCTACTCTCCTCGTATTCATAAATATTTTGTGAATTTTACTACATTTCTGCGGGTCCGAAAATTATTTTCTCCTTCAACCCTTGCTTTTAACAAATATATGAAAATAACCAATGCCTAACATAATATATCAAAAGCACCTATTAAAAAGGTCATTCTCTACTTACTTAACGGCAAACATTTTTGTTGGTTTATATAATTTGTTTTTTGCATCAAAATGGTATAACGCTTTTACCTGACCATCAAATAATAACACAATTTCTGATTTACTTGTATTCAACTCACTTGGTGAAAGCCAACCACCATTTTGAACTTTCTTCCACTGAGGTGTTTGCAGGTCTATCCGCGGATATCCTCTTAAAGCGTAGTCAAGAGGATACATATATTGTTGTAGTGTCTGTGTGGCTACGGCATCTTGAATATCAGTTAAACTAAGCGTCTGTTCAAGAGTAAATCCACCACTTTTTAGTCGGGTTAAAATACTCATCACTCCAGGATACCCTAACTGTCGGGCTAATTCTACCACAAGTGTTCGGATATAAGTTCCTTTACTGCATTCCACATTAAACCGGATTCGTTGTTGTTTATTCTTTCCATCATACTTTGAACTTAGCAATACAAACTTCTTAATTTCTACCTGACGCTTAGGGCGTTTAACAGTTTCACCCGCACGAGCATATTCATAAAGTTTTTTTCCATTTACCTTTACTGCAGAATACATTGGCGGAATTTGTGTAATAATTCCAGTTAGCTTTTCCATAGTTGCCTTAATTTTTTCTAGCGGAATTTCATCTTCAACTGGCTTTTCAGCAATTTTTTCACCATCAAGATCCTGCGTTGTGGTTGAAAAGCCAACTAATAGCTCACCCTGATATTGCTTACCAGACTGCATTAAGTAATCGACCACCTTTGTCGCATTACCAACACAAATTGGTAAAACTCCTGCAACATTTGGATCAAGCGTTCCAGAATGACCAATTTTTCTTGTTTTTAAAATTTGCCGTAAACGACTAACGCACGCAAAACTTGTCATTCCGCGTTCTTTATATAAAGGAATTATTCCATCCATTTATTAATCCTCCAAAAAGGGCTAAACCCCATTACTGATATAAAAAGTGAACAGCACAGTACATAAATGGCATCTAAAGTTCGGTGACGCCGAACCCTAGATGCCTATTTGTGCTTGCGGGAACATGAAACGAAGCATAAATAGCTTTCGTCAAGCTCCCTTCTCTTAGTTAATTTTCTTTTTTGTGTAAGTCATTAATAAGTTGATCAATTCGACTTCCGTAAGCAACTGATGGGTCTCTTACAAATTTAATTTCTGGAGTCTTAAAGATATTAAGACGAGCACCTAATTCACTACGAATCAGGCCTGTCGCTTTATCTAGTCCTGCTTGTGCCTTTTCAGCATCTGAAGCAAGGTCAGACAAAATACTATAGTATATTGTTGCCTGCTGAAGATCACCTGTAACATCTACACCGGTAATTGTAACATCTTGCACTCGTGGATCTCTAACCCGCTTTAACAAGATTTCATCAACATCTCTTTGTATCTCTTGAGCAAGACGATCTACTCGATATTGTTTACTTGGCATTTTTATCTCTCCTCAGCTTTATTTAACTGGAACTTCTTTCATTCTGTAGGCTTCAATAACATCCATTTCCTTAATATCATTGTAGTTTTCAATTGTTAAACCACATTCGTATCCTTGCTTAACTTCTTTAACGTCATCTTTGAAACGCTTAAGACTGCCTAGTTCACCTTCATAAATAACAACACCATCACGAACTAACCGTACTTTAGCATCACGGGTAATTTTACCAGATGTAACCATTCCCCCTGCGATAGTACCTACTTTAGAAGCCTTGTAAATTTGCCGAACTTCTACTTGACCAATTGTTTCTTCTTTATAAACTGGTTCAAGCATTCCCTTCATCGCATCTTCAACTTCCTCAATAGCATCATAAATAACTCGGTGAAGACGAATATCAATACTATTAGAATCAGCTAGTGTCTTAGCGACAGCCGTTGGACGAACATTAAACCCGATAATAACTGCATTTGAAGCTTCGGCTAATGTAACATCGCTTTGGTTAATCGCACCAACCGCTTGGTGAATAATATCTACTCTGACTCCATCAACCTTAATCTTTTGAAGACTTTGACTCAAAGCTTCAACTGAACCCTGAACATCAGCCTTAATAATAATTGGAAGAGTCTTCATCTGGCCTTTCTTCATTGTGGCAAATAAATTATCTAATGTCACGTGAGAAGTCTTTTGTCGCTCTTTGTCCATTGCCCGTTTTGCACGTTCTTCACCGGCAGCACGAGCAGTCTTTTCATCATCAAAGACCACAAAACGGTCACCAGCTTCTGGGACTTCATTTAATCCTGTAATTTCAACTGGTGTCGATGGCGTTGCTTCTTTAATCCGACGACCATTTTCATTGGTCATCGTCCGCACACGACCAAAAGTATTACCAACAACAATTGGGTCTCCAACATGCAAAGTACCTTGCTGAACAAGAATAGTAGCAACTGATCCACGGCCCTGATCCAATCGAGCTTCAACAACAGATCCTGCGGCATTTTGATCTGGATTTGCTTTTAATTCCATCATTTCAGCTTGCAATAAAATCATGTCGAGCAATTCATCAAGATTTTTACCAAACTTAGCAGAAATCTTAACAAAAATGGTGTCTCCACCCCAGTCTTCTGGAATTAAGTTATATTTAGCTAATTCTTCTGTTACTCGATCTGGGTTAGCACCTGGCTTATCAATCTTATTAACTGCCACAATAATCGGCGTATTAGCCGCTTGCGCGTGGTGAATAGCCTCAACAGTTTGTGGCATTACTCCATCATCAGCCGCCACAACTAAAACAGTGATATCAGTAATATTAGCTCCCCGTGCACGCATTTCAGTAAAGGCCGCATGTCCTGGGGTATCAAGGAACGTAATTAGGTGATCATTATAGTGTACCTGATAAGCACCTATCTCTTGAGTAATTCCTCCTGCTTCATGCTCGGTAACATGCGAATGACGCAACTTATCAAGTAAAGTGGTTTTACCATGGTCAACATGTCCCATTACAGTAACAACTGCAGGCCGTGAAACTTGATTTTCAGTATTATTCTGTTCATCTTCAAACATCTTATCAATATCTGAAACATCAACTTGAACTTTTTCTTTTGCCTCAATGCCATAATCAGTTGCTAATAATTCAATCGTATCTTTATCAAGTGATTGGTTTTGATTTATCATAACACCAAGCATAAACAATTTTTTAACGATTTCTGCTGGTGAACGGTGAAGAATTTTTCCAAGATCTTGTGCATTCATCCCATCAGTATATTCGAGTACTTCAGGAAGCGGCTTATCCTTACGTTGTGTTGGTTGCTTATGAGCAACTTCTCTAAGACGCTTATTCTTATTATGTTTCTTGTTTTTCTTATTCTTCTTATTAAACCGTTTGCCGTTGCGCCCTTGGTCATTACTTAAACTGCCGCCGAAACGTCCACCTTTACTACTATTGTGGCGTTGGTGGTTATCTTTTGTCTCACCATTATGTTGGTGATTATTTTTCTTTTGTGCCCGTTCATTTTGCACTTTTTCACGATGTTGATCATGACTGTGCTTATGCTTGTTTTCTTGTTTCTTGTTAGCATCATGATGGTCATTTTGGGGTACTGATTGTTTATTCACCGGCTTTTGTCCGCCCTTTATAATTTTTCGAAGTTGTTGTGCTTGATCTGGCGTAACGGATGACATGTGACTCTTAATTTCCATACCTTGTCGATTGGCCACATTAACTAAGTCCTTGCTAGGCATTTTTAATTCCTTAGCTAATTCATAAATTCGTTCTTTAGCCATATGCTCACGCTCCTTATTCCATTGTTAATAGTTCCTCAAACTTTCTTGCAAAACCTGATTGCATCACACAAAAAACGGTTCGAGATTGTCCCGCTGCCTGACTGAGCTGGTTCTTAGTAAATAATGTTGAAAAAGGAATATTATAAAAATTACATTTATCACTGATCTTTTTACTACTAGCTTTTCCTGCATCTGAAGCTAAGAACACAAACTTTGCCTTTTGAGTTTGAATATTTTTTAATACGATCTCTTCTCCACTTTGAAGTTGCCGTGCACGACGAGCTATTCCAAGTAGATTAAGAATCTTTTGCTCATTATTTGTCATTGCCAAATAACTCTTGCCGAGCCTGTAAATGATCAGCATATTTAATTAGTTCATCATAAAACGTATCATCTAGCTGAACATGAAAAGCCTTTTCAAAAGTTTTCTCTTTTTTAGCGCGTTTGGCAATATCAACGTTAATTGCAATATATGCTCCACGTCCAGGCTTTTTCCCGGTTGGATCTAAAGAAACTTGATCTTCCTTATTCTTTACTACCCGAATAAGCTGTCTCTTTGGCATCATTTCGCCGGTAACAATATCTTTACGCATCGGTATTTTTCTCTTTTTCATCATTTCACCCCGCTGCCTAATTATTAGTTTTCATCTTCGTCCGTACTTTCGGTTTCCGCTAAATCAACTGTAGTGTCTTCCGTTGTATCTTGATTTTCCATTTCTGAAGCAGACTTAATATCAATCTTATACTTAGTTAAACGTGCTGCTAACCGCGCATTTTGTCCACGCTTACCAATAGCTAGAGATAATTGATTATCAGGAACTACTACCGTGCATGAACGCTCTGTTTGTTCTTCAGTTACAGACTCTTCATCAGTACCAGACATCTCATCTTCTTGTGCTGGCTTTTCTTCATTGAAGATGACATCTAATACTTCTGCTGGATTTAAGGCATTAGCAATAAACTTAGCGGGATCCTTAACATACTCTACAATATCCATGTTTTCTCCATCGAGTTCATTAACAATCGCTTGAACTCGGGAACCACGTGGACCAACACATGTCCCAACAGGATCAACATTAGGATCATTGGAATACACGGCTACTTTTGCTCGATCTCCTGCTTCACGAGCGATATTTTCAATCAATACCGTTCCATCTTTAATTTCTGGAACTTCTCTTTCAAATAGTCGCTTCAACAGCTCAGGAGCAGTCCGGCTAACAAAAATTTGCGGTCCACGACGATCATCATTTACCTTTGATACGTACACTTGGATTTGATCATGAACGTGATAATGTTCATTCGGCATCTTATCCCGAAAGCCCATTGCACCTTCAACACCATCACCTAAATCAACATATGTAAAGCGTTTATCTTCACGGGAAACTTCCCCGGTAATAATCTCATTTTCATATGTTTTATATTTATCATAAATAATCTTTCGTTCTTCCTCACGAAGGCGCTGCATTACAACCTGCTTAGCTGTCTGTGCGGCAATTCTTCCGAAGTCACGAGGGGTTACTTCCTCTCGAATTTCATCACCAATATCATACCCTTGTCCATGAGGAAGTTTTCGCGCATCAGCAAGACTCATAAATTCATTGCTATCCGCTTCAACTGCTTCTTCATCATCTGTAATTGTCTTAACAGCATAAACCTTGATGTTACCAGTCAATGAATTAAACTCTACTTCAACATTCTTGTCACCATAATTTTGCTTATATGCTGATTCCAATGCTTGTTCTAGTGCTTCAATGACAATTTCTTTTTTTATACCCTTTTCTTTTTCAAGATAATCAAGGGCGCCAATCATTTCAGTATTAATTTTTGGCTTACTCACCTTTTGACACTCCTTTAATATTAAAATTTAATTGCTAATCGAGCCTGGGCAATCTTTTTACGATCAATCGTAATCTGCCGATGGCGAGTCTTATCTAAGTAATCCAACGTGATTTCTTTCTCAGATAATTGAGTCAATGTACCTTCATATGCTTTTTGACCATTAATCTGTTGGTAAAGAGAAACATGAATGTAATGATCAACAGCACGCTGATAATCTGCTTCCTTCTTCAATGGTCGTTCTGCACCCGGCGAAGAAACCTCTAAAAAATAAGCTTGTGGAATAGGATCAGGCTCAACATTATCTAATGCCTCACTCAGTTCATCACTGACTATTGCACAATCTTCAATTGTAATTCCGCCGTTTTTATCAATGTAAACGCGGAGGTACCAGCTTTTACCTTCTTTTACAAATTCTAAATCATATAGGTAAAATCCATGGTCCTGTAAAATTGGCGTTACAAGATCTGTAACAGTCTCAACAACACTGCTCAAACGTGTCACCTCCATATGTCTGCAATAAAAAGAGCGAGCATCTCTGCTCACTCCCACGAGTTATTTACCATGTATAATTATAGCATGTATGCTTACTACTGGCAAGCAATGACAATAAACTAGATATTTAAACAAGTAGTTTCAGTTTCTAAAACTAAAATAGACTAAGTTGATTTTCATCAGGTAATTTATCTAGCACATGGTTATCGGTTAGAAAGTCAATAAGTGTTTGTGAAACCTTCCCTCGTTCGGCTAAATCTTCTTTTGAAAGGAACGGTCTTTCCTCTCGAGCTGCAACAATTTGCTTGGCAACATTTAATCCCAAACCAGGAACAGCTCGGAATGGTGCAATTAATGAGTCACCATCAATTAGCCAATTAGAGGCATCAGATTTTTCAATATCAACCATCTTAAACTTAAAACCTCGTTCCAACATTTCATTTGCTAGTTCGAGTATTGTTAATAAGTTCTTTTCTTTTGCACTTGCGTCATTTCCCTTATTGTTAATTTCTTCCATCCGCTGTTTTACAGCATCTTTCCCATGCGACATTGCCACAACATCAAAATCGTCAGCACGGACTGAGAAAAATGCACAATAATAAACTAATGGAAAGTAAACTTTAAAGTAAGCAATCCGTAAGGCCATTAAGACGTAAGCTGCTGCGTGGGCGCGCGGGAACATATATTTAATCTTCAGACACGAATCCATGTACCATTGCGGCACGTTTGCTTCATGCATCTTCTTTTGCCAATCTTCTGGAATCCCCCGCCCCTTTCGGACGTGCTCCATAATCTGGAACGAAATTTCAGAATCTAAACCATAGTGGATTAAATCGGTCATAATGTTATCACGACATCCAATCACATTGGCAATTGTTGCAATTCCTTGCTTAATCAATTCTTGAGCATTATCCAACCACACACCTGTACCATGAGATAAACCAGATATTTGTAGTAATTGCGAATAATTCTTTGGATGAGTATCTTCTAACATTCCGCGAACAAAGCGAGTTCCGAATTCAGGCAATCCTAAAGTTCCGGTTTTACTTTGAATCTGTTCTTCTGTTACCCCTAGGACCTTGGGACTAGAGAACAGTGCCATCACTCCAGGATCATCCATCGGTATCGACTGTGGATCAATTCCCGAAAGGTCTTGAAGTGCACGAATCATTGTTGGATCATCATGACCTAAAATATCCATTTTAAGAATATTATCGTGAATAGAGTGGAAATCAAAGTGGGTTGTTTCCCAGGCAGCAGTTTGGTCATCAGCTGGATATTGAACCGGCGTAAAATCATAAATATCCATATCATCCGGAACGATAATGATCCCCGCGGGGTGCTGTCCGGTTGTCCGTTTAACTCCGGTGGCACCCTTAGCCAAACGATCTTCTTCAGCTTTGCGAAATTCTTTTTCGGTATCCCGCTCATAAGCTTTAACATATCCATATGCCGTCTTATCTGCAACTGTTCCGATTGTACCAGCCCTAAACACATTTTTTTCACCAAAAAGTACTTTCATATAGTTATGGGCAATCGGTTGATAGTCACCAGAAAAGTTCAAATCAATATCAGGAACCTTATTTCCTTTAAAACCGAGGAAAGTTTGAAATGGAATATCATGACCGTCTTTAACCATTAATGTACCACACTTGGGACATTTCTTATCAGGCAAATCAAATCCAGAACTATACTCACCTTGCGTATAGAAATGACTGTACTGGCATTTAGGACACCGATAATGTGGTGGTAATGGATTAACTTCCGTAATTCCTGAAAGCGTGGCAACAACACTTGAACCAACAGATCCACGTGAACCAACCAAGTATCCGTCTTTATTTGATTTTGCAACCAAACGCTGTGCTATTAAATAGTGGACAGAGAAACCATTTTTAACAATACTGTTCAACTCTAGCTCAATTCGGTCCTTGACTAATTGCGGCAAGGGATCTCCATACCATTTTCGGGCAGTATTCCATGTTCGATCTTGAATTTCCTGTTCGGCACCTTTCATATGTGGAGGATATAACTTATCTTTCACTGGCCGAATATCACCTATTTCATCCGCAATCTTATTACTATTCTCCACCACAATCTCATGGGCTTTTTTCTCCCCAAGGAAAGCAAACTCATTTAGCATCTCATCGGTTGTCCGAAAATGAACTTCCGGTCTTTCTGTCCGATTTAACGGATTTGCTCCCCCTTGAGAATTAATTAAAATTTTACGGTAAATCCCATCATGTGGGTCAAGGTAATGAACATCCCCTGTGGCCACTACCGTTTTATTAAGGTCATCCCCCAATTTAACCATGTTCTTCAGAATATCTTCAAGGTGTGCTTCGTCAGCAATTACATGTTGCTCTAACAGTGGGGAATAATTAGGCTTAGGCTGAACTTCAATAAAGTCGTAATACCGCGCTTTTTCCATTGCTTCGGAATAGCCCTTTTCCATCATCGCAGTAAAAACTTCACCTGATGAACAAGCAGTCCCTAATAGTAGTCCTTCGCGATACTTTGTCAAAACCGTTCGTGGAATTCGCGGAACCCGGTAGAAGTATTCAACATTTGACAAGGATACTAATTTAAACAGATTTTTAAGCCCCGCCTGTGTTTGCGCGAAAATTGTAACATGAAATGGGCGGGCATGCCGATAAGCATTGTTTTCTTCCATATATTTATTAAGGTCATCAACATACTTTATATCATAACGAGCTTCTGCATCTTTTAAAAACTTGTAAAGCAAATGCCCAGTAGCTTCGGCATCATAATTAGCTCGGTGGTGATGTTCCAATGCAACCTTAAACTTTTTACTAAGTGTATTTAACCGGTAACCACGCATATCAGGATACAAAAAGCGTGCTAATGGAAGAGTATCAATAACTGGTTCTGATATTTTTTTCATTTTATGCCGTTGATACCCGGTATTCATAAATCCCATATCAAACGAAACATTATGTCCGGCAATGATGCTTCCTTTACAAAAATCTTGGAACATTTGAAAGACTTCTTTTTCTGTCTTAGAGCCTCGCACCATTTCGGTTGTAATGCTAGTTAAATTGGTTGTCTGCTCTGAAAGTGGAAAACCAGGATCAATGAATTCATCAAAACGTTCAATAACATTCCCGTCTTGCATTTTAACAGCGGAAAGCTCAATCACTTTATCATAGATTGCGGATAACCCCGTTGTTTCAACGTCAAAAATTACATAAGTCTGATGAGCGAGTACCTGGTGATTTTCGTTATATACTAACGGAATGCCATCGTCAACGACATTTGCTTCCATCCCGTATAGCATTTTAATTCCAGTTTTTTGCGCTGCACTAAATGCTTCTGGGAACGCCTGAACATTACCGTGATCGGTCACTGCAATTGCTGAATGTCCCCATTTATGAGCCCGCGTAGCAAGTTCAGTAATCGAATTGGTTGCATCCATTTGGCTCATTGTTGTATGAGCATGAAGTTCCACACGTTTGTCATCTTTTGCTGCCTTATCTTGACGTTCGGCATGGCTGACCTGATTAACATCATAAGCAGTTATTACCAAGTCCCTCATCCAAGTATCCTCTTGAACAGGTCCGCGGACTTTTAACCACATTCCTGCTTTGATATTTGCAAATTGTGCTTCATCATCACTATTTCTAGAAAACTTTTTAACTGCAAATGACGAAGTATAATCGGTGATTTCAAAGGTTAATAGTTGCCGCCCAGAACGTAATTCACGGATTTCAGCATTGAATACATACCCTTCGACTACTACGGACCGTTCTTCTCCTTTTATGTCCTTCATTTGAATAGTGTTTTGCTTGCTATCAATTAGCCGTCCTAGTTGAACCGGTCCATCTGCTGGAGCAACCGGTGCGTTTTTCTTTTTGGTTGCTTTAACTTCATTCTTTTTTATTCGTGCAGCAGCCTTAGCAGCTAAAGCAGCATCTGCCTTTTCATGCTTAGCTTTAAGCTCCTTAATTTTAGCCTGTGATGCTGATTGATCGACAAAAGGATGGATACGAAACTTTGGAAAGCCAAGTTCTTGATAAGAATTTTCAATCGTTTCTAACGCTTTTTGTGCTAAAAGATCCTTAATAACCTCGTTTTCAACTACTAATGTTACTCGCCCATCTTTAACTTCTGGCGCTGTTTGCAAACATACCTGTTGTAACATTGGCGAATCACTAATTGAATGATTTATTACATATTGCCAGTAATTAGCAATTAACACCCCATTGATTTCTGTCATTGGTGTACTAATTTTAACGCTTATCTTGGCAATATCCTTAAATCCTAATTCAAGACTTTGAACAAACTGTGAAAAAAGGTCATAGGGTAACGCCTTATTAAAAATTAAGTGAAATTCCCAATGTTGAGATTGCTTATGAACAACAACGGATTGAACTGCCGCATTCTTAAATGCTGAATTGTCTTTTTCAGGAAAGTGAATTTGCTCTAATAATTTTTCAAATAATTCTTGGCGATTTAATCCCACACTATAATCCTCCTACTTAAAAATGTGGTGCGAAAAAAGTTTTTCTTACAACATCGCAACCACATTAATTTAAATTACTTATTCTCTTCGTTTAACTGTTTAAGCAAAATACTAATTGTATTAATTAGCTCTTCTTGCTTTACTTCAACAGTTTCACCGGTCTTTCTAATCTTTATTTCTACAATACCATCTTGGGCCTTTTTACCGATAGTTACCCGAATTGGAATACCAATCAAATCAGAATCAGCAAATTTTACACCAGCCCGTTCTTTTCGATCATCAACTAAGACTTCATAACCTGCTTCAGTTAATTTTTGATCAATTTCCTCAGCCATTTCCATTTGGTCTTTGTTCTTAGCATTAACCGGAATAACGTGAATATCAAACGGTGCAATACTGTCAGGCCATACTAAGCCGTTTTCGTCCGCATTTTGTTCTGCAACTGCAGATAATAAACGGGTAACTCCGATTCCATAACATCCCATGATTACATCTGTTAACCGACCATTTTGATCTAAGACTTGTGCCCCTAACTTTTGCGAGTAAAGTGTTCCAAGTTTAAAGATATGACCAATTTCAATTCCATTAGTAAATTTGATTGGCTTTCCGTCGGGAGCTATTTCACCCTCTTTAACATTACGAAAATCACCAAAACTGTCAACGCGGAAGTCACGATCAATATTAGCATTGATATAGTGGTAACCATCTTCATTAGCCCCACAGGCCATGTTGACTAAAACTTTAACGTAATTATCAGCAAGTATCTTTACATCTTCCCCGACACCAACTGGACCTAATGAACCAGGATGAGCATTAAGATATTTCATTGCATCTTCTTCACTAGCTAATTCGAGGTCTTCACAATCTAGTGCATTAGTAACCTTTGCTTCGTTTACTTCATCATTACCCCGCATTAACACTAATACTGGCTGATATTCATCTTCACCCATTTTAGCAATATAAAACATTGACTTGATTACCTGATTAGGATCCATCTTAAGACTTTCAGCCGCTTCATCAACTGTATGAGCTCCAGGAGTTGCCTTCTTTTCTAATGGTGCTGGCTCATCCGTTTGTTGAACACCGGCAAATTTGCTTACCGCCTTTTCAAGATTAGCTGCATAATCGCCATCGGTATAAGCAATAATATCTTCTCCTACTTCCGCAGGTGCAGAAAATTCTTGTGAGTTTTTACCACCAATTGTCCCAGAGTCAGCTAAAATTACTTTATAATTTAGCCCAACCCGATCAAAAATATTACGATAAGCTTTAGCTTGTAAGTCATATGCTTCATCAAGGCCTCTTTGGTCTGCAGAGAAGGAATACCCATCTAGCATTTCAAATTCCTTTCCCCGAAGAATCCCGTAACGGGGACGATCTTCATCACGGAACTTATCTTGTAATTGGTAAACAACTAAAGGTAACTTTTTGTATGACTTAATACTATCACGGATTACTTCCGTAAAAGTTTCTTCATGTGTGGGACCCAAAATAAATTCTCGATCACGGCGATCCGTTAATTTAAATAGGTTATCCCCATAACTCTCATAACGGCCTGATTTTTTCCATAGATCAGCAGGAACAAGTGCAGGCATCATCATTTCCACTGCTCCAGCTTTATCCATCTCATCACGGATAATGTTCTCTACTTTACGAATAACCCGATATGCTAGTGGTAAATAAGACCATACTCCCGCTGAAATCTGGTAAAGATAGCCAGCACGAATCATCATTTTGTGACTTAAGGCTTCCGCATCACTTGGAGCCTCTTTTTGCGTTGGTATTAAAATTTGTGACTGTTTCATAAAAATACTCCTTTATTACCGAATAAAATATCTTTGAATATCGTTCCATGTTACTAGAACCATTAATGTTAATAAGATTAAGAACCCAATCATTGTAACAATTCCCTCAGCCTTTTCTGGAATAGGACGACGGATAATTGCCTCAATAATATTTAACAATAACTTTCCCCCATCTAATGCAGGAATTGGCAACAGGTTAACAATTCCTAAGTTAATAGAAAGCAATGCTAAAAAGTTTAAAACACCGTTAATTCCTAATGACGTTGCCTGAGATGTACCAGCATAGATTGCAACTGGTCCTCCTAAATCGTTTAAGCTGAAGCCATGGGTTACCATGTGACCAAGAACGCTAAATATCAATGTACCAGCCTGAATAAACTGTTGCCAGCCAAATTTTAACCGTGCTGCCAGACCGGTTTCTTGTTGTTCAACAATTCCAATTTGCCCTACTTTTTGATGACCACGTTCTACGGCCTTAGGTTTAAGCTTAGTTTGGTAAGTTCGATTCCCACGCTCGTATGTAATAGCTATAGTCTTATTAGGCTTATTAGAAATATTAGTCGAAAGGTCTGTCCAGTCACTTATTTTTTGATTATTAACCTTAACGATTCGATCACCAGCAACCAGGCCAGCTTTAGCTGCAACGGAACCCGTATTAACATGTCCCAATTGATTACTATTAGTTGGGACGCCTGTTAAGGTAAAACCAAGGATGATAAATACAACCAAGGATAGAATGAAATTATTCATTGGACCAGCAAAATTAGTCATCATCCGAGCTGGTAAACTTGCTGAACGGAATTGTACATCTCGAGGTGCAATTTGTACCTCAGTTCCATCGCGCTCGATTATCATTGCATCATGATCTACACTATATACTTTCAGCTGGTCTTCATCACCATTAATATAACCTTTAATCCACAGACCATCTTCTAAATCGCAGGCAACTAATTGAAGAGGTACTCCTTGAAATAAGGTTGTTTTATCACTCGCATTAATGCTAGTAACTTTATCTTGATCATTTAATTGAATGGTTAGTGGCGTCCCCGGTTTTAATTCATCTTGGTCCTCATCATCAGCACCGGCTAAACGAACATAGCCACCCAATGGTAAAATCCGAATAGTATAAGTTGTCCCATTCTTCCGTTTCCACCAAATTTTTGGTCCCATGCCAATTGAAAATTCACGAACCAAAATACCTGCCCGTTTGGCAAAATAGTAATGACCATATTCATGAACAAGGACAAGGATTCCAAAAACAATAATAAATGTAATAATTGTTGTTATCAAAAAATCTCTTCCTTACATATGATTAAATGATTCCTAGTAAATGAAGCATTGGCATAACAATCAACATACTATCAAAGCGGTCTAAAATTCCCCCATGTCCAGGAAGAATCTTCCCTGAGTCTTTAACTCCGTAATAACGCTTTAACGATGATTCAATCAAATCACCAAATTGACCGAAAATAGAAAGAATCAAAGTAACGAACAGCATTGTTACCCAACTCGCACCAACTGGAATAAAGTAACAATATATTGCAAGGATTATAACAGCTGCAACAGTTCCACCGATTGATCCTTCCCATGTTTTATTTGGACTAATTTTGGGTGCTAATTTATTTTTACCAATTTGACGACCAATAAGATAAGCACCACTATCAGTAATCCATACAATTAACATTCCATACAGCAAGGTCTGAAAATTAATTCCTCGAGCTGCTATAAAATAATGGAACCCAATCCCAATATAAAGCATTGCTAATGTTAAAACACCAGCATCATCAAAAGTAAATCGCTGCTTACGAATAACTGTATGTAATAATAATAAAACGACTAAAATATAGAAACCAAACCATCGAGTAGCGACATTTGGTAAGAAATCTAGCCAACTATCGGGTAATATCAGTAAAGCAACCCCTAAATAACTAACTAGTGCTTCAAACGAAATCACAAACATTTTTTTCATTACTAATACTTCAGACATTGCAACAATGCCCAAAGCAACTGCTGCAATTGTAAGTGGCCAATGACCATATATAATAAGCGGTATAAAAATTGCAAGTGCAATTACCGCAGTCGTTATTCTTGTTTTCAAAACAGTATCCCCTTATTTTATTGATTTTGTAAACCGCCAAAACGACGATGCCGACGCTGAAATGAGGCAATCGCTTTTTTTAACGATTCACCATCAAAGTCAGGCCAATGTTCTGACACAAATTCGAGCTCACTATAAGCAATTTGCCATAACATAAAATTGCTAATTCGTTCTTCCCCACTAGTCCTAATCAAAAGATCTGGGTCCGCAAACTCACCTAGCTGTTTTGACATTAAATGATTATTTATTGTATCTTCATCCACATCATCAATGTTAAGTTTTCCGGCCTTAACTTCTGCCACAATTTGCTTTGTAGCTTGGGTAATTTCATCACGACTCCCATAATTTAAGGCAAAGTTAAGAATCATACCATTACAATCAGCAGTATCCTTTATTGCATTTTGAACAGCTTCTTGCGTTGCTTCTGGCAATTGTGTAATATCACCCATTACCATCACTTTAACATTATGCTTAATTAAGTCTGGAACAAACGTTGAAAAGAAGCGAACCGGTAATTGCATAAGATAACTCACTTCCGAAGAAGGACGCTTCCAGTTTTCTGTCGAAAATGCATATAATGACAGAACTTTTACTCCCAACTCACTAGCAGCAATCGTAATCTTTTTTACTGTTTGCATTCCTTGTTTATGACCGGCAACCCGCGGAAGATGTCTTTTTTGCGCCCACCGCCCATTACCATCCATAATAATTGCAATATGATTTGGAATCCTTTCCATATCAATTTGCTGATTAGTCTTATCATCTTTACTTTTAGAAAACACTAATCGTTCCTCCATTTTTATCATGTACTTAGGATTAGACAACGAAGCTGCTTTGCACCATCGCTGATAATACAAACCCTGCCAATTAATTATAGCCTCTATTATACCAGAGGCAAAATTCATTTTGTTAATCTGCTTTAATTTGTTACATAGTTTTAGTATAACTACACAAAATTAACAACAGAAAAATAAAAGGATTGTGGACACATATTAGGTTCACAACCCCTTTTAGCTAGCCTTCCATTAATTCCTTTTCCTTTGCACTTGCAATCTCTTCAAGGTTTTTAATACCAGCGTCAGTCTCATTTTGGACCTTTTTTTCTAGATCATGGAACTCATCATCGTTAAAGTCACCATTTTTATTACCCTTTTTCAGGTCATCCATCGCTTCACGGCGAACATTACGAACTGCAACTTTTGCTTTCTCCAATTCGGCTTTAACATCTTTAACCAATTCTTTTCGGCGATCTTCTGTCAATTGTGGAATGATCAGCCGAATAGAACTTCCGTCATTTTGTGGTGTTAAACCAAGATTTGAAGCATAAATTGCCTTTTCAATTTCTTCAAGAACACTCTCATCGTAAGGTGTAATTAAGAGTTGCCGCGCTTCAGGAATAGTAATTGAAGCAACTTGATTTAATGGAGTCGGTGCACCATAATATTCAACTTTTACAGAGTTCAATAAACTAGCATTAGCCTGTCCTGCACGAATATCTGCCAATGTCCGTTGTAGAGCATCACCAGATTTAGCCATTTTTTGTTTGGCATCATTTAAAATTTCTTTTCCTGTAGCCATATTATTAGTCTCCCTCAATTGTAGTTCCAACTTCTTCACCAGTTACCACTTTCATAATATTACCTGGTGTATTTAAATTAAAGACTACCAATGGAATATGATTATCCATTGACAATGAACTAGCTGTTGTATCCATAACATGCAAATTCTTTTCGATAATATCCATATGAGTTAAACGATCAAACTTTGTAGCATCCTTTACCTTATTTGGATCAGCAGAGTAAACACCATCAACACCATTCTTACCCATTAAAATCGCATCAGCATTAATTTCAGCAGCTCGTAATGCAGCTGTAGTATCTGTTGAGAAATAAGGGCTTCCTGTACCACCAGCAAAAATAACAATCCGATTCTTTTCCAAATGACGGATTGCCTTTCGCCGAATATACGGTTCTGCAATTTGACGCATTTCAATTGATGTTTGCACTCGTGTTGGAACATCAATTGATTCAAGCGCATCTTGTAATGATAGAGCATTCATAATTGTTGCTAACATACCGATGTAATCGGCTTGCGCACGTTCCATACCTAATTCTGCTCCAGTAACACCACGCCACATGTTACCACCGCCAACAACAATCGCAATTTGTACGCCTAAGTCATGTACTTCTTTTAATTCTTTTGCAACATCCTTTAGGACTGGTGGATTAATTCCAAAACCTTTTTCTCCAGCTAATGCTTCACCACTGAGTTTTAAAATAACTCGCTTGTATTTAATGTCTGCCATGCGATATCCTCCTTGAATTTACAAGCTAATTTTTAAAAAAGGACGCACTACACTGAGTACGTCCTCCTAACGACCGAACGCTTAGTTCATTTGGTCCTTAACTTCTTGAGCAAAGTCATCTTGCTTTTTTTCGATTCCTTCACCAACTTCATAACGAATGAAGGACTTTAATTTACCATTCTTACTTGAAACATATTCTTCAACAGTTTGGTCTGAATCCTTAACAAAATCTTGATCAGCCAAGCAGATTTGTGAAAGGAACTTGTTTAAACGACCTTCAACAATCTTATCGACAATCTTTTCAGGCTTACCTTCGTTTAAAGTTTCCTCTTTGAATACAGCACGTTCATGGTCAAGACGTTCTTGAGAAACATCATCACGAGTCATGAATTCAGGATTAATAGCAGCAACATGCATTGCAACATCCTTAGCAGTAGCATCGTCAGCACCTTCTAAGACAACCAATGCGGCAATTTGTCCACCTTGGTGTAAGTAAGCACCGAAACTGTCGCCATCTTCTTTTTCAACTACAGTAAACCGACGAAGACTAACTTTTTCACCAGTCTTTTGAGTAGTACTAATGATATCATCATTTAATGTACCATTTTCAGTCTTAATAGCCAATGCTTCTTCTACGTTAGCTGGCTTGTTTTCACTAATTAACTTAGTAACCTTGTTTAATAATTCTTTAAATGGTTCACTAGCAGCAACAAAGTCAGTTTCTGAGTTTAATTCTACGATTGCAGCAGTATTACCATTAACAGCGATATCTGCTAAACCTTCAGCTGCAACACGGTCACTCTTCTTGGCCGCTTTTGCAATACCCTTTTCACGAAGATAATCCATCGCCTTATCCATGTCACCATCACTAGCAACTAATGCCTTTTTAGCATCCATGATACCAGCACCGGACTTCTTACGTAATTGCATAACTTGAGCAGCTTTAATTTCAGCCATGATGAAATCTCTCCTTTGAATTAATTGTCTTTTTGAAAAAAGGCTGTTTAGTACTTAGGCCAGAATGGTCCGTACAAAACAGCCCAAGAATTAATAATTTTAGTCTTCTTTACCTTCAACACTGTTCTTTAAGTTCTTTAATGAATCTTCAGTAACAGTTTCGTTAGCGGTATCGTCATCAGCAACTTCTGGTTGTTGAGCGTCATCTTGACCTTGCTTACCTTCAACGAAAGCATCAGCCATCTTTGAAGTGATTAAGCGAACGGCACGAATAGCGTCATCGTTGGATGGGATAACGTAATCAATGTCATCTGGATCAGTGTTTGTATCAACCATGGCAACGATTGGAATATGCAACTTTTGTGCTTCCTTAACAGCAATTTGTTCCTTGTGAGGATCAACGATGAACATAACATCTGGAATCCGTGGCATATCTTCAATACCACCAAGGAAACGTTCAAGCTTTTCACGTTGCTTAGTTAAAACAGCTACTTCTTTCTTAGGAAGAACATCAAAAGTACCATCTTCACCCATCTTTTTAAGTTCCTTCAAACGGGCAATCCGTGATTGAATTGTCTTCCAGTTAGTCAAAGTACCACCTAACCAACGGTGATTTACGTAGTATTGGCCTGCACGAGTTGCTTCTTCTTCAATAGCATCTTGCGCTTGCTTCTTAGTACCAACAAATAAAGCAACACCGCCGTTAGCAGCAACATCCTTCATGTAGTTGTAAGCAGTATCGATCAACTTAACAGTCTTTTGCAAGTCAATAATGTAAATACCGTTACGTTCAGTAAAGATGTATTCTTCCATCTTAGGATTCCAACGACGAGTTTGGTGACCAAAGTGGACACCGGCTTCAAGCAATTGCTTCATAGATACAACAGACATAATATACCTCCAAATTGTTTTTTCCTCCCCAGTCTTCATCTGGCAATGGGACTTAATTTAGCACCCTCATCACCATCATCCTGAGTGTGAAATTGGCGTGTAACACCGAAATATAGTATACAAAAAAGCTTACCTACTGACAAGCTTTTTTCTCAACTTATTTGTTAATTAAAACTCAACTAATTTATCAGAGGTTCCTTTGGTAATCAAATCTAGATTTGCAGATAAACTCATTTTAACCATATTCTTAACAGCCTGATCTGTATAGAAAGCGATATGAGGAGTAATTAAAACATTTGGTCGTTTTAAAAGGTTCTTAAATTCTGGATAATCAACCTGATCTTCATCAATCTGTTGATTAAAAATCTTCGTTTCACCAACTAAAACATCTAGAGCTGCTCCTCCTACACGGCCGCTATCTAACGCTTTAATCAATGCATTCTCATCTATTAACGGGCCACGAGCGGTGTTAATAATCAAAACACCATCTTTCATCATTGAAAAAGTCTCTTCGTTAAGCATCTTACTAGTTGCAGGAACATGTGGCAAGTATAGAGAAATAATAGTTGAACGTTTATATAGTTCTTCTAATTCAACATATTCAACAATTTTTTCTAGTTCTGGATTTTTATGACGACTGTATGCAATCACCTTTGCTCCAAAGCCAGCGAACATCTTAGCGGCTGTTGATCCAATATTACCTGTTCCAACAATTCCAACAACCTGATTATTCATTTCTTTAGCGATATGTGGTGCCCAATTATAATCTCCCTTACCTAGCTTCAAATAAAACTCTTTCGTCCGTCGTAAAAGATTGAGAGCCTGCGTCACTGAAAACTCAGCAATTGCTGCTGGCGAATAGACAGGAACATTAGTAATTTGAAAGCCTAATTTATTTGCAAGCTCATGGTTAATGTTATCCACACCTACATTCCGTAAAGACATCTTTGTAATACCATTAGACGCTAATTTTTTTAATGTGCCATCAGAATACGGCTCTTGTTGAAAAACAACAACACCATTGCTTCCCTTTGATAAATCAACACTTTCTTCATTCAATAATTTGGTAGTTGTTTCAACCGTAACTTCAGGGTGTTCCTGTTGCCACTCCTTAATATAAGGTACCTCATCATTATAAACACCATACACATAAATCTTCATAAATTTAAATTCCTCCGTTCTTTCAGTAGATCAATGCCATGTTCCATTAAAAAGTTTTCTTTTTGTTGCCGAGTTTGATGTTTGAAGCAATATTCAGCATGCAGTGCATCATGCTTTGACGTAAATTTTTCTGAATAAATAAGCTTTAGCGGGTGACGCTTTTTTACACGCGTATACTTTGCACCCCGGTAACTCTGATGCATATGAACCCGTCGATCAACATTATCAGTAAAGCCGCAATAAAGGCTGTCATCAGCACAGTACAATATATAAATGTAATAATCTTTATTTACCATACAAAAGCTCCTGAATAGCCGGCATGTATTTTCCGTCCTTTCCATGGACAATCAAAGGTGGAACTACCTTTACTCCTCCTGGCCTTCCATCTTTAATTACCTCAAGTAATAATATATTTGCGTTGCGATCCGGCTTAGGGTGAATAAATCGTAATCGTTTAGGAGCTAACCTATTTTTTTGACATATAGCAATAATTTCTGCCAAACGATCAGGACGATGAACAAGGTAGCCGTGACCATTCATTTTTAATAAGCCGCTCATCTGTCTAGTAACCATCTCTAAATTAGTTGCAATTTCATGACGGGCAATTGCTAAAGCCCTATTAGGATTTT
Organism: Limosilactobacillus rudii; assembly: GCF_014145455.1. GTDB lineage: Bacteria > Bacillota > Bacilli > Lactobacillales > Lactobacillaceae > Limosilactobacillus > Limosilactobacillus rudii. The sequence goes on along the minus strand of NZ_JACIVB010000029.1, from coordinate 88,820 downwards.
TTTGACTCTGTGGCGTAACGGGAAAATAGGGAGGGTTGCATAAGACAACATCCACCGAGTCTTTAGGAATATAATTATTTATATTAGCAATATCAGTATTGATAACTGTATAACGATCTTGAAGATTATTTAACAAAATCGTTCGCTTAGCCATGTCAGCAATCGGCGGTTGTAATTCTACCTCTGTAAAATGACCACCAAGTTTATTATGCAAAAAAATGCCAATAGCGCCATTGCCGGCACAAAGATCAACCACTTTCAATTTATGACGATGATTGGGGCGTACAAAATCAGCCAATAATACTGCATCCAACGAAAAAGCAAAACATTGTGGATTTTGAATTATTTGGACGTCTTGACTATATAATTGGTCGATTCGTTCGCCATTTTTCAAAATATTTCTACTTTCCATGTTATCTCCATATATTTTTTCTACTTGCAAGTTTGTTTTTTTTTAGTCATACTGATGAACGAAAATACTATTATAGATTGGAAGATTAAAATGCTCTATACATTCCTTGTAAAGATTGTTAACCCTTTTTTAACCCTGATTAACGGTCGTCTTAAAATATACAATCAAGAAAATATTCCTGAGGGAAATTATATTATTGTTGCTCCCCACCGGACATGGATGGATCCTGTCCTATTAGCACTTGCCGTTTGGCCAAAGAAATTTAGTTTTATGGCAAAAAAAGAATTATTTAAGAATCCACTTGCTAATAAATTTCTGAGAGCCCTTAACGCTTATCCTGTTGACCGTAAGAATCCTGGTCCCTCTGCAATAAAAAAGCCAGTCACAATGTTGCGCAAAACTAACCTTTCAACAATTATTTTCCCTAGTGGATCACGTTACTCTTCAAAATTAAAGGGAGGGGCTACCGTTATTGCCAAAATGGCTAATGTACCGTTAGTGCCAGCTGTTTACCAGGGACCATTAAAGTTTGGGCAGCTTTTTTCTCGCAAGCCACGTCATATCGCCTTTGGTAAACCAATCTATATTGATCGCAAACAACGTCTCACGCCTGAAGTACAAGCTGACTTAGAAAAGCAGATGCAAGCAGCTTTTGATAGCTTAGACAAACAAATTAATCCGCAATACAAATACGTTATGCCCCCTAAGCCGAAAAACGATGATTTCTAAATAAACGAGGTAACATAAAAGGATGTGATAAAAATCACATCCTTTTATGTTACTTTCGATTTGACTTTTTTGCTTGTGCCTTCATCGCTTGCATCATTTGATGTAGTTTGCGACTTGATGGTTTTTGCCCCATTTGAAGCATCATTGTCCGCAGCATCTCTTCCGAAATCGGTGGATTATTGCGGAGGTAGTTTTCCATGTATTTACGTGCACCAAAGAAGCCGATTACTAATCCGACTAATAATGCAAGAATCATTAGCATGATTGTCATACCCACAATTACTTCCTCCTTTGCTCGTTACTTATCCATCTTACACGAAAGAGCATTTTTTGAAAAGACCAAATCTTTTTTTAATCGTCACGAAGGCCCTTCTTACGCTGTACCTCCCGAACTTTTTCTGGTGTTACTTCATTACCATCTTTATCAAAAATACGCATCATCTCAATATTGCTGCGCATTGCTTCGCGGAAATTCTTTAAATATTCCTTTCGCAAACGCTCACGCTCTTTAGTTTCTTCTTCAGTTAAACCTTCTTCTTTGTTTTTATGAGCAAGTTCATTTATCCGTTTTAAAAGTTCATCTTGTTCTTTTGATTCAGCCATTAATACCATCTCCTTAATAAAATTAATTTTACTCATTTTATAAAGTCAAGGCAAATCACGAACGTACGTTTGAAAAATATCCTCATCTATGATAAGCTTAACACAATTAATAATAATGAGGTGTCAATATGCCAAAGCCAGCAAAAAATAAACAAATGGCCGTACTTAATTATATTCATAAACAAGTTGAGGATCATGGCTACCCGCCAACAGTTCGTGAGATATGCAGCGCTGTCGGATTGTCTTCTACTTCAACTGTTCACGGTCATATTACCCGCCTAATTGAACAAGGATTTCTACAAAAAGATCCTTCAAAACCACGAGCCCTTGAGATTACGCCTAAGGGTTTGGATATTTTAGGGGTAAAACCAATGCAAAAAGAAATCCCAATGCTTGGTGTCGTGACGGCTGGACAACCAATCTTAGCTGTAGAAAACGCAACGGACTTTTTCCCGATACCTCCTTCTATTCAAGACAACAATGACCTTTTTATGCTCACTATTCGTGGAACAAGTATGATAAAAGCTGGTATTCTAAATGGCGATCAAGTTATTGTGCGTAAACAATCTACAGCTAAAAATGGTGACATTGTTATTGCAATGAATGACGATAACGAAGCAACTTGTAAGAGATTTTTCAAAGAAAAAAACCGATTCCGTTTACAACCAGAGAATGATACGATGGATCCAATTTTTCTAGATAACGTACGAATTCTAGGAAAAGTAATTGGACTATTTCGTGATCATATATTCTAATCATGACGAAGCTGATTTGCCGTCCGGTCTAATCAGTTTTTTTTTATCAAATAAATTCGTTGATGATTTTTTTGTCCTTTGAGAACAAACGGCAATGGATCGTTTCTATCATCAAACTCAACATCTTCACTCTTCATTCCTAATTGATTATTAAATAGCTGCTCATATTTAGCTACTGATACTTTATGACGTCGAGCTAGGTCCATTTCTACATTACTCATGTAGTTTTGATAACCTTCTTCTAAAATACCAGTATAAAATTCTCCTTCTGCTCCGGAGCCGTAACTAAATAACCCAATTCGATCACCAACATTAAGGTTTCCATTTTGTAAGAGCGACATTAAAGACAGATATAATGATCCGGTATAAAGATTCCCTACTTTCCGTGAGTAAATCTGACTTGCTTTTAGTTGTTGACGTAATCGACTTGCTACTTCATCTTTACGCTCTCCTAAAAGTGATTCCAATCCCTTTTTACCCATTTTTGTAAATGGCAAATGGAAAGCAATAGCAGCAAAATCAGCTAAATCACGTCCAGTAAGCTGTTGATAACGAGTAAAAGTCTGCTTAAAAAAGTCAATATATACATTAGTAGAATATTTGCCATCTACCAATGCTTCTGTCGCATATAAAGGCCGCCAAAAGTCCATTATATCTTTACTATAAGGAACCGTTGTATCTTCAAGGTTTAGTATATGCGGATTTTGAGAGATAAGCATCGCAACAGCTCCCGCTCCCTGCGTTACTTCCCCCGGTGTATCTAAGCCATAACGCGCAATATCACTAGCGATTACTAAAACTGTTTCTTGCGGATTAAGCGCCACTATTCCTCTGGCAAACTGTATTCCAGCCGTAGCAGAATAACAAGCCTCTTTCATTTCAACCGTTCGGACAAAATCATTTAATCCCAATAAACGTTTGATATAAATTGCCGCTGCCTTAGAGTTATCAATTCCGGATTCAGTTGCAACAATCAGTGTTGAAATATTTTTCATTAATGCTGGCGTTAAAAGTTTTTGTGCTGCTGCCGCTCCCAAGGTAACAATATCCTGGGTTGGAGGCACAACCGCTTGTTGGTCTTGCCCAATCCCAATAGTATATTTATTAGGATCAACATTACGCGCCTTAGCCAACTCCACAAGATCAAGATAATCATTCGTTGTTGCAAAAGCCATTCTATCAATACCAATTCTCATTTTCTCATTCACCTTTGTTTCTAATACTATAATTACATATGATCCATTGTTTGATTCAGCAATTCATCAACCCGATTATTACCAGCATTAATAGCATGACCTTTTGTCCATTCAAAATGAAGATCAGTAAAATTAGGTAATATTTTTACAAGTTTCTTCCACAAATCTTGGTTAGCCACCGTTTTTCCACTAGCAGTCATCCACCCACGTCGCTGCCAATTAACTAACCATCCTTTTGTAAGAGGGTCTAATACATAATGCGAGTCCAAGGTTGCAACAATCGGCTTTGTTTGTAAACCAAGCATAACTAGCTTAGTTAATGCTTGAACCAAAGCTGTTATTTCCATTTTATTATTAGTTGCTCCATATTCGCCTGCTGTATCGGTGTAAGTTTGACCTTCATAGCAAATTAAATATGCCCATGCCGCCTTATCATTACTTTTTACATGTTGACCAAGTTTATTTCCGTGATTTCTTGATCCCCCGTCTGTGTATAGGCGAATAACATTAGCTGAGTAATTACTAACAGTATTTTGCTTAGGCGGCAGTTTTTGTTCTTGATCATAAAACCAAGTCTCAGCTGCTGTTAAAGTCGTAAAACTTTTATACCGAGCATTAGGATAGCCACTGACTTGCTTTTGACATTCGGGCCAAGTTTGATAAATTCCTGGTTTTCTTCCCTTTTTTACTACATAATATTTTCTTGTCATAACGGCCCCCTTAAAATAATGTATATGGCTTAAAAATAAAAACGCTGATATATCAACGTCTTAACAACCATTGAATATCAGCAAACTTAAAAAAGGAGACAAGGGGATTTGAACCCCTGCACGCTTTTACACGCCTAACGGTTTTCGAAACCGTCCTCTTCAGCCACTTGAGTATGTCTCCATATCAACTTTATTATTGTAACAAAAAAAGAATATGACGTAAAGCGGTTATCAAAGTTAGCACTAAATGTAAAAATTATAATTGATTATTGTTAAAAGTTAAATAGTATATAAAAAGCCCCTAAGTGCTAGGCTGGCAGCTTAACTCTTAGGGTAAATCAATCATTACTCGATTTTAAATTTCATTCCAATTCTTATTTCGCTAAACTTTTTTCTTGCCTTCAGACTATCCCTCTACTTATTGAGCTAGTTGCATACACATATACCGTTTATAATAATTCTTCATCGAATTTATCAGGCTTAATTACTCTGATAAACTAAATTACTCTAGTACTCTTTAATTTTGATTGGCAATATCATACGTAGTTTGTCCATCCTTAGCGGTATATAATGCCTTGCTGCTATCGCCAGGGTTCATAATACTAATTGAATAGCCATCTCCCAACGCCTTAGACACTTGGCCGGAATTACTTTTAATTGATTTAGTCAAGTTAGGCCACCCCATTTGATCTGCTTGACTGGGATCCTGAGCTAGTGCTTTCAATGCTTCAACTGTATTATCATCTGTCGGCGTAATCTGGAAGGTTTTATTATCTTCATTGTAGTCAACAGTACCTAATTTTGAATATCCCTTTTGCATCTGACGTAAAACTGCCATTGTCCTATTCTCTTGTTGTGCTTCATTAGCACTTGAGTTACCAATTGCAAACTTATTAGAAAATGAAGAAAAACTGCTCGATTGGGTAACCTTGGAAGACGAAGTACCTTGATTAGAAGAGGCAGACTTATCATGATGAAAATAAGGTAAGTTAATTGTCCCATAAATGATTGCGATAATACTTAGGACAACTATAATTGTTCCACTTTTCCATTCCCGATACTGTTGCCATGAATTGGCTAAATAAAATCCACCAAGAATTAAAAATAGTGCACCCATTATTACTAGAAAAATCATAAATTAAGCTACTCCTTTTTATTTACATACTGTCATTGTCGCGTATTAAGGATAAATAAACAATAACTATTAAAAAAGGGGCCGACATTGGCCTCCTTTTAATTAGAATTCCATTAGTGCCTTCATATCATAATCCTTAATTTTATCACGACCATGAAGATCTTTTAATTCGATTAAGAAAGCACAACCAACAACAATTCCGCCCATTTGTTCAACCATATCAATTGTCGCGGAAATTGTTCCCCCAGTTGCTAAAAGGTCATCTACAACTAAAACCCGCTGACCTGGTTTAATTGCGTCAGCTTCCATTTGTAGAGTGGCAGTTCCATATTCTAAATCATAGGTAGCACTAATTGCCTTTCGTGGTAACTTTCCTTTTTTTCGTGCTGGGGCAAAGCCAACCCCTAATTCACGAGCAATAGGACAACCAACGATAAAGCCTCGTGCTTCTGGGCCAACTACCATATCTACTTTTTTGTCCTTAGCATAATCAACTAATTCGTCAGTTGCCTGCTTAAAGGCAGCACCATCAGCCATTAATGGTAAGATGTCCCGAAATACAATTCCCTTTTCAGGATAATCTGGGACACTAGCAACGTATTTATAAAGGTCTAAAGCCATGAGATAAACTGTCTCCTTTAATCTAAATTAAGATAATGTAATAGCCACTTTGCGACAGTCGCTGCATCATTGAACAACAGCTGCTGTTCGATCTTATACTGTGCTAATTGTTTTTTATATTGGTTTGTTTGTGTTAGATCAGTCTTAATAACATGTTTATTAAACTTTAACACACCATCTTTTATTGTAACAAATCCTGCTTCAGAAAACACATTAATCATAAAATTTAATTTTTCCACATTGATTTTTAGATATCGACTAACTGCCTGGGATTGGGCTGGCCACTTTAATTCCTGCTGCCGATGAATGAAACGATATAACTGAGCAAAATCTGGACGAGAAGGTAAACCAGCTAAATATGCACTATGCCGTTGATATAGTAATAGTCGAATAACTGCCGGGTGTCCTTGATCTTGAACAAAAATCTTTTTTAGCATCGTCTCACTCGCTGGACAATCAACTAATGTAACGCATTGGTTGGTAAAATCAGTTTGTACAGCCTCTTCAATAGATAAAACATGGTTTGGCATAACATGGGGCGCAATATTCTGCCGTAATCGTGAATCTTTAATTACATAAAATTCTTTTCCAGCAAATAATTGTGGTGTTAGTTTATTAGTTCGTTCATCGATAATAACAGTACCGTCAATTTTTAGATCTTCAAGCATAAGTTGAATACTTCTTTTTCCACGCCACTCATTTATTCCGATTTTAAAAGCAATATTAATTTTACCAGTTGGTGATGATAATAATGGAGCAATACTCCCCTTACCAAAAGCAACAACAGACAAACTTTCTTTGCTGCCAAGAATTGAAAATTTGAGGTGTTGTTTTTCCTGTCCCATTGTCTTAACATTAGCAATTTTTACATCATTCATATTAAAGATCGGCTCATCATTTCCTGGACCAAAGGGCGCAATATTTTGAATATCATTATAAAGCTGCTTACCTATTTCTGTAGGGGTTAAAGTTAATGCAATTGGTAAATTTTGTTTTATGGATGGATCAAATTTTTGCTTTTCAGCTTCTTCTTCTAGTACCTGTTGAAGTTGGTTAATATTATCAGTGCTAAGCGATAATCCACACGCCGCTGGATGTCCTCCAAACGATGAAAACAATTCTCGATGAACATCTAACGCTTTAAAAAGGTTAAATTTCTCTGGACTTCTTCCTGATCCCTTCACTAATTCTGGATTACTTTGATCTACAGATGCGACAATCGTTGGTTTACCAGTTTCGTTCATTATTCGGCTTGCAACGATTCCTAGTACTCCTTGATGCCAGCCTTTTCCGATAATAACCAATGTTTTCTTATTTTGATTTTTTATATCTTTAGCTTGTTGATAAGCCTCGGTCATTATATTGGCCACCAATTCTTGACGTTTCTTATTTGATTGATCAACCGCCTTTGCTAATTGCTCGGCCTCTTTCTCATCCAAACTGGTTACTAGTCGCACTCCATCATTAGCATCAGCTATTCGTCCAAGAGCATTTAAACGAGGTGCAATTCCAAAGCCAATATCTTGATCAGTAAGACTTGCCGGCTGAATATTGGCTAATCTCATAAGAGCAGCTAATCCTGGACGCATTCCTTGTCGTAACTGTTGAATTCCATATGAAATTAGAGCATGATTTTCATTCGTTACGTTAACAACGTCTGCTATCTCACCAATTGCAACTAAATCAAGTTGTTCAACAGGAAACTCACCCGTTAAAGCCCATGCAACCTTAAACGCAACTCCTACTCCAGAAAGGTCAGGGAAAGGATAATTACTCCCCGGGTAGCGTGGATGTACAATTGCAGTTGCATCAGGTAAATCAGGTGGTAGTTCATGATGATCTGTAATTATAACATCAATCCCACTTGCTATTACCTGATCAATAACTTCTTTGCCACTAACCCCGTTATCAACAGTGATGAAAAGCTGCGTCCCTTTATCAATTAACCGTTGGTAAGCCGCCAAATTAGGACCGTATCCGTCTGTAAAACGATTAGGAACATAATAATTAACGTTGGCTCCAACTGCCATTAGGGTTTCATACATAACTGCTGTACTAGTAATGCCATCTGCATCATAATCACCATACACCGTAATTAGCTCTTGCTTTTCGACCGCTTCTTCTATCCGCGCGATTGCTTTGTCCATATCATGTAGAAGTTGTGGATCATAAATTTCGTCCATTGTCGGCTTTAAAAACTTCTTTGCCTGTTCAACATCACTAATTCCTCGTTGTGCAAGCAATGTTGCTAATATTTTTGAAACGCTTAACTCCTTCGCAAGCGTCGCAATTACAGGCGAAGTATTATCAGCCAGTTTCCACTTAAATTTTGAATCAACCATCAGTTATCCCACCATTTCAACGCCAAAATTAAACAAGAGGCTGGGAATATCTCAGTCTCTTAAATCTACATACAATTCTTATTTATAAATTCTTCTTATCCTGTTGGAAATCAAAGAACTTCTTAATTGCCCAGTCCCCTAAACCTGGCACAACCTGGTATGCCCAACCAAGATAAGCAACGTAACCGGGAACATTAATTTCTCGTGTCTTATAGCCGACATTATTCCAAATGCGACGAGCAAGATCTTCAGGAGAAATAAACATCCATTTTGGAAGATGAGAGCGATATGTATGACTACTATCCGCTTTGTCAAAGAATGGCGTATCAATTGGTCCCGGATTAACCGTCAAAACTTGGACGCCATAATCAGCAACCTCCATCCGTAAAACATTATCAAATTGGATAACACCTGCTTTGGTTGCAGAATAAACTGCACTATTAGGCGTTGGCAGTTTTCCTGCTATCGATCCCATATTAATAATGGCGCCATATCCTTGATCCATCATTTGCTTAGCAACGCACCGACTAATATACATTAATGCCAAGAGATTAACGTGGACCATCTGCTCCATTGACCGATGCGATTCATTAACAACCGGAATAAAATCGCCTAATCCTGCAGAGTTGATTAGGACATCAATCCCCCCAACTTCATGCTGTACTTTTGAAAGAACAGTATCAATCTGATCTGGATCCGTAACATCTAATTGGTATGCAAAAGCTGGTCGACCAGATAGTATTAAGCACTTTCTAGCTACTTCATGTAACTTTTCAAGATTTCGTGCAGCTACAACAACGATGGCTCCTCGCCGTGCTGCTTCAAATGCTAATTCTTTACCAATTCCACTTGAACCACCAGTAATCAATACAACTTCATTTCGCAAAAAGCGTAACATTTTTACCCTTTTAAGCATTTTCGCCATCTCTTTTCATTTTTTAAATGGAATGTCAATTACATCAAAATCATTTACAACCCGTGTATCAGGGATTATATTCCTTACCTGGTAAGCCAGCTGATAAGCTGCTTTACCAGTATAACGTGCCGAAATATGTGTTAATAAAAGCTTCTTTACGCCTGCCTTTTTAGCAACTTCAGCCGCTTGTTTACTTGTCGAATGATAATAACTTCTTGCCATTTTAGTTTCATCTTTGGCAAAGGTACTTTCATGTACTAATACATCTGCATTTTCTGCTAAAAGAACTGCATTTTTTGTCTGACGAGTATCGCCAAGAATTGTCACAATTCGACCAGCTTGTGGTTCTCCAATATAGTCATGTCCGTCTAAAATTCTGCCGTCTGAAAGGGTAACCTTTTTTCCTGCCTTTAATTGACCATAAATTGGCCCAGAGGGTACATTTTGTTCACGTAACTTTTCAACCTGCAACTCACCAGGATGGTCTGCTTCTTCAACCCGATACCCAAAACATGCAATCTTATGGTCTAATTTTCGTGCAATTACGCGAAAGCCATGATCATTAAATATTTCTCCATCATCAGTTAATTCTACAAAATGAAGCGGATAACTAAGTCGCGACTCACTAACTTGCAGTGCTACCTGAACAAATTTTTTAATTCCAACTGGACCATAAATTGTTAACGGCTCATTCCCCCCCTGGAACGATCGTGAACTTAATAATCCTGGCAAGCCAAAAATATGATCTCCATGTAAATGAGTAATAAAAATTTTTTCAATTTTACGCGGACGAATTGTCGTATGCAGAATTTGATGTTGTGTAGCTTCTCCAACGTCAAAAAGCCAAATTGCATTCCGCTCTTCTAATAAACGTAACGCAACGCTACTCACATTTCGCTGTTTACTTGGGGATCCCGCACCGGTTCCTAAAAATTCTAGTTGCATTTATACTTTCCTACCTTTGCTACAATTAATTATTATTGAATGAATTCAAAAACAAATTTTTCGATTCTTACAAGGTCACCATCTTGAACACCCTTAGCTCGTAAAGCATCATCAACTCCCATGTGACGCAACTGACGGGCAAATCGCAATTGACTCTCCTCATGAGTTAAATCAGTCATCTTAAATAGCCGAAGAAGCTTTTCGCCACCAAGGACCCATGTGCCGTCCTCGTCTTTAGTAATAGTAAAGTCAGCTGTATCTTCCTTTTCAGGAGCAGCTGCTCGATACTCAGCAATTAATTCTTTATCATGACTCTCACTATCAAAGGCTGGTGTCTTGTCAAGTAAGTCCGCAGTTAACTGCATCAACTGCTGAACTCCCTGATGCGTTACAGCTGAAATTGCAAAAACTTCCGGTTGCTGACTTAAAGTCTTATCTTTTGCTAAATCTTTCTTAAATTCTTTCAGATTATCCATTGCGTTTGGCAAATCCATCTTAGTAGCAACCACAATTTGCGGACGTTTCAGTAATTCTGGGTCATAATTAGCTAATTCTTTATTTATTTGCTGATATCGTTCAATTGCCTGATGGGGATCTTCGCTACTCATATCAACTAAATGAAGCAAGACACGTGTTCGTTCAATATGACGAAGAAACTTTAATCCGAGTCCAACACCCTTGGATGCTCCTTCAATCAACCCTGGCATATCAGCCATTGCAAAGTCACGACCATCTGGTAACATTACCATGCCAAGATTAGGAGTTAGTGTCGTAAATTCATAAGCAGCAATCTTCGGTTTAGCACCAGTTACTACTGATAATAATGTAGATTTACCCACAGAAGGAAAACCGATCAAACCTACGTCCGCCAGCATCTTTAACTCCAACTCTAGATAGTGGTCCTCACCAGGTTCACCATTTTCTGCAATTTCAGGAGCTGGATTCTTAGCACTCGCAAAATGAATATTACCACGACCACCACGGCCTCCTTTTGCGACAACTAATTTTTGACCATTTTCAACCAAATCACCAATGATCTCACCAGTGTCTAAGTCCCGTACTGTTGTTCCTTGTGGCACAGAAATAACGGTATCTTCCGCACTAGGTCCTGTCATTTGCTTACTCATTCCGTTACCACCATTTTTAGCTTTGAAAATACGATGGTAGCGAAAATCCATTAATGTCCGCAATCCTTCATCAACCTTTAAAATAATGCTACCGCCACGACCACCATCACCGCCGGCAGGTCCCCCATTAGGAACATACTTTTCGCGACGAAATGCTACCATTCCGTCGCCACCCTTACCAGCATGTACTTCAATTTTTATTTGATCAACAAACATATTCATAATGAATGTCTCCGTTCTTTAGTATATATAATTAGTATATTTAAAATTTTTCAACGTGTCAAAATCAATCATGACTACTTCCTTTAGCAACTTCTGCATTTTTTTGCAGTGACACCTTTATTAACTGTGCAGTTGGCCGATTAATTCCTAACGACTGAATTTCATCAACTGATGCTTGAGCAATCTTAGTAATTGATCCATATTTTCGCAAAAGTTTAGTCCTTGTTCGCGGACCTACACCTTTAATCTCATCTAATCGTGAACTCAAAGAATGCTTAGTATGGACCCGCCGATGAAAAGTAATTGCAAAACGGTGAACCTCATCCTGAATTCGCTGTACAAGGTAAAATCCCTGACTGCGCGGATTCAAATTAATATGCCGATCATCATTACCAAAAAGCAAATCTGCCGTTTGGTGCTTATCATTTTTTACCATTCCGACTACTGGAATATCAAGATTAAGTTCATTTTCTAAGACATCTTTAGCCGCATCCATTTGAATTTCGCCACCATCCATAAAAATCATATCTGGCATAGGTTTGCCTTCTTTTAATAGCCGCGTATATCGGCGACGAATTACCTCACGAGTACTTGCGGCTTCATCAGCATGATTAACAACTGTCTTTAGTTTATATTTACGATAGAAATTTTTAGCAGATTCTCCATTAATAAATACGACCATCGCACTCACCGGATCTGCCCCTTGGATATGTGAATGGTCAAACGCTTCAATTCGATGTCCAGCTGGAAGACCGAGGGCATCTGTAATTTCTTTCATTGCCCCTGTTGTTTTACTTTGATCCATCTCAAGTAAACGAAACTTTTCATTAAGTGATAACTGGGCATTTTCATGTGCCATTGCCAATAAATCACGTTTTTCGCCACGGATAGGTGTTCGGACAGGGACTCCCAGAATTTCACTAATTTCTTTGTTGGGTAATCCCTTAGGTACAAGGATTTCTCGAGGCAGGATATTATTACGTCGATTATAGAACTGCAAAATAAAACTTGTCATTTCCTCAACTGCAGTATCAACAATTGGAAAAAGGCGCTTTTCCCGTTTCATTAATCGGGCTTGGCGAATAAAGAAAATTTGAATTGAAAGCCATCCTTTGTCCATGTAGAAGTTAAACAGGTCGCGAGGAGTTTTATCATTCGAAATAATTTTTTGCTTCTCAACGGTTACTTCAATATAGTGAATTTGATCCCTAATCTCCGCCGCTCGTTCAAATTCCATCTTTTCTGAAGCCTTACGCATTTTTTCCATTAATTGTTGCTTAACCATTGATGTATTACCATTTAAAAAAGACTTTATCTTTCTGATTTGTTGTTCATATTTTTCGGTAGGGACTTCCTTAAAACATGCGCCTAAACATTGACCCATATGGTAATACAAGCATGGTCGTCCCTGGTAACCATTACAACGCCGCAAAGGGTAAACCTTTTGAATAAAATGCATGGTTTCTTCAGCAGCATAAACGTTAGGATAGGGGCCAAAATAATATCCCCCATCCTTTTTTATCTTACTAACAATTTTAATCTGCGGGTCACGCTCATTAGTTATTTTAATATAAGGGTACCCGGTTCCCTTTTTTAACTTAATATTGAAATATGGCTGGTGTTTTTGAATTAATGTAATTTCAAGTAAAAACGACTCTTTATTTGTTGAGGTAATAATAGTTTCAAAATCAGCAACCTCTGAAACCATTTTGGCTACTTTCCCAGTATGACTACTTTTAAAGTAGGAACGGACCCGATTCTTCAAATTTTTTGCTTTACCAACATAAATTATCTGATCATTAATGTTTTTCATCAGGTAACAACCTGGCTTATCTGGTAACAACGCCAATTTATGTTCTATATGTTCACTGGCCATAGCAGTACCCTCCTCTGAAAAAAATTATTAACACTATATTATATCTGAAAAACGGCCTATAAGGCAAAAGAAGTGTTTATAAATAATTGTACTTTTAGCAAAATATATGCTAGCATTTTGTCAAATAGGTAAAAGGAGTATGACTTATGGGACTTGTAACACGAAGAAGCGAACAGTTAGATAAATTATTCGATCAATTTGCAGTAGATCCGAAAAAGCCAAAGGTAAAGACTGAAGAGAAAAAAGATAAGAATAAAACTGATAAAAATAAAGAGCAAAACAATTAAGAAAATGACTATGAGATAAATAACGAGGTACAGCCTATAGACCGACTAGTTCAATACTAATCTGCCAGACAGCTACCGCGTTATAGCATTTTTATCTTTAAAATAATTAAGAGGTCGGGTTATTTCCCAACCTCCTTTTTTATATACAAACATTAGCAACATAAGAACAATAAGCTGGTTTCATGATTAACTATCAGAATAGTGATAAAGTATGACATAAATTTATTGCCATCTTATTGAATCATTTAATCCTGTTTTTTAAAGCCAGCTGGATAACGTTTATTTAACTCTTCAATATTCTCTTTAGCAACTTCTTCAAATGGAATATCTGCCCATTCTGCAATTTGTGATAAGTACCAGAGGACATCACCCATTTCGTGAATAAGTTCTTTACGATCAAGCTTTCGACCACGAAAAGTATAATTTTTTACTAAATCAACTACTTGTCCTGACTCACCTGCCAACCCTAATGCACAGTTAGTCAAAACTTGCTCATTCCCATATAAAGTTCTTTTAGCCGCATTTTGATACTCATTAAAGTCCAACTTAATTATTCCCCATTCGCTCTTCAATCCATCGCCAAACATCATCTTTACCCTTTTTTTCAGTAGCAGAAAATAAGATAAGCGATGTAGTGTTATCTATTTTTAGCGTCTTTTTTATTGTACTTAGCTGACGGTTCCAAGCACTTCGCTTTACTTTATCAATCTTTGTTCCAACGATAAGTGTCGGTAAATTATAATAACGTAACCAATTATACATGTTAACGTCATCAGGTGTTGGCGCATGCCGTGCGTCCACCAATTGAATTACTCCGCGAAGTTGCTCACGCTGAGTCAAATATTGTTCAATCATTTTTCCGAATCGCTCACGCTCTTTTTTAGAAACTTTTGCATAGCCATATCCAGGAACATCTACAAAGTACACCTTGTCTTCTACATTATAAAAGTTTAATGTTTGCGTCTTTCCAGGTTGACTTGAAGTATGAGCATAGTTACGACGATTGATCAAAACATTTGTTAGTGATGACTTTCCAACGTTAGATCGTCCTACAAGTGCAATTTCAGGAATTTCAGTCTGTGGATACTGTTCTTCACTTACAGCACTAATTGTTAAATCAACATTATTTACTTCCATGACTACACCCCCCCACTCCGCTCATACTAGGAAGCCTTCTCATCTTTTAATATATAACGAGGTTCGGTATGTTGTGTTACGCACCGCTTATCAATAACGACTTTTTCAACATCCTTGCGACTTGGTAAATCAAACATCACATCCCGCATAACGTCTTCGATAATTGATCGTAATCCACGGGCACCAGTATTACGCTTAATTGCTAATTGAGCCATCGCACGCAATGCCCCGTCAGTAAACGTTAATTCACTACCATCAAGGCGAATTAATTCCTTATATTGCTTAACAAGAGCATTCTTCGGCTCAGTAAGAATCCGAACAAGGTCATCTTCATCAAGCTTTTCAAGAGCAGTCATAACTGGCAAACGACCAATAAACTCAGGGATTAAACCAAATTTAAGCAAGTCTTCTGGGATAACATGCTGCAAAATGTTTTTATCAGTAACTGTTTCAGCTTCCCGAGAATCGGTTCCAAAGCCAATCGTTTTATCTCCTAAACGTTCCTTAACGATTGTTTCAATGCCATCAAAAGCTCCACCGACAATAAAAAGAATATTCTTAGTGTCAACTTGAATAAATTCTTGTTGTGGATGCTTACGTCCTCCCTGTGGTGGTACATTAGCAATTGTTCCTTCAAGAATCTTTAACAATGCTTGTTGAACACCTTCACCGGAAACATCACGAGTAATTGAAACATTCTCACTCTTTTTAGCGATCTTATCAATTTCGTCAATATAAATTATTCCTTTTTCAGCACGTTCAACATCAAAATCAGCTGCTTGGAGTAATTTAAGGATAATATTTTCTACATCTTCACCAACATAACCTGCTTCAGTTAATGTGGTTGCATCGGCAATTGCAAATGGCACGTTAAGAATCCGTGCTAATGATTGAGCTAAGTAGGTTTTCCCAGATCCAGTTGGTCCGATTACCGCAATATTACTTTTTTGCAATTCCGTATCATTATTATCGCCACTCATCATCGCATTAACCCGCTTATAATGATTGTAAACGGCAACTGCTAATGTTTTCTTTGCATCACTTTGACCAATCACATAATCATCAAGTTCGCTAACAATCTCTGCTGGAGTTGGAACCCGAAAAGCCTTTTTTGCTTCATCTTCTGCCAATTCTTGATCAATAATTTGTTTACAAAGGTCGACACATTCGTTACAAATATAAACACCAGGACCAGCAACAATCTTTTTCACTTCATCTTGGGATTTCCCACAAAAGGAACAGTGAACTGAATCCATACCACTGGTATCTTCAAACATAATTGGACCTCCTTTAAGACTTATTAACACATAATAACAAAATTATCATCTAAATTCGACTAAATCAGCTTAACTATTTGTTAGTAGACTGGCAAAAAAAACGCCCAACCAAAGTGATTGGACATTTTGATTAGTAATCTTTTAGTTAATTGCTTACTTGTCAGACTTCTTGTCGTCCTTAACTTGCTTTGCAGAGTCAGCAACTAAGTCAACAGCTTTACGGATCTTAATATCATGAGTTAACATGTCATTTGATAATGCCTTCTTCACAGCATCTTCTTCCATTCCGTATTGCTTAGCAAGGTCGGATACTTCCTTGGCAATTTCATCTTCAGTAGCATCTAATTTAGCGTCGTCAACAATCGCTTCTAATACAAGGTTAGTCTTCACACGTTGAGCAGCATCATTAGCAAATTGCTTCTTTAAATCTTCTTCCTTAGTACCAGTAATTTGGAAGTACATTTGAGGACTGATACCTTGTTGTTGCATTCCTGCCAAGTATTGTTGCATTTGACGGTTAGTATCGTCATCTAACATTGCTTGCGGAATATCTTCAATTTCTGCGTTTTCAACGGCCTTGTTGATAGCAGCATCTTCAATAGCAGCCTTAGCTTGGTTATCCTTTTCTTCTTGAAGTTGCTTCTTAGTCTTTTCCTTTAGTTCTGCTAAAGTATCAACATCTTCATCAACATCCTTGGCAAAGTCATCATCAAGCTCTGGTAACTGCTTTTCCTTGATTTCGTGAATTTTTACCTTAAATAAAGCTTCCTTACCAGCAAGTGTCTTTTCATGATAGTCTTCTGGGAAGGTAACCTTAACGTCAACATCATCGTCAGCATTGTGACCAATCAACTGATCTTCAAAACCAGGGATAAATGATCCTGAGCCTAACTCAAGAGAGTAATTTTCTGCTGAACCACCAGCAAATTCTTTACCATCAACGCTGCCCTTGTAATCAATTACAACAGTATCGCCCTTTTCAGCAGGCTTGTCTTCCTTTAATACAAGTTCAGCTTGTTGTTGACGCTTCTTTTCAATTGCGTCATCAACATCGGCATCAGAAACAGTGGTATCTTGGGCTGGAACTTCCATACCCTTGTAATCACCCAACTTAACTTCTGGCATAACGTCAACTTCGGCAGTTAAAACCCATGGTTGACCCTTTTCCATACTCTTAATGTCAATCTTAGGCTGATCAACAGGTTGAATGTTTGTTTCCTTAACAGCTTCGTTATAAGTATCAGGCAAGACCTTGTTCAAAGCATCTTGGTATAATGATTCTTCACCGTACATTTGGTTAAAGATTTGACGTGGGACACGACCCTTCCGGAATCCCGGAACAGTAATCTTTTTACGGGTTTCAACGAAAGCTTCGTCAATTCCCTTATTAATAGTGTCGACATCAATTTCAAATGTCAATGTACCTTTGCTGGCATCGCTATCGCGTTCCCATTTTGCTGACATTTTATTTCCTCCAATAACAAATCAATTTGACTAAATTAATAAACATAATTAGTCTTTACATACTATATTAGTTTACCGTAGGAGACCACTAATTGCAACTCATTGAAAGGGTGATCGCCTAGTTATTTTTAAATAATCAAGATAAAGAAAAAAAGACTTGGGTAAAAACCCAAGTCTTTTAGTGCATGTGCACTTGAAATTAGTCTAAGATGTCAGATACAACACCGGCACCAACAGTGTGTCCACCTTCACGAATAGTGAACTTAAGACCCTTTTCAAGGGCAACAGGCTTTTGTAAGTTAACAGTGAATGTAACGTTATCACCAGGCATAACCATTTCTACACCATCTGGTAATTCGATAGTACCAGTAACATCAGTTGTGTGGAAGTAGAATTGTGGACGGTAGTTTGAGAAGAATGGAGTATGACGTCCCCCTTCTTCCTTGGTCATAACATAAACTTCACCCTTGAAGTTCTTGTGAGTTTGGATTGAACCTGGTTCAGCTAAAACTTGACCACGTTGGATTTGGTCGTGTGAAATACCACGAAGAAGAACACCAACGTTATCCCCAGCTTCACCAAGGTCAAGAGTCTTGTGGAACATTTCCAAACCAGTAACAGTTGACTTAAGAACATCGTCTGTTAAACCAACGATTTCAACTTCGTCACCAATCTTAACAGTACCACGGTCAATACGACCAGAAGCAACAGTACCACGACCAGTGATAGTAAATACGTCTTCGACAGGCATCATGAATGGCTTGTCAGTAGGACGCTTTGGAGTTGGGATGTAATCATCAATAACATCCATTAAGTGAAGGATAACCTTTTCTTGTTCTGGGTCACCTTCAAGTGCCTTAAGTGCAGATCCACGAATAACTGGAACATCGTCACCAGGGAAATCGTATTCGCTAAGTAAGTCACGAACTTCCATTTCAACTAAGTCAACTAATTCGTCATCGTCAACTAAGTCAGTCTTGTTTAAGAAGACAACGATGTATTGAACACCAACCTGACGAGCAAGAAGAATGTGTTCACGAGTTTGTGGCATAGGACCATCAGTAGCAGCAACAACAAGGATAGCACCATCCATTTGTGCAGCACCAGTGATCATGTTCTTAACGTAGTCAGCGTGTCCAGGGGCATCGATGTGTGCGTAGTGACGCTTTTCAGTTTCGTATTCAACGTGGGCAGTGTTAATAGTGATACCACGTTCCTTTTCTTCTGGAGCAGCATCGATATCAGCGTAATCTTCTGCCTTTGCTAAACCTTTGGCTGCCAATACCTTAGTAATAGCAGCAGTTAAAGTAGTCTTCCCGTGGTCAACGTGGCCAATAGTACCAATGTTAACGTGGGGCTTTGTACGTTCATAATGTTCTTTTTCAGCCATTAATGAAAACCTCCTGATAATTTACAAGTATAATGCCAGTCAATAATAATCAATGACTGACATACCCTTATACATATTGTACAACTTCTTTTCGCCAATTGAAAGCTTTAATCTTAGGCTCTGAAGAAGAATTCTTAAATATAATATCAACTATCTACGCATTTGTAAATGTATTTGACTAATGTTTTTCTATTAATTCATCAATCATCTTTCCTAAACGGCCTTGCCACTGTTTTATTACTGAATTTTCTTTTATTTTTTCTCCTTCAATTCGGGCAATCAAAATATCAATCCATTGATTAACATCAATAATAACTTCACCGACTCGTGGATATAGAAACATCACTTGCAACTGAAATTCTTGAGTTGCCATTTGTTCTGTTTGCGGGTTTTGGTTCCCACATTTTTCAGAGATCAACTGCTTCCCCTTACTAACAATTGGCAAGGCATTTAGGGGCATTAAATCATCTGGAATAAGTGTATATTCTTTTTTATCTAGCCAATAAATCGTCACCGGATCTTTCACGTGAAGTTTACATAGAATTTCAATCAAACTCGACTTTACCAACGGATGAGTATAAGGATCGCGTAAAAGAAACTTTGCACCAGTAATAAATTCATCTAATGGTAACTTAAAAGCCGCCTGTAAACGTGTCTGTTGTTCAGACAAAGAATAATCTCCCAGATGATAAAAGTCACGCAAACGTACCTGTAACGTTTCTTGGTATTCTTTTCGTGATTTTTCTTCACCAGTAACTACAAGTGGCATTAATTCGTTTTGCCACTGTGATAGACTATTAATTATTTGACGCGCTAAGATAAATAATTCATTTTGCACTAAAATATTGAGCGCAATTTGGGCATCAGAAAGGCTATCAAACATCACTTCTAGGTACTCAAGCAAATATGTACAAGCTCTTGTATATTGTTTTGCATGATATAAAGATATAATCGTCAGTCTGCCAACCTCAGAATCTTCAACATTATTTATAAGTTCTTCCAAAATATCGCTAGCTTCTTGCCATTTTTCAGCCGCAATTAGTTTTTGCGCTTGTAAATACTTATCCTGTTGGGCTTCATTCATTATTATCACCCTTTTCTTGTATTAAGAACATAATTTCTATTTTTAATTATAGGCACATTGAGTTTATATTAACAAAATAAAGGTCAAGAGTACTGTCTTTGCAATCTTCTTGACCTTTATTTAAAATTATTTTTCTTGCTTTGCTGCCCGTTTCTTACCACGTCCACGGTGGTGTCCCTTAGCTGGATGCTGTTTTACACTTTTTTCATCCTTTTTATCAGTGTTACTCTTATTCTTTCTAGAATGCTGATTAATCTCCATAATCACAGGGAGAATAACAGGATGTCTTTTGGTTTGATCAAACAAAAAGCGGTTCAGTTTGTCACGTACATCTTGCTTTAAATGACTCCAATCAAATTCTTTTTGATCAAGATTTTCTTGAACAATTTTTTCTACAAGATCTGCACTCTGTTGCATAAGCTGTCGATTTGTTTTAACAAAAACAAATCCACGTGATGTGATCTGTGGACGGGCCACTATCTTTTTCTTTTTACGATCAATCGTTGCGACAACAACAAAAATACCATCTTCTGATAAAACACGACGATCACGTAAGACAATATTACCAATATCCCCCACGCCTGTTCCATCAATCATTGTGTTGCTTACATCAATATGCTCACCAACATGAAATTTCCCATTCTTATATGTCAGGATATCACCTTTATTAAGAATAAAAATATTATCTTTAGGGATACCAACTTCTTCTGCTAGCTCAGCATGTCGGTCTAAAAGACGGTACTCACCCTGAATTGGTACAAAGAATTTCGGCTTCATGAAGTTTAACATTAACTGTTCATCATTCTGATTTGCATGCCCAGAAGGATTCAAGTCATCTGAAATAAACTTAACCTCTGCTCCTGTACGATAAATCATATCTTTAGTTTTTTGAACTTCTGTCTCTTGAGCATACGAAGGAGTTGTCGTTACAAAAACAAGATCAGTACTAGTTAATTGCAAGTTAGGATTATCACCATTAGCAATTTGTTGTAATGATTTAATTGGCTCACCCATTTTACCGGTTTCTAAAATAACGACTTGATTTGGTTCCAACTTTTCAGCTTCTTTGCGGCTAATAAAGAGGTCATCTGGTAAATGTAGCTTCCCAAGATTCATTGCTGTATCAATAATTTGTTCAATGTCCTCACCAGACAATACAATCTTACGATCAACGGCTACTGCTGCATTAATTATTTGTTGAACTCGCATAATATTAGAAGCAACACTAGCAACGATAATCCGTCCATTTTGATATTTAAAGGTTTCTTTAATGTATTCCCCGATATCTTGCTCACGGGCCGATGCACCGGTAATCTCTGCACCAGCTGAATCGCTTAAAAGTGCAAGCACTCCTTGAGAACCAATTTCTGCAAGACGTGCAAGATCGGTTTGATATCCTCTTTTAGCAGTCTGATCAAATTTAAAATCACCAGTATATACAATATTACCGGCCTTGGTCTCTAACACAATTCCCAGTGTTTCTGGAATAGTGTGAGTTGTTGGGAAGAAGGACACAGTTACATCATTAAAGTCAATTGCCGTTGATGCATCAACAATGTGAAAATCCTTAAATTTTTTAACTTCTTTATGGCTCTTTACTGCGAGTTTTGCAAGAGCAATTGTCATTTCACTACCAAACACTGGTACATTAAAGTCCATCAAAAAATATGGCAGCGCACCAATCGAATCAGCGTGCCCATGTGTTAGAAATACACCGACAATCCTGTCTTTATGTTCGCGCAAGTATTCCCAATCCGGAATAACGACATCAATTCCCATTAATTCATTTTCCGGATACTTTAATCCTGTATCCAAAATAAAAATTTGATCTTCTATTTCAACGGCATACATATTCTTTCCATTTTCCCGTACACCGCCAAAAGGAATAATTTTAATATTATTATCCATTGATTTGGCTCCTTTAGATATTTAGTTTTGAACCTCTTATCAGCTTAACCGTATGCTAATAAGAATTTTGTATCGTTCATAATAGCTATAAATATCTTAACACAATCAATGATAATTATGGAATAGAAAAAAGAACTAGCGGAAAGCTATATTCCTCACTAGTTCTTTTAACTTCAAAACTCTTATTAAGATGCCGCAAAATAGATTCCAAGGACTAGCCAAGTACGAAAGATAAGTCCATCTTGTACTAAACTGCCATGCCAAAGAATATTTCCACTCACTCTTAAAAAAGATATTACCGACGTAAACCTAACTTTTGGATAAGTTCACGATAAGCAGGTAAATCAGTACGACGTAAGTAAGCTAACAAGTTACGACGGTGACCGATCTTCTTCATTAACCCACGTTGTGAGTGGTAATCATGCTTGTGTGTACGAAGGTGATCGTTAAGTTCGTTAATATCTGCAGTTAATACAGCAACTTGAACTTGTGTAGAACCAGTGTCTCCTTCGTGTGTTGCAAATTCTTTGATAATTTGATCTTTACGTTCTTTTGAAATAGCCATGCTATTTTCCCACCTTTCTTTTATCTATCCGCCTAAGTTCTAAGTATAGCGTCGGTGAGGATCGCTAAACTGAGAAGAGGCATTAGCTACTTTAACTAAGTAACCTATACAAATATACAAAATATTTCTAGATGTTGCAACCAAATTAGTGAAATTTTTGACTTGATCCGTGTTAACTATTGCAATGCTAGCCAGTCTTTTGTATAATGACAAATGTTGAAAATTCTGGTCAACTGAAAATCGGGTAACGGAGGTGAAACTCATGCCAATTATCAAATCAGCAATTGAACGTGTTCGGACTAGTGAAAAAGCTGAAGCACGTAATGCTTCACAATTAAGCCAAATGCGAACTGCTATCAAGAAGTTCGATAAGGCAAAGCTTGCTGGCGCAGATAACCTTGATGACTTATACAAGGCTGCTATCTCAGCAATTGACCGTGCCCACTCTAAGGGCCTTATCAAGGCTAACAAGGCTGCACGTGACAAGTCACGCCTTTCAGCACGTTACGCTAAGTAATAAAAAGCAACTGGCATTTTTTTGCTAGTTGCTTTTTTGATACAAAAATACCTATCGCACTATAAAATAGGGCTTCAGTGACCGGTAATGCCGAGTTCCGAAGCCCTATTTACTTATGAGAATATCATTATGCTCTTTTTCTATTTTGTTGCGAATATTGCAGCATAAACAATTGGAAAAGTAAGGCTGGGTCCCGTTGAGTTGTTTTTAATGACTGCTCTATCCGCAATAATCCTAAATATGCATCTTCAAGTGCTTTCAGCGAAAACCCGCGTGTTGTTTTCAAGCCTATCTTAATTCGATAAGGGTGAACATTCAGTTGACTAGCTAAACTTCCCTGACTAAGGCCACGTTTGCTTAAAACTTTGATTTGAATTAATAAACGAAACTGACTAACCAACACCGCATTAATCCTTAATGGAGGTTGCTGACCCACTAACAATTGACGATAAAGGTCTAATGCTCTAACTTGATCACGTTGAAGCACTGCTGTCACTAGGTCAAAAACATTCTCATCTAATGATTGTGGAACCAGTGCTTGGACCATTTTTTGACTAATCTTTTTTTCTTGATATGCAAGTATCTTTAATTTAGTTAAATTAGCAGCCATCATTCCGTAGTCTGCGTTTGTTCGTTGAACCAATTCATCTAATGCAGCTGGCGCTAGTTCAAAATCATCAGTTGCCAACTGCTGGATAATTTTTTGACGTGCTTGTTGTTCATTTAACGGTGCTGCATCAACTAAAACAGCACTTTTTTTCAAAAGCTTTACAATTGCTTTTCGTCCGTCTAGTTTTTCGTAGGGAGCCGTAAAAACTAGAATAGTCGATGGTTCTGGATGCTCTAAATACTTTTTTAAACTATTTAAGTCATGCTCAATTTTTGAATGCTTTTTCTCACCTGTTAAAAAGTATGGTTTATTTATAAGGACTAACCGCCGTTCTCCAAAAAAAGGGGCCGCCATTGCATCATCTAGAGCCACGGCTAATGGGGTCGCTTCCATATCATATCGGCCAACATTCATCACCTGTTCATTAGCCGGAATCAAGCTAACAAACTCGTCAATTGCTTGCTGCTGAAGAACCTGTTGTGTGCCTAAAACAAGGTATATCATTGCCGGTGTTTTCGTTTTTAGTTGATTAGATAGTTGGGTAATGTCCATCTAGTTTCATCTCCCTTCAATGTTGTCTTTATTTTTCCATGTTCACCATAATATACATATTTTATCATTCCAAACTGTTGCGTTGATAAATAATTTATACTCAATTGCCGTAACGTATTAATTGTAACCTCATCCGGATGATGATATCGATTAAACCGTCCCGCAGAAATAATTGCGTACTGTGGGGCAAGGGCTTGTAAAAATTCAGGATTACTAGCTGTCTTACTACCATGATGACCAATTTTTAAAATATCTGCTTTTAATTGTGGATACTTTTGAATAACCTTCTTCTCATTTTGTTGATCTAAATCACCCGTAAAAACAAATCTTTTGCCTCCAAAAGTCCCTGCTAGAACTAGTGAATCCTCATTTTTCCCTTGACCCGCTGTAAAAGGATGAAGAACCTGTAAAGGGAATCTATTTAAATCATCATTATCCGTTACGGGAATTATAAGCGGGACTTGAGATTTAGCCACACCATGAAACTTTTTCAAAAAGGCCGGCTGATTTTCCATCCCTGCCGGAACAACAATTTGTTTCACCCGAATATTACTCAAAATCGTTGGTAAATACCCAATATGGTCAGCATCGTGATGACTTAAGAAGATTACATCAATTTGGTTTATTCCCTTACTTTTTAGGTAATTAATAGTTACCCGTTGTGCATCATCTTGTTGTCTTTTTTGTTCACAACGAAATTGATTAAAAACAAGCTTACCACCAGTATCAATCATTATCACCTTTTTATTAAACGGCTCACGAATAAGAATTGAATCTCCCTGCCCAATATCAATAAAAGTTACTTCCCCATTTATTGGAAAATGAATCGTTAAAAATGTCAGAACATATATTAATGCCAGTAGTAGCCATCCCCGCAAATCTAATTGTCGATAGACCATTACTAATGTTCCTATAAATAAAACAACCGCCAATATCAACGGTGGTTTCCCAAAATGAATGGTTCCCGGAAGTAAGGATAGCCAATCTAGTAATAATTGAAAATATTTTAATCCCGCATTAATTATATAAGTCACTGTAGGTACTAACCGAAAACTAATTGCTCCAATAAGCACACTTGGAAAAATGATGACTGAAAAAAAGGGAATTACTAAGTAACTAACAATAAAACTAAGAATATGAACCTCATAGACATAACTTAACATTGATGGAAGACTTACCAAGTTAAGAAAAAATGATTGTTTTAAATTACTAAGGGTTACCGGAAATACCTGAAGCATAAATGATAATAGGTAACTTAACTGTCCACCCAAAGTCAGTAATGCCAAGGGATCAATCATCAGGCCAATTAGTAAACTAATCGCCCAGCCATCAAGGGAATCAAGGTGAAAGTACTTATGAAGTAACCCTATCTCTGCCATAATCGTTGCCCTTAACAAGCTAACCGAGCCACCTCCAATAATAAGGTAAAATGGTAAAAGAATTATCAAAAATATATCGATATTTTCCCGATACCACCACAAGTAGACTAAAAGATAACGAACCATCACAGTCAAAAGGACAATATGCATTCCCGATATGCAAAACAAATGTAACAAACCTAACTTTTTTACACTTACCATTAATTCTGTTGTATTATCATCACTGCTACCAATTATCAATTGTTGACAATAAGTACTAAGCGGGCGTGGCAGACGAGCAAAATACAAGGATAATCTTTTACGTATAATATGGCAAATCACTATTCCCCTGCCTCGCTGTACAACCATTTGATCCACCTTTTTTATTCGCATTTGATTACAGATATGCTGATGGTAATTATAGCGCTGATTGTCGAATTGATTATCATTTGTCCGAGGAAGAATTGGCTGGATCTGTCCTTCAATTGTCCACAACATCGGCATTGAGAGATTACTCATCACCGGATCACTTGCTTTTTCAGGCGTTAGCGGATAAATAAATATTTCGCGCTGCCCTGTGTTGATATCCCTTGCTTTTCCAGTCATAGTATTCCCCGTTATTTTTATCTCATCAGGGAGAATCAGGACCGTTTGCTTAATATTTGCTTGTCTTGTTACCGTTGTGTTTAACCAACTTTTTTGTGTCCATAAGCATAGACAAAATGCTAATAAACACGCTAATATTCCCGTTACTAATACAGACGGTCTTTTCAAACTAATAAGTCGCCAAAGTAAGAAGGGCAAGCATAATGCTAACCAATGTATACCAAAAAAACTAACAGTTACCACTCCAGCACCTAAAGCTGGAAAAATCCAAAAATGTTGGATAAGTTATCTTTGATCTGGATTGATATATTGATCCAGATTTACCTGTTCTAAAATATCACTGTCTAATTGAATTTGATGAAGTGCTACTTTTTTTAATCGAATTAGCTTCATTGCGTAATCATCATTGTGATAATTACGAATATAATTTATTTCTTTAATTCCCGTTTGCAATAAACTTTTGGTACATTGCAGACACGGAAAATCCGTAACATAAAGGCTAGCACCATCAGCAGAAATACCAAATTTTGCACACTGTAATAAAGCATTCATTTCAGCATGAATAGTCCGAACACAGTGACCATCACGCAAAAAACATCCTTCATCAATACAATGATCATCCCCAGCAACTGAACCATTATATCCTCCAGCAATTATCCGTTTATCACGAACTAAAACTGCTCCCACTGAAAGTCGATTGCAAGTACTCCGTGAAGCTAGTAAAGCCGCTTGAATCATAAAATACTGATCCCAACCAATTCGTTGTTTCATTTTCGTCACTCCTCTTTATTTGAAATATAGTATAGCAAATAATTTCATCAAACTAAAAATTAGACTGTTAGATGGTCTTTTAACTTAGCAACTGTTTTTTCACCGAAGCCATTTATTTCTTTAAGCTCATCGACACTTTTGAATTGTCCATGTTCTTGACGATACTGTAAAATTAAATCGGCTTTTTTATCTCCAATTCCCGTTATCTGACACAATTGTTCTTTAGTAGCAGTATTTATATTTACCATCGGCGAATTACTATTGCCACTATTGCTCGATAGCGTATCCGCTGCTGAAGATGATATCGGTGGCACTTCCCCAATTGTCGGAATGTAAATCATCTGTTGATCTGTCAACTGTTTAGCCAAGTTAACCTGACGTAAATCTGCATTTACTAATGGGCCGCCCGCTGCTGTCAATGCTTCATTAACTCTCGAATCTGCTTTTAGTTGATAAACACCTGGCTTTTGTACAGCACCCTTAATATCAATTGCAACGACTCCTTTAGTATTCAAATTTATACTTGAACTCTCACCATTACTTTCACTAACGCTGCTAGCAACAACAGCATTGGTATTTGAAATTGGCAAACGGTCTTTTTGCTCTTTACCGATAAATAAATAGCCAGTAATAACTATAATTATAGCTAAGATAAGTAGGTAGATACGATACTTATTCCATATTTCCATTAATTGTTGCATATCATCCCCCCTATTAATATAAATACGTAAAAAAATAAGAATTGCACTTTCTTTTTGCGTAAAAAGTAAAAATCCAAGACTAATTTAAGCCTTGGATTTTCATACTTAACTGATTTAAAAAATAGTTAATTCTTTATATTAATTGGTTTGTAAATACTTTACCGCTTCATCAAAAGAAGTTACTGGCACAACTTTCATTCCTGGCGCATATTTTTTAGCAGCCTTTTTCGCCATCTGATAATTAGTCATATGCCCTTCTTCATATTTTAGGATTTCTTTAGTTGGCTTTATATACGGTGCAAAAAATATCTTTGCTCCCGCTCGATGTGCTGCAATCACTTTCTTATCAATTCCACCGATCTCACCAACTGATCCATCCGAACTAATTGTTCCAGTTCCAGCAATTTTACGACCCTTTTGGAGATCCTTACCACTAATTTGTTGATAGATTTGCAAACTAAACATTAATCCGCCTGATGGCCCACCATATTGACCAGCATCAACTTTTACAGGAATCTTGGTATTTACCTGCATATTATTGGTTAAAATTATTCCAATTCCTGTTTTATTAGTACTAGCAATCTTAACTAAAGGATGAGTTACTGTTTTCGTTTTACCATCTCTTGTATATGTAACTGCTAATGGTGTACCCACTTTTTTAGCAGCAATATATTTTTGGAATCCTTGCGCAGTATTAAAATGGCGACCATCCACTTTAGTAATTGTATCGCCAACATGAATATCGCGTTTAAACTTAGAATTAGGTTGTACCTGTAAAACATAAATTCCAAGATAACGACGAGTAACCTCTTGGTGAGCAGCCTTATAAGCAACCGCAATTGCTTCATTGATTGAACTATCCATGTAAAACTTTTGGACACGATCAAACGTTGCGCTATTCTGACCTCCAGTTACATCAGTGGCACTCTCAATCGACATATAAGGCACCATCTTTGCGTACAAATAAGTTGCAGGATGAGCACGCTGAATTGCGACAGATGTTAACATAAAACTTCCTTTATAACGATCTGGGTGGCCCTTAACCTTTACAAAGGATTGAAGGTCAGCAGCCGTCCCCGGACTTTCAATATAAGAATTTAAGGGCCAAAATAAAAAGCACCCTAATAATAAGACAAGCCCTAGAACTATTCCAATTCGACGTAATATTATATTATCTTGCTTCTTCATTATCTTCCTTAACCCGTAATAATTCACGTTCAGCTAATCGCTTTTTCAATGCTTCATTAATATTGGCTGGCAAATAGGCAGAAATATCACCACCAGCAGAGGTTACTTCCTTTAGTAAGCTACTTGATAAATGCTGGTATTCTGGCTTAGCAAGGAAAAATACCGTTTCACACTGGTCATCTAAGAAATTATTCATTGCTGCAATATCACGTTCATATTGAAAATCCGTTGTATTTCGAAGACCTCGCATTAGGTAATCCGCACCAATTCGATTCATTAAGTTGACTGTTAAACCATCTGTTGTAATAACAGATACATTATCCAAGCCACTAACTGCCTCTTTAATCTGTGCTACTCGTTCTTCAACAGTGAATAACGGATTCTTGCTTGAATTAGTCATTACAGCAACTGCTAATTGATCAAAGAGCGCACTGCCTCTTTTAATTAGATCTAAATGTCCTAATGTCAATGGGTCAAACGATCCTGGGAAAACTGCAACTTTCATTTTTCTACTTCCTTTCGCGTTGATAAATTGTTAAAACAGTGATTCCATATTCTTGACGTTTAATGAAATTAAAACCTGCTAAATTTTCCGGTAACTTTGCTTCTTGATTCGTTTCTGCAACAATAATCGCCCCATCCAAAAGCAAATCATTTTCAACCATTTTACCAAGGTCACTTACAATTTGCTGCTTAGCATATGGTGGGTCTAAAAAAACAAGCTTAAACTTCTCGCCATTTTTCTGAAAAAGGTTAAGCGCTTTACGTGCATCCATTTTGTAGACATCAAACTGTTCTTCATGCTTTGTTACAGCAATGTTTTTTCTTATCGTTTTGATTGCCTGGTATTGACGATCAACAAGTACAGCACGGTTAATTCCACGAGAAACAGCTTCAATACTCAAGCCACCGCTTCCCGCATATAAATCAAGGCTTGTACCACCATCAAAATATGGCCCGATTATATTAAACAGCGCTTCTTTTACTTTATCTGTTGTTGGTCTTGTAGTCATCCCCGGAACCGCACTAAGTTTACGACCACCAAATTTTCCTGCAACAATTCTCATTTCTTCTCATCCTCATCATGTAATTGATATACTCCAGTTAATTCGAGATCGGCCAAAGTCGGATCCAAGTCTGGTCGCGCCGAAATATCTACCTTTCGTACCGCCCGTAAGTGACCAATCTTTTCGCTTACTTTTTCAATATCATTTTGGTTAACATATAAAATAACGTAATGCATTCGTCGCGAAATATACTCAATTTGACCATAATGACGTAAAGCCCGAATTACTCGATTGCCATTAGTATACACAACTAATGACCTTCGTGGCGTTAATTCAAACATTTTTCTGATCCCCACTTTCTGGAACAAATGGACTTCCCATAACAAGCCGTTCACGGTTCTGCAGCATACTAATATTCATCACAATACCAACTGTTGCTGAAAGAATTAACATACTCGACCCACCATAACTAATAAACGGGAAAGTAACTCCGGTAATTGGCAGTAATCCTAATACACCACCAATATTAAAAAGTGTTTCAATTGAAAAGAAGGTGGCTGCTCCATAACAAATTAATGTTTGATATAAACTATTCGCTCGCACTCCCACTTGAATCATTCGACAAATCAATACTAATAATGTCACAAGAATGAGTGTCACACCAACTAATCCTAATTCTTCACTAGTAATTGACATTATAAAGTCAGTATTTGGTTCTGGAAGATATCCCATTTTTTGAATACTGTTACCTAAGCCAACACCAAATACACCGCCATTACTAATTGCATAGTAAGAATTAACAAGTTGACTACCTGAGCCACTGGCATTTCCAAACGGATTTAGAAAGGCAACAAACCGAGCAACCTGGTATCCTCCTCCTTGTAACATACCACTTTCTACCAGTCGTTCTAATCCAAAATATCCAAGAGCAGGTAAGACAAGGATAATACCTAAACCTACCCCCCACTTATAATCAGCGGCTAATAACATAATTGCAATAATAGCCGCGTTGATTGCCATTCCTCCAATATCCGGTTGAATCATAATTAAACCAAGAAAAACAATTATAATAAGCCAGGGTCCCTTAGCATCAGTAGTAAAATGCTGTCCTCGCTGCCTAATTTTATCCATTCGATCAGCTAAATATAAAATAAAATACAATTTACAAATTTCAACTGGCTGAATATTGAAAAAGCCTAACGACAACCATCCCTTGGCACCATTAACTGCCCGACTAAAAACAAGGACAATAACTAAAAGCGCTCCAACTACCAAGGTAGAGTCACGTAAGAATCTTCTTGTACGATAATGACGCAAAGGATAATTCGCTAAAAACATCATTACGATTATCCCCATCAAGACATATATTGTCTGCTTAATCAGATAGCCAAGCGGTGTTCCACCATTTTGCATCTCAATAGAAGCACTCGCTGAATAAACCATTACAATTCCGATCAGGCAAAGTGCAAGATAAGGAACTAGGATGTAATAATCGAGGTAGCGGATATTATTCCATACAGAACGAAGTCGATGAAATTTTAATTTCTTTTTCTTCACAAAGCGCACCTACCTAAAAATAAAATACAACCATTATTATACATCAAATAAAAAAGGCCTGGGAAGCTAGCCTCCCAAGCCATTTATTTTTTACTTACGTGAAGCTGCGCGACGGCGTTTTGCTTCCTTTTCACGAGCATTAGTATTAAGAATCTTCTTACGCAAACGAATATTTTCAGGTGTAACCTCACAATATTCATCTTCGTTTAAGAATTCAAGTGATTCTTCAAGAGAGAAGTGTGTAGGCGTCTTAATGTGAGCCATTTCATCTGAACCAGCAGCACGAACGTTAGTTAAGTTCTTACCCTTGGTGATGTTAACAGTGATGTCGTTTTCACGGCTATTTTCCCCAACAATCATACCTTCGTAAACTTCTGTACCTGGATCAATCAGCAATTGTCCACGGCTTTCAATACCCATCATTGCATAAGTAGTAGCCTTTCCAGCGTTCATTGAAACTAATGTCCCCTTTTGACGACCAGGGTTCCAATTCTTAATTACTGGAGCGTACTTTTCAAAGGTGTGACTCATAATACCGTATCCACGAGTCATTGTCATAAATTCTGTTGAGTAACCAATCAATCCACGTGATGGTGCTAAGAAGATTAACCGTGTTTGACCATTCTCACCCGGTTCCATGTTCTTCATTTCACCCTTACGCTTTGAAAGGCTATCAATAACTGAACCAGTGTATTCATCTGGAGTATCGATTTGAACTTCTTCAAATGGTTCACTCATAACACCATCAATTTCACGATAGATAACTTCTGGCCGTGATACTGACAATTCATAGCCTTCACGACGTAAAGTTTCAATTAAGATTGAAAGGTGTAACTCACCACGACCAGAAACGGTCCATGCACCAGGATCATCGGTGTCTTCAACCTTTAATGAAACGTCAGTCTGCATTTCACGCTTTAAACGGTCCTCTAACTGACGAGCAGTAACAAACTTACCTTCACGACCAGCAAATGGTGAATCATTAGTCCGGAAAGTCATTTGAAGTGTCGGTGGATCAATCCGCAATGGAGTAATTGCTTCAGGATGTTCTGGATCAGCAACGGTTTCACCAACGTTAATATCTTCCATTCCTGAAACAGCAATTAAGTCTCCTGCCTGAGCTTCTTTAATTTCCAAACGCTTTAATCCGAAGAAACCAAATAACTTAGTGACACGGAAGTTCTTCTTAGAGCCATCAAGCTTTAATAAGGTAACATTGTCGCCAACCTTAATCTTACCACGGAAGACACGACCAATACCAATCCGACCAACGAAATCGTTATAATCCAAAATTGCCACTTGGAATTGTAGTGGTTCGTCTGAATTATCAACTGGTGCTGGAATTGTCTTGATAATGGTATCAAACAAAGGCTTCATGGTATGTTCTTGTGTAGAAATATCAGAATCATAACTTGAAGTACCATTCATTGCTGAAGTGTATACAACTGGGAAGTCAAGTTGGTCTTCATCTGCCCCTAGTTCAATAAAGAGGTCAAGCACTTCATCAACTACTTCTTCAGGACGTGCGCCTTTCCGGTCAACCTTGTTAATAACAACAATTGGCGTTAAATGTTGTTCAAGTGCCTTCTTCAAAACGAATCGTGTCTGTGGCATTGTACCTTCAAATGCATCAACAACAAGTAATACACCATCAACCATCTTCATGACACGTTCAACTTCACCACCGAAGTCCGCGTGTCCTGGTGTATCCAAAATATTGATCTGGTGTCCATCATACTTAACAGCCGTATTTTTTGAAAGAATAGTAATTCCACGTTCACGCTCAATAGCGTTAGTATCCATCGCACGATCTTCAATTGAGAAGTGTTCTGGTAAAGTATCTGATTGCTTTAACATTTCGTTAACCAAGGTTGTCTTACCGTGGTCAACGTGGGCAATAATCGCAATGTTACGAATGTCGTCACGAGTTTTCAAAACTTGATTCTCCCTTTCGTCATTTCATTTTATAAAGTCGAACAGCAGCGTCTTAATCAACAACTGATTTCATAAAAAAACTGTGACATCGCGGTCACAGCCTCGACAACTAATTGATGATCTGTCGAATGTCTCGACTAACCTGACTCGTTGCTACTAATACAAGATTAGATGATAACACATTAATAGAACTACCGTCAATTGATTTTACCACTAACCCTAATTCTTCTGCTAGCATTCGCCCGGCAGCAAGGTCCCATGGTTTTAAATTAGAGATATAGCCACCCAACTGACCAGTGAGCACCCCAATCATTTCTATTCCAGCACTACCATACATTCTTAGACCCATTGCTTCTTTAGCGACCCGTTTTAGTAATGGATTATCGCCTAAGGTAAGCGTCCGATTCATGGCTAATAAGCTTTCACGTAAACCAAGATTCGCTGGTGGAGTTAATTGTTGGTCATCCTTAAATACGCCCTCACCATGTCGACCATGATATAAATGATTATTTACCACGTCCACAATATAACCAAGCGTTGGAATACCATCAATATATAAGGCTAACATCACTGCAAAGTTATTATGTTGCTTAACAAAATTCATTGTCCCATCAATTGGGTCAACAATCCAAATATGACCAGTTAAATCTAATATCCGTTTATCGCCAAAACCTTCTTCACTCAAAATACGGCTATTAGGATCAATTTTTCGTAATTGTTGATTAATAAATTGTTCATTTTCACGATCGATCGTCGTTACCAAGTCCGTATAGTTGGTCTTTGTATCAACTTGATAACCATTATCCATTTTTTCGTAAGCATTCTTGCCCGCTTGACGAACTATTCGTTGTGCCTGTAAATCTAATTCTTCAATTTTAGTCATTATTCTTGCCAACCATCTTTATTTTTTTATCCGTTGACTCTTGGGCCGCTTTTACAACCCGGTATAAAACGTAACCAGAACTCTTTTCAAATTCACGACCCAACTGTTTTTCCTCGGCCTTTGAAGGAACCACTTGTTTAAATGCCTTGTAACAGTCTAAAACCTTATTACGGTCAATACCCACCTCATATGCGTCTTCTACCGCGCGAAACATCGCAATTACCTGCTCCATCTCCTTATTTGTCCAGGACAGATCAAGAGGATAACTATAACTTTGGGAACTCATTCTTTGGCCTCCTATTTATTTTGCTACTTGTATTATACAATCGAATTCCTAAATTAGAAATAAGGACAATATAAAAAAAGGCACTAAGAAATAATCCTTAAGGAACCGGGTAAGCAAAATTCAAACAATAAACAGAAATCTTCATATTTTGAAGGCACCATAAAGTGAATCTATTTATTTTCTTGCGATTAACCTCTCTCTTTTTGAATGTACTAAAAAAGAGAGCTATTACAGCTCCCTTTTCGGAAAGATTCTGTTAAATATGTGTTGGGAAACCAAGAGCAATATCTGCAGCTTCTTGAACTGGTTCATTCAATGTTGGGTGTGGGTGAATGGTTAAGGCAACGTCTTCAACATTCATTCCACAGTTAACAATCAATGAAAGCTCACCCGCAAGATCACTTACTCCTGGGCCGACACCCTGAGCACCAATAACGTTCTTTTTATCCTTAGTGTAAATAAGGCGAATAAATCCATCTGGTGAATCAAGGGAAACGGCACGAGCATTACCAGCGAATGGGAATTGTGCTGTCGATACTTCAATTCCTTTATCCTTGGCTTGTTCTACTGTCATCCCTACCTGGGCTAACTCTGGATCAGCAAAACATACCATTGGAACACCTACCCAGTCATTAGCAGTATTCTTGCCGGCGATTGCACCAGCGGCTGTCTTTGCCTCAAAGAATGCCTTGTGAGCCAAAGCTGGACCCGGCACAATATCACCAATTGCCCAAATACCAGGTACATTAGTCCGTCCTTGTTCGTCAACAATTACTTGGTGATGATCATTTAGCTTTACGCTAGTCATATCAAGACCGAAATCATCTGTATTTGGCTTACGACCAACTGATACCATGCAATAATCAGCCTTAATGCTCTTTTCAGCACCGTCAACTTCATAGGTTACAGTTACGCTATCAGCATCTTGTTTAGAGTCCTTTGCCATTGCCTTTGTAACAATGTCAACGCCCTTCTTTTCGAGGTTTTTAACAACAATATTAACCATATCATGGTCAAAGCCACCAAGAATTGAGTCTGTTCCTTCAATGATTGTTACATGTGCTCCTAAATTAGCGTATGCACCTGCTAATTCAGTACCAATGTAACCACCACCAATAACAACTAATTCGTCTGGAACTTCTTTAAGGTTAAGGCCACCGGTTGAGTCAATAACCCGACCTTCAAACTTAAAGTGTGGGATTTCAACTGGACGGCTTCCTGTTGCAAGAATTAAATTCTTCCAAGCAATTGTGCGACCATTATCATTGTCCATAAATTGCTTAGGGCCAGGCTTAATAACCCGTAATTGATGGTCATTATCAAGAATTGCTTCTCCGTCAATTACTTCAACTTTATGCTTCTTCAACAGCATCTTAACACCACGGGTCATCCGATCAACAACCTTGTGATCCTTCCAGTCTTGGGTCTTTGTAAAGTCTAATTTTGCATCAGTCTTTGAAATTCCATAAACTGAAGAATCAAGAGTTTGTTGATAACGGTGCCCGGCAGCAATAAGCGCCTTCGATGGAACACATCCAACATTTAAGCAAACACCACCAAGACCTGGGTCACCTTTTTCAATTAAGGTAACTTTTTGTCCTAATTCGGAAGCATGAATAGCAGCAACATAGCCACCAGGGCCTCCACCAACGATTACTGTATCTTTTTGTTCAACATCAGCCATACTAGTCTACCCTTCCATCATAATTAATTCTGGATCATGCAGCATCCGCTTAAGGTAATTCATTGCATTTTGGGCTAATCCGCCATCAATTAACCGGTGATCAACAGTTAATGATAGTTTCATCATGTGACCAACAACAATTTCACCTTGTTCATTAACAATCGGTTCAGTGGCAATTGTTCCTACACCTAAAATAGCAACTTCTGGTTGGTTAATAATTGGGGTAAACCACTTGCCACGCATTGATCCAATATTAGAAATTGTCATGCAACCACCAGCCATTGAGGATGGGCTAAGCTTATTATCTTCAGCAGCTTGAGCATTGTCCGCAATTTCCTTAGCGATTTCAAACATACCCTTCTTATCAGCATCCTTGATATTCGGGTTATACAAACCGTGATCAGTGTTGGTAGCAATACCAATATTATAATAATGCTTTTGCACAAGCTCTTGTGCTGAATCATCAATTGAACAATTCAGTTCTGGGAACTTCTTCATAGTTGCAACAAGAGCTTTAACAACATATGGTAAGAAAGTAAGGTGAATACCTTGTTCGGCAGCTACAGCCTTATACTTCTTACGTTGGGTCATTAACTTAGAAACCTCAACATCATCAAATAACGTTACCATTGGACTGATATCAACGGAATTACGCATATTCTTTGCAATAATCTTCCGCATATTTGATAATGGTTCACGAGTTTCTGCATCTTCACCAGCACCCTTGTATGGCTTGATTGTGTTCCCAGCAGCCTTAGCAGGAGCAGCACTGGTCTTTTCACTCTTGGCAGGGGCAGCACTAGCAGCAGCACCGTTGAAGTTATCAATATCTTCTTTAAGTACCTGGCCGTGATTGCCACTTGGTTGAACAAGAGAAATATCAACACCCTTGTCACGAGCATACTGGCGGACAGAAGGCATTGCCATTACTAGCTTATTAGGTTCAGCTAATGGTGCGACTCCGCCTTGAGCTGGTGCAGCACTTTCTTCTTTAGCAGCTGGTGCCTCTTCTTTTGGTTCCTCTGCTGGTGCTTCATCACCGTCATCATCACTATCTTCAGCTTCTACATTTGTACTTGTTTCAGACTTACCATCATCGATTTCAGCAAGCTTGTCACCTTTTTCAACATGGTCGTCTTCCTTGACAAATAACTTGGCTACTGTCCCATCAACTGGCGATACCAATTGGGTGGTTGACTTATCTGTTTGGATTTCAATTAAAGCATCATCCGCCTTAATCTTATCGCCTTCCTTAACAAGCCAAGATGCAACATCACCCTCGGTTAAACCTTCACCCATTTCAGGTAATCTAAAAATATATGCCATATCGTATTATCTTCCTTTCTACTCCACACTTAACTAGTAGTTAACTACTTCACGTGCGGCATCCTCAATTTCACGTGCTCCTGGAAGCCATACATTTTCGGCTTGTGGGAATGGGTAAACTGAGTTAGGAGCTGCAACCCGGGTAACTGGTGCATCAAGGTACATAATTGCCCCTTCAGAAATTGCTGAGGCTACTTGAGCACCAACACCTGCCATCTTTTGTGCTTCTTGAGCGATAACAACCCGGTGAGTCTTCTTAAGTGATTCAAAAATTGTGTCTGTATCAAGTGGGTAAAGCGAACGTAAGTCAATAATTTCTGCTGAAATATTATCCTTGGCCAGCTTCTTAGCAGCCTTTTGCGCTTCGGAAACTTCACCACCGTAAGCGATAATTGTAACGTCTGTACCCTCTTGAACAACATTAGCCTTATCCAATGGAACAGTGTACTTATCGTCAGGAACTTCACCCTTTACAGAACGGTAGAGACGAAGATTTTCAAGGAAGAGAACTGGATCATTATTTTCAATAGCAGAAATAATTAATCCCTTAGCATCATAAGCAGAACTTGGTGCAACAACCCGTAATCCTGGAATACCAACGAAGAAGTTTTCAAGATCATCCCCGTGTAATTCAGCGGTATGAGTACCACCACCGTATGGAGTCCGGATAGTAATTGGCGCATGACGAGTGCCATTGTATTGGAAACGCATCCGTGACATTTGAGCTGCAATTGAATCCATTGCTTCAAATGTAAAGCCCATGAATTGAATTTCTGGAACAGGCCGCCAACCAGTAGCTGCTAATCCAATTGACATTCCTAAAATTCCTGATTCAGCAAGTGGTGTACTAAATACTCGGTCAACACCATACTTTTCTTGTAAACCGTTTGTAGCACGGAAAACACCACCATTTTTACCAACATCTTCACCGAATACTAAAGTCTTAGGATCTTCGGCTAAAGCAATGTCAATACCTTCAGTAATTGCCTTGATATAAGTCTTTTTAGCCATGATTACTTCGACTCCTTTTCTTCGTACTTCTTAATTTGTTCTTTAATGTCTGGAGTTGGAACCTCAAATGTCCGCTTCAGCATATCGCTAACCTTTTCTGGTTCTACAGAGTCAGCTTCCTTCATTGCTTCTTTAAAGCTTTGCTTGCATTCATCTGTGTACTTTTGTTCTTCGTCTTCTGACCAAAGGCCCTTCTTAGTCAAATACTTACGAAGCCGAATTAATGGATCCTTGTCAAACCATGGCTTTGTCTCTTCGTCCGTCCGGTAACGACTAGGATCGTCACCAGCAGAACTATGGGCACCAAACCGGTAAGTCAATGTTTCAATTAGTACAGGACCATTACCAGCAGCTGCAAATTCACGAGCTTCCTTAGCAACTTCGTAACAAGCTAAGACATCCATCCCGTCAACTTGAACACCAGGAATACCAGCAGCAACACCCTTTTGGGCAATTGTCTGCGCTTCCGTTTGTAATTTCCGTGGGAATGAAATAGCCCAACCATTGTTTTGAATAATAAATACAGCAGGAGCTTGGAAAGCACCAGCAAAGTTCATTCCTTCGTAAGTATCACCTTGTGAAGAGCCACCTTCACCAGTGTAAGCATAAGCAACGGTATCTTTTTCACCATTCTTCTTAATTCCAAGTGCTCCACCGGCCATTTCAACCATTTGGGCACCAATAATAATTTGAGGACGAAGAGCACGGGCATCAAATAAGTTACCCTTAATGTGTCCCTTTGACCATAAGTACATTTGAGCAACAGTTGCCCCGTGTTGGATTAATTGTGGTAAATCACGGTATGCAGGGAATAGGAAGTCTTGCTTCTTAAATGCGGCAGCCGTTCCCATTTCTGATGCTTCTTCACCCCAAGTTGGTGCGTAAAATCCTAAACGTCCCTGCTTAGAAAAGCTCATTGTTTGTTCATGCAAGGCGCGTTCCCAAACCATTTTCTTCATTAAGTCAACTAATAAATCATCACTGAAATTAGCCATTAAATCCTTGTTTACAACGTTACCGTTTTCATCAAGAATTTGTACGGGCTTTGCATATGGAGCCCCTTCATTGGCTTTAATCTCAGCAAAATTGACAGCTTTGGTATTGGCCATATCTAACATTCCTTTCCAAATCCAATTAACATCATGTAAGCGATTGCCTACCTACATTTCTAGTATAACTGATTAAATAAATAATACAAGCGCTTTCATTAACTTAATATTAAAAAATGTCGAAGTTTTATAGCGAAAGTAAACGTTTTTTATCCATATTGTGATTATTTACAAGAAACTATCAACATTAGCAATTTTAAATAGTTATGATAGACTATAATGTAATTGACTATTTAATTGGAGGCATAGTGAGTAATGTATTTAATGAAAGATATTACCCGTGATGGTAACCCTGTTTTGCGTAAACGAGCGGCTGAAGTATCATTCCCCCTTTCTGATGAGGACCAAAAATTAGCTAAAGAAATGATGAAATACCTAGAAGTCAGTCAAGATCCAGAATTATGCGAAAAATATAAGTTACGGGCTGGCGTAGGGCTTGCTGCGCCACAGGTTGGAGTATCCAAACAAATGGCTGCTGTTCTGGTTCCCTCCCCTGATGAAGATGGTGAACCATTATTTAAGGATGTAATTATTAATCCAATAATCGTCAGCGAATCGGTCCAATACGGGGCATTGACAGAAGGAGAAGGATGCCTTTCCGTTGATAAAGATGTTCCTGGTTATGTTCCACGCCACGATCGAATTACCCTACGGTACCAAGATGTCGATGGTAAAACACACAAGGTTCGGTTAAAACATTATCCAGCAATTGTCTGCCAACATGAAATTGATCACTTACACGGGGTTCTTTTCTACGACCATATTAATAAGGAAAATCCATTTAAAGCTCCTGACGATACTGTTATGATCAGCTAATATTTATGCTAAATATACTAAAAAGCGACGGCTAGAAATTAACTAGCTGTCACTTTTTATTTACTACCTTTTTTCAGTCGCTTTAGGTCGTCAATATATTCAACCGTTGCTTCATTTACTAAATATGCAACATCAATATGCAAAATTCCTTCATATGTCCACCAATCAGTAAGCACAAACGCCTTAGCTGCTTTAGGCGCCACTTGAAGATGGTGTTGAGCAGCATACTCATCTAACCGTGTTGCCAGTTTTTCTTCTGTAAAATCAGCAAGCTTAACCCCTGCTTTTTGGTAATCAAAATGATATTCAAATGCTAAGACGCCTTTCCCCCATACATCCGCAACAATTTGAGATGAAAGTGTCCGTTTCCATCCTAACAGGTCCTTTAAACAATCATTTACTGCAAAGTCCGTTACCTCTTGAGCTTTATTACGAACCATGATAGTCGCACGGTTAATCAGCAGTCGATGAATCGCCAAATAAAGGATAATAACGATAATCACTGCTAAAACGCATATAAAAAATAGCCCCATATCCAACACCTCTTTGCCTTTTATCTTTATTTAATAATACCATGTTAGGAAAATTTAGGACACTTTTGCTCATATGTGATAGAATAAGTAGAGTAAATTACTGCATAATATCTTTAATTAAGGAGTTTTTAACAGTATGACTTTTAAAGTATACTACCAAGCTGACAAGACTAAACGTCCGGTTCGTGAAAATACTCAATCATTATATCTTGAAGCCGATTCCGAGGCTGAGGCACTTTTAATGGTTGAACAGAACACTGATTATAACATCGAATTTGTAGAACAACTTGATGAAAAAGCACTTGCTTACGAAAAGCAAAATCCTAA
The DNA here is from genome assembly GCF_014145455.1 of Limosilactobacillus rudii. Taxonomy (GTDB): domain Bacteria; phylum Bacillota; class Bacilli; order Lactobacillales; family Lactobacillaceae; genus Limosilactobacillus; species Limosilactobacillus rudii. Next base: position 47,342 of record NZ_JACIVB010000029.1, on the reverse strand, counting down.
CTTTAAGTTGACGACGTTTTAATCTTTAAGCATTAACAGAGGCTGAGAAAATATTCCTTTTCCTCAGTCTTATTTTTTGCTTTTTAGCATTTTACAAGGAGGAATATTGATATGAACTATTCAATCATCCTCAACCGTCATGCTGGCAATGGCAATGCTGAAAGGGCATGGTCTACAATTAAGCCATATTTAGACCAGCAGCAAATTGATTATCATTTTGAAACTACTAAATATCCCAATCATGGAGAATACCTTGCTAGCCAGATTGCTCAATCTCATTTGGCTGAATCGACAGTTGTAATTGCAATTGGTGGCGATGGAACGCTTCATCAGGTTGTTAATGGATTAATGAAAACAGCTAGACGGCTCGAACGAAAACCACTTGCAGTCGCCTATATTCCTGCCGGTACTGGAAATGATTTTGCTCGTGGCTACGGCATCTCATTGCATCCTCAACAAGCATTAAACCAGATTTTAGCAGCCAGTAAAGCGCAATTGATCAATATTGGCCATTATCATGAAGCAATTAGGGAAGAAGATGGCTATTTCCTGAATAACATTGGTATTGGTTTTGATGCTGCTGTCGTCAGTCGTGCTAACACTTTTAAAGCTCGGCACAAGAAAAATCATATTGGTCGTTTTACTTACTTACAGAAAGCTTTAGGTGTTATGTATGACCAAGAACCATTTGCTTTAATGGTTCAACGTGGGCACGAACGTTTCATCTTTCCAAAAGCTTATATCGCAATTGCAAGCAACCACCCATTTATTGGGGGTGGATTCCAAGTAGCTCCTAAGGCTTCCTTGACAAAACCGTCATTGGAGTTAGTGGTCGCTGAACGCAAAAACTGGCCTATGACAACCTGGCAATTATTACAACTAACACGAGGGAAATTAGATCAATCAAAATTCGCTCATTATTTTCAAGGCGATAATCTCCATATTACGACTACCTCATTAGAATTTAGTCAGACGGATGGGGAAGAAATGGGTAATCGTTTTATCGATATGGCTCTTGATATTACGCAATACCCAATTTGGCAAATAAGAAAGTCGCAAAAAGGCTGACAGAAGTCATTGTTTTACTTCTACCAGCCTTTTTATTTTTATTTAAATAATTCTAATCTTCTGAAGCTTCCATTGCTTCTAGAATAATTCGTAATTGACTGCACTCTTCGCGTAAAGACTGCATCTCCTCACCATACTGTGGTTGGATCGTAACAGTCTGCGTTCCCCCAGTACTTGCCTGAGCTTCATGCTGACATAATTCATCTAACCGTGATTGAGCACGATATAAGTCTTCTTCAATTTCATGTTTGTTACTCATATTTAACACTCCCCAATAAATGTGAAATATTTTTAGAGCAATACTGGAATTGCAATACAAGTAAGATAACACGGACAGCCACAAATGTTAACCTTTTTTTAGTTACATCTTTGTTACTATCTCATGAAAAAGTTCTCATAAATGAATTTAAACTACTTAACGGTTCCGGCAAAGCTAGGGTTGAAGTACGGACTAATAGTATAGGTAGCAACATTGGTACCTGGCTTAGCAGCCGCAACATACTGGTTGTTACCAGTATAGATAGCCGTGTGGTAAGTTGAACCATGGTTACCCCAGAACAAAAGATCGCCGGGCTTTGCTTGACTAACCGGGTGTTGGTCAACACAGTTTTCTAGTGCTCCTGTGTAATGTGGTAATTGCTTACCCTCTGCATTAGCATAAACATACTTAACTAATCCAGAACAATCCATCCCGCTTAGGTTTTCACCACCCCACACATATGGAACACTGTTAGAATTAGCAATCTTAGTTGCAAGACTAACTACTGAACCATGTTGTAAATCAGCACTAGCATTGGTTGCTGGTTGCTGTTGGACAGGTTGACTAACTTGTGATTGTTGTGGCTGTGCTTGTGAAACAGGGGCTTGCTGCTGTTGCACTGTACTCTGTGGAGCAGCACTAGTTTGCGAAGCAGGAGCAGGTTGTTGTGCCTGGACACTTTGACTTGCCACTGGTGTTGTTTGAACAAATGATTGAGTGTATAGTGCAGCAGTATTGTTGCCTTCACTGGTTTGGCTTGCAGTATTTACCGATGCAGCAGCACTACTAGTAGGCTGAGCACTAAACTGTGAGGTCGTTGCTACGGTTGTTTGTAAAGCAGCGCTACTAGACGTTGACACAACAGCTGGTGTTACTGAAGCAACTGTTGCTGATGCCGTCTCAGCACTTGAAGCAGCTGTTGTATTTTGCATTCCAGTTGATGCTGACACTGGTGTTGTTGAATTAACTGCACTTACTGGATCAGCTTGACTAGCAGAATTAGCTGTAAAAGCCCCTGGAACTTGCGCTGTAGCTGATGCCACTTGAGATGTCGATTGCGCTGGAACGGTTGATTGTGGAGCGACACTAGTAATAGGTTGTGCAGCATTAGCATTCACGGTAGTTGACTGTGAAGCCGCTGGCTGCATAACTGTTGGTGCCGTATTAGCAACCGGACCCGTTACGCTAAGATGCTGACCAATGTACAGCGAATCTGATGAAGTCAAACTGTTCCAAGACATTAATTGACTAACAGAAATATTATACCGACCAGCAATTGAACTTAGTGTATCTCCCGGTTGAACCGTATAACTACCATCAGCATTTAAAGCAGTATTAACATTTTGCTGTGATGATGGCAATGTTAATTGTTGACCAACAGTAATTAAATCGATACTATCACTTAGCTTTTTTACAGATGGATTTGCTTGCTCTAACGCACTTACTGAAAGGCCGTGCTGTTTAGCAATTCCCCAAATTGTATCACCTGCTTTAACAGTTAACTGTTCAGCGTTAACTGCCTGCGTCGATACTGCTAATAAACTAAGAGCGCTAATTGCACCCGTAACGACCCCACGAGATCGATGATTAGTTGAATGATGTGCTTTTTTTACCATATAAATAAAACACCCTCCCAAAATAATTCCTCAAAATAAATAATGAAATACACAGTTCTAACTTTACCATTATTTTTTCAATGAGTATAGCAATAATTAGAACGTTCTTAATAATCGTTACTATTTCTTAAGATAAATAAGCATAAAAAGCCGCTATGATCACTTTTACTCTATCATTTCATTTTTAATGCGATCCATTCTCATCACCAACAGTAACTCAATAATTGTAATGATACTGATTATTAAGATGGAGTATCGACTAGTAGTTAAAAAGACAATAATTGCTAAAATACATAATACCCAATTTAGCCACCGTTCTTGGCGAACTACTTTTATAAAATCTTTAGTAACCTTTTCTGGAAATTGACTAGCTAAAAATCCTAATTGACTATGTAATCGATTTTCCCAAATTACTAATCCTAAAAAAACAATTGAAATAATAAACGTTATCAAACTATTCATCACTGCCCTCACTATCATTGACGTGAATTGTCCTATTATTCGCTTGTGATTCATTGTATCGTGCTGATAAAATCTGCTGATATTTTTCCATAATTACCTTATCAATTGGCGTATCATTAAGGGTCGGATACTTTTCTTTAATCTTTTCTAAAACCTCGTCTGAAAAATCATAAACTGTTTTTACTTCTTTTTCACCATTAAGAAAAGCCATCGTCTCATCGTAGTCAAGCGTAATTAAATCACGTTGCGTCCGATCCGCATCTGGTTGATGAAGAACATCTGGATCATCCTTTAAGTCTTCACGAAACCCATTTTCATCGTATTGGTATTTATCTTCTGTCATCAGGCTAACTCCTCTACTCATTCATTATTTCTCATTAGATTATACGTTCTTCACCATATTAAACCAAGTCTCATCCGCATGATTAGATAATGAAATTCCTGCTTTGTTAAAACCATTGGCTTCATAAAAAGGAATATTTTTAGCTAATGAATCTAGGATGATTTGCTGACAATGATAATTACGAGCAACATTTACAAATGCGCTTAGTAATTGACTACCAATGCCTTTCCTTTGAAACTCTGGTGCTACCGCAAGCGACAACACACACAAGTAATCACCAACTGGTAAATTAGGTGCAACATGTTCATAATATTTATCATCAATCGCTGGGATAGATGTCACCGGCCCAACAATAAAGCCAACAACTTGTTCCTCTTCTTTCGCGACCAAAAAAGTATCAGGAATATTTTCAATACGATTAACAAAGGCCGCTTTACTTCCTGCTTCAGCTGGACTAAAGCCTGCCCGTTCAATATCTAAAATTGCAGGTAAATCAGCCATCACAACATGTTCAATTTTCATCTTATGTTGCCCCTCCTTTAATAAGAAAAAAGACTATTATCGCCCTCAGGCTACCATAGTCTCTTTCCCTATTTTTAAATCAAGTTATTAGCTACTAACCGTTCTGCATTTTCAACTGTATTCCAAGCTGCACCTTTGAGTAAGTTATCAGCAACAACCCACATATTAAAGGAACCAGGATTTTCTTTATCAGCACGCAAACGGCCAACAAAAGTATCACGTTTACCAACCGCATTAATTGGCTGAGGATAGATTTGCTGTGACGGGTCATCTTGAAGAACCACTCCTGGTGCACCCTTCAATACTTCTCGAAGCTGATCAACAGTAACTGTTGGATCGTCAACAGTAAAGTAAATTGATTCCCCATGCGCAATTGGTACCGGCACTCGAACACAGGTTGCTGTAACTTTAATATCCTTAGCATTCATATCATTAAGCATAATCTTTTTAGTTTCATGAATCATTTTCCATTCTTCATGAGAGTACCCATCATCCTCAAAGACATCAATTTGCGGCAATAAATTAAACGCTAATGGATAATGCTTTTTATCACCTTTAGTTGGCAAAATTTGGGCATCGTTTTGCATATCTTTACCATCTAAGTAATCCTGGGCTTCCTTCTTTAGTTCATTTAAGGCCGACTGACCTGCTCCGGAGGCGGCTTGATAAGTTGATACAATTATCTGGTTTAACCCAAATGCTTGACGAATTGGTTCCAAGGCAACAACCATTTGAATTGTCGAACAATTAGGGTTAGCAATAATCCCATGATGGTTTTTGAGCGCTTCTTCGTTTACCTCTGGAACAACTAATGGCACATCTGGCTCCATTCGAAAAGCACTTGTATTATCAACACAAACCGCCCCACGCTTGACAGCTTCTGGCAAAAACTTTTTCGATACTGATCCACCAGCCGAAGAAAGGACAATGTCAACACCTTCAAACGATTCTGGAGTTGTTTCTTCAACCGTTACAGGTTCTCCTTTAAATGAGAGAGTCTTTCCTGCCGACTTAGCAGATGCCAATAGTTTCACACTTTTTACCGGAATTGTTGACTGCTCTAATTGTTGAATCATCCGTGTTCCAACTGCTCCAGTAGCTCCTAAAATCGCGACATTATATTCTTTACTCATCTTTAGTTCCTTCTTTCAACCTGCGTTAAATCATTCATAAAAGTTTGTAATCGTTCAATTGCTGTATCAATAACCGAATCAGCAGCAGCGTATGATAAGCGAATATATCCTTCACCGCCAGGGCCAAATGCATTACCAGGAATGACACCGACACGAGCTTCATGAGCCACCTTGCGAGCAAACGTCAAATCATCATTCCCAAATTGGGCTGGAATTTTAGCGAAAATATAAAACGCTCCATCCGGCAGTGCAATTTCAAAGCCCATCTTTTGCATTGCAGTTGCTAATCGATCACGACGCTTACGATAGATTTGTTTAAATGTTTGCGGATCATTATCCCCATTTGTTAAGGCCTCTATCGCTGCCACCTGTGCAGTATCATTAGGTGCAGTTACCATAAATGAATGCATTTTTGACATTGTAGAAATGAAATCAGCTGGTCCTGCAACATAGCCTAGCCGATAGCCGGTCATCGCGTGCGATTTAGAAAGTCCACTAATTAAAACCGTTTGTTCTGGCAGGATTGTTGCTAATGAGTGAAATGGCTGGTCATACATTAATGAACTATAAATTTCATCAACAATTGCATATATGTGATGTTCCTGGATTACCTTTGCTAGCTCTTGCAACTCAGATTCAGAATAAGAACGCCCAGTTGGGTTATTCGGGTAATTTAATAATACCGCCTTAACTGCAGGTCCCTCTTGGTCAAGAACTTCTTTTAACCGTTTAGCTGATAACAAAAAGCCATCCGCTGACGTATCGACCTTAATTGGTTCTGCTCCCGTCAGCGATACGCTTGGGAAGTATAAGGAAAAAGCGGGAGTTGGAATAATCACCTTATCACCAGGATTTAACATCGCAAAAGTTGTCGCAGTAACGGCTTCTGTAGCCCCTACTGTTACTACAATTTCGGTTTCTGGGTCATAATCAACGTGACGTGTTTGCTTAAGATAATTGCTGATCGCCTGTCGTAACTCAATTTTCCCTTTGCTTGCGGAATAGTGTGAATCATTATTTTCAATACTTTGAATTGCTGCTTTTTTTACATGATCTGGCACCGCAAAGTCAGGTTCGCCGAGTGTTAATTTAACTAGTCCTGGAATTGCTGAAATTTCTTCATCAAATGCCCGTATCTGTGCTGGCGGAACTGCTGCCAGTCGGTTATTTACAACCTGTTTTAATTCTGCTTGTAACTTTGGCATTTTACTACTCCTTATAAGATATTTTCTAAACCAATCACTAATTCTGATAACTGGTCTACTTTTTTAAGAGCCACTTTAACACCATTCATGAACGATTGACGATCAAACGAATCCTGACGAATCGTTAATGCTTCACCATCGCCACCAAAAAGAACCTGTTCATGAGCAATGTAGCCTGGCAAACGAACGGCATGGATTTTGATTCCGTGGTAGTCCCCACCCCGTGCACCTGCTAAACTTTCCGTCTCTTCTGGATTAGTTTCGTGTGGTTTTCGGACTTGGTCAATCATTTTAGCCGTACTCAATGCGGTTCCAGACGGTGCATCCTTTTTATCACCATGGTGCATTTCAATAATTTCTACATCGGGGAAATACTTAGCAGCTTCTTGCGCAAATTTCATCAAAAGTACCGCTGACATTCCAAAATTAGGTGCTATTAGACCACCGACATGCTTTTCACGGCTTAGCTGAACTAATTCTGCTTGCTGGTCATCTGTTAATCCGGTAGTCCCAACAATCGGCTTCATCCCATGGTCAATGGCAAACTTCACGTCACTATATACTGCATTAGGGAGCGTAAAATCAATCCAAATATCAGCAATACCATTTTCAATTTCATCAAGGTGCTGATAAGTCTTCACGGCTGGGCCTAACTGATAGTCCATCTTGTTTTCGGCAGTTAAATGTGGTGCTAATCCCGCACTCACTTCAAAGTTATCCATTGAGTTAACAAGGCTAACTGCTTTCTGGCCCATCGCACCGGTTACTCCAGCAATTAATACTTTTTTCATTATTTTATTCCCCCAAGTTCAGTGGTAAATTTTTCGTCGTTAATGAATGAGTTGGCAGTGATAGAGCTATTTCTAACTCCCGCTTCTCATCTTCATTTAACGGTAAAATTGGTAACCGGCAACTTCCTACTTGAAAACCTTGTGCATTTAAGACTGCCTTAACCGGCGACGGCGATGGGAACATAAAGAGAGCCGCCATTCGGGGTGTTAGCCACCGCTGCAATTTACCAGCAGTTTGGTAATCACCACGATATAAAGCATCATACATTTGACGCATCTGAACAACATAGTTATGAGAAGCAACAGAAATTACCCCATTAGCGCCAAGCACCCGTGCCGTCAACGCCTGAGCATCTTCACCAGTAAAGATAGCAAAGTTTTGATCACCATGTTCAACAATATATTCTAATTCTTCAAGAGAAGCACATTGTTTTACAGCAACAATATTTGGATGGTGAGATAGCTTAACTACTGTTTCTTGAGCCATCTTAACGCCGGTTCGACCTGGAATATTATACATAATCACCGGAATATTTACATTATCAGCAATCGTTGTAAAGTGAGCAATCATCCCGCGCTGATTAGGCTTATTATATGGCGGTACCACTACTAATGCATAATCAATTCCGTTAATTTGAGCTACCTCATTGGTAAACGCAATTGTCTCACTAGTATTATTACTTCCTGTTCCAGCAATTACAGGAACACGACCATTGATAATTTCACCAAAACGTTGGTAAAGTTCAATTTTTTCATCATGGGTTAACTCAGGTGTTTCGCCAGTTGTTCCACCAATGACAAAACCATTACTGCCATGTTCAATCAAATAGTTGGCCAAACGTTCAAGACTTGTAAAATCAATATTTCCCTCATCATCAAAGGGGGTTACGATTGCAGTCATCAAATCTGCACTTTCTAATGTTGTCATGTTATCTCCTCCACTATTGCCAATCATTGCATCCGATATTCTAAAAAGCCGGTTATTGCATCCACACCCTGTTTTATAGCTGCTTCATTAGGAGTAAGAGTTGCTGAATGTAATTGAGAATTGTCATCAACACCTAGCCAAAACATTGTTCCAGGAAACTTAGCTAATAAGTAGCCAAAATCTTCGCCGGTCATCGCTGGTTTAGTCTCAATAAAGTTAACTTTCGGTGCTTTTTTCATGTATTGAATAAAACGTTTTGTTAGCTCTGGATTATTTTCTACCGGCCAATAGCCACCCTGATTAAGCTCTAAGTTGACATCCATATTAAAACTACGACTAATTCCAGCACAAATATCCTTTAAACGCTGATCAATTGTTTCAATCATCGTCTGTGTCAGTCCGCGGATTGTTCCTTCAATTCGCGTATGTCCTGCAATAACATTCCGAATCGTTCCACCATCAATTTTTCCTAACGTAATTACGCCACTCTGAATTGGGTCAATACTTCGCGAAATAACTGTTTGAACTTGTAGGATTAAGGAAGCCGCAGCTACTACAGTATCATTAGCATCTTGGGGATAAGCAGCATGACCGCCTTTTCCGTTAAAATCAATATTAACCTCTGTCGTACCTGCAAAAAGGGTCCCCATCCGACAACCAATTGCACCTGCTGGCAAATCAGGATTATCGTGTAGGCCGTAAAATTCATCAGGGCACCATTCTCCACTAAATAATCCTAATTCATATGCGCGTTTCCCCCCATTTTCACTTTCTTCAGCTGGTTGAAAGAAAAATAAGAGGTTATCTTGCGGCTGATGTTCACTAAAATAATTTAACACACCAAGCGCCACTGTCATATGAATATCATGTCCGCAAGCATGCATCACCCCTGGATGAGTTGACGCATAGGAAAGTCCGGTTTGTTCTTCTACCGGTAACGCATCAATATCTGTCCGGTAACCAATTGTTCGCTGAGGATGCTGACCATGCACTAAGACCATTAAAGCTGTTGGCAATTCTTTCGGTGTCCGCATTGTTAGAAATTTTTGGTTAAATTTAGCAATTGTCGCTACTAAATATTTATGGGTTTCAAATTCATGAAGGGCTAGTTCCGGAATTTGGTGAAGATGGCGGCGAATACTAATTAATTCTTCCTCTGTAAGCATTTTCTTCACTCCTATAGCTTTCGTAAGTCATCTTCTAATTCAGTTTTACCAGCTGTCTGATCATCAACATTCTTAATAAATTTAGCAGGAACACCGGCAACCATTGTATGCGGAGCCACATCATGAGTAACAATCGCCCCGGCAGCAATAACTGCTCCTTCACCAACATGTACTCCCTCAATTACAACAGCATTTGCACCAATCATGACATTATCATCAATCCGAACTGGCTCCGCTGAGGCTGGTTCAACAACCCCCGCCAAGACCGTTCCAGCACCAATATGACAATGCTGACCAACAATTGCTCGACCACCGAGAACTGCTCCCATATCAATCATCGAGTCAGCACCAATTTCTGCACCAATATTGATCGTAGCCCCCATCATAATAACCGCATTATCTCCAATTAAAACCTTATCCCGAATAATTGCTCCTGGTTCAATACGGGCATTAATATTTTTAAGGTCAAGTAACGGGACAGCCGAATTCCGTGCATCATTCTCAACGTGGTAAGATTCAATTGCTGTAGCATGTTTCTTTAAAAATGGCTCAACAATCGTCCAATCGCCGAAAATAACTCCAGTATGTTGTTCGACAAATGCTTCTACCTCTTTAGGAAATTTCAAACCCGTTAGATTCCCCTTTATGTATACCTTTACCGGAGTTTTCTTAGGAGCGTTACTAATGTAATTAATAATTGCTTGTGCGTCTAATTCAGCCATATTATTTACCTCTTTCTTCCTTTATATATGTCATTTTATTGTTGGTAAGGTTCATCTAAGTGGATTAAATCTTCAAACGTTTCCCGCTTAATTACCACTTGTGCTTTGCCATTTTCTGCAAAAACTACTGCTGGACGTGGATTGCGGTTATAATTTGAGGCCATTGAATATCCATAAGCTCCGGTATCAAGCATCGCAAGTACGTCACCAGGTTTAGTTGCCGGAAGAGCTTGATCTTGGCTTAAAATATCACCAGATTCACAATATTTTCCTGCTAACCGAACATGCTCAACTGTTTTCGTCCGTGGATTACGAGCCAAAACCGTTTCGTATTGTGCTTCGTATAAGGCAGGACGGATATTATCGCCCATTCCTCCATCAACCGTAACATATGGTTTTAAACCAGGAACATCTTTACGTGAACCAACTGTGTACAGATTATATCCTGCAGGCCCGGCAATTGATCTTCCTGGCTCAATCCAAATGGCCGGCATTGCAAGACCAGTTTGAGCAACTTGTTTTTTTATTGCTTTTATAATCGCATCAACAAATTCTTCTGGAGCAAGTGGATGGTCATCTTTAACGTAACGAATTCCAAATCCGCCACCGACATTAATAACTTGTGCCTGATAACCAAATTTTTCTTGCCAGTGAGCAGCCACCTCTACTAGCTTTTTTGCTACGCCTTCAAACCCAGCTAACTCAAAAATTTGTGAACCAATGTGGGCGTGAAGTCCTTTCATCTTCATCCGCGAATTAGCAAGAACTTTTGCTAATGCTTCATCCGCCTGACCAGATTGTAGGTCAAAGCCAAACTTACTATCTACTTGGCCGGTTTGAATATATTTATTAGTATGAGCGGAAATTCCTGGAGTAATACGTAACATTACATCAGTAGTCGCATTTTGTTCCTCTAGTACTGCTGCTAATAGGTCAATCTCATGAAAATTATCAATCATGATTGTCCCTACATGATGTTCAACTGCCATTTCCAATTCTGCACGTGATTTATTATTTCCGTGAAAACTAACATTAGCCATTGGAAAGCCTGCTTTAATTGCTGTATATAATTCTCCACCAGAAACAACATCAGTATGACCACCTTCTGCAGCTACAACTTGATACATTGCAACTGCGGCAAAAGCCTTACTGGCATAACTAACCGCATAGTCAACATTGTTTTCCTCAAATACGCGTTTAAATGCGCGAATCTGTTGACGAATTTGCTGCACGTCATATACAACAAGTGGAGTACCATATTCTTGAGCAAGATCCAATGCATCACACCCACCAATTGTTAAGTGCCCTGCTGCGTTTAACTGTTGTTCGGTTATCTGTTCATCCATTTTCATTTCCTCCAAGAAATTTACTGCAAAGAGGTCGTACAAAAAAATCCACTGTCTGCGCAAACAAACAGTGGAATTCACTTATCCATTCTGATTTGTCGATAGCGCAACGCAGGCTCTTATTGTCCTGCGACAGTCCGTAGCTTATTCAACTACGCCCCAGCTACTTAATCATGCCAATATTAAGTGCTTCGGCAACCTCCCTGTTCAACTAACCTTATCGTGTGGCAAACTAAATTAGTTTACTAGTGTCGGTTGCGCCTCTTCGATTTATACATAGCTTATAAGTCTTTTATGAGAATGTCAATAGAATTTATTAAATTCAAAAAAGTTTTTTTAATTCATTAGATGTAAGAACTACCCAGTTACTTTACCTGTTAACTAAAAACACTTGCAAGTCTTCGGTAATATGTTAGAATTCGATTAAATTATTCAAGAGATATATTAGCAGGTCTAATTATCTTAAAGGAGTCTCAAATATGAAAGTTGTAAAATTTGGTGGCAGCTCCCTTGCAAACGGGGAAGCTTTTCAAAATGCCATTAATATCATTACTGCGGATTCTGATCGACGAGTTATCGTGACATCCGCCCCTGGAAAACGATTTGCAGATGATATCAAGGTTACTGATCTTCTAATTACATATGCTAATACAGTGATAAATGATAAAGATCCCCATGCAATTATTGAGCAAATTATCAGTCGCTACCAGGAGATTGCAGACTATTTTGCTCTACCAGCCGAAAAGTTAGCTCCACTAGTAGAACGACTTCAGTCACTTCCAGATCATCCTTATCCGAATAACAATTACCTAATGGCTGCCTTTAAAGCCCATGGAGAACGGCTAAACGCCCAGTTAATGGCAATTATTTTACGCCATCTTGGTTATGAAGCCCGCTTTGTTACACCACGTGAAGCCGGAATTACCGTGACAGGAACTCCTAATAACGCCAGTGTAATTCCTGAAACTTATGCAGCACTAAGTCACTTTTCCTTTAACGATACCGAGCTATTAATTTTTCCTGGCTTTTATGGCATTACGCTTGCTGGTCACATTGCTACTTTCTCTCGTGGTGGTTCTGATATCACTGGTGCAATTTTAGCCCGCGGTTTTAATGCATCAGTTTATGAAAACTTTACCGATGTCGATGCAATTTACTCCGCCAATCCGAACGTTGTCGATCATCCCCAACCAATTGCAAAAATGACTTATCGCGAAATGAGAGAATTATCATACGCTGGATTTTCTGTTTTTCATGACGAAGCACTTATTCCAGCGATTCAAGGTAATATTCCAATTAACGTTCGTAACACTAATGACCCCGAAAAGCCGGGTACTCTGATCGTTCCTGATAAAGACTTCCAAGCAAGTGATATTGTTACGGGTGTTGTAAGTGGTAAACACTTTGCCGCCCTTTACCTTCATAAATATCTTCTTAACAAGCAGGCCGGTTTTACCCTGCGAATTCTAGAAATTTTAGCTAAACATGATATATCATACGAACATATGCCATCGGGGATTGATGATATTACAATTATCCTTGATCGTAACTCAATTGATGATCAACTAGTTGACGTGATTTGTAATGAAATCCAAGAAGAAATTAACCCTGACCGACTAGAATGGATTGATAATTATGCCATCACGATGGTTGTCGGTGAAGGAATGCGCGATCGAACTGGTGTAATCGATGATATTTTAATGCCACTAGCTCAAAAAAATATTGCAGTTCCAATGATTAATCAAGGTGCATCCCGAATCGCTATTATGATTGGAACATATGATAAAGACGCTGATGAAGCAGTGCGAGCAATTTATCACCGCTTCTTTGTAAACTAGGAGGAAAATAATGGCACATTTATTAAAAGTACATGGATCACAAAATTCATTTTTTATTTTAGACCAGACACAACTTCAAACTCCATTATCTGACAAAGAGCTTGTCACTTTTACCCAAAAAATTACTAATCCGCAAAATAATGTTTTAAACGGTGCTGATGGTGTATTAGTTGTCAACAAACCGGTCCGCACTGGTGCTGTTGCCCAAATGCGAGTAATCAACGCTGATGGTAGCGAAGCCTCAATGTGTGGTAATGGTTTACGAACAGTTGCTCGTTATATTGCCGAACGTGATAACTTAACTGATTTTAAGGTTGATACGATGAATACAAGTCTTCGTGTTCGGAAACACGAAGATTTGGCTCTTAATGTTCCTGCCTTCGCTGTTGAAATCTCACCGGTGCGCTTTGATCATACCGCACTTCCGTTTAATAATTTAGGACACGATCGACTACTAGATACGCCTGTACCGGAACTCTTACCTGGTTTGCGATTCTCCGCTCTCGCTGTTCCTAACCCGCATTTAATTAGTTTTGTTAGTAAAGAAGAATTGGCTGGGCCGGATCTTGGCGAACTTGGTACCCGTTTAAATAGTAATAATCCTTATTTTAGCGATGGCGTTAACGTTAATTTTGGTCACATTCTTGGCCATAATACCCTCTTTGTAAAAACATTTGAACGAGGGGTCGGCTTTACTAATGCCTGTGGAACCGGAATGTCTGCTACGAGCCTAGCCTTTGCCCTTGTTAACCCTAGTCAAGTCACTTTCAATGAACCAATTAGTGTCTATAACCCTGGTGGAATGGTCAAAACAGTTCTCCATCATGATGCTGGAACGTATTGGATTGAACTAATTGGTAATGCTACCTTTACTCACAAACTCGAAATCAGTGAGTCAGCTTTACATCAAGCTCAACTCGACATAGCAGACGTAAAAGAGACAAATGAACAACAAGCATATGAAAACTTTATTAATAACTTACCTACCCTAAATCTATAGGAAAAGGGACATAGCAGTGAAAAGGCTTCATTGCTATGTCCCTTTTATATTTATTTTCGATTAAAAAGCGTATCAATTGATTGATTGTTATGAACTCTAACAATAGCTTCTCCAAGTAGGTCATCAACTGAAAGCTGAACTAATTTTGAAAACTTCTTTTCTTCTGGTAAATGAATCGTATCAGTTACAATCATTTTTTCTAGTGCAGAATTTTCTAGGGTATTAACTGCGTCCGCTGACAATACCGGATGAGTAGCAATTCCATAAATCTTGTCAGCGCCAAACTTCTTTAATGTCTCCGCAGAAAGCTTCATGCGAATGCCAGTATCCACAATATCATCTACAATAATTGCAGTCTTACCTTTTACATCCCCAATCACATATTCTGGCACTTCTTGATCTATCCGTTCACGAACTTCATCATTCCGATTATCAATAATGGCAATAGATGCTTTAATTCGTTCGGCAAATTTACGAGCTAAATTTACGCCTGCATGGTCAGGGGCTACGACAACAATATCGTCTCCTAAGTCTTGCTCTTCAATATACTTAGTAAACAAACTAGTTGCTTGTAAGTGATCAACTGGAATATCAAAGAAACCTTGAACCTGAGGAGCATGCAAATCAATCGTGATTAGCCGATTAATCTGGTCCATTTCAAGGAGATTAGCAATTAACTTGGCAGTAATTGGTTCCCGACTACGAGCTTTACGATCCTGACGAGCATAACCATAGTATGGCATTACCACGTTAATCTTAGCAGCACTTGCCCGTCGTAGTGCATCAACCATAATTAGTAATTCCATTAAGTTAGTATTAACCGGATCTGAAACAGACTGAATCACATATACTTCACAGCCACGAACACTCTCATCAATAGTGATTTTAATTTCACCATCAGCAAAATGACTAATCGACGCCTGACTCAATGGAATTCCCACTCGTTTGGCAATTTGATTAGCTAATTGCGGATTTGAATTTAATGAAAAGAGACGTACATTATCGGCATTTTTAATCTGGGTCATTTTTGTACTCCTTTAAAGTTCGACAATAATCATAACTATTATGACAACAAATGCTTATTCAATCAAGTATTATTTAGTTTGATGAAAACTTTGCAGACTAATATTTTCCATCCCAATTAACGGATCAATAGTATTTGCGTTAATAAGGTCCGCAGTTAAAATATACTGATGATTCTCAGGACTTAGCAACTCAGGTTGAGAGGTTACGTTTTCTGCTGAGCTCAGTGCTGCTGTAGAACTCTTATTATCTTTGGTTGACAATGATTCCGTTGTCTGCTCAAGAGAGATTGTTAGGTCACTATGACGCGCCCAGACCTTAGTAAGTCGATCTATTAAAGAGGTGTTTCGATTAGTACCTTTATTTTTTATACTCATTGCGACTGCGTATGGCTCACCAACTAATACTAACTTTTCAGCAGCCCGAGTAATTGCAGTGTACAAAAGATTCCGCTGTAGCATCCGACTAAACTGCTGAACGACTGGTAAGAGAACCATCTTAAACTGGCTCCCTTGTGCCTTATGTATTGAAATACAATATGCTAACCGCAGTTGATTCCACTCCATCCGACTATACGAAACCTCGTTATCATCATAATCAACCGTAATCGTTTCATTACGTTTTCCTGCCGTTTTACTACTCTCAATTGCCGTGATTCGCCCAATATCCCCGTTAAAGATATTCTTTTCAGGAACATTTACCAATTGTAAAACCTTATCACCAACACGATAAATTTGTCCACGAAATTCAACCTCTTGTTTATCAGAAGTTGGCGGATTATAAGCCTGTTGGGCAAGCTCATTCAGCCGATCTATCCCTGCCTGCCCACGGTACATCGGCGCCAGAATTTGAATATCATCTGCGGAGTAATCTCGCTTTTTCGATAAATCAATAATCTGCTGGATAACGTTGGGCACCTGATTAGCATGACAAGAAATAAATGATCTATCCGGCAATTTATTCGTTAAATCCGCTGGTAATTCTCCCTTTTTTATTGCATGGGCCAACGGAATTATTGTCGAATCAGCTGACTGCCGGTGAATATTAGTTAATTCCACCTTGGGCAACTCAGCAAATTCCAATAAGTCATGAAAGACTTGCCCCGGACCAACTGAAGGTAACTGGTCCTTATCGCCAACAAGAACAACATGCATTGATGTTGGAACAGCTTGAATTAATGTTTTAAATAAAAGCGTATCAACCATCGACATCTCGTCAATAATTAATAGCGAGCCTTGCAGGTCGCGTTCATTAAGGTCAGTTGGCATTTCCCGGCCATTAAGTCCAAGAAGGCGGTGGATTGTACTAGCTGGCAAATCTGTTGCTTCACTCATTCTTTTCGCAGCACGACCCGTAGGAGCTGCTAATAAAACTGGGAAAGCTTTTTCTTTATACTCATCAACTTCAAGAGAAATATCATGAACTTCAGCATAACTTGCTACAATTCCATTAATAATCGTTGTTTTTCCTGTCCCAGGTCCACCTGTTAATAACATAACCTTGCTATTTAAAGCCGTTTTGATTGCTTCTTTTTGGATTTCATCATAAGTAATTCCTGACCGATCTGCAATCTTTTCAACCGCCTTTTCAACTGTCTTTTCAGACAAAGTATCGGGTTCGACTGTCAATAACCGATGCAAATGGTCGGCAATTTGCCACTCTGCATTATAAAGAGCCGTCGGATAAACTTTCTTATCCGCATAACAAATTCCCTGGTTCTTTTCTAATTCAACAATTCGCGTCGTAACGACATCTGTGGATACATGACCGCCGCTTCCCTCAGCCAATAATTGAATTGTCTGTTGCAATAATGGTCGCGTTGTTGTGTAAGTATCCCCTGTCTCCATAGTTAAATCATCAAGAGTTTGAACGATTGCTGCATCAATTCGTCGAGGATCATCAGCAGGGATTGCAAGTCGTTGTGCAACCTGATCAGCCCGTTTAAAACTAATTCCATCAATTTCCACCGCAAGTTTGTATGGATTTTCATTAATAATATGGAGCGTTTCATCCCCATACTTATCAAAGATTGCACTACTGAGGTTAGCACCAAAGCCTAAATTATTTAAACCAATAATTATCTGATCCATCCCTTGATTTGCGCGAAGATTGTCGATAAGAGCGGTTTTAACTACTTTTCGGAGCTTCAGTTTATCCAGTACATGTGGATCGGCAACAATTTTATCAATAGCATCCGTTCCTAATTCAGTAACAATTTTTTCAGCGGTTTTCTTACCGATACCCTCAAATTGTTTACCAGATAAAAATTCTATTAATCCCTCTTTACTTGTTGGCTGGTTAACATGATATGAAGTTACCTGAAATTGTTGCCCATACCGTGGATGTTCCACTATTTTTCCCTCAAAGCGATATGTTCGATCATCACTAAGATCACCTAAGCTCCCGGTTACCGTAATTTCAGGCTCATGCCAATCAAAATTTGATTCCTCAACCGAAACAATCAAAACCTTAAAAAACGAATCTGGACTATTAAAGATTTCTGATTGAACCTGACCAACAAAAAAAGACGGCTCCGTTGGCGTCTTAAATAGGTCGATTTCTTCAGCCAT
This sequence comes from Limosilactobacillus rudii, assembly GCF_014145455.1. Classification (GTDB taxonomy): domain Bacteria; phylum Bacillota; class Bacilli; order Lactobacillales; family Lactobacillaceae; genus Limosilactobacillus; species Limosilactobacillus rudii. Next base: position 29,350 of record NZ_JACIVB010000029.1, on the reverse strand, counting down.
AGAAGTCATCCTTTCATGCCCCTAGTCTTTACTTTGGGCTGCTTGAAGTGTTTTTTCGATATCATTTAACCGTTCCTCACTCTTATGATAATAATTGAGGTCTAGCTGCTTTGCTTGAGCCAGATAATCTTTATATGGCTCTCCAAGAACCATCGCCACAATTCCGCGATTAAACTGAGTATCAGCCCTTCCCGGATGGTGCTTTAAGATTGCATCATAATACTCTCGCGCTTTTTTAAATTCACCAAGAGCCAATAAAGAATCACCAATAACCTGATTAATTTCTGGGTCATCTTCCCGTAATTCATGCGCTGTTAACCCATATGCAACGGCTTGCTTATGTTGTCCCTTTTTCATATAACTCTGCGCCAACATCAAGTAAGAGTCAGCTTTTAGCTTAGGATCATCAATCTTATTGTAAAGTTTAATTGCTTCATTTACTTTACCGACTTCATAATAAAGGTTACCAAGGCCATAATTTAAGAGATTCATTGCCCCCTGATCATTCTTAGCTTCAAAAATTCCAAGGGCCTTCATAAATAATTCTTCTGCTTGTTGGTAGTCATTTAATCGTGTTAACAAGGAACCAAGGTCATAATAATTGTTTACCTTATCCGGATGTTCATCAATTGCTTCCACCAACTTGTGGACTAACTTTTCAGTTTCTTTTTTCTTTGGATCACGAAAATCATTCTTTTTTGTCATTAATATCACCTCTTAAATCGTATCGGTTGGATCAACCTTGTTTTTATGAAGGTATGATGTATCATTCCATTTTTCAAGGTTAAAATGTTTAGCATCAGTTGTATTTAAAATCGTCGTTGAAGTATTGCTCAATCCACCACGATCTTTTAAGTGGGCAAGCGGGGTTCCAATTAACGCATTAATTGCTGCATTTAAGGCGGCTCCATGGGATATTATCAAAATATTACTTGTTGGATATTGCCGACAAAATTCTTCAATAGCAGCACGAAAACGAGCAATTACAGCTGCAAAACTTTCTCCTTCAACAAGTGATTCATCATATTTATCTGGATGATGACGAAAATTTCTTAGAACCTCTGGCCACTTTGCTGCAACGTCTTCAAAGTGCATACCTTCCATCTTTCCGAGGTTAAATTCCTTTAGCCGGCTATCAATCGTTAACGGGATTTCTTGATTTAAATGCTGTAACAAAGTTTGAGCAGTTACCTGAGCACGCTTTAATGGACTTGTATATGCATGAGCAAAAGGTATACTTTGCAATGAATCTGCCAATAGCTCAATCTCACGATAACTGTTTTTTAGTAGTGGTGAGTCCCCATTGGCACCCTGATAGCGAGACTCTAAATTCCATTGTGTTTTTCCGTGCCGAATTAAGTAAACTTTTGTCATCTCTGTTGTTGCTCCTTTTATTACTATCTTACCAGAGTTTACAGCAATTGTTTATCACAGAGTTATTAATTATGTATATTTAAGAAGGCAAAAGCCATAAGATACTCTTGCCCTCTTAATATCAAAATATGAATTAAACGTATTGAAGTTGATGATCGTGACTATAAGCACGGTCAATAATTGCACTACCAAGACACTCTTCGCCATCATAGAACACTACCGCCTGACCAGGAGTGATTGCTCGTGCAGGATCGTCAAATTCTACTACTACTTTAGTATCATCGTCTGTTAAATGAACCGTTACACCAACATCAGTCTGCCGATAGCGGAACTTAGCAGTGCAGTGAAAGTCACGGCCATAACGACTAATTACATCATCAACCCAATGAATATCACTAGCTTCAAGGTGAGTAGCGTATAAGTGATCATTATGGTAACCCTGGCCAACATATAGAACATTTTTACTCATGTCTTTTCCAATTACAAACCACGGTTCATTACTCTCTTTATTTCCTCCAAGGCCAAGGCCACGACGCTGACCAATTGTATAGTACATTAAGCCCATGTGTTGGCCAACAACCTTACCGTCAAGCGTCTCCATATTTCCTGGCTGGGCGGGAATATATTGACTAAGGAACTCACGGAAATGACCATCTTCACCAATGAAACAAATTCCTACTGAATCCTTCTTATTAGCAGTTGCTAAACCTGCTTCTTCAGCAATTTGACGAATTTCAGGCTTAGTATAACCAGCAAGCGGGAACATTACCTTATCAAGTTGTTTGTAGTCAAGCTGACTTAAAAAGTATGTTTGATCCTTATGCTGATCCTTAGCCCGCATTAAGTGCATTCGACCGTTTTCATCCCGCTTAACGTCAGCGTAATGGCCTGTTGCAACATAATCCGCTCCTAGCTGATTAGCATAGTCAATAAAGGCTTTAAACTTAATTTCTTTATTACAAATAACATCAGGGTTAGGCGTCCGCCCCTTCTTATATTCCGCAATAAAGTATTTGAAAACCCGGTCCCAATATTCTTTTTCAAAGTTAACGGAATAATATGGAATCCCGATCTTAGAAGCAACCTTGGCTACATCTTTATAGTCCTCTGTGGCTGTACAAACACCGTTTTCATCAGTATCATCCCAGTTTTTCATAAAGACACCGACAACGTCGTAGCCTTGACGCTTTAGTAGTAGTGCTGTCACTGAAGAATCAACACCGCCACTCATTCCAACGACAACACGAGTATGACTATTATCAGTCATTATTTATCACCATCATTTCGTATAGATTCTGGAATAATCTACGATTGAAGGTCGCATGCATCCAGTGTTAACCATTGTACCAGAGTATAGGTGTCTATGCACAACTTTTATTTTGTAAAAACCTGTCGCTCAATCATTTCATCTAAAATATAGTGATACTGCTGAATAAATTCGGCTGACCGTTGATGATTAAAGATGTTGATTTTTCGTAAGCCATTTCCAGAAAGAGTTTCCATTTTAAATCCATCAAGGTTACTGTTAATCAATATTCTAATTCGTGCTACAGGCTTAAAAGGATTATCAGTATCGAGGCTACCAAGATATTCAAAATTCCCACGTTTTGTTTGCTCAAAGCCAAGGTCAAGTAATGTATACTTTTTTATTTCAGGACTAAGTGTATATTTATCCTTATCCCCGGTAACTTGCACTGTCCTTGTAAAATCCATTTTAATCCTTCTCCCTTATCTGTTTTAGCTTTTGCGTTGTTTTAATAATCGTTTCAATTAACTGGTTAATATCATCTTCAGTATTTAACGCTCCAAAACTAACCCGAACTGATTCACTGATTCGAGGACTACTAGCTCCAAACATTGCCGTAAGCACATGAGAAGGCTCAATGCTTCCCGCTGTACATGCTGACCCACCAGAAACCGCAATTCCGGCAAGATCAAGATCAGTTTGCATAACATAGGTTGAAATTCCCTTAAACCATAAGTTAAGCACATGTGTCTTATTAACTGTCCCGTTCACTTCAAAATCAATGTCATGTTCTTTAAGAACCCGGATAATTTTTTGCTTAAACTCATAGTAACGATTACGGCGTTCCTCTTTAACCTCTGGAGTATTTAATTCCACGGCCTTAGCAAAGGCGGCAATTGCCGGGACATTCTCTGTTCCAGCACGCCGCTTTGTTTCTTGATCGCCACCCTTGATAAAACTAGGGAAGCTTATACCGTCTCGTCGATAGAGAAAGCCGATCATCTTAGGCCCATTAATCTTGTGCGCTGACGTTGATAACATATCAATATGGTCCGCTTTAACATCAATTGGCATTAACCCATATGCCTGAACAGCATCGGTATGAAACCATGCTTGATGATCTTTTAAAATTTCACCGATCTCATGAATTGGCATTTGACTGCCAACCTCATTATTTTCCATCATGATAGTAACAAGGATTGTATCGTCTCTAAGAGCATTTTTAAAATCATCAAGTGATATATTCCCGTTAGCATCTACTGGAAGATAAGTTACCTCAAAACCTTGCTCTTCTAAAAAATGAAGTGGCTTTAATACTGCTTCGTGTTCGACCGCCGTTGTAATAATATGTCTTCCCAAATTCTGCCTAGTTAGCGCAGTTTGAATAATTGCAGTATTATCGCTTTCAGTTCCGCCACTAGTAAAAATAATTTCATTATCATCAGCATTAATGCTCTGAGCAATTATATGCCGGCTGTCTTCCATTACTAATTTAGCATGACGACCATAAGAGTAACCAGTTGAGGCGTTACCCCACGCCTCTTTCATTTGCTTTGTCATCTCTGCTATTACTTCTGGGGTCATTGGCGTTGTTGCCGCATTATCCAGATAAATCTCACTCACCAATATTCATCCTTCCATTTACTTATCTAAATCCGCAAAAAGCTGTAAAAGCATATTTGCTGACCGCTTTCCAGCATCAATAATAAAGTCATCGAAGCTTACTCCAGCATCTTCATCACCGGTATCTGACATTGCCCGTACCACAACGTATGGAATTTGGTGGTCAGTAGCAACCTGTCCTACTGCTGCTCCTTCCATTTCGCTTGAGAGTGCATCCGGAAAATGAGTTAAAATTTCTTTTATTGCCTCTGTACTAGCAATAAATTGGTCACCTGAAACAATTAAACCGCGCTTAACACTTAAGCCGGTCTTTTCACCAGCTTTTTCAAGAGCCTTTCCCCACTGATCAGAAGCCTTAAAACGTGGCTCTTTCCCAGGCAATTGACCGTAACGATAGTTAAAGGCAGTTGCATCAACATCATGGTAGGCCGTTTCAGTAGAAATAACAATATCACCCACATGCAATCCTTCACCAATTCCACCAGCTGATCCTGAATTGATCACTACATCAGCATTACAATCCGTAATTAAGTGTTCAGTAGTAATTCCTGCTTCAACTTTACCAATTCCTGATTCAACAAGGACCACTTCTTGACTGTTGATTTTACCAAAAAGATAAGACTTACCACCAATTTTCTTCTCCTTTTGGTCTGCCAATTCAGCAGTTAATTCTTTAATTTCTTCAGGCATTGCACAAATAATTCCAAATCGCATAATTTTTCTCCTTTATCCAACATAAAATAATATTAAATAGACAATAATAATAGCAATAATTAAAGCAACGATTGCAATATTTAATCGTCGTTTTAACCGATTCGTCTTTTCAGTAACGTCTTCTTCACGTTGCTGACTAATTGCAGCTTTTCGACTATAGACTTGTTCAGTTTCTTGCGGCGGCTCTCCTACAGGTTGCTGCTCAGCTTTACGTTGCTGTTGACGGTATTGACTTCGTGACATTCGCGATTGCTGCTCAGCTTGAGATTGCTTATTATCCACGTATCTTCATTCCTTGCCAATAATAAATTGCCATAATTGTTTTGGCATCTTCTATCTTACCAAGCTCAATCATTTCGAGTGCTTTAGGTAATGTAATCTCATATAAAGCTAAATTTTCATCTTGATCTTGAGGCAACTCATGGGTAACTCGTTTTAAACCCGTAGCCAGGTAAATAGTCATATATTCATCCATGCAACCAATTGAGGTATAAAATGAAGAAATTTTCTTTAAGTTTGTTGCTTCATACCGTGTTTCTTCATTTAATTCGCGCTTTGCCGCATGAACTGCATTATCAGCATCACGCTGGTCTAATTTTCCCGCTGGGATTTCCAAGGTTGTATTTGCAATAGGTGCCCGCCACTGTTTTTCAAGAATCATTTTATTATCATCTGTAAGCGCTAAAATTGCTATTGCTGGAGCATGGTGGACAATTTCTCGCTGTGCTTTTTTGCCACTAGGAGTTATTACCTGCTGTACTTCAACATCAATCAGATGACCATGAAAAACTGTTTTACTGCTTATTGGTCGTTCTGCAAATTCCATTTAACTCTCCATCCTTCACTTTAATACACGTACATGCGCTGCTTGTGGTCCCTTTTGTCCTTGAACAATTACAAGTGAAACTTCTTCATCTGGGTGAAGAATCCGACGCTTTGTTCCTTCAATGCCACTATAATGGACGAAAATTTCTCCTTCATGAGGAACCGTAATGAATCCCCAACCCTTTTGTTCATCAAAACTCTTTACTTTTCCTTTGAGCATTTATACCAACTCCAAAATAAAATACCAAGCAACAAACGTCACTTGGTATTTTACACCGCTTAAAAATAATTGTCATTGAACGGCTAACAAAATCCAATAAATTTTAGAGATTATTATTGTTCAAGTCCCTCGTCAACAGTTTCAGGGAAGTTTTCTCGAACGATTTTGGCACAACGAGCACATAATTCAGGATAGGCTGGATCGCTACCAACATCTTCTTTAACCATTCGACAACGAGCACAAGTCTCACCCTTAGCGGTTGTAACCTTAACTGCAACTCCATCATTATATTGATCTGCATCAGCTGGTGCTTCATCAGTAACATGTTCGTGGAGAGCTGAAACACCAAGTAATAATTGAACATTTTCATCAAGACTATCAAGCAATTGTTTTTGCCCTTTAGTTAAGTAAAGATCTACCTGAGCTTCAAGCGATTTACCAATTAGCTTAGCATTTCGAGCTTCTTCAAGACTCTTGAGTACGTGTGACCGAACTTCCATAAAGTTTTCCCACTTGCTTAATAATTCTTCTTCTCCATCAAAAGTTCGTGGATCAGGAATTTCCGTTAATTGAACAAAATCTTCTGGTTCATTCATGTAACTCCACACTTCTTCTGTGGTGTGGGGGAGAATTGGTGTAAGAAGTTTAACCATTGTCAATAAGATATCATAGAAGACCGTTTGCATTGAACGCCGAGCTTCAGAATTTTCAGCTTCGATATAGAGAACATCCTTAGCAATATTCATATAGAAAGCTGAAAGGTCATTGTTAACAAAGTTGATTAAAAGCTTATATGCATCTAAGAAGTCATAATTATCAAAATCTGCTCGCATTCTCTTTAAGAAATGATTGAGCTTAACCAGCATATATTTGTCAACTGACTGGAGTTTTTCGTATGATACGGTATTCTTCTCTGGGTTAAAATCACCTGTATTAGCTAACAAGAACCGGAATGTATTTCGCAACTTCCGATAAGCTTCAGAGATTTGTTGGAACGTTCCCATTGAAACTCGAACATCAGCAGAAGTATCAGCACTCATTACCCATAAACGAATAATTTCAGCTCCCATTTGTTGAACAACCTTATTTGGATCAATAACATTGCCTTGGGACTTACTCATTTTGTTACCGCGCTTATCAAGCGTAAATCCTTGCGAAACAATTTCCTTATAAGGAGCATGACCAGAGCAAACAACACTAGTAATCAAACTAGAATTAAACCAACCACGGTACTGGTCAGATCCTTCAAGATAGAGGTCCGCTGGATATGTTAAGTAATCTCGTTCTGCTAAAACACCTTGATGGGAAGATCCAGAATCAAACCAAACATCCATAATGTCAGTTTCTTTAGTAAACTTGCCATTTGGTGAATGTTCATTAGTATATCCTTCTGGCAAAAGGTCCTTTGCTTCTCGTTCAAACCAAACATTCGAACCATATTTAGCAAATAAGTCCGCAACGTGGTTAATCGTTGCTTCTTCCATAATTGGTGTGCCATCTTCAGCATAAAAGATTGGCAGTGGTACACCCCAAACACGTTGACGGGAAATTACCCAATCACCACGGTCCTTGATCATGTTACGAAGACGAACTTTACCCCATTCAGGATGATACTTCACATCTTCAAGTGCATCCAAAATATTTTGACGCATTTTTTCAATTGAAACAAACCATTGATCCGTTGCCCGGAAAATAATCGGCTTCTTTGTCCGCCAATCAAATGGGTAACTATGTTTAAGGGGTTCTTGAAGAAGTAAGGCATTATTTTCTTCTAGTTTTTGAAGAGAAATATCATCGGCATCCTGATAGAATACACCATCAAAGCCTTCACCATTTTCCTTTGTTAATACCCCTTGGTCGTTAATTGGCGCAAAAATTGGCAAATCATATTTTTTACCAAAGTTGTAATCGTCATCCCCATAACCAGGAGCAGTATGGACAAGACCAGTACCAGCATCTGCAGTAACATAATCAGCTAATCCTACTAAAAGATCACGATCGAGATATGGGTGCTGAGTAGTCATTCCCTCAAGTTCTTGTCCGGTAAGATGGTCAATAACTTCATATTCTTCCCATCCTAATTTTTCAGCTAGCTTGTCTAAAAGATCCGTGGCGACAACAAACTTTCGCGAATCATCAGCAGGCTTTACAACTGAATAATCAAATTTTGGATTAACCGCAACGGCTTCTGAAGCAGGTACTGTCCATGGTGTAGTCGTCCAAACAACCATATATGTATTATTATCTAAACGATCTTTACCATCTTTAACTTGTTCAGCAAAGAAAGCTGTCTTAGCAACAACATCATGATACTCAACTTCCGCTTCCGCTAATGCTGATTCAGACGACCATGACCAGTAAACTGGTTTCTTTGCTTGGTAGAGAAGCCCCTTCTTTGCAAATTCACCAAACACCCGAATCTGAGCCGCTTCAAACTCTTTATCAAGCGTAAGATATGGATGATCCCATTCACCACTAACACCTAACCGCTTAAAGTCAGTTTTTTGTTTATCAACTTGCTTTAACGCGTATTCCCGACAAAGATCACGAAATTCGGTTAAACTCATCTTTTTCCGATCATAGCCTGATTTTGTTAATTGGTGCTCAATTGGTAGACCATGAGTATCCCAACCTGGAACATATGGGGCACGAAAACCAGCCATTGATTTATAACGGACGATGAAATCCTTTGAAATCTTGTTCATGGCATGACCAATATGAATATTACCGTTAGCATATGGAGGACCATCATGAAGAACGAAAGTTGGTTTGCCCTCATTTAATTTTTGTCTTAATTCGTAAACTTTATTTTCTTCCCACAGCTGTTCCCGTTGCGCTTCAGTAACAGGCAACTTCCCACGCATTGGAAATTTTGTTCGGCCAAGGTTTAATGTATCTTTGACACGCATTATAATTACCCCTTTCATTAATTCTCGTATTTTAATAATAAAAAAGCTTCGTCCCATACTGGGACGAAGCTTCTTCGCGGTACCACCCGGATTCGAAACTTTAATATATTAAAGTTTCCTCAAATCATTTTTTAACGGTAATGACCCGCCTCATCCTACTATATCGGATCAGGTACTCCAAGATGATCAGGAATAGCCAAACATCGTCAACCTCTCACCACTCGTTAACTCGCTTTGATATTACTATAGCTACTCCACTTCTTATCGACGCTTTTATTAAAATACTTTTCTAGTACCCTACTTATTGCTATCAGGAAAGACAACAACAGTTTCAGGTGAATTAGAACTCTCGTTGCTATTAGCTGCTTCATTCTTTTCTGAATTGTCCGTTGATTCAGATTCAGCAACCGGTGCAGCTGATTGCGCTGGTTGAGCAACAGGTTCTTCACTAGAAGTTGTTGCAGTTGATTCTACACTGGTTGCAGAACTGCTGTCAAGCCGGCTACCTAAAATTTTTTCAATTTCATCATATTTACTCAAATCATCATTTTCCAAAAGCTTATCCCATTCGTTACTCTTGATTACTTCCAATTGGGATTCAAGCATTACTTGGAGACGTTGACGGAAGATTCGCGTTTGCTTACGGAGATCATTAGTCTCACTAGTCAACTTCTTCGTTGAGTTTGCAGCATCTTCAATAACCTGGTTAGACTTATCATTAGCTTCAGAAACAATATCAGTAGCTTGCTTTTGTGCCTCACGGATCATAATATCAGCTTCTCGCTTGGCATTACTTTTTACTTTATCAGCAGCTTCTTGCGCAACTAAAATAGACTTATTCAATGAATCCTTTAAGTCGGCAAAGTACTTAATCTTACTGTCATTTGCGCGAACCTGTTCCTGTAAATTATTATTTTCAGTTACTAACTGTTGAACAGTTTGTGAAACTTCCTGAAGAAATTCTTGAACTTCTTCAGGATTGTAACCACGCATCTTAGTATTAAATTGTTTATTGTTAATTTGATCAACCGTCAAACTCATGAGTAAATTCCTCCATTCAAATTACGCATTCACCACTGAAATAGTAATTCTTTCTTTATCTTTTTTTGTTTTTCCATTAGTCGCATCGATTCGCAGGCGCCCACCATGTCGAACAGAAATCAAGTCATGTACAACAACTTGGTAATCTGGACGATCTATCTGCTCCCAGTTTAATCGAACTTGACCATGCTCTATTAACTGCTTTGCTCGGTTTCGTGAATAATTAAATCCCGCTGCTATAATTACATCCAATCGCAACGAAGAAACGGTTGTTACCAGTGGTACCCATTCTTCACGAGGTACCACTATTGCTTCTGACGTAATCGGGAGCCATTTGACTTTTATCCGACCAACGTGATCTACGTTTTTTCGTAAATACTCAGCCATTGTATGTGTCACAATAACTTGCCACCGTAAGCCATCAGTTAAAATATCTCCAAATGCGTTACGTTCTAGTCCCTCACCAATCAATGTTCCCATTATTTGTCGATGGTGAAGTTCCGAAAATTTAGTTGGGTAATTAATCTCTAAAACCTGTAATGCAAAATCATCTATAGAGGGTTCATAATAAGGCGGATAAATTAGAACTCGTTGCATTTCTGCGCCTTGCCAACCACCATACATTTTTATTTTAACATTGTTATTACGATTAACAATCGTTTGGACAATAAAACGTTCACGCGGATTCAAAAAAGGAGTTAAAATTGGGCGATATTGTCCTTCAGCTGTTGCGATCCAGTCATTAGACTGATCAATAAGCGGTGCCTCCTCTGAGCGAAAATGTTGCTTAATGTTAAGTTCGTTCAAAATATCCCTCTCTTGATAATTACAGGATTGCTGAAATATGTGCTAAGCCAGCTTGAACAAAATACAAAACCAAAATGGCAACCATTGGAGCAAAACTAATTCCTCCAATCGGTGGAATAAAGTCAAACCAGTGCATATATGGCTCTACTAGGCGGTTAATAATACTTCCTAAACGTGAATTTCGCGCATTTGGAAACCACGACATAATACACCAAACAATGATTACTAAAATATAAGCATCCACTAATTGGTAAAGAGCCCACAATAAAAATGCAATCATACAAACTCCTTTGAGTGCCTAAAATTTGTCACTATCATTTTTTAAATTACTTGATAAGTTACCCGAAATTTCATAATTCTTAGGAGTACAAAGAAAAATTTCCTTACCAATACGTTTCATTTCGCCATCGATAGCAAAAACTGTCCCATTCAAAAAATCAACAAGCCGCGCTGCCACGCTAGAATCCATTTGGGTAAAGTTAACAATCACAGCATGATTATCAAGTAACTGAGAAGCAATTTGCTTAACATCAGCATAGAGTCGCGGTTCATATAACGAGATTTGACTCATTTGGTTTACCCGTCCACTATTAATTGACACGATTTTATTATTTGAATTTGCCGGGGCTAAATTGCTTTGGTCAGTTGACTCGTAATAATTATCTTGTTCATCAACATCTTCATCCCCAAACAAGCTTTTTAAAAAGTTTGCTGCCATTATAAAAACCTCCTTAGCTAGGCTGTTGGACGCAAAAAGGCGGATACTGTATCCACCCTTTACTTAATTATTTACTTACGACGATTCTTGAAGAACGGTGGAGTCGATAAGTTAGTATCATCATTGTCATCCGTATTAGCCGCATCATCGTTAAATACATTGAACTCTGGCTTAGTAACATGTGAGAATTCATTGTCAGAATTTTGTGACTGGTTACTGGAATCCGCTGTTGGGTCATTCCAACCATCAAAAGGATCCCGTTGACTTTGTTGTTCAGTATGCTGTTCCTCGCGTTGAACAGGACGGGTTACCCGTGGAGCATCAGCATCTGCTGGCTTTTGTTGTTGAATCTTCTTTTTCTTGTCAATTCCGGTAGCAATAACCGTAACCCGAACTTCATCGCCTAAGGACTCGTTTAATGACATACCAAACGAAATATCAACATTTGTTCCAGCTGCTTGTTTAATAACATCTGATGCTTCCTGAGCTTCAAACATCGAAAGATCTTTACCACCAGTAATATCCATCAAGACGTGCTGAGCTCCATCAATTGAAACTTCAAGCAACGGAGACGAAATGGCCTTTTTCGTTGCCTCAGTTGCACGATTCTCTCCGGTCGAGGAGCCGACTCCCATCAAGGCTGACCCTTGATTGGACATTAACGTCTTGATATCGGCAAAGTCAAGGTTAATGTATCCAGGAGTAACAATCAGATCAGAAATACCTTGAACACCTTGACGAAGGACATTATCAGCTTCCTTAAATGCTTCCATCATTGGAGTCTTTTTATCAATCATTTCAAGCAAGCGATTATTAGCAACGATAATTAAAGTATCAACATTAGCCTTTAACTTTTCAAGTCCTTCTGCAGCATATCGTGCACGCCGGGGACCTTCAAATGAAAATGGACGAGTAACAACACCAACAGTTAAGGCACCACTGTCTTTAGCAAGTTTAGCAACAACTGGCGCAGCTCCAGTACCAGTACCGCCACCCATACCAGCAGTAATAAAGACCATGTCTGCACTCTCGAGCGCTTTTTTAATCTGTTCTTCACTTTCTTGAGCTGCCTTTTCTCCTACTTCAGGGTTTGATCCAGCTCCAAGGCCCTTAGTTAACTTAGGTCCAAGACGAATTTTGGTAGCAGCTTCTGAGTTATTTAGTGCTTGTAAATCAGTATTGGCAACGATAAAGTCAACCCCTTGCACCTTTTCTGCAATCATTCGGTTGACGGCATTACCGCCACCACCACCGACACCAATTACCTTGATTCGAGCTTCCGCAAATTGGTTTTCAGTAGTGAGCGTTTCATTATCCATAGCAGTATTCCTCCGTAAAATTAGTCAAATAGATTATTAAAGATATTTTTAAATCGGTTGCTAAATGTATTTTGTTTCTTTTTCTTTGGTTGTGGTTTTTCAGCAACTGACTGTTGTTGAGTCTGCCGCTGTGTTCGTTGCTTAACCGGTTCTTCAGACCATTGCTGACTGGTGATATTGATATTAGTCGATTGTGCTTTCTCTTCATGGGGACTTTTAATTGTATCAACCCGCTGAACCGTTTGCTTAATTAAACGGTCAATATCAGAGAGTTGGTTTTCATACATTCCCAATGCCAAACTAACGGCATATCGTGGATGGCGAATGCCCATTTGTTCTGGAACATTAACTTTAATATTACCAGTGAAATACTGTTCAGCAAGTTCTTTTATTCCTGGTAAGGCAGCAACGCCACCAATAAGTACCACACCACCTGGTAATTCAGGAGCATGAATTGCTTGTAGCTTGCTTTGAATGCGACTAAAAATTTGACGTACTCGTGCTTCAATTACCTCTGATAAATACTGCTCTGAATATTGAACTGGATCATCTTGGCCAACAACATCAACATCTACTTGTACTTCCTTGTCCGCTAAAGAAGCCATTGCATAACCATGGTTAAGCTTAAGTTGCTCTGCATTCCTTAGTGAGGTATTCATAACAGTGGAAATATCTTTGGTAATATATTTTCCACCTTCTGGATCCACATATGTATATTTCAATTGGTGGTCATGAATAATACTAGTAGTTGTCTGTCCCCCACCTAAGTCAACAACAACAGTACCAAAATCTTGTTCGCCGTCATTTAAGAGATTGAAATCTGTAGCAATCGGCGTAATAACAAAGTCCTTAATGTCATAACCCGCTTGTTGAACCGCCTTTTTCGTATTATGAATAATGGTCTTAGGTCCCGTATAGAGGGTAGCCTTCATTTCTAGACGAACACCGACCATTCCCCGGGGATCTTTAATACCGGAAAAGCCATCAACAGTAAACTCTGTAGGAATTAAATCTATTATTTCACGTTCTGGTGGAATACTTTGCGTTAATGCCTCACGTGCAACATCAATCACATCTTGGTTGACAATCTCTCTAGACTGTCCCCTCGTTGCAATTGTTATCATCCCGTGTACCCGTTGCATTTGTAAATAATTTGCCGGTAAGCCAACTACAACACTTTTAATTTCCACGTTGGACTTTTCCTCGGCCTGTGCTACCGCCGCCGAAATTGCTTGAGCGGTCTTATCAATGTCGACAATAACTCCTCGGTTTAATCCCGCCGATTGTTCTACACCAACACCAATAACTTTTAATTGACCCTTAACACTTTCACACACCAGTGCCTTGATCGAGGTGGTTCCAATATCTAATCCAACGTATACTTCTGAATTATTCATTCTAAAAGGAACCCTCCTAAGACTATTATTAATTTAATTATTTTTTGAATTTTATTTAACCTACATAAGATTTTACCACACATAAACAGCGACAAAAAAGAGAATTATCAAGGTTTTTCACAAAATCACTTATCCTTAGAACCATAACTATAAGAATAGGCTCCTACTTGAAGGTCAATGATTCCCTTATCCTTCATACTTGCTGCAATTGCGGGATAGTATGCTAACTTATCGCCAACTGTATTGAGATCTGCATAAACAGTATTGCCATCACGCATATAAATAATTATCCGATTTGGATAGTTCTTAGTTGGTTGATAGTTGACGCTTGAAATACCATTTCTTATGGCAGGTTTTAACTTTCCTAACTGAGTCGCTGTTGCTGCCAAAGCTCGTTGATGACCATCAAACCGCTTATAGGCAATCCCATTATTTGCACTCTTTGTTCGTTGTAACTTTCCATTTGCTAAAACTGCGTACGTATCATTATTAATTACAGCAGTTCCAAGCAATGCATTCTCCTTAACCACTAGTTTTATCGATTGTGGTCCCGTTACTTTAATTGTAATGTTTTTTATTTGTGGGCTGTTTTGCTTAGCCTGTTTAGCAAGCTTATTACGATTAAGATAAACACCCCAGATAAAACGTCCAGGATAAATAGTAGTTTCCTTTTCAACCTGAGTCCTTGTTAAATCGTGATTTCCACTTAATTGGATATTTTTTATCTTACTGTAAGGAGAAATAATATAGAGCATTAAGAGGAGGATCAGACTAAATAAGATAACCAGCTTTAAGACTCGCTCACCATTTGAAACATAACGTTTAATTCTAATTCCGCGAATCTTATTGCCTACATGAGCTTTAGGAGACTTTCTTTCTTTCTGACGTTGCCTTGCTGCTGCACTACGTTGTTCTAATTCTGTTAATCGTTGTGAATATTTATGATGTTCAACAGCATACTTCTCATTTGTCATCCATACTCCTCCTGCTAAAGTCTAGAAAATGATCTACTTATGCTCATCAATTGCCTTATGTAACACCTTAATTAGACGATCAGCAGCATCCGGTCGACCCATTTTTTTAGCAGCATTAGCCATCTCTTGTCGAAGCTGCTCATCTTCCATAATTTTATCTGCTTGAATTAGTAATGAGCGTGAATCTAGCTTGTCTTCTGTGATCATCAAACCAGCATTATTTCGCACGAGTGCTTGAGCATTTTTCACTTGGTGATTTGCCGTAACATAAGGACTAGGAATTAAGATTGTCGGTACACCAAGCGCAGTCACTTCAGCAATCGTTGTTGCTCCTGCTCGTGAGACCAAAGCTGCAACTTTAGGCATTTTAGCAGGCATATCTTTAATATACGGGACAACCTTAACATTTGTCGACGGTTTAATTTTCTTTTCGATTAATTGCTTTTTTACATCATCATAGCGTTTTTGTCCCGTCGCAAAAATAACCTGGTATGGCCGCTTATTAAATTCAGTAATTGAATCAACAACGGTTTTATTGATTTTTGGTGCACCCTGACTACCACCAAAAATCATCAAAGTTGGAATGTCATCTTTTAGGTCATAATTAGCCCATGAAAAGTCACTATCTCTTTGAGCTGCAACTTGCTGTGCTCGTGGATTTCCCGTCATGGTTACCTTTGCAACTGGAAACTGATTTCTTGCTGCTTCAAAGGCAATCGCAATTTGATCAACATACCGACTTAAAAACTTATTAGTAACCCCAACAACACTGTTTTGTTCATGAATAACAGTTGGAATATGCTTTTTGGCAGCCGCATATAAAACTGCGCCACTAACATAACCACCTGTTCCAAGAACAACATCCGGTTTAAAATCTTTAATAATCTTTTTAGCGTGGCGAACTGAGTTTAAGAAAAGATAAATTGTCTTAAAGTTTTCAAGGGAAAGAGATCGTTTGAAGCCTTGCATGTGCATGGTTTCAAGTTTAATACCTGCGTCTGGAACAATTTTGTTTTCTAATCCGCGAGTAGTACCAACATAGAGAACCTCTGTATCGGGTTCGACCTGCTTTAAACGTTCAATTAAAGCTAATGCTGGATAAATATGACCACCTGTTCCACCACCTGATACTAATAACCGCATTTTACTGCTCCTTTCGTCCCGTTAGTTTTTCAACCGCTTTAATAAATTCATCCCCACGCACCTCAAAACTTGGGAATTGATCCCAGCTAGCATTTGCTGGCGACAGGAGGATTACATCTCCTGGTGCACTTAACTTCCATGCTTCAGGTACTGCTGTAATCGCATTTTCACTTTCAATAATCGTCGAGACTCCTGCCTGCTGAGCAGCTGCTTTCATTTTATCTTTACACTCACCGAACACAATAATTGCTTTGACATGTTCTTTAAAGTAAGGAATAAGACGTTCAAACGTATATCCCCGATCAAGGCCACCAGCTAAAAGGATTACCGGACGTTTAAAACCTTGAAGAGCCACCTCGGTAGCCTCAATATCTGTTGATTTAGAGTCATTGTAGAATAGACGATCTTGATATTCCATTACATATTGAAGGCGATGACGAACCCCGCCAAAAGTAGTTAAGACATTTATGATTGCATCATTAGTAACCCCGCTTAACTTTGCAGCAGCAATAGCAGCAAGTGCATTTTCCACATTTTGGGGACCAATTAATCGGATATCATCTGCCTTCATAATCTTTTCGCCACGCCAATAAATTATGCCATCTTCCACGTAGCTTCCTTGATGACTCTTATTTAAACGGGAAAATGGAATAATAGTTGCCTGACTTCGCTGCGAAATCTTTTGCCATTCATCTCGATCCCAATTAATTACTAAAAAGTCATTTTTAGTCTGGTTACGTGTAATGTTGAGTTTAGCATTAATGTAATTTTCTCTAGTCTTATGATAGTCTAAGTGATTTGAGAAAATATTAGTGATAATTGCAATATGTGGATGAATCGTTGGTGCCCCTAGTAATTGAAAACTTGATAATTCAGTCACAAGTGTATCATCTGGACCTAACTGTTCCGCTACCTTACTAAAGGAAATACCAATATTACCAGCATACTTAACTTGATGTTTAGCATTCTCAGCAATCATTAGTTGTGTTAATGTCGTCGTGGTTGTCTTCCCATTACTACCAGTAACACTAACAAGGTGACCATCGAAAATTTGCCAACCTAATTCAGCTTCAGTAATAATGGGAGTATTTTGTTCAACAAATTTAGCCACTAATGGATTATCATATAGAATTCCTGGATTTTTAACTACAATGTCAAAGCCTTCTTCTGCAAGAGATAAAGGATTATCACCCGTAATCACAGTTATTCCATCAGCCTTCAAATCATTAATAACCTTATCATCTTTAGGAACAGCCTGATCATTTGCTGTTACATTAGCACCTAATTTCACTAATAAGTGGGCTGCATTAATTCCACTAATCCCAAAGCCCATCACTAGAACTTTTTTATCTTGATAATTATCGATTTTTTTCATTTAACTTATACTCCTAACCAACTAACAGGATTGTCGCAACAGCAATAATAGAGGCTACTAAACCGACAAGCCAAAAGGCAATATCAATTTTCCATTCACTCCATCCACACATTTCAAAGTGGTGATGAATTGGCGTCATCTTAAAGATTCGCTTACCAGTCGTTTTAAACGACGCAACCTGCATAATAACACTTGCAGTTTCACAAACATAAACGATCCCAATTACCAGTAGTGACCATTCATGATGGAGAAGCAGTGAAACAGCCGCTAATGAAGCACCGATTGCCAATGAACCCATATCACCCATAAAGATTTTTGCTGGTTTATGGTTATAAGGAAAGAAACCGAGCAAAGTACCAATCATTGCTAAACAAAATAGGGCGATTTCCGGATAACCAGGCTGATTTAAGTTTACTAAGGCAATAATTAAGTAAGCTACGAACGAAATAATTGATAAACCGCTAACCAGGCCATCAAGGCCATCCGTTAAATTAACAGCGTTTGAAAAGCCAACAATCCAGAAAATAATAAATAGACCATATAACCATCCGACCTGGGTTGTCCCAAAGCCCATTTGAAATCCTTCATGCTGATATATAACAGTAAATACCATCGCAGCAAGTACTTGACATAAGGCCTTTTGCCACGGTTTGAATCCTTCATTTTGGTGATGGAAAATCTTAATACTGTCATCCCACATTCCGATTAAACCGTATACTATCAGCACAAACAGAAGTGCCCATAAGGTATTAGTTATTAATCCTTGCCATGCTGCAACCCATAAAATTGTTACAACTGCAGAAAAAATAAATAATAAACCTCCCATTGTAGGGGTACCTGCTTTTTTCTTATGCCATGTAGGCCCTTCTTTTCTAATCTGTTGTCCTTCTTTTTTTGCCCGAAAGTATTTAATTAGTGAGGGCATTAATAAGAAAGTAATTAAAAACGAACTTAGAATTGTCAAAACTGCACTTAGAAAATTCATATTAACCTCCAATTAGTTTAGAATGCTAGTTTTTAGCTTCATATTGAACTGTTAGCGTAGCACCACGTTTTACAGTATCATTTGGTGAAATGCTCTGCTTAGTGACATATCCTGTCCCACTGTCCTTTAGATTTAATTTAAGAATCTTTGCAAGTTGTTGTACATCAGCAGAACTCCATCCTGATAAATCAGGCATGTGGTACGTTCCTCCGGTATCAAGGATAATATGTTGGTCAGTAAGTACCTGCTGCTTTGGCTCTACTGATTGTTGCTTAATTTTTGTATTAGAACCAACTATAACTACTTGCATTCCCTTCTTAGATAATTGCTTATTAACCTCTTCGCGTGACTTGCCCACAACATTAGGCATCGTGATAACTTTCTTTTTAGCCTGTTCGGCAACCTTTTGCTGGCTTAATAGCATCTTCATTGTTGGATTGAAGACACTAGCAATTTGCTTTGTTGCTGGCTTCTTTAAGTTTTGTGGCTGCCTCAATGTTATATAAATAATGTATTTTGGATTTTTGGCCGGGGCCATCCCAGCAAATGAGTACAAATAGTTTGTATCACCGGTTGAGTAACCATGCGCACCACCGATTTGTGCAGTTGCGGTTTTCCCTGCAATTCGATAGCCCTTAATCTGGTAATCATGACCTAAACCTTTTTGATCATAGACTACACCTTGCATATAGCCAAGAACTTTATGCGCGGTTGAAGCCTTAATCGGATGGCTAACAACTTTCGGCTTTACCTGCTGAATAGTTTTACCGCTGTTTCCATCAACAATCTTGCTGACAATATATGGCTTCATCATCTTACCATTATTACCAATTGCACTAAACGCTTGCATCATCTGCATTACGTTTACCGTGATTCCCTGACCAAATGCCGTGTTGGCCTGGGTAAGAGCACCTTTAAACGTAGTATACCCATCAACTTCATTTCCCATTCCAACTACATTTACTTTCTTTAGCAAACCAAAACGCTTAATATATTTCAGCCAAGTATCAGCACCAATATCTTGTTCTACGTGAGCAAAACCAACGTTGCTCGACATATCAAATGCATCTTTATAGGAAATAGTTCCCCAGCCGGAGCTTGACCAATCGGTAATCTTTCCACCACCCATTGCCCAGGTACCAGAATTAAAGGTTGCATTAGGGTTAAAATGACCAGTATCAATTGCGGCAGCTAATGTAAGAATTTTCATTACAGATCCGGGTTCATAGGCATCTTGAACAAGCATGTTCCGCCATACTGGATTATTTTTTGCATGAAGAGTTGGGCGTTGAGTGGCCGCAATAATCTTCCCGGTTTTTGCTTCCATTACAACTGCTGTCATTGAATTAGCATTAGAACTTTTATAAGCTTTATTAACTTTAGTTTCAAGAAAATGCTGTGTTTGTGAGTCAATGGTGGTATAGATATTGTCACCATTAACGGCCTTTTTTGTTACCTGCTTTGAGTTTGCAATTTGGTAGCCATAAACATCTTGCTTATCCTTCCGTAAACCATTTACCCCTGTAAGCTGTTTATCGAAATATCCTTCGAGTCCTAATTGTCCAACAAGATTAGTTTCATCTGTTCCATTATTATTCTTGACTTTAGGTGTTGCCATCCCAATTATCTGGGAGGCAAACTCACCCTCTGGATATTGGCGAGCAGGAGTGGCAATAAAATTAATTCCCGGCAAATGATACTTCTTAATTTTTTGCATTGTTGAAACAGACAAATTACTACCTGCACTACCGAATTCAACTTGGTATACTTGTCCCTTCGGCTTTAAGACCTTTTCAATCTGAGTAGGTGTAAGATTAATATATTTAGATAGTACTTGTGCTGTTTTTTTACGATCTTTAACATAAAGAGGTTTCCCATTTGAAGACTTTTGCGTCCGATCTAGTACCGCATACAAGGTATACTTACTTGTATCCGTTGCTAGAGCATTACCATCGGCATCGTAAATATTCCCTCGCCGCGCTTGAATAATCCGCTGTTGAGTATAAATTTGTTCTGCCTGTGATCGTAAATTAACATGCTGAACATCCTTATTTATCGCGATATACGCAAAACGAACGATAAATAAGGTAAACATTCCAACCGTAATTAGAAAGAGCCATTTGCCAAAGGTCCCTCGGTTTTCTCTATGTCCCCTATTTTTCGTTCGTTGTGGCTTCTTATTCATTATTTATTAACGTTCCTTACATTTGAATTTTTATCTGTTAATCCATATTTATGTGCTGCTGATTTCAAATGCGATTGACTAGTCAATTCAGCAATTTCTTGCTGCGAACTTGCATTATTACTCTTCACTTTACTAATTTGTGTTTGTACATCCTGCAAGTGCCGTTGCTGATTATTGATATTAATTTTAGTAGAGAGAAGATTGAGCATCAGTGTTAATGTCACCAAGCTTCCAATTACTATCAAAAAACGTTCAAATTTTGACCACCTAACCGGACTAGGTGTAATTTTCGGCTGTTGAGAAATTTTTTTCCGCGGTATTTCCTGGGGTTGCTGCCCTCCTGCAAGTTGCCTTGCCGCATTTGAAACCATAATAAGTCACTTTCCTTCTTTTATTCTTTCAATTATTCTTAACTTAGCACTGTGCGCACGATGATTTTCTGCCAGTTCTTCTTCACTAGCTACAATCGGCTTTTTATTGATTAACTTAAAATCTGGTTCCATCCCCGTTGGAATCACCGGTAATCCTTGTGGAATATCATCACTTATTGATGTTTTTTCCCGAAACATCGTTTTTACTAAGCGGTCTTCTAACGACTGAAATGTAATTACACTAATCCGTCCACCAACATTTAGCATATCCAAAGCTTGTTCTAATGACTCTTCTAATGCTCCTAGTTCGTCATTAACAGCTACTCTAATCGCCTGAAAACTCTTTTTAGCCGGATGACCACCATGTCGGCGAGCCGCGGCAGGAATGGCGCTTTTGATTACATCAACCAATTCAAAAGTCGTTTTGATTGGTTTAATCTCACGTTGTCGCTCAATTTTACGTGCAATTTGTTTTGCAAAGCGTTCTTCTCCATACCGATAAAGGATTTTAACAAGCCGATCATATGACCATTCGTTAACAACTTCCATTGCTGATAACGATTGTTCTTGATTCATTCGCATGTCCAATGGTGCATCATGCTGGTAGCTAAAGCCCCTTTTTGCATCATCAAACTGTGGTGAAGATACACCCAAGTCATATAGGACACCATCAACTCGGCTAATATGATGATCACTTAAAGCTGTCCTTAAATTCCGAAAATTATCTTCTATTAAGGTTAATCTTTGCTGATTAATTGCTGATTTCAAATTCTTTTTATTATATTCAATTGCGGTTTGATCCTGATCAAAAGAATATAGATGACCACCCGCTAGCTGTTTTAAAATCGCTTGCGTGTGGCCACCACCACCTAATGTTGCATCAACGTAAGTGCCTGTTGATTGCACATTTAATCCTGCTACGGCCTCCTTTAAAAGTACCGTTACATGTTTAAACTCTGCCATCAACTAAACCCTCCATTAAAAATCAATATTAAGATCTTCTGCAATCTCGTCAAAATTATCAGCTGTATCGTTAGTAAATTTACACCACCGCTCATCGCTCCATATTTCTAAACGATTTGAAACGCCAACTACCACACACTTTTTCGTCAGTGCGGCATGTTTACGCAAAGTCAGCGGAATATTAATCCGTCCCTGCTTATCAATTTCACAATCTGTTGCGGCCGAATATAAAAATCGCACAAACGCCCGTGCGTCGCGCTTTGTTAGTGGTAAAGCTTTTAATTTTTGTTCTAAAAGCGTCCATTCTTTTAACGGATATCCAAACAGACATCCATCTAACCCCCGAGTAACAATGAAGTGCGTACCTAACTGTTCTCGAAATTTGGCAGGAATAATTAATCGGCCTTTGGTGTCAATCGTATGTGTAAATTCACCCATTAGCACAACTAAATTACTCCCTTACCACTTTATAGGTCAAGTCTACCACAATCCCCCACTTCTCACCACGTAATTTTGTGAATTTTATCAAAAAGTAATAGACATTTTATAAATTAGTTTTTAAAGAACAAGCTAAAAATTATCTTCTTACAAAAAAAGCCGGACCATAATTTTTGAAAAAATCAAAAGTCATGATTCGACCTTTCATATCATCTAGCGTTAAAATTAATACTTCATCTTCTATTTATCCGAGTGGCAACCACCGTGAGATAATCATGCTACCAATATATATCAATAATGCATAGTATGCAGAATACCGCCAAAATACCGGCCAATAACGACGATAAATAAATTCATGATTATGTGCAATTTGCAAAGCGATTAAAGCCAACGCTAGCACCATCCATACAGCAATTGGATATGCTGGCCAGTAATATCCAAGATTAAAAATAATCAAAAGCCATAAAATAATGGTCCATACCCACCATAAGTGCTTAACCTTTTTAGTAGGGAAAAAGATACGTAAAAAGAGGTGTTCAACAAACCAAATAACTATTAATAAAACAATTTCTAAAATTATAACTTGAATACTTACCGCCACACTGTCTCAAGTCCTTTCGACTAAAATAAATAACTTAAGTTTAACATAATTTAAAACAAGATTTGAAAAAGACTGTAAAAATGCGTTACACTACTACTATCGATAAAGCTAAAATGGAAGGACGGTTAATAATGCAGCGAAAAAAGAAAACCCGTTTCCAAAAGATCACCATGGTTGCAATTTGGCTGATGTTAATTGCAATGCTCGGTTCACTAATCTTTGGTGCTGTTGCATCCTTAAACTTAATTTAAACCATTTCAATACTATACAGATACTAAAAAGAGATTCCCGCTGACGCAAAAATATGGGAATCTCTTTTTTTATTCATCTTTTTGTTTATAAACTTCACGGGGCTTAGAACCATTAGCAGGACCAATAAATCCCCGTTGCTCCATATCATCAATAATTCGTGCCGCTCGATTATATCCAATTCTAAATCGCCGCTGAATCAAAGATGTGGATGCCTTTTGCTGATCAATAACAAAATTCAAAGCTTCTGGAAATAGTTCATCCTCTTCTTCAGCCTGCTCTTCTTGTTCAATTTCATTATCTGTCACAACCATACTATCATCGTATTCTGCCGGACGTTCATTCTTAATAAAATCAACTACTGCTTCAACGTCGTGATCAGAAATAAATGCTCCCTGAATTCGGACCGGTTTATTTTGGTCAATCGGCTCAAATAGCATATCACCGCGGCCCAACAATTTTTCAGCACCATTAGTATCAATAATTGTTCGCGAATCAATCCCACTTGACACTGCAAAAGCAATTCTCGAAGGAACATTTGCTTTGATTAATCCCGTAATTACATCAACAGATGGCCGTTGAGTGGCAAGAATCATATGAATACCAGCTGCACGTCCCATTTGGGCAATTCTAACAATCGCATCTTCAACGTCATGCGAAACAGTCATCATTAAATCAGCCAATTCATCTACAATCACAAGGACTAACGGTAAACTAGGTTGCGGCTCTTCTGGATGTTCCTCATTTTGTTGCTGAACTAGCCTATTATAGCCATCTAGGTTTCGTACGCCAAATTTAGCAAATAATTCATAGCGCCGTTCCATCTCAGCTACTACCTTGCCCAACGCCCGCGCTGCCTTTTTAGGTTCCGAGACGACCGGACTTAGTAAGTGTGGAATTCCATTATAAACACTTAGTTCGACCTTTTTAGGGTCAATCATTAGCATCTTAACTTGATGGGGCTTGGCCTTTAATAAGATACTCGTAATAATAACATTAATAGCAACTGACTTTCCACTACCTGTCGCCCCAGCTATCAGTAAATGGGGCATTTTAGTCAAATCTGCCATTTTAACATCCCCCGTAACACTGCGGCCAAGAGGAACTTCCATTGGATTATCATTACTTGGCGCACTTTCCACCATATCACGAAAACCAACCGTCGCAATTTGTTGGTTAGGAACCTCAATACCAATTAATGATTTGCCTGGAATTGGTGCTTCAATTCGAATATCTTTAGCTGCAAGAGCCAAGGCTAAGTCATCAGCCAAATGCGTAATGCGACTAACCTTTACCCCAACAGCAGGTCGCAATTCATATTTGGTTACTGAGGGTCCGAGATTAACGTTTTCGACGGTTGCATCCACCCCAAATGACTTTAATGTTTGTTGAAGTGTTTGGGTGTTTTTCTTTATATTACGAAGATCTTTTTGTTGGTCAGTTGCCTTTACTTGGCTCAATAGACTGACTGGTGGTAATTGATAATCATCATCTTCTTGCGCATCAATTCCTGCCAAATCTATCTCTCCAGCTGAACTTTCATCGGTAGCAGGAGTAGGTATCGTTTTATTATCTGTTTGACTTTCGCTTGCCACTCGAATCGTTGGTTCTGCTGCTTGCGATGAAGGATTCGCAGGCGACGCTGACGATGCTGTTTCTGAAGTACTGTTACTATCAGTATCAGCAAAAAAGTCTTTAACCTGACGTGAGACCTTTGTAATCGACCTATTAACTGAAGGTGTTGGTGCCGGTTCGTTAACACTTTCTGCCCGCTTCTTTATTAATTGGTTATGGGCATCCGCCATGACTGCTCCTGATTTTTTAATCCCAATGCCAAGTTTAACTAAGAAATCACGCCACGGTAACGCAAAGAAGATGATTATTCCTGTAATTATTAATAGCCACGACAAGATAGCAGTTCCTACTTCGGAAATCAAAATATTACTTCCATTGTATAGGTAGGCACCAAACATCCCACCACCAATTAATACTGTTGAATCACCATTAAAAATTACTTTACTAAGATTATTCCAAGTCGTTTCAATTATTTTTGAATGTAGACTAAGGTGTTGAAACATTACCGTCTGCAACCACATTAATAACCCTGCGTATGTAATAATAGTCCCAACTATCCACCTCTTTTTAAAGTGAGGCCAATGACTATAAAGGGCAAAACATAAGCCATAAAGAAAAACTATAATCATGGCAATAGGATAAGTTTCACCGACAAAAATCTTAAAACAATTGTCAAGAAAAGTTCCAAGTATACCTAGATTGAACAAGCCAACCAACATCAATAAACAAATAATAAGACCAATTAGATTATCAATTAACCGATACTGCTGTTTTTTCTTTCGCGCTGGTCCCTTTGTGCGGCGGGACGATGTTCTTTTTCTTCTCGCCATGATAATGTGCCTCCCTTAAATTACTTCAATTTATCAAATTCATAACGGTGAACCCGTGCTAAATTGGGAAAACTTTGTTGACGTAGCGCCTCATAGATAACAATCGCCGCACTATTCGAAAGGTTTAGCGCTCGAATATTATTATCATTTTGCGGAATTCGAATAGCATTTTCTGGATATTTCTGCATAAATCGTTCCGGCAAGCCAGTAGTTTCCTTGCCAAACAAGAAATAATGATCTCCCGCATCCGTATAATCAACATCAGTATAATCATGAGTTGCAAACTTTGACACAATATATAAATGATTAATGTCTGGAATTGTATTCATAAATGATGGCAGGTCATCATGGTAAGTTATTTTAACTTTATCCCAATAATCTAGTCCTGCTCGCTTCATATGTTTATCATCGGTTGAAAAGCCAAGCGGTTTTATTAGATGTAATTCTGTATTCGTCCCAGCACAAGTACGCGCAATATTTCCCGTATTCGCCGGAAAAAGTGGTTCAAAAAGGACAATATGATTAGTCATAGTAAAAATCTCCTTAAACAAATAAAAAAAGCAGGGTCTCGGTGTGGGCACGGCGAAACGCTGCTTTAATGAAGTACTCCTTGATAATCACCAACGAACACGTTCATTCGATGTCAATTATCAAACGATTTCTTATAATAATTTAGCACTAATTTCTTATTTATGCAATATTAAATTAACTTTTTTTCGCAATTAGCAAGCTTACATCAACAGTAATCTTTTTTAAATTATCTAGTTCATCTTGAGTTAATTTTTTAGCATTTTCTCCCCAATGCAACGGTGTCATTTCTAGCATTGCTTCCTGTAATCCATCAGGAATATTATATTCATAAGTGACTGTTTCAATTTTACTATCAGGATAATGCTGTTTAAAAAGATTTAGGACTTGTGAATTATCATATTGATAGTTTCGTTCTCCTGCGCGATATAAAATGTGTCGCAATTCAACTAAATAGTTAGCATTTGGTATTACTTTAATAAGTGTTCCATTATCTTTTAAAACACGATTAAACTCACGATAATCAGACGGTGAGAATAGCTCAAGGATGAAGTCAAAACTATTTGCACTAAAAGGTAGTTTTCGTAAATCGGCAACGCAAAAGAAAGCCGTTAGTGGTAGTTGCGTCGCTAAAGTTATTCCCGGCTTTGAAATATCAAATCCCACTATCGTATCACTAAATTCAGGACGCAAATTTACTAACTGAAGCAATGGCGTGCCTTCCCCAGTACCCACATCTAAAATTTTAATTGATTCAGAAGGCATTAATTGACTTATCCTTTGAAGAATTGGCCTAAATAATCCTGCTGCTAACAGTTGACGGCGAGATTTAAACATTTCTCGACCGTATTCTGTATTTGCTGCTCCATTCAAAAAATGAAGGTAACCATGACGATTAAAGTCAAACTGGTGGTTATTTTCACAAATCAAACTATTTCCTGTTACTGATACCATCTTTTGCCCACAAACAGGACACTGAAAGAGGTTCAAATTATTTGCGACAAAAGCTCGCTGACGCTCTATTTTTTTCACTACTGTTCCTCCGTCTATTTTAAATTACTAAGAACAGTGTATCACAGCTAGAATTACGATGGGCAAGTTGCTATTATATAGGTAAACACTTTCAAAAGGAGGAAATTGATGTGACTGAACAATTTCTAATTGGAACATATACTAAAAAGACAAGTAAGGGTATTTATAAAGTTACTCTTGATACAGATCAGGGTAAGATTACTGATGTTGAATTAGCAATTCCATCACAAAAGCCTGCATATTTACAGGTTGGTACAGATGGCCGTATATATGCCATTAAGCAGGTTGATGACAAGGGAGGAGTTGCTTCTTATTCGCTGAGCAATGATAATTCTAAAATGCTTAGTGATGTTTTAGCTGCTGGGGCACCTCCGGCATATGTTGGCTTAGACGAAGAACGCCATTTACTTTATAGTGCAAACTACCATACTGCTAAAGTTGATGTATTTAAGATCAATCCTGACGGTAAATTAACTTTAACAGATTCAGTTCTTCACGAAGGTGCAACAGGTCCTAAACCGGAACAAGAAGCTCCCCATGTTCATTATGCTGATCTTACACCTGATAAGCGTCTAGTTGTTTGCGATTTAGGAATGGATTTAGTAGTTGTTTACGATGTTTCAAATGACGGTAAATTAACAGCAGTTTCGCGATATAAATGCGAAGACGGCTTTGGTACTCGTCATATTGCATTTCACCCTAATGGTAAATACGCATACCTATTAGGTGAACTAAGTAGCAAATTAGAGGTATTAAAATACAACGATAAAGATGCTACTTTTAAACACCTCCAAACAATTAAGACAATTCCTTCATCTTGGACAACTCATAACGGTGCCGCCGCTATTCGAATTTCAAATGATGGTAAATATGTCTATACTTCTAACCGTGGTGAAAATACAATTGCTGTCTTTAAAATTCAACCAGATTTTACAGTAAAACATATCCAGTCTATCTCTACTGAAGGTGACTTCCCACGTGACTTTAATCTAAGTAAGGATGAAGACTACTTATTAGCTTCAAATCAAAATTCAAACAACCTCACGCTCTATAAACGTAATCCAGAAACAGGTAAACTCACTCTTCTTCAAAAAGATATTGCTTGTCCTGAACCCGTTTGCGTTATGAAGTGGAAATAATGGTTTAATAATATTACTTATTTTTATATCAATCTAAATAATTATTAATATAAATTTCGAATATCTGGCATTAGTATGGAAATATTATTTCTGTATCAATGTCAGATTTTTTTATCTACCGTGCTATGCGATTTAAAGCTATCTGACGTAATATCGCTAATAAATATGACATTCACACTTATATTGCGCGATTGACCCACCCACTAAATCAGAATAATAATGGTATCTTGCGGCGCGATAGTAAACGATTAAACTTCCATCACCTATCAGATAAACTAATAACTTAACTAATACATCGCATAAATAACATTTCACGGCAGTTATTAAATGTAAGCACCCGATAACAATACAATTTGCAACGTTAATTCGTAAACTGTTTTTTGCGAAAAGTATACGCAGAGCTGAAGCCAATGTGATTTATTATACGTTAGTAGCAATGACCAAAGTTAACGAACTAAACGTATATAAGTATTTTAAATTACCTGTTTGATCGACTACATAATCAGAAAAGTAGCGACATTGAGATCCTTTTACCATGGGCAGAAACGTGCAACAAACGTGCCATAACTAAAATAAGGACGTTATTCACTAAATTCAGCGAGGTTACGCTCTCTTTTTCAATACGTGTCGTTATACTGCTTAAATTAAATATTGAAAATCGTTAATTGGACATTATCAATATTTAATTTCAACGCTGGCTGAGGAATGTAATCAGTCTTTTTAGCGACCTGATGATGGTGAGACTTAAATACCGGTGCAATAATTTCAT
>NZ_JACIVB010000028.1 GCF_014145455.1 Limosilactobacillus rudii | reverse complement strand
AAATGTTATCCCCCGCTCCGGGGCAGGTTACCCACGTGTTACTCACCCGTCCGCCACTCACTGGGAATCCAACGTCAAGCTGATGCAAGCATCATCTATCAGTTGGGCCAGTGCGTACAACTTGCATGTATTAGGCACACCGCCGGCGTTCATCCTGAGCCAGGATCAAACTCTCATATAAAATTATATAAGAACTTGTATAGCTCTTTATTATCTTTGTTATTAAGCGAATTGACT
>NZ_JACIVB010000027.1 GCF_014145455.1 Limosilactobacillus rudii | reverse complement strand
GAGCTTGTACTTTGAAAACTAAATATTATCTAATTTCTTTATTAACAAAACAATAAACCGAGAACACCGCGTTATTTGAGTTTTAATTAACGAAAAGAATCGCTAACTCAATTAATCAAACAATCATCGATTGTTTAGGTTAAGTTATGAAGGGCGCATGGTGAATGCCTTGGTACTAGGAGCCGATGAAGGACGGGACTAACACCGATATGCTTCGGGGAGCGGTAAGTACGCTTTGATCCGGA
>NZ_JACIVB010000026.1 GCF_014145455.1 Limosilactobacillus rudii | reverse complement strand
GCGGGTCCATCCCAGAGTGATAGCATAAGCCATCTTTTAAACGAAAACCATGTGGTTTTCGTTGTTATGCGGTATTAGCATCTGTTTCCAAATGTTATCCCCCGCTCCGGGGCAGGTTGCCCACGTGTTACTCACCCGTCCGCCACTCACTGGGAATCCAACGTCAAGCTGATGCAAGCATCATCTATCAGTTGGGCCAGTGCGTACGACTTGCATGTATTAGGCACACCGCCGGCG
>NZ_JACIVB010000025.1 GCF_014145455.1 Limosilactobacillus rudii | reverse complement strand
CTCAAATAACGCGGTGTTCTCGGTTTATTGTTTTGTTAATAAAGAAATTAGATAATATTTAGTTTTCAAAGTACAAGCTCTGAGGGTAAACCCCTCAAAACTAAACAAAGTTTCTTCGCTGTGTAGGTTCCGTTTTATTCCTTAGAAAGGAGGTGATCCAGCCGCAGGTTCTCCTACGGCTACCTTGTTACGACTTCACCCCAGTCATCTGTCCCGCCTTAGGCGGCTCCCTCCAAA
>NZ_JACIVB010000024.1 GCF_014145455.1 Limosilactobacillus rudii | reverse complement strand
AACCCGGAGGTCGTTGGTTCAAATCCAGCCCCCGCAATTTTGGTCCGTTGGTCTAGTTGGTTTAGGACGCATCCCTGTCACGGATGAGATCACGAGTTCGAGTCTCGTACGGACCGTTGTATTTAGCTTAAGGACGCTAAGTTCTTAGGCTTTTTTATATATTTAATAATAATTGTTAAATATTACTGTTTAGTGTATTAATGTAGCGTAAGGTAAGTACCCAATAATGGTAGATTCAGGCCTTCTAAACCATAAGTAACTTAGTTTAGGAGATTTTCACTGTAAGCAGTCAATATGTGTTGTTATTAACCGCTTACGTTAATTAAGTAATTAAAATTAGTTGTGTTAGACGATAGAAGTAAAATAGTTCACTTAGAACATTGTTTTTAGTTTCTATTAAGTAGTGTTATCTGGGATTAAAACTTTGTAAAAAACATACTTAATTAAAAGGTATGTCGATCTATTATGAGCTTTTAAGTTAGTGTAAACAGTTAAATCTACTACAATCGGTATATTATTGTTAAGCTAGGTTAGAAAAATTATTTAATTTCAAAGTTTAACCAGCTCCAGTGACTGTTAGTGTCTAAACGTATATGTATCTTTAGTTGCTATTTAAATGGGGCTTTAAATAAAAATATCTGTTATTAAACATGGTTTACCTTATGTTTAATAACAGATATTAATATATAGTTACAAACTAGCGATTTAGAAAACTGATTTGTAAATTTCGTCATAGTAACTATTATCTGATCCCATACTAGTAAAGTTCTTTAACGATTTAAATGACTCACTATTTTGCCAGTTGGTTAGACTTTCAAAGTCTTTCCAGGATGTTAATAAGACTAGTGTTGTCGCTTCAACTTTGTTATCTACAGAAAGCAAATAACCACCATTCATATCTGAAGGATCTTCGATAACTTTTTGAAGAGAATTATAAAGTAGCTTTTGACGATCACCATTTACTTGAAATGATTGGTAATAAAAAAGGCCGTTTAAATTTGCATCAAGTGTTTCATCAAGGACTGATAGCTCTACTGGCGATTTAAAAATGGTATCTTTACCGGAAAGATCGAAGAGAGCTAGCTTCCTAGTATGTGTAGTGGTTTGCATTAGTTTGAAATGTCGTTCGGGATACTTATCAATAATGGATTGTAAAATTTGTCGTGAACCAAATGTTAAGCTAATTTTTGTTAACATATTAATTCCTCCTCAGAAGTTAGTAATCATTTAATATTATAATACACTTTATGGCAATTATTAAATTTTAGAAGCGAGAATATTTGCATACTTCCTGGTTCATTGCATCTTCTTATAAAAAAGCGGTCAGGGAATCTAAATTGCAGATGTCGATAGTATTTTAATTGATGCTGTTACATTTGAATTGTAATTATGGGAGTAAGGACGCTTTAAATTGATAATTACTTGATTGTGTTTATTACTAAATTTAATGCAATTTAGCTTACAAAAAGTCAATAACTTTACTTATATGACTTTAATTTTAATTAAATAGGTAGTATAATAATAAATGTATTAATGAATGTTCTAATTAAACTGAAAAGGGAGGCCACTAACAAATGGTTACATTATACACGTCTCCGAGTTGCACGTCTTGTCGTAAAGCTCGTGCATGGTTAAAAGAACACGATATTGCCTACACTGAACGAAATATTTTTTCTGAACCACTATCTTTAAATGAAATCAAAAATATTTTACGGATGACTGAAGATGGAACAGAAGATATAATTTCTAAGCGATCGAAGGCATATCAAAACTTGAATGTTGACCTTAATAACTTATCGATGAAGGATCTTTTTAAATTAATTAGTAAAAATCCGGGCTTATTACGTCGTCCCATTATTATTGATGATAAGCGACTTCAAGTTGGTTATAATGAAGATGAAATTCGACGGTTCTTGCCACGTAAGGTTCGTGAACTTGAGCTTGTAGAAGCACAGGAAAAGGCAAATATGATTTAACTCTAAGAATATGGAAAGTGATGAGCTTTCCTTTTTTATTTTTCTTTTAACCTTGTAACTTTACATTTAACCGAAAATCCTTACAATAGAAGTAACATCTAGTTTCGGTAAAGAGGAGGTGCTGCTCAATGGAAATGGAACGCATTAATGAAAATACAATTCGTGTTTTAGTTGATAATGACGATTTGTCTGCTCGTGGGATCACTATTTTAGATTTATTAGGTGATCATCAGCAGATTGAAGACTTTTTTTATAGCATTTTAAAAGAAGTAGATACAGATCATCAATTTCAGAATAACGATGCAGTTACTTTTCAGGTTATGCCGACTAATAACGGGTTAGAATTGTTTATTAGTAAAAATGATTCAAACTTAGCTGGAAATGAACAGCATGGGCCAGGTAATGATCAAGTATCACAGTTTATTAAACAACATTTAATTCAAAAGCGTACAAAGAATCAAGAACAACGAAATACAACTATTGATAATGAAAGTTCTGATGTAAAGGTACAACGAACAAAATGGCAAGTTGTTGTTTTTAGTTCATTTGAAGATTTAATCGATTTTGCAAAAATTGCCGAGGACAATGATGTATCATCGTATCTATATAAGTATGATAATAGATATTATCTAGCGCTGGCTTATAGTGATACTAATTTTAGTGGTACTACAGTTAAAGATCAACTTGCAATTGCATATGAATATGGAAACCCAACGGCAACTACGGTTGATTTTTTAAGTGAACATGGCAAAAAGATAATGTCAGTATCAGCACTTCATTTAATACGTCATTACTTTGATTAAGCTGTAATTGAGAAATTTCTCAATGCAGCTTTTTTTAGTGCAAATTTAAATAAAATACGTATATATAATTATAGGGGGGGATAAAATGTTAGTTGCAATGAGTAATGAACGGCTGATTATTGCGAGTGATGCTAATCGGACTAATGACAAATATTATTGCCCCGGGTGTCGACAAACTGTTCTTTTGCGTCACGGGAAACATCGAGTTCCTCATTTTGCTCACAAGAAACATACACTGTGCGGATTTAGTGAAGGTGAGACTTTAGAGCATTTACGAGGTAAAAAACAAATTTATCAATGGATGAAAATAAAAAACTGGCATCCACAATTAGAAGTTTACTTACCACAGATTAACCAGCGTCCCGATATTCTTTTAAATAATGAAAAACAAAAAATAGCAATTGAATTTCAATGCAGTCCGCTAAGCTTAGAAAGAATGATTGAACGAAACAAGGGATATAAGCGTGTTGGAATAACCGTATGGTGGATATTGGGTGCGCCATATTTTAGTCGATTAGGGAATAAAAAGATTGTACAATTTACCCAAATTCTGAATGGGAGGCCCGCGTTATTATTTTGGGACACTAAAAAAGATCATTTAATTATTAAATATGATTATTGGCGTTGTTCGTATAGTAGTTTAAAATTTGATCAGGAACTCATTATGAATAAACAAATTAAGATGTTAATAGAACAGCAGCATTGCCATTCAAGTAATGAATTAAGGGAGCTTGCCATTACCACTTTTAAATTAACTGGCCGAATACTCGCACAGTGCCCGCTGGTTTGTCATGATTTGGTAGCGAGTTGGCCAGCGATGAGTCAACCCATTATTCTTTGGCGGATTGGTGTAATATTAAAATTGATGGATTTCCCAATATTTTATTCTTGGCGTA
Organism: Limosilactobacillus rudii; assembly: GCF_014145455.1. Classification (GTDB taxonomy): domain Bacteria; phylum Bacillota; class Bacilli; order Lactobacillales; family Lactobacillaceae; genus Limosilactobacillus; species Limosilactobacillus rudii. Next base: position 6,229 of record NZ_JACIVB010000024.1, on the reverse strand, counting down.
TTGACGAGTGGAAGAGTTTGTTAATGAGTGTTGGGCATCATAAATGGCTACAATCAGGATGTATTAGCGGTGATATTTTAAAAACATGGGTAATTCACCAATATACTAGCGAATTAATTCACACTGAAATAATTTTTTGTAGTAATAATCATTTTATTTTGTGTCAACGACCACATTGGGTTAATCATCCGCAAGCAAAGTTAAAAATACAGCACAGGAAAAGGAGTGCTTAATATGCAGCATACTTGTACAACCTTTTTAGCAGGAAAAAAGGCGACAATAGACGGCTCAACGATTATTTGCCGTGAGGAAGATTATGGAAATAGTTTTGATCCACAAAGATTTGTTCTTATTAAACCGGAAGGACAGCCGCGGGAATACCGTAGTAAAAATACGAACTTTAAACTAAAACTACCGATTCCTAAATTGAAATATACATCAACACCTGACGCATCTGATAAAGAAGGGGTTTTTGGTGCTGGTGGAATTAATAGTGCGAATGTTGCAATGACTGCTACTGAAACAATTACTACAAATGCTTTAGTATTATCTTATGATCCCTTTAATAATGAATCGGGAATTGGTGAGGAAGACTTTGTCACTCTTGTTTTGCCATATATAAAAAGTGCTAAAGAAGGGGTTAAGCGTTTAGGCGAATTATTATCAAAATATGGAACTTATGAGGCTAATGCTATTGCTTTTAGTGATAAAAATGAAGTTTGGTATATGGAAACAATTGGGGGTCATCATTGGGCAGCAATTAGAATCCCTGACGATGCTTATGTCATTGCTCCTAATCGCTTTAATATTACAAATTTTGATTTTGACTCACCTAATACAATAAGTTCTTTCGGATTAAAAGAATGGATTGACAACAATGATTTAAATGCTGACCAATCTGGATACAATCTTCGCCATATATGCGGAAGTGAGACAATAACAGATACGGTTTACAACAATCCACGAGCATGGTATGTCCAACAACAATTAGGAACGCCAAATATAAATCCGCAAAGTAATGATTTACCATTTATCTGTTATTCAAAAAAGAAGATTAGTGTTCCAATGGTAAAGAAATTAATGAGCTCGCATTATCAAGGCACGAATTATGATCCTTATAGTTTGAAACAAGGTGAAGCACCGTTTCGTTCAATTGCGTTAAACCGTAATTTAGAATTACATATCTTACAGATCCGTGGCAATCTTCCAACAAATATTGCTGGGGTTCATTGGTTGGCATTTGGTCCTAATACATTTAATGCTGTCGTTCCATTTTATGCTAATGTTGATGATACGCCAGATGCCTATCGGAACACCAGTACTGACTATTCGATTGATGATATGTACTGGTTAACTCATACTATTACAGCTATTGGAGATCATAACTACCGTCAAGCGCAAAGCCTTGAAGAGAATTTTGAGTTACAAGTAATGTCTAAAACATTATCTTTACAGCACCAAGCTGATGTGAAAAGTGAGGGTCGTCAAGATATTAGTGCTTATCTGACAACGGTTAATGACCAGATGGCCGAAATTGCGATGAATGAAAGTAAAAAGTTATTAGGAGATTTGGTAAAATTAGCATTTACAAATGAAAAATTGCAATTTTAAAAAGCAAAGAGCTAAAACCAAAATTGGTTCTAGCCCTTACTTTTTAATTATTATTTTGGAGTATTGTTAATTTAGGAGCTTGATAGCTGTTTGCTAAATCATTTAGTGATACTTTCGAATCCAATTCGCCGCTTTTGAAAGCATTAATTAAAGTATCATAATTAAAATTTGGAATCATTAGGCCGTAGTCAGAATCATTGGTGTTAAATACAACAGCAGTAGCAGTTTCAGTAACACCAAGATCACTAGCAATTTTTTGATCTTGCCGAAATGCTTGTTTTGCCAGTTGACTTTGCCGATCTTCTTGAAACATCTCAAGATCTAGATCTGAGTCACTAGCAATTTTATTAGCTAACCCATCACTGTAATTTAATCCCTGCTTGATCAATGCCGATTGTAAAAGTAATAGGTAATGACGTCCACGTTTACGTCCTTGAAATAGCGCAGCTTTGTAGTCTAGTATAACTTGATTAAGTGTCTTTGATACTCGCTGCCTAATGGTAAGATCGTGCGGGTTAAGGTGGTAAATGTCAATAGTGTTATCGATCGTTTTCATATTGAATAGTGGTACAAATTGATAACTTATCTTTGTATTTAAATCGTGATCGATTTTTAAAACATCTTTTTCACACCGTAAGCAATGCATCCCTAATGGATTCACAAAAAGATGAAGTTCGAGCATAATCACCCCTCCGATCATTTATATACTCAAAATTCTAGTCCTGTGAACATAATTATTTTTGCAAATATTTGTTAATTTGTAAAGAAATTAGTTTTGAGACAAAAAGCAGAGTTATTTTCTGAAATGTGCTAAAATATACGGAGATTTAACAGGAGGCTGAATTATGATTGAAGATTGGCAGCATTTTCTTTTGCCATATCAACAAGCCGTAAATGAATTAAAAGTCAAATTAAGGGGAATGCGTAAGCAGTTTCAAGATCAAACTCAGCATTCACCAATTGAATTTGTGACTGGAAGAGTAAAGCCAGTTGATAGTATAAAAGAAAAGATGATTAGGCGACATGTACAAGAAGATCGCTTAGAGCAAGATATGCAGGATATTGCTGGGTTACGGATAATGTGTCAATTCGTAGAAGATATCTATAAGGTTGTTGATTTATTACGGCAACGTAGTGATATGACTATTTTAGAAGAACGGGACTATGTGACAAACGTAAAGCCAAGTGGATACCGTTCGTACCATATTGTTATAGAGTATCCAGTTCAGTTAATTACTGGGGAGAAGCGAATATTAGCAGAAATTCAAGTTCGAACTCTTGCAATGAATTTTTGGGCAACTGTTGAGCATTCATTGAATTATAAATATCAGGGCGAGTTTCCTAAAGAATTAGCTGCTCGTCTACAGCGTGCTGCAGAGGCCGCCTTTAAACTAGATAATGAAATGTCGGAAATTAGGGAAGAAATAAAGGAAGCGCAAACGCTATTTTCTAATCGAAAATCAACAAGTAGTATTGAAAGTGAAGATGAATTGAAGAGGTAGAACATGAGAATTGGAATTTATAATAATGAAACAGCAGAATCACAACGAGTAACAAAATTATTAATGTCTGAAATGAAAAGAGCTGGGTTAACTTATGTTGAAAAAGATCCAGATGTTGTTGTCACGATTGGTGGTGATGGAACGTTGCTATCGGCTTTTCATCACTACCAAAAAGAGTTAAATAATATCCGCTTCGTTGGTATTCATACTGGACACCTTGGATTCTATACCGATTGGCGTAGCTTTGAGATTGATGATTTAGTTGATAGTTTGTTGAAAGATAGTGGCCAAGCCGTATCATACCCATTACTTGATATGACCTCAACGTATTCTGATGGTAAAGTAGAAAATTATGTGGCACTTAATGAGTCAACGATTAGAAATGTTACTCGAACAATGGTATGTGATGTATTCATTAATAATCATTTATTTGAGAATTTCCGTGGGGATGGATTATGTATATCAACGCCTACAGGTTCAACCGCATATAATAAATCTGTTGGAGGAGCAATTATGGATCCAAATAGTATTGGTTTCCAGTTAGCAGAAATGGCGTCACTGAATAATCGAGTATTTCGAACGTTAGGTTCCCCAATTATTTTTGGTGCTAATACAAAATTAATTTTACGATTACGGGATGAAAATGGACATGTGTTGACTTGTGATCGTGATCAATGGATGTTGAAGAGTGAAAAGGAACGTTACCTGACTGAATTATGTTATAGTGTCTCGAAGCAACGGATTTACTTTGCCCAATACCGTCATAATAATTTTTGGAATCGTGTAAAGGATTCGTTTATTGGTGGCGTACATTAATGGAATTTACCTGGATATATGATCACCAAACGTCACGTAAACTACGTGCTGCCTTAAAAATGTATGGCGTTTCATCATCGCTACTAAAGGTGGCTATTTACCACGGTGGAAAGATGAAAATTAATGGGGAAGATAAGTGGGCCGTTGATCAGGTGCATTATTTAGATAAGATAACCCTTGTTCTTCCCCCTGAAGTCGCTAATGATAATGTAGATATCAGTAATGCACCGATTGATATTGTATATGAAGATCAGGACTTTTTAATTATGAACAAACCGGCTGGTGTAGCAACTGTCCCAGCTCATAATGTAGAGGTTGCAGATAGTTTAGTAAATCGTGTTCGAGGATACTATAAAAAGCAAAATTACGAAAATCAAGTAACACATGTTGCAACTCGTTTAGACCGAGATACTAGTGGTTTGGTTATTTTTCCTAAGCATCGTTTTGCCCATGCAGTTCTTGATACCCAATTAAAAAAACACTTGGTTAAAAAGAATTATCTAGCACTTGTACATGGGAATGTCCCAGCTCAACATGGATATATTGATGCGCCAATTAAAAGGGACCCTACTTCTTTTGTTAAGAGAATAGTAGGGAAAGGTGGTAAGGCCTCGGTTACGGAATATTGGAGTGAAGCTAGCAATAGTCGTGCTAGTTTAGTAAAGATTAGGCTCCATACGGGACGCACGCATCAGATACGTGTTCATTTTGCAGAAATAGGTTTTCCATTAATAGGCGATAGAATGTATGGCGAAAGCTCAGATATTATTAGCAGGCAAGCCTTGCATTGCTATTGGTTAAGTTTTTATAGTCCCTTTCAAAGAAAAAACATAACGGTGTCTGCACCGTTACCTAATGATTTTCAGGATGCAGTAAATTATTATATTAAAGGTTAGTTTGTATTACAAAATTAATAAATCCCGAAATGTCAATTTAAATTAGAAAAAAGTTGAAAGTTGTTCATCTGTGACGTGACTTAAAAATACCTTAAGTGGTGTACGGTAGTGCAGTGACTTCCATGGAATGATATTTCGTTTGTGCATCAGCTGGGTGATTAGTTCATCTTGCAAGTTGCGGAAGTCTAATCGTTTACTGAGACCATCACGGCGTAAGATACCATTGTTGTTTTCGTTTAAGCCACAATGATTAGGAGCAACAACTTCCGTAAAATAAGTGTGAAGATCATGCTTATTGGCAACCTCACGCCAGCCGGCAAACTCCATACCATTATCAAAGGTAATTGACTTAACAAAATGATGAGGCATTTTAGAGAGCCACTTATCTAAGCGATAGTTGACTGCTTCATCGGTCTTCCGGTGAACATTAAGCACAATCATCACCTTAGATTGACGTTCTACCAGCGTCATGACCGCGCCACGATGAGCTTTTCCTTAAACGGTATCAGCTTCAAAGTGACCGAATTCGTGTTGGTAATGAGGGAAATCATGGTATTGCTGGTAAATACTCCGACCGAGATGCCTAGCCTTACCACGGTATTCGACATAGCCATTGGGGTGTCGCTTGCCTTTCATCGGTAATTGTTGGACAGTGAAAAATTGTACTGTCTATGGGCAAACATCCGATAAAGCATCCGCATACTACAACTAATCGATCGTTCTGCCCGACCAATAATCGTATCAGGCGTCCAACCAGCTTTTGATGTAACTGATCTTATCTTTAGCTAGCCGCGCCTGCTTGCGACCACAGCGATGCTTGTTACGTTGGTAAGCCTCAAGATACTGTACCGCTATAAAGAAACCAATAGATTCGGTAAATAGTTTCTTGGCTCCGCTTGAGTAATTTAGCAGCTTGGTAAGCTTTTGTACCCTGATGCCAAAAATCGGCTATGAGGGTTAGTTCACGTGTGGTAAGATGTTTATAAGTCATTTGTGATGTTCCTTTTACTTTTGTTTGTGGTTATTCAAAAGTCTATCACAAATGGCTTTTTTATTTTTCTAACTTAATTTTTACAAACGGCGAATATAATTTATGAAAAAGTTATTGTAATGAGGGAAATGATTAGGTATAATAAAATTCCTGTTGTCAGTAGCCAACTAGACCAATTTTAATTAGAGTTAATTAAGAAAGTGTATCTGAGAAATAAACAAATGTTGCTGTTATCATTTGTTTGTGAGAATCTTTGATATCCTAATAACTAATTAAATTTACTTTTTATAAAAAATTGTTGACATGAAGATGATGACATGATATATTAATAAAGTTGCTGATTGAGTTATCGATCAAAAGAAATTCTGAATTATTTAAAATTTCTTCTTGACAAGTTAAATCAACATATGATA
>NZ_JACIVB010000023.1 GCF_014145455.1 Limosilactobacillus rudii | reverse complement strand
GTGATCCAGCCGCAGGTTCTCCTACGGCTACCTTGTTACGACTTCACCCCAGTCATCTGTCCCGCCTTAGGCGGCTCCCTCCAAATGGTTAGGCCACCGACTTTGGGCGTTACAAACTTCCATGGTGTGACGGGCGGTGTGTACAAGGCCCGGGAACGTATTCACCGCGGCATGCTGATCCGCGATTACTAGCGATTCCGACTTCGTGCAGGCGAGTTGCAGCCTGCAGTCCGAACT
>NZ_JACIVB010000022.1 GCF_014145455.1 Limosilactobacillus rudii | reverse complement strand
TCTTTGTTATTAAGCGAATTGACTTCGCAAATGTTTTGCTTCAAATCACATCGTGATTGAAGACCCTACACATTTGATTCGTCGAAACTTTGTTCAGTTTTCAAAGGTCTACCTGTTGGCTAACTAAGCAGCCAATCAACATATTCATTATATCATATGTTGATTTAACTTGTCAAGAAGAAATTTTAAATAATTCAGAATTTCTTTTGATCGATAACTCAATCAGCAACTTT
>NZ_JACIVB010000021.1 GCF_014145455.1 Limosilactobacillus rudii | reverse complement strand
GAGATAAGGCGTTCCCTTCGGGGACGCAATGACAGGTGGTGCATGGTCGTCGTCAGCTCGTGTCGTGAGATGTTGGGTTAAGTCCCGCAACGAGCGCAACCCTTGTTACTAGTTGCCAGCATTAAGTTGGGCACTCTAGTGAGACTGCCGGTGACAAACCGGAGGAAGGTGGGGACGACGTCAGATCATCATGCCCCTTATGACCTGGGCTACACACGTGCTACAATGGAC
>NZ_JACIVB010000020.1 GCF_014145455.1 Limosilactobacillus rudii | reverse complement strand
GGCGAGTGCAGGGTGTGGGACTGGTCCCACAAATAAAGTTTTTGGTGTTGCTTTTTTCAAAAAGCGACATAAAAGCTGGTAATTACTTTGTATTACCCCCACCCACTAATAGGGGGGGTAATAAATACAAGAATTTTAGGTGAAAATCATGAACAAACCCTATCATGACAACTTTTCAGCAGTAATTGACTGGTTAGAATTTACGGTCACTGGCTTACAGTTGGAAAGC
>NZ_JACIVB010000002.1 GCF_014145455.1 Limosilactobacillus rudii | reverse complement strand
TTAGTTTTGAGGGGTTTACCCTCAGAGCTTGTACTTTGAAAACTAAATATTATCTAATTTCTTTATTAACAAAACAATAAACCGAGAACACCGCGTTATTTGAGTTTTAATTAACGAATCAAATCGCTAACTCAATTAATCAAACAATCAACGATTGTTTAGGTTAAGTTATGAAGGGCGCATGGTGAATGCCTTGGTACTAGGAGCCGATGAAGGACGGGACTAACACCGATATGCTTCGGGGAGCGGTAAGTACGCTTTGATCCGGA
>NZ_JACIVB010000019.1 GCF_014145455.1 Limosilactobacillus rudii | reverse complement strand
CAGATGACTGGGGTGAAGTCGTAACAAGGTAGCCGTAGGAGAACCTGCGGCTGGATCACCTCCTTTCTAAGGAATAAAACGGAACCTACACATCGAAGAAACTTTGTTTAGTTTTGAGAGGTTTACCTTTCAAAACTCATCATCCATGAGACGCTTATTTGGGCCTATAGCTCAGCTGGTTTAGAGCGCACGCCTGATAAGCGTGAGGTCGATGGTTCAAGTCCATTTAGGCCCATATGGGGAATTAGCTCAGCTGGGAGAGCACCTGCTTTGCAAGCAGGAGGTCATCGGTTCGATTCCGTTATTCTCCATTGCCGACCGTTAGGTTGGCCGAGCTTGTACTTTGAAAACTAAATATTATCTAATTTCTTTATTAACAAAACAATAAACCGAGAACACCGCGTTATTTGAGTTTTAATTAACGAAAAGAATCGCTAACTCAATTAATCA
>NZ_JACIVB010000018.1 GCF_014145455.1 Limosilactobacillus rudii | reverse complement strand
GCAGTCGTTGCATGCGCTACCTTATCCTTTGCTTGTTCAATTGCATCATTAGTTGTTGCTTCACCAGCAGCTGGCTTAACATCTGCATGAACAGTTGAGGCAGTTAGTCCCCCCCCCCCAGTTAATGCGGTAGCAATAACAGCAGTGGTAGTTAGAAATTTTTTGGTATTTTTCATCATACATTGCTCCCCATAATAAATAATTTATCTTTTGCTATCTAAATCTTT
>NZ_JACIVB010000017.1 GCF_014145455.1 Limosilactobacillus rudii | reverse complement strand
GACACACTAAAGGCTACTGGTCTTTTCTTTTTTTGTAAATAAGTAAAATTGGTCTACAAAAAAAGATCTTCATGACCAGATGAATTATTCATCCAACCTATGAAAATCTTACACTAACCTCATTTGCCAGCGGTGTTATTTCGAGTTTGGAAACAAAAAAGAAGGATTAACAAAGCTAACCATTCCTTTCGCCCATTCTTAGTCTAAATTCTTCTTAAAGAAATCATCAATCTTATCAAACGGAATATAGTCATGGTCGCCACCATCATACAAATCGGTGTGGGTGGCGCCTGGCACAATCAAAAGTTCTTTATTATCGCCCGTTAATTTCTTAAAGGTATCCTCACCCATATAACGGGAATGAGCCTTTTCACCATGCACAATCAAGACAGCATTTTTAAGATCTTCTGGATGAACTAAGATCTTAGAATTCATCCACCCTGTTTGACTTTGCAAAACCCAACCATCATTTGAGTTTACTGAACGCTTATGGTAACCACGCTTGGTCTTATAGTAAGCACTATATTGTTTTACAAAATCTGGCTGATCATCTGGTGCCGGATAGTCGTAACAACCGCCAGCCTTAGCCAAGTCCTTATTGCCATATTCTTTTGTTCGTTGTTCAGCAATTTGTTTTTTACTTTGGTAACGATCATCAGCAGTTCCCTTATCAAAGTAGCCCCAAGCGCCTACTCGTGGCATATCATACATGGTTACTGCTGCAGTGGCCTTAATTCGCGGATCCATGGCAGCGGCATTTAATGAAATACCACCCCAGCCGCAAATACCAATAATCCCGATACGAGCTGGATCAACATTATCTAAGTTACTCAAATAATCAACGGCGGCTTGGTAGTCTTCAGTATTAATGTCTAATGAGAAAACATCCCGAACATCGCCACCGCTTTCGCCAGTGAATGAAGGATCAAAGGCAATTGTTAAATACCCTTTTTCCGCCATTGTTTGAGCGTAAAGCCCACTTGATTGTTCCTTGACTGCCCCAAATGGTCCGGCAACTGCTAAGGCGGGCAGCTTGCCGTCGTAATCTTTGGGTGTATATTGGTCAGCTGCTAAGGTAATGCCAAAATGGTTGGTAAAAGTTACTTTCTTATGGTCAACCTTGTCACTCTTTGGGAAAACTTTGTCCCATTCTTGGGTTAAATGTAATTCTTGCATGGTGATTCCTCCTCATAGTTTTTTTCTTCTACCTGAACATCGTGAGCAACAATTGCCCCAGCGCTGATTACTGCATGAGCCCCAATATGAACATTGGGCAAAACAATTACATTTCCACCAATCTTCACACCTGAATCAATGACTATCAGTCCTTGTCGATTACCATCAACGGTCAATAATGAAGTACCCGCTCCGATTTCAACATTGTCACCAATTTTTATTCCAGCCCTATCCGCCATCATAACATTACAGCTAATTGAGATATTTTTACCAAGTTTAATGTTTCGACCATAGTCACTATAAAACGGTAATAGAAATTGATTACTATCATCTAATTGATAACCCAAAATCTCACTTAGTAGCTGCTTGACCTGTCGCTTATTCAAACAGGATGTGTTGAGATGCTGCAATAGACGCTGATTTTGTTCAAACAACTGCTGATTAACTTTTACTTTGTTTAACAATTATTACTCACCTCCGTTCTTTAACTGTTTTTATTATATTGGCTTCTTTTATTGATGTAAAATACTTATAGTATATCTTTAATAATAGTTTTTAGTTATGATTATAATTAAAAAATAACCACCAATAAATACTGGTGATTACTCTCTACTAATTTTGTCCATTAATATAAGGTGTATTTTGCTGACGACGAATCTTTTGTTTATGATCCAAAATATAACGATTAATTAAGTCAACAATCTGGCCATTTTGTGGTAAATCAGAGTGTTGAGCATTCTGACCCGAAACCATAATTGTTGTAAAGTGTTTAACTTGATTTTGATAAATATACCTGCCAACTAAGACACTGTTTACTGGTACTAATCCATCTGAAGTATAGGTTTGCGTCCCCGCAACTAAGTAAACACTGATATTCTTGGGAAGATTTTTCCGGTACTTAATGAAATCTGATAGCATCTTGGTCTGATGTTTCATTGACTTTTCATTGAAATTATATGGTGACCCAATCATCATTAATCGCTTCAATCGTTCTGTTCGTTGGTAGCGGGAATAATAATGCTCTAAAAAATAAGTATAAATCAACCCGCCATTGGAATGACCAATCGCCTTAAAGTTATTAAAATTATATTGTTGGGATAACGAACGAAATGCAATATTAAACCATCGTGCTTGCTTTTGAATATTGTTGTAACCATCATGATTATTCTCAAAGCCAACAACGATAATTGGTTCAGTATCATCAGGCCTAATTTTGCCAGAATACTGCAACTTACCATCTTCCATCACTTTAACCTTTAATAGGCTATGTGGATCTTTACGATTACGATTAAGTTCATCGACCAAGCGATCAAAGCGATTGACGGAAGCAGAACTCCCGGGAATCATAATCACTGGTGACATTTTCGCGTTATGCCACTTAGTTAAATCATTAACGTTTCTATGTGACCACGATAATGACAAAATGATTAGGACAACAAGTATTAATACTGAAAGAGCACTTAACAACAATGTTTTCTTTTTAGTCGTCATTGTCCACCACACCTACTTTTTTAGCAATCTCTTCTGCAACTCGCACAAACGGAATATAAATTAACACGTCGATAATAATTAAACATGTCGAAAGAATAAATGATCCCCAATTACCATTTGTCCCGACCAGCGCAATTAATGGTGCGGGCGTTCCAGCAGGGACAGGGTACACCGCTGCTGGAATCCAATTTAAGCTCAACAATGCCCCTGAAATGAGCATATTAACCAACGGAGCAACCACAAACGGAATAAAGAAAATCGGGTTATACAAAATCGGTATTCCTAACATCATTGGGTAGTGGTCATTGAAGATTGCTGGAAATAACGACCACTTAGAAATACTACGATAACGAGTTTCACGTGAAACGATCAATATTGCAATAATTAACGCAAGGACGCACCCGCTTCCTCCAAAATTTGCAAAACTATGAAAAATCGTTGTATCAGTATACTTAAAAGGGGCATTCCAAACTGATCCGGTTCGTAAAGCATGCATTAAGTTAGCCCAGGATGGTGCATCAGTAAATGATGGACTATTGATAAAGGGACCCCCAATTGCAAATATTGCCATAACATCAGTTAATGTTCCAAGACCAATTACGTACCAAAAAGCCTTTACACTGGAATTAATAGTAATGAAACTAGCGACATAAGTAGGTAAAGATAAACGAACAAATAATCCTAATGTCATGTTCACTATTACCGCTATAATGCTAATAATAACAACGGGTTTTATAATTTGATTTAGTTGTATTTCTTTACTTTTGGCGAACAAAACTAACAAACGACCACAAAGATAACCAACAATAATTGCTATTAGCATTCCCTGTGATAACAAATAGTTATTGAAAGCCAAACTATCCTGGCTGGTCGCCTGGTAAGCAATAATTAAATAGGCAAATAACCCAACGGCCCCTGCCCCCGGGATATTTTTTTGATAGGCGCTTACCGTATAGTGTGTGCTAAAGAACGCTGCATAGACAGCAATAACATTGATCGTACACTCAAAAATAATTTTGGTAATTTGACCAAATTGTCGATAAAAAGGCAACCATCGATTAAGGTCGATTATCGTTGATACATAGCCAGAAGTCGAAAAAAAAGAAAAGCGCAAAACCGCTGCAAAACTACCAACCAGGATCAAAGGGAACATTGCACGTAATGTATGTCGCAAAATGTAAGCTAGTTTACTTTTATATAGTTTAACTAAAAAATTAATTAACCGTTCCATTATCTTAACTCCTCCTATTTGATTTAAGTATATTCAACGAAAACATGGGTGTAAAATAGTTATAATTTATTAACTATTATCGTTTTTAACTATTTAAGGAGAAAATTTATCATGGAACTTCGCGTATTACGTTATTTTCTCGCTGTTGCCCAATATAAAAATATTACTAGAGCCGCTCATGAACTATTAGTATCTCAACCAACCCTTTCGAAACAGTTAGCCGACCTCGAAGCCGAATTAGGTACCCAGTTATTCATTCGGGGTCACCGCCAAATTACGCTGACTGAGGAGGGAGAATTCCTGCAGGCTCGGGCCAAAGAAATCATCCAATTAGCTGACCAAACTGCAGCCAATATTCAAAAAGACCAAGTTATAACAGGAACAATTTCAATTGGTGCCGGCGAAAGTCTTAGTATGAAGCGAATAACTGCTATTCTTAGCGGAATAATTAAGGACTATCCAGATGTTAAGATTCGCTTTGTCAGTGGTAATGCTGATGAAATGGAAACAGCCTTAAAACATGGGACCATCGATTTTGCCGTTTTAATGGCTAATCGTGACCTTAATAATTATCACCACGTTCAATTACCCGAAATTGACCAATGGGGGTTAGTCCTCAAAAAAGATGACCCATTAACAAAAAAGAAAATGATTACTGCACATGATCTCCTAGAACTTCCCTTACTTATTTCTGAACAGGCACTTGAAGAACACCGCTTCCAAGATTGGTGGGGAAATTTGGGCGAGAAAATGAATATTATCGGTACTTATACTCTTGTCTTTAATGCCCAGTTAATGGTCAGTCAAGGTAGTGCTTATATGGTAGCCTTTGATAAATTAATTAATAATTCTAATAATAATGACCTTACTTTCCGCCCATTTGCCCCTGCATTAACTGAATCAACGAATGTTATTTGGAAAAAGAACCTTCCCCAATCAAAGGTTGCAAAACTGTTTATCCAACGGTTAATTGCATCGTTAGATTAGCCTGTATTCCCTATCTTATTACGATTTGAAATGATCAAAACCGATTAGCAGTCGATTTTGATCATTTTTTTGGCTGTGACTAATTTTTCCCAGAAATAGCCACATAATAAATTTTCGTTGTTGACAAGTGAGTAAACACTCACTATAATCAAAAACAAAAAGTGAGTGTTCACTCACTAAAGGAATAAGGCGGAATTATGCAACGATTAATCGAACTTACTCATCTCAATAAAAAATTTGGCAATCGGACTATTCTCCATGATATTAGCCTGACTGTTAACCGTGGTGAAATCGTTGGTCTAATTGGACCATCAGGATCTGGAAAAACTACCACAATCAAGACAATGTTAGGAATGGAAAAAGCTAACCAAGGAACAGCATTGGTTCTTGGAAAACAAATGCCCAATAGAAAAGTACTTGGAAATATCGGCTATATGGCACAATCTGATGCACTCTATGAGAGTTTAAACGCTAAAGAGAATCTGAAATTCTTTGGTGAAATGAAAGGGGTAACTAGCAAGCAATTACAAAAAGAAATCACCCATGTTAGCTCTGTCGTTAATTTAACTAGCTCTCTTAATCAACGAGTCAGCAATTATTCTGGCGGAATGAAGCGGCGCCTATCGTTGGCAATCGCCCTCCTTGGTCATCCTGAATTATTAATCCTTGATGAGCCAACTGTTGGAATTGATCCAGCACTTCGGCGACAAATCTGGCACGAATTAATTAACCTGCGTAATCAAGGACAAGGCATTTTAATCACCACTCACGTTATGGATGAGACTGAACTAACAGACCGCGTTGCTCTCCTTCTACATGGTGATGTAATTGCCTTTGCCTCACCGCAAGAACTAGAAAAACAATATGGTGTGCCGACAATTGAAGATGTTTTCTTAAAAGCGGAAAAGGAGGAAGATTAACATGCGAACATTAGCAATTACTAAACGAACACTAATAGAGCTTCTCCGCGACAAACGAGCATTAGCATTAATGTTTCTCGCTCCAATTTTAATATTGTGGTTAATGAACGTCATGTTTTCTGCTAATTCAGATCCAAAAGTTGAAATTGCGACAGTTAATGTTAGCCAAACAATCCAACAAAACTTAAAAAAAGTAGATGGCGTATCAGTTAAGGCAGTTAATTCAAATCGACAGGCAAAAAACAAATTAAAGAAAAATAAAGTTGATGCAATCATTAATTATAATCAAGCAAAGAATCACTTTAACGTAACCTATGCTAATACTGATTCAACGAAAACAACCCTTACTAAGCAAGCCCTTAAAGCAGCAATTACCGGCCAAACAATCACTACTTTATCAACCGGTATTCAACGGCTACAATCGATGGTTAAGTCAACTAACCCGAATATTAGTATCACTCAGGAGAATACTAAAGCACCGTCAATTAGTAACCATTACCAATATGGCAATGCAGACACTAGCTTCTTTACTAAAATCGTGCCAATTTTGATGGGCTTTTTCGTCTTCTTCTTTGTCTTCTTGATTTCTGGAATGGCGCTCCTAAAAGAACGAACGTCCGGAACATTTGATCGTTTGTTAGCGACCCCCGTTAGAAGAAGCGAAATTGTCTTTGGCTACATGCTTAGTTATGGAATCATCTCTATTCTCCAATCTACGGTTATTGTCCTGACAACTGTTTGGTTACTAAAGATTGAAGTTGTCGGAAGCATTATCAATATCATTATCATCAGCGTTTTGCTTGCTTTTGTTGCCTTGGCTTTCGGGATTTTAATGTCTACCCTGGCCAATTCCGAATTCCAAATGATGCAGTTTATTCCATTAGTAGTTGTGCCACAAATCTTTTTCTCTGGAATTATCCCATTAGATTCAATGGCCTCATGGGTGCAATATATCGGTAAAATTTTGCCATTAACTTATACCGGCGACGCTTTGACTCAAATCATTATGTACGGAAAGGGGCTAACTAGCCTGGGAACCGATATTTTAGCACTCTTAATCTTTCTTCTTATTCTTCTCTGGCTCAATATTATTGGCCTTAAACGTTACCGCAAAGTATAATAGAAAAAAATGATGAGGAGCTATTCATTATGTCGCAGGTCCTAACCAACTATCGTGAACAATTAGAAAATGCTAAAATGCCCGCTGGCAAAAAGAAAGTTTTACAAACCGCCTTAACTCTTTTTGCTAACAATGGTTTTCACGCTACTACCACCGCTAAAATTGCTAAGCAGGCAGGGGTTAGCGAAGGTACTATTTATAAATATTTCAATTCTAAAGATGACTTATTAGCAAAACTTTTACAGCCAATTCTCCTTGAGATTAAAGATAATTTCTTTTCAGACATCGACTACTCAGCAGATTTGACCGAATTGATCCACTTTATTGTGACTGACCGGATTCATTTTATCGATACTAACTTCGATTTTATCCGGTTACTAATGCAAGAGATTCTTACTAATAAGTTAGCTAATCAATATTATACTGAATTCTTTAATGGGAATAAGGGAACGTTACACCAAATTGCTGAGCTACGAGCGGCTTACCCGGAGATTAACCAGTCCCTTACTCCGGTTCAAATCCTCCGCTCAATTATTGGGCCAGTAATTATCTATATCTTTCAAACGAAGCTCTTTCAAATCCCCGCAGCGGACAATGATTTGAGCATAATTGAACGGCAAATAATTAATAATTTGACGAAAAAATAAGGCTCGTAACAACCTAATGTTACGAACCTTATTTATTTAGGATAATAGTCAAAATTTAATTTTCATTTCTGCTGTTCCAAAAATAGCACCAACGATAATTACATTATTAGTTGGATCTATTCGATAAAAGATGCCATAACTATTACCGATTAGAAGCCGATATGTTTGTTTACGAAAATGATATAAATCAGTAACATCTTGTCCAAGTTTTGGGAAATTCTCTAATAGCCTAATTTTCTTTTCAATATGTACCGTGAATGCATTAATTTTCTCTGGCGATAGCTTTAATTGATTCTGCCAATACAAAATAATTTTATCCAATGAAGCTGCAAAGTGGCTGGTATATCTAATCTTCATCTTTTCCCCAACCATACTTTCCAAATCGTTTTTTCATATCAGCTGGGGTAAGAAGTACATCATCAGCAAAAGATCGTTCAATTAATTTACGATCATGCTCAATATCAGCTGCACTTGTAACTGGGCTATATAGGACTGCCCCATTATCTAATAACTGGGGCTCAAACAATGCATTTTCACATACTTTAAACTCTGCAGGGACCGTCAATGTGATTGAAGTCCCCTGTTTTCGTGCTTTGACAGTTTTATATTTCACTATAATCACCTCAGATATAATTATAGCATAATTATATCAAACCAATTTATTACAGCTGCTCATACAATGGCAACAAATCCTGCATCGCTGATAAAATAAACTTTTCCATGTCTGCTACTTGGTCATGACCGCGAAAAGCAAATTTCCCCAGTAAAAAGCTTGTTTGCTTCGCCTCATTATTAAATGTCTGTTGTTTGTCATTATCTTTTAAATAATCCGCTAACGGCAGATGATCGGCAAACTCCATTTCATCCTTATCCCATAAGTACCAGTGATCTGAATTACGACTCATCGCCCATGCTGGGATTTGCTCCAGAAGTTCATTGTATTCTGCTGGCGTTCCCTGGCGCTTATCACTCTTGTAATGCTGAAACATCAAGTAAACCTGAAATTGTTTCCGGTCTAGCATGACGCCAATACATGGACTATAATCCGCCAACCGTGCTAACCGATAAGAAGCCCAATAGTGGTCACGGAGGTTCCAACCATTTGTCCAGCTTTCCACGTGGACCTTAGCAAATTTCTCCGCTGGTAATTGGGCAGCCACGTTTTGATTAACTTGTTTCCACGTTTGCCACACAGCTTTAAACTGCGCCTTTAGTTGATCGACTTCTGCTGGCGAATAGTATTCTTTAATCTTCTTAAAGGAAAATTCCGGCTGGTCAAAAATTTTATACATTTCTTCAGTTAAAGCAGTCATCAAATCACTTCCTAATTATTAACGATTTTCTGGTAGACCTCTTCATCGGTGTCACCCTCGGTATTAATCACTAATACCCGCGAAGTTGAATCAAGTTTTAGTTGTTGACGTAATTGCTCATTCTGTAAAGCAGCATTAACAAACGCAAACGCTGCAACTCCTGATTCACCAGAGATAATCTTAGAATCGCTTCCTTGTGGTCTTGCAAGAATCCGCATCCCTTGGCGAGCTACTTCATCAGTTAGCGTCCCATAAAAACGAGCAGTATCACGGATAATCGGAAACGAGATTAGACTTGGTGTCTGGCAGTTCAACCCCGCCATAATTGTTTGCGGTGACCCCGGAACTGTGTGTTCATCACCATCAGCTTTCTGTGCTGATAAGTAGTAACAGGCAACTGTCGCCGGTTCAACAATTGTTACTAATGGTCTCTTATCAGCTGGCAAAAGGCTAAAAAGGGCATCGATAATCCCTGCTGATAATTGTCCGACCCCTGCTTGCAGGAATAGATGGGTTGGGTAGTCATTGCTAGCTAGCTGTTCAAGAATTTCAGTAACGATGATTGAATAACCTGCAGAAATTGCTTGAGGAATTTCCGTATATCCCTCCCACGCCATGTCCTGAATCAAAATTCCGTGAGGATCCTGGTTGGCAATCTCATTGGCTAATTTAACGGTGTCGTCATAATTCTTATTGGTAATCTCGACTTCTGTATTATTAAATGCTGCAATATGGTCCGCCCGCGTTTTAGTCGAACCGACTGGCATCTTAACCACTGCATGAGTACCTAATTGTTCTGCCGCCCACGCTACTCCCCGGCCATGATTACCGTCAGTAGCAGTATAGAAAGTAATTTGATCAGCGATTTTTCTAACTGCTGGTGTTTGCAACTGATTGTATGTTAATTGGTCAACCGATAATCCCACACGTTTGGCAATACAAACTGCCATTGCATATAGTCCGCCAGTGGCCTTAAAAGCCTTAAGTTTTTCACTAAACCGTTGCGATTCATCTTTGATATCCATTGAGGCAATCTGATTTTCCCGAGCATATGTTTCCAGATTAATTAATGGTGTTGGCTGATAAAATGGCACTGAACGATAAAATTCAGCTACTTGGTTCACCAATTTAGCGTTATTAAACTGTCGATTACCAGTTCTAAATGGTGAATTAATTAATTGAATTTCCGCCATTAAAACTTCCTCCTTTTTACATCACCTTACTAAAATCATTAGCTTAAAACAACCCTCCTCGCTTGGATCTTCGTTATCTTTTCAATTATGGGAATTATTGATATTAAAATTACATAAAACCTAAAAAAGAATAAACTTATAAATTTTCTTCGGACTAAAATTAGCCAGCAGAATCATAAGCCTATTCCTTTTAATTTATCGTTTTGGCTGGTCAACCATGGCTCTTAGGTACTTTGCCGTTTTAGAATTCTGATCATGCAGCAATTCCTGCGGTGTCCCGGTAAAGCAAACCTGACCACCACGATTACCGCCATCCGGGCCGATATCAATAATCCAATCAGCCTGACTGATTAATTCTAACCGGTGCTCAATTGTAATCACTGTATTCCCATTATCTACCAACTGACGAATCAGTTTTGCTAAAGTCTTAATATCTTCACTATGCAGGCCCGCACTTGGTTCATCCATTACATACACATTTCCCGACTTGTTCAATTCAGCAGCTATTTTTATCCGTTGAATTTCTCCACCCGACAAGGTACTAGTTGGTTGTCCTAATGTAAGATAGCCAAGACCAACCTTAGTCAGGTTTTGCAATGCCATAGTAATTTTATGATTATCAAAAAAGTCAATTGCTTGATCAACTGTTAGTTTCATGACGTCTTCAATATTCTTACCTTTATACTGATAACCAAGCGCTTTCTTGTTATAACGGCGACCCTGACATTCTTCACAAACAACTTCCACAGCATCCGCAAACGCCATATCATACTTAATCACCCCACGACCCTTACAAACTGGGCAAGCACCTTTAGAATTAAAACTAAACCAACCAGGGGCAATCTTATTAGCTTTACCAAAAATTTTACGAATTTCATCCATAATTCCGGTATACGTTGCTGGTGTACTGCGAATGGATGTGCCAATTGGTTTCTGGTCAATCACAACAGCACCCGGATATTGATGCAAGAAATCATACCGAATCAAGGAGCTTTTCCCGGAACCAGCAACACCAGTAACTGCAGTAAACACTCCTTTAGGAATATCAACATCAATATGTTTCAAATTATGGCAATGCGCATCACGAATAGCAAAATATTCTTGCCACTTTTTAGGTACCGGATTGACTTGCAGCTTTGTACCTAGGTCATGAGCAGTCAACGTATCCGCTTGTTTTAATTCAGAGACACTACCTTGAAAGACAATCTGACCACCATGAGAACCAGCGCGTGGTCCCATCTCAATTACTTCATCAGCAATATTAATAATATGTGGTGAATGCTCAACGACGATCACATTATTACCTGTATCGCGTAATTGAATCAACATCTTACCAATTCGCTCAACATCTGCTGGATGCAAGCCAGCTGTTGGCTCGTCAAGAATATAAGTAATGTTATTTAGACTACTGCCTAAATTTCGGACGATTTTTAATCGCTGCATTTCACCACCAGATAATGTATTTGTCCGTCGATTAAGTGAAAGATACCCCACACCGATATTAATCATCCGTTGTAGAATCTGACTAATTTGGTTACTTAACGATTTGCCACGTGAATTTTCGATCTCATTTAATTTTGGTAATAAGTCCTCAACAGGCATTGCAGTCATTTCAACAATATTCAAGCCATTGATTTTAGATGCTAATGCCTTTTCGTTTAGACCAGTTCCATCACAATCCGGACATGGCGCAGTTGTAATATGAGCCATGATTTCTTCACGTAATTTACCCTTTAATTTCGATATATCTCGTTTCAAATAAAGACGCTTAAACCGTGGAATTACCCCTTCGTAATCAACATGATCAACTCGTCCAGTTTTATTTGAACGAATTTCAATTTTCAATGGGTGATTGGTTCCATTTCGTAAAATCTCCCATTCATCAGGGGTAAAGTCGCGAAGTTTTTTATTGGGGTCTAGTAAGGAGTTGGTAGTGTATATATTATTTTGCCAGCCTGAATTAAATGGTGAAAAAACAATCGCACCTTCATTCAACGTTTTATCCCGATCAAAAAGACTATCCTCATCTAGAATTTGTACTTTTCCTAAACCAGTACACGTGAGACACATTCCAGCCGGATGGTTAAACGAGTAGGCCATGGACCCACCAGCACTTGGTTGACCTACCCGTGAAAATAAAAGCCGCATTAATGGCGCTGCATCAACTGCTGTTCCAACTGTTGAGCGCCCACTAGCATTAAAGGACTGCTGACGGACAACAATTGATGGTGTCAGGTTATTAATTTTCTCAACAGCTGGTCGTTGGTAGTGTGGCATTTTATTTCGCAGA
Source organism: Limosilactobacillus rudii (assembly GCF_014145455.1). Lineage (GTDB taxonomy): Bacteria > Bacillota > Bacilli > Lactobacillales > Lactobacillaceae > Limosilactobacillus > Limosilactobacillus rudii. Next base: position 193,912 of record NZ_JACIVB010000017.1, on the reverse strand, counting down.
TAAAGCGAATATGAATTTTGCCACTCACGGTTCGATTCAACGGCTAATGTATCAAATACTAATGAACTTTTTCCAGAACCTGAAACCCCAGCAAAAACAACCAATTTATTTTTAGGAATTGTTAAGTCAATATTTTTCAAATTATTCTCATTTGCACCAAATACCTGAATTTGATCGTTCTTCATTGTCAAGCCCGCCTTCCTTTTACATCATGCTAAATGATATTATAATGGCATAAATATCACTGTAAAAGCTAAAAATGTATCATTAATAATCAAAATAGTATCAGATTGGAGAAACTTTTATGAAATTAAAATCGTTACATCTTACTAGCGACCTTTACGAAAATGTTAAGTACGATGAACATGCCATCCCCCTAGTCACCTGTATTGATAACTTTGATGAATATGTCAGCCGTCAATGGAGTCCCCACTGGCACGAAGGATTTGAAATGACGACTGTCCTCCATGGGATATGTCAATATACAATTATCAATAACAGTCATAAAGAAAACATCAAGCTAACACCGGGCGATGGAATTTTTGTTAATTCAGGTGTTCTTCATAGCGTTAAAGCATTAAAGCCCCAGACTAAAACTGCCTGCCTTGTTCTCCCACCAACCTTCTTCAATTTCAAGAGCTTCGAAATCCTTCGTAAAAACTCAATCTCCCCAATTCTTAATTCTGGCGTAAGCGAAATTACTTGGCGAGCAAGTAATAAGCAGGAGTCTGTAATTACGCAAGGAATTACAGAGTTGTGCCAACTTTCAGATGCTGATCCTGATTACGAGTTGCAAAGCGTCGAATTGATTTGTCGAATTTGGCGACTAATGGCCGTCCAATTTCGCAAAAGTAACCAAAAACAGCTTAGCTTTACCCCTAATACTCAAGCAAATCGAGTCCGCGCTGCTATTCAGTATATTCACGAAAACTACCACCGTCCCGGAGTAACAGCAAACGAAATTGCAAATGCTATTAACATTAGTCGAGCAGAGTGTTTTCGCTCCTTTAAGGCTATCGTCAATCAAACACCAATTGAATATCTCAATGAGTATCGAATGACAATGGCTGAAATGATGCTGACAACAACTTCACGAACCGTTAAAGAAATATCAACAATGTGCGGCTATAATACATCAAGTTATTTTTCTAGTGAATTTAAAAAGAAATACGGTACTACTCCCAAGCAATACCGCAAATTAAAACACTAATATTATTACTGTTTGGCTTTTCTCACTTGCCTCGTCAAAACAAAAATAAGAATCGTGGCAATTAAACAGTAGCCAAACAAATTCCAGCCTAAATTACGCAAACTACCTACCTTAAGCATTTGGCCCCCTGTCATTGATGCCATCGCAATTCCTACATTATAAAAAATAGCACTGAGCGTCGATGCCAAGAGAACTGATGCTGGATACTTCCTAGTTGCAAGGTCTAAGAAGTAAACCTAGACTGGCGAACCAAATAAAGCAACTGTATATCCCAAAAGAAAAAGCAACCCTAATCCTAACCACTTATCTTGCATCATAAACATAAAGACCGCAAGTAACAACAGATTTAGAATATAAACAGGTCGTAATAGATGAAAACCGAATCCTTGTTTACTAGCGATTAATCCTGATGTTTGATTAGCAAAGATATCAATTACGCCAATTAACAGAAGTATAAAACTAAGTTGGTTTAAGCTAAAATGCAACTGCTGATGAATCAATGGACGAATATACGTGTAATAACCATAAAGCGTTGCTGCCGCACAAGTCACAAAAGCAATCCCTATCCATGTCCGATAATCATGTAATATGACTAATTGATCTTTATACGTTCCCGTTCCACCAGTTAAATTCCGTGGTAAAACTAGTAGTGCTGTAATTGTTGCAACAATAGTAATAACCGCCACCATAATAAATGCATCTTGCCACCGCCAGTGATCTGCAATAATCGTCCCTAATGGAACACCAACTACCGATGCTAAGCTAAACCCCGTATAGATATAGGCAACTGCCATTGACCGCTGCTTTACATCATGCGCCAGTTGAAAAACTATTACTGATAGCAATGATTCAATCACTCCTGCAACTGATGCAGTTAAAATTCGCGAGACCAGCAACCACGAGAGCGACGGCGCACAAGAACTTAAAATTGTTCCAGCTAAAAAAACTAGCAACAGACTAATAAGTAGGTAATACTTATGGACACGATTAGTTAATAAAGCAATCACTGGTGTCGCAATTGCATATGTCCAGGAAAATGTCGCTACCAGCCAAGAAATTTGACTCAAAGACTCATGATACGTTTGAGCAATGAGAGATAGGTTTCCCACGACCATAAATTCATTACAGCCCAACATAAATGAAATTAGGACAAACATCGCTGTTAGAATATGAAAGTGGTGTTTGCTTAATTGTTTTGCCATACTTTTCCTCCTTACTCACCTTCTTCCATAATATCAAATATAAAAAAGGAAGTTTGCTCCTACTTGCTACAAACTCCCTATAAAATATGCTGATCTAAACTATGAACACCACTAGAATAGTGTCCCCACGCGCTAAAAACTGTCACAACATTTTGCCTAGTATCAATTGAATAAACAACCCGATTACTTTGACTAATCCGTTTTGAATAAATACTGGGCTTATTATGACGCCGTTCCAGTAATTCAAGGTGGTGTCCTCTACCCTTTGGATTATCAGCAAGTTCGTTTAAAATTCGCTGATAGTTTTTTAATAGTCCAGCTTGCTTTAATTTCTTACTATGCTTACGTAATATTTTCCGTTCTTTTATCTTAAAAGTCATTTTTACATATACTTATCAAGAATCTCCTGTGGAATAGGCTTGTCACCATCATAAAATTTATCGTCACGTTCAGTAATTTCACGAAGTACCCGTGCCGGATTACCAACCGCAATTACATTTGCCGGAATATCTTTAGTAACTACGCTACCGGCACCAATGATTGAATTATCACCAATTGTTACTCCCGGTAAGACGGTCGCATTACCGCCAAACCAAACATTTTTACCAATATGAATTGGCTTGTTATATTGTAATTTATGGCGACGAAGCTTTGGTGAGATTGGGTGAATTGCAGTTGCAAACGTACAATTAGGGCCAATCATTGTATCATCCCCAATATAAACATCCCCATCATCAACAAAATTACAATTAAAGTTAATCACCACATTTTTTCCAACATGAACGTTCGTTAGTCCAGAATTAGCATTAATTGGTGGAATAACATATAACCCTTCACCATATGTTCCCATGGCCTTCTTCAAGATTTCATCACGCTTTTTCAATCCAGCAGGTGTTTCTGGTGTCTGATTAAACTCAAATACTTGTTGAACCATTTGATGCTGGCAAGTTAAAAATTCCTCATCAACACTATCGTAAATTTTTCCGGAGTTAGCTAGCTTCTTGAATGCATTAATTTTTTCTTGTGAAATCATCGTTGGTCTCCTTTATTAGTTAGTAATTTATTTACGTAATTTATATTTGATATTATACTGATATAAATTGCTGATTAATAGAGATTATCGTATCAATAAATGCAAAAATAGTATCAACAGAAAGGAAGTTTACCATTGTCATTTCAAACCCCACTTGCAGAAAAAATGCGCCCACAGAAGTTATCTGAAATGGTTGGTCAACAAGAATTACTCGCTAAAGGGCAACCATTACGGCAAATTATTGACCAACACCTTAACATCTCATTACTTTTATGGGGAACACCAGGCACTGGCAAGTCAAGTCTCGCGAAGATTATTGCCAAGGAAAACCATTTTCCCCTAGCAACCTTTAATGCTTCAATTGATAATAAGGCTAAACTAACTCAAATTATTGCTGCCTATAAATATCAGACCTTTGTCCTCCTCATCGATGAAATTCACCGGATGACAAAAACACTTCAAGACTTTCTCCTCCCCTACCTTGAAAATGGTCATATTTTATTGGTCGGCGCAACAACAGAAAATCCAATTATGTCAATTGTGCCGGCAGTTCGCTCTCGGTGTCAGATTTTTGAATTCAAACCGTTGACACCGGCTGACATTACACTTGTCCTCCAAAGAGCAGTTGACCGGGAATTCAAAATGACAGCAGACCAGGTTGAAAAGAGGGCGCTAACGTTAATCGCTGAAACGGCTGATGGTGACTTACGGATAGCACTAAACATTCTAGAAACGATTCATGCGATTAATCCTGACCAAATTACCGTTAATGACGTTAAAAAATTTGCTAAGCAACAATATTTTAGCTATGACCAAAAAGCAACTAAGCATTATGATTACCTAGCTGCTTACTCAGCATCCCTTGCCGGCTCTGATACTGATGCTGCGTTATATTATTTAGCTGTATTACTGAAAAACGGCGATTTACCATCAGTGGTCCGCCGTCTGCGGGAGATTCCCTATACCTATATTGGGTTAGCTAATCCCCAGCAGGTCACCCAGATTGTTACCGCTGCTAATCAGGCAGAAAAATTGGGGATGCCAAAGGGGAAATACCCGTTAATGTTTGCAACGATGCTAATGTGCATCTCACCAAAATCAGGCGCGTTTGACGAAATCTGGGAACGGCTAGATAAGGATTCTGACCACCCAAGTCAACATCCAATGCCCCGCGGTCTCCGTGACATGCATTATCAACACTCCGAAGAAATCACTGGTGGTGGACTGATGGAGTCACCATTTTCCGCTCCCCACCAGCTTGCTCGCCAAAACTACATGCCCAAGGGATTAGAAGGAAAACGGTATTATTACCCGAAAGATAACCAAAATGAGCAACGCTTAGGTGAACAATACCTTAAGCTCCACCGCTATATTTATCGAGAAGATTATCGGCGTTAATAGCATGTGCAAGAAGACGGATTTTCCAGCCAAACGTCATTAAAAATTAGTCAACTGGGAGGGAAAAGCATGACGATAGAAGAGAAAATCTTTGCAAAAGCAGAACCGAACTTCAAAAAATTAATTGAATTTGGCTTTCAAAAAAAGGGAGACAAATACACGCTCCAAAAGGATTTTATGAGTAATCACTTTCAAGCTCAAATAAATATTACTAAGCGAGGTACCATTACAGGTAAGGTAATTGACTTGGAAACATCCGATGAATATTTACCATTGCATACTTATCAAAACGGACAATTCGTCAATCAGGTAAGAACAGAATACCAAAAAGTTCTCACTAATATTGTTAATCATTGCTTCACTAAACAACCTTTTCACTCCCCACAGGCTAACCGACTAGCTAAATTAATCAAATCTCAACTTGATACTAACCCTGAATTTATTTTTAAAAATGCCCCCGACTATGCCATCTTTCGAAATTCCAGTAGTAACAAATGGTTTGGCTTATTAATGCATATTAAAAGGACAAAATTACTAGCAAAAAATGGTCTCAATTATTCAATAGATGACTTAAAATATGTTGATATTTTAGATTTAAAAATCAAAGCCGAACAGCAAGAAGGATTGCTTAATCAACCAGGATTCTATCCCGGTTACCATTTAAATAAAAATAACTGGATCACGGTGATCCTTAACGATACCATCTCCGATCAGGAAATATTTAAATTGATTAAAGCTAGTTACCAATTAACCTTTAATAGTAAAAATTGGCTCATTCCTGCTAATCCTAAATATTTTGATATTATGCATGCCTTTGACCATCAAGACCAACTCATCTGGAAACAAAGTACCAATATCCATACAGCTGATACTGTATTCCTATATGTAGCGGCCCCTATTTCATCCATTATTTATAAATGCCGGGTTCTCGAAACCGATATCCCTTATCAATACAATTCTAAAAAGGTTAACATGAGTCGGGTAATGAAAATAAAGTTAATCAAACAGTACCCGGCCGGTAAGTTTAGTTTTACATATCTAAAAGCTCATGGAATCAAAGCAATCCGCGGACCTCGCCATGTTCCTAATTCGTTACTAAACGAACTATAATAGCTCTTTCAGACACATTTAAAAACTTTATCCCGATAAAAAAAGGAAACTATTCCACCACAAAGGATGACTTAGTTTCCTTTAATACTAATTATTTAAACGGGACAATATTCAAAACACTGCATTTAAAGTATATCGAATAAGCAATTATTTCCTCAAATATTGCTCATCATTGGCCTCACCATCAACGGATTGGTATCGTTCGGCCTTCATATGCAAATCATACTTTTCCCGTAACTTAGCTAATTCTTGCATCATTGGGGAATGGTGATGGGCATCTAGTGATTGTTGGTCATGCCAACGATCAATTAACATCACGGTTTCCGGATCATTTAGCGGCTGAAAATACTCATAACGCTCATTTCCCTTTTCTTGGCGGATTCGGTTAGCAATGCCACTTTCTTCCATTTCCTTCACGAAGGCCTGGGCACTGCCGTTTTTTCCAGTGTAATATAAATTAACAGTTAAACTCATTATCGTTTCTCCTTTATTTAACATCCTTCGGGAGCATTCCCGTAGGATTACGGTCTAAAGCCCCGACAATCTCGTGGGCAGTATACAATTCATCTAGATACTTAACTTCATCGCTTGTTAACTGAATGTCCATTGCGGCCACTGCATCATCTAAATATTGGGCCTTTGTTGCACCGACAATTGGCGCCGTTACTCCCTTAGCCCACTCCCAAGCTAAGGCAATTTGCGCCATTTTAACATGATGACGATCTGCTAATTCGGCAACTCGCTGAACAATTGGGAAATCCTGTTGTTCTGCATGATCATACTTGGCCATTGCTGATGTGTCAACTTTACTTCGCTGCGACTGTCCCTGCCAGGATGCTCGTGTTAAATGTCCACCAGCAAGAGGACTATAAGGCATTAACATCACCCCATCCTGCTTGCAAATTGGAATTAATTCGCGTTCATCTTCCCGATAAAGCAAGTTATAATGATTTTCCATTGCCACAAATTGCTTCCAATTATTTTTTTCGGCAACGTGTTGCATATTTTGAAATTGGTAACCGTACATAGCAGAAGCGCCTAGTGCACGGACTTTTCCTTCTTTAACTAGATTGTTAAGGGCTTCCATGGTTTCTTCAATTGGATGTTCATAGTCAAAACGATGGATAATGTACAAATCCAAATAATCTGTCTGTAGGCGTTTTAACGTTCCATCAATTTCGCGATTAATAGCGTCTTTCGAAAGGCGCCCGAGATTGAAATAAACTTTACTAGCTAAAACAACCTTTTCGCGTGGAATATGATGTTTTTTTAGTGAATTGCCAATAAAAGTTTCACTAGTTCCCGCACCATAAACATTTGCAGTATCGAAGAAATTTATTCCTAAATTCAATGCATGTTGAACCATTTCATCAGTGTGATTTTCGTCAAGGATCCAACGATATGTCTTCATTGCTGGATTACCAAAACTCATTCCACCAACTGCTAACTTAGAAATTCTGATCTGAGTGGTTGGAATATAACTATACTTCATAAAGATTGCCCTCTTTTGTCATCTTGCTTGCTAACTCAAGACTAATGTTCTGACTCAATTTTGTTACTAACCAGTTTAGCCGCAAATTCATTGACATCATAAGTAGCTTCACCAGGATAAAAGGTATCTTTAGCAAGTAATTGGTCTAATTCAGCGCGTGAATCAGCCTTCGCAATAATAATTCCCGAAGCAGGAACCGACTTAGAAGGACCAACTATCAAAAACTTGCCGGCATCAAATTGCTGTTTAAACCATTGACGATGAGCAGCCATTTTTTCGTCATTAATTTTAGTTTTGGGATTGATTTTGATATTAATTAGATACATTTGATCTGCCTCCTTATTCAAAGTCATTAAGTATTGGTAACGAGTCTTGGTGAAGGTATTCGTTATACTCAGTAGCTCGTTGTTGCAAAGCATCATCAGTAATGCTTGATGCACCAATGGTAATAAATGGCTTAATAAATTTTGTTCCAATTAAGCGACTAGTTGCCTGAAATGGTCGTAATAATTCATGAATCGTATATTGCGCAAAGCCCTGCCGACCATAATTATTAGCACCTGGTGAAACTGCAATAATTAATTCCTTGCCATGCAATTTATCACCGTCAGAACCATAGGCCCAACCATGCTCATAAACATCATCTTCCCACTGCTTCAGTAAAGCTGGGGAGCTGTACCAATACATGGGGAATTGAATCACAATTCGGTCACTATCAGTCAAAACCTTTTGTTCAGTGGCAACGTCAATCTTAAAGTCTGGGTAGAGCTTATACATATCACGAACTTCAATGTCATCATCCAAGGCACCCGCTAACGCCTTGTTAACCCGCGATTGATCTAAGTGCGGATGAAAAAGTAATACCGTTGTCGTCATTAATAAAACCTCCAGTTAATCATCCATAATTTTATATTCTTCAAAATAGCTTTTGCCCTTTTTGATTTCTCCAGAATCATACAGACTAATCTTGTGTTCCAGTCGCCTGATAGAACGATTTAAATTAAAGCGTTTCTTCTTTAATTCACTCAATTGTTCTTTTAGTAATTCCTCACGAGGTCCTAGGGTTGAATCACCTTGCTTTAACATCCCAACATAATCCAATAACTTTTCAATTGTAACCCCGGAATGTCGCAAGCAAACAATCATTTCAATCCAGCCTTGCATTCCATCATTATAGTAACGATTACCATGACTATTACGCGGAACCTCAGGAATTAAACCGATCCGTTCATAATAGCGTAACGTGTCCGCTTTAATATTATATTTCTGACTAACGCCAGTAATTGTAAGATCTGCCATTTTATCTATCCTCACGCATATTTTGTTCCCAAATTCCGATAGTATTGACCTAAGTAGCACTAACTTTTTCCGTGCGTATTCATTGTCTAGATTTAAAATAGCACTTGGAGTTAACTACAAGTCAAGATAAAAATTTATGGTTGATGTAATTCGGTCATAATCCATCGTAAAACACACCTTCATTAAGATTATTACTTGACTATAACGTTAGAGGATACTTTATCATTACGGTTAAAGCTATTTAAAATCAATGAAGGGACAAATTATTATGAAAACGACAATTTTCTTATTCCACCCCAATCTTAAAGAGTCACTAATCAATGCCGCCTTAATAAATAACGCTAATACCGAGGTTCGCAATATTTATGGTTTATACCCCGATGGCAATATTGATATTCATCAAGAACAGGAAGCTTTAAGCAAAATTGACCGAATTGTCCTTCAATTTCCAATGTACTGGTATAGTGTTCCACCACTAATGAAAAAGTGGGAAGACCTTGTCCTAGAGCACGGCTGGGCTTATGGTAGTAAAGGTCATGCCCTAGATAATAAAGAAATTTTAATTGCGGTCAGTACCGGCGCCCGTTTAAGCGACTACCAGCCGGGATCGGTCCAAAATCATACAATTAATGAATATCTATTGCCCCTCTTTGCAACCTTTGCAACAACTCGAATGACAATTCTTCAGCCTTTCATTACTGACGGTGGAATTTATATTACGGATCCCGAATTACAAAAACGGGCTGCAGAATACCAGCAACTATTAACAAAAGATCAATTGCCACGATTAAAATATCAGATCCTATAAAAAAGAGGGAGGGTACACATTACGTGTTCACCTCCCGATTGCATATTTCCACTAATTTTTTGCAAAGGCAATCTTTATTTCCTGATTTTGTAATTTGGCTTTCAGTAAAGTTTTTGCTTAAATTCTTTTAGTTCTTCTGCTTCACTCATTAAAATATCTCTTCCTTTACTTATAGTTTATACGTACTAGGCGGTTACCCAGCTATATCTTTGAAGAAATAATGGTGAAGAAGCTTCCTTATTAGCTGTATTAGAATCTTTCTTAGCCAATTGAAGTTTATAGTTAGAGTCTAAAGATAATAATAGTTTGCTAGAAATTCCCATAACCTTTTCTATGCGAATAGCTAAAACTGCTGTTAGGTAACGCTTACGATTAAGAATATCAGAAATATTTTTTTGACTTACACCAATTCTCTTAGCAAGATCTGCTTGTGTAATGTCGTAGTAATCCATTACTTCTTTAAGCAAATCTGCAGCTGAGCTGGTGTGGTATTGTTTAACTTTATTTTCACGATGTAACAAATTCATCAGCTCCATTTCTTAGTGATAATCTTCAATGCTAGTAATTTGGATAGTTACAATTTCCGATTTGTCTGTAGATAAACAATCCCTTTTATCATAACCTTCAAAAATCATTCGATAGTTGCCACTAATATCAACAGCAAATTTTCCTTCAAGATTACCCTTTAATGGATAGCATCGCGGAGGTGGATCTGAAGGAATTTGGCTTAAGTTTTGTGCAGCATCAAATTCATCTAGGCGAGCTAGGATTCGCTTTGCACGAGCTTTTCCATAATACTTAAGAATAAGCTTAGGATCATTTAGTATTTTTGTTAGTTTTTTAGTTTCAGCAAAGTATTCCATTAGTTCACCTCATAGCCATTATACCAATATGGTATAATGGCTATGAATTAAGATATTAAAAGTAATAATGACAGTACAATTTGAACAATTAGGAGACCTATTCACTTACAATTACCAATGACTTGATTACTTCACGCTTATCCATTGCTTCATAAGCCTTCTGAATATTATCAAGGTCAAACCGCTTTGTGAAAAACTTTCCTGGATGAATCTTGCCCTTTAATACAGCATCAAGCAGGACTTTGCGGTCATAAGTAGTGACCGGGGCAATCCCGCCACGAAGACCAATGTTCTTCCAGAACAATGCGTTCGATGCTGGTTCAGTTTGAGGTACCCCAACTCGACCGATAATCGTACCAGGACGAGCTAACTGACCAGCTTGTTCAATGGCTGAAACTGCACCAACACATTCAAGGACGGCATCGACACCATTACCATCTGTCAGTTCCATTACCTTTTTAACAGCATCATCACTCCGCTCCGCAACAATATCAGTAGCCCCAAATTCTCTGGTAAGTTTTGCCCGGTCTTCATGATGGCTAAGAGAAATAATCCGTTTTGCACCGCGCAGCTTAGCACCGATTACACCACATAAGCCAACAGCACCGTCACCAATAACCGCTACGGTATCACCTTCTTTAACTTCAGCACTTGCGGCAGCATGGTAACCAGTTGCCATCACATCAGCTAAAGTCAAGAGGTCATTCAATTGTTCGTCGGTGTAGTCAGATGGCTGTCCAGGAATTTTAACTAGCGCCCAGTTAGCATTAGTAAAGCGAAGATATTCACCTTGATAGTTTAGGCGCTTAATTAAACATAATCAAATATAGTCAGAATTGGCTATATATAATAGAAGAAACTTTTCGTTTGATTATATGGAATCAATTAGGGTTATCAAATAATATTCCCCTTTTCGCCCCCTTTATTAAGTAACCCGACACCTCATAAGAAGTGCTGGGTTATTTTGTACCACTCAATCTTAACTTTTAATCAGTATATCATAATTAATTTTGATTGCTTAAAAATGCAATTAACCTTTCAGCGTCTTGTCTAGTTAATTTTCCAATTACTTCTAAGTCAAATTTACTCTTATCAATTTTACCTACTGTGATTGTATCAATATAAGATTGCTTGTTTAAACCAGCTGCTGACCATTGATTAATCTTAAAATAATGTTTCTTTATTTTTGGTGACTTATTATCATATTTTGAAGTAATTTTATAGAAACGAACCTTATTATTTTCATCTGAAATAATATAAATTGGTCGCCTTTTGCCTCCACCGGGCCATGAAACAAAGGCAGTCGAAATATCGTTAGTCTTCATCAAAGAACTCCTTCATATCTTCTTCACTATTAATTTCTTTTTCTGGCTTATTCTTTGATAATAGACGAATCTTTAGAGCTGCTAGCTGATCTGGAGTTAAACTAAAACTAAGTGGAATTCGGCCTGTTGCAACAATTTCTTTATATAAAGCATTAATTACCACCGTTGGATTAAGGCCGAGTTCTTCCATAACATCTTCTGCTTCGTTAGCTAAATTACGTTCTACATTAACTTGAACTCTTTTATTTTTTCTTGCTATCGTATTCATTATGATAATCACCTCATAATCATACTATACATACGACATGATTATATTTCAACAAATGTGAATCATAATTTCAACTTTACATTAATAGCAAAAAAAAGAGCCTTCAATGTGAAGACTCCCTAGAAGAATACAAGTAGATAAGCTGGTTAATTCTTATCCGTGTACTCCATCCGTTTTAAATGGTGGGGCGTTCTCGTCCTCGCCGTACTAGTCTACTTACTTCTTAAGTAGTCATATTAGCCAATAAGCAGTGGAGGTAAGCATCCCAACTACTGGTTGGTTTTTATTATACGACAAAAATCCCTAGTGGTCATTGCAGATTGTGCAACTACCACTAGGAATTGACTTTTAATACATTTTATTAAGTTTATTAATTATTTCGTCAAAGAGTAAAGTACATTGTGATTTCTTACCGTATTGTTTAATAAGGTCATCTCTAACTGCTAAAAGTGTTTCTTTACTATAAGGGTATTGTTTAAGTGCTCCTTGAATCGTATCTTCAAATGGAGATATCTCATTGTTATATATCAAGACTAATTGAGCCATTAGATGAGTTTCAATTGCATTAAGGTACGTACGGTACTGTACCCTAAAGAAAGGCCTGCCCTTTTAGATTTAAAACAATATACAACCAGTTGAGTTCTACATCTGTATAAACCTGATAACCATTTTTATTTCGTTTGACTTGGGGAATAATTCCTCTTCGCTCACAAAAACGCAAAGCATCAATCGACACGCCAAAAAAATTAGCCACTTCTTTTGAACCCATGTTTGTTTCTTGATCAGTCATCTGCTTTTAGAAATCTCCATTTGACCTAGTCTGCCCAAACTTTCTTGGCAATGTTAAACGCGGACCAAGCATTTGGACAGCCAACATAGAATGCCAACTGAGTAATTATTTCAACAATTTCATCCTTGCTAACCCCATTCTGCTTAGCTAGTTTTATGTGATTGGACAACTGAGCAAAGGCGCCTTTTGTAATTAACGCCGATACCGTTATCATACTACGATCATGAGGGCTTAATTTCTTTTCACGAGACCAGATTTCACCAAATAGAACGTCATCGTTTAATTCTGCAAATTTAGGTGCAAATCACCAAGATATTTATGCCCGGCATCTTGTTTCTTAGGCATTGATAATCCCCTCTTGTATTTTTTCACGAAGTTTCGTTAATCCTAAACTAGCACTTGCCTTACCTAAATAGTCCATATTACCCACACGACAAAAGCCGCTGATGGTTTTGTCGACCATTTTAACACCATCCACTGGGCTGGCACCCTGAACTACTAGCGCGATTTTTTGCCTTGCTAATTCGTTTCTGCCGGTTTTTTGTGAAATGCGCTCAATTAACGTCTTTAGATATGCACTCATATCGTGCCAATAAACAGGCGTCCCTAAAATTATAGTGTCTGCATCAACCATTGCTTGATAAATTTCATTGAACTGGTCATCTGGATATAATTGCCCAATTTGGTAAATTTTATAATCAACAAGATTTATTTGTTGATATTCAAGCCCCTTGAGTAATTTAACAGCAAGTTTTACAGTATTACCGTTAATATTCTCGCTAGCATTAATAAATAAAATTTTAGCCATATACTTTTTCTCTATCTTACATTTGCTGGGCAGTTGGGCGAATAATTACTTCATTCCAAGTGGCATCAGCAGGCAATTCAATTGATTGCTTAATAGTTTGCGCAACCCAATCGACTGGGATACTAAAGTTCTTATAAAATTCTTCGGTACCCGCCTTAACTTTTTCATCGGTAATTGAGCTAAGCAATTCCGTATTGACGGCCCCTGGTGAAATTAACGTAACCCGAACATTAGATTGGGCTTGGGCCATTTCTTGACGAAGGCCTTCACTGATTGCGCGAACCGCATACTTAGTACCAGAATATACTGAGCTCAATGGACCGACAATATGACCGGCAACGGAGGCAATATTAATGATCTGACCACTCTTTTGCTTCATCATGTACGGTAAAGCAGCGCCAATCCCATATAATGTTCCCTTGATATTAATATTAATCATCATATCCCAGTCTTTAACTTTCTTTTGTGCGAGTAACGATTGTGGCATAATACCGGCTGAATTAATCCACACATCAATTCGGCCGAATCTATCTATAGCTAATTTAGCTAAAGCTTCGACCTCATCATCATTAGTAACATCTGTAGCCGCATAGACCGCTTGTCCACCCAGCCGTTCAATTTCAGTTGCAATATCCTGAAGTCGGTTTTCGCGACGAGCTCCCAAAACTATCTTATTGCCATCTTTAGCCAGAAGTTTAGCAGTTGCTTCTCCCATTCCACTTGATGCACCAGTAATTACTACTACTTTACTTTCGGCCATTTAATTTTCCCTCTTTCGCAATAATTTAGCCTCATTGTAAACTATGGACTTAACTCCATAGCAAATGAATCAATTATTTATTTTCAATCTTTGTTCTACCAAAGGCTTCTGACATTGGCACCACATTGAACGTCTTGTCAATTTATGTTACTTCATGAGCACTCATTTGAATTTGCGCAGCTTTTAGATAGACACAAGATCATAACTACTCTTATCAAAAATATCTGATAGAAAAAAGCAAGATAGACTCTAAAACCCCGCTACAGTTCACGTGTGGCGGGGCCTCCTCTATATCAATTTTGCCAGCTGTCATTTTACCTAATAAAAACTTGGCTTCGTCCATTCAGTATTTGGCTCACCAATTCCCAGGCTTTCCCGGTGGTAATCTTGCTGGCCGATCAATAATTCAGCAGCAAATTTTGCTACGGCTTCCCGAGTAATTTGGGCATCCTTAAACGGTTCACCCTTCTTCGTTACGTCAACGTCAGTTTTGCTTGGGTTATCATATAGCCATGTTGTCCGCAAAATAACGTAGTCTAAGTCAGAATTTTCAATTGCGTCAATCGTATCAACGTAATTTGTCTTCCATACTAGCCCAGTGTGTTCCCGGTACCAAGCTTGAAATGATCCAGCAACTTCCTGGTAAACATCAGGTACTGACATTGCGATTAATCGTTTAACGCCACTCGCATCCAAGGCCTTAATAACCGGGTTAATCAAGTCAGGCGTCGCCACATAAGCTAGAAAGACTGCATCAACGTCATCAAACGCTTCTTGTAGTGCTTGTTCGTCTTTCAAGTCACCATCGACAAAACTGACCCGATCGCCAGCAAACTCGGCTAACCGTTGTTTAGCATTGTGCCCAAATAAAACTAAGTCAGCCTCACTATTATCTAATAGGTAGCGGGTGGTCAGTTGACCAATTCGACCTGTTGCTGCTAAAATTGCGTATTTTGCCATACAATTCAACCTCCTTATTAATTCCGCAGTGCCTTTAAACTTTGACCAAAGATGCTTTCAATAGCCGCCGGATCACGGTGGTCAAAGAATTGACTTTCATTCTTATCAAGACTGCTCATCTTAGCCATATCATCAGCACTCAATTCAAAATCAAAGATATCAAAGTTTTCCGCCATCCGTGCCTTGTGAACCGACTTAGGAATAACGACAATGCCTCGCTGGAGCAACCAGCGCAGAATTACCTGTCCGTTTGCTTTACCATACTTCTTACCAATTTCAGCAATGGTTTCATCAGTGAAAATATCATGCTTACCTTCCGCAAATGGTGCCCATGCTTCTACTTGAATATCCTGCTGCTGAGCAAATTTAACGGCATCATCTTCTTGATACCATGGGGAAACTTCAATCTGATTTAATGCTGGTTTAACATTACTCATTAATTCCAAGTTCATTAGTTGGTCAGGAGCAAAGTTAGAAACCCCGATTGACTTAATCTTGCCTGCCTTTTGCGCTTCAACTAATGCTCGCCATGCACCTGCAACATCACCATAAGGTTGGTGAAGCAAGTACAAGTCCATGTAGTCAAGACCTAACTTTTGCAAAGAATCATCAATTCCCTGCTTGGCCTTCTCGTACGTAAAGTGGTCAACCCAGAGCTTTGAAGTTACAAAAATGTCATCACGATCTACACTACTGTTCTTAATTGCATTGCCAACTGCTTCTTCATTTCCGTAAGCAGCAGCGGTATCAATCAATCGGTAGCCAGTATCCAAGGCATCGGACACTGCCTTTTCAGCAACTTTCAAATCTGGAACTTGAAAAACACCAAAGCCCAATTGCGGCATCTTGTTACCGTCATTCAATGTTACATATTGCATAAAAATGCCTCCCTAAATATTCTTATTACTTAACTGTTCTTAGTATAACTACCATGCAACTGCGTGAAAATTACCTTATTGGTATGTTACTATACAGTTATAGAATAGTAACGAGGTGGAAATTAATGATCGATTTAGAACCCCTTCAGGAATTGGTTACCTTTCAAAAATATGGGACGCTAAGTGCAACCGCCGAACACCTGTTAATCACCCAGCCAACCGTTACCCGCAAAATGAAAAAGCTCGAACAGGAGTTAGGCGTTACCCTTTTTAACCGTCAAGTTAGTAACCATATTACCCTGAACGATACTGGTATATTGGCCGCAAACGAGGCCCAGAAACTTCTCGCTGCCGAACAAAACTTTACTGAAAAAGTCCTCAACTATGACCGACTTAAGAATGAAATTACAGTTGGAACTGTCGCTCCGGGACCAACTAGATTCTTAGAACATATTCAAGAACAATTCAAAATGAATCTCAAAATAAATCATGAGTTGGTAAAGCCTGAGGACGTAATTAACGACCTGCACACGCTTAAAGAAAAGTTGATTTTTACTAATCAAGAAATCAGTACCGACGATATTGAATCAATGTATCTAGGAATCGAGTATCTTGGTGTTGGAATTGATAAATTTAATCCTTTGTCCCAAAGGGAAAGTGTTTCTTTTGGAGACCTCCAAGGGTTAAGTTTCATTCTCATGTCCGATATTGGTCCTTGGCAAAAGGTCGTAGAAGATAATATTCCCCATGCCTCATTTTTCTACCAGGAGGACCTTAAAGCATTAAGTCAAATTAGTCGCTACTCTAGTTTTCCATTCTTCTTCTCCAACTTAACCGAAGCAACCTCCGCAACGACAAGCCGTTTCGATAACGATAACCGTAATACCGTTAAAATTAATGATCCCAATAATCAGATCGAGTTTTACGGTTCCTACCTCAAATCAGAGCGCAAAAATGTCCAACCATTACTAAAAAAACTGGCCCAACAGTGGCCTGAATAGAATCTGAGATGTAAAAAGCTGACCCTAAAAATGGATCAGCTTTTTATTATTTATCGTTTACAATCAGTAGTGATTTAATTGCTTTACGATTACTCATTGCCTCATAGGCATCTTCAATTTGATCAAGCGTAAAGCTCTTCGTAAAGACCTTTCCTGGATTAATCTTACCATAAAGAACCGCCTGGAGAAGGACTTCCTTATCGGGTTTAGTAACGGAGGCAATTCCACCGCGCAGCCCCACATTCTTCCAGAAGAGCTGGTTAGAACTTGGCTCGGTTTGTGGAACACCAACCCGACCAATTACCGCACCTGGCCGTGTAATTTGACCGGCTTCTTCAATTGAACTAGTAGCACCAACACACTCGAGAACCGCATCGGCACCGGCATTTTCCTTGGTTAAAGCTAAAACATCCTTAACCGCTTGGTCCCCTTTTGAAGAAACAATGTCAGTTGCACCAAATTCCTGTCCTAGTTCAGCCCGGTCTTGGTGGTGACTAATCAAAATAATCTTTTCAGCACCCAATAACTTGGCACCAATTACACCGCAAAGGCCAACCGCACCATCACCAATTACAGCAACCGTGTCGCCCTTCTTCACTTCTGCACTTTTAGCGGCGTGGAAACCAGTTGCCATCACATCCGCAAGGGTCTGCAGGGAAGCCAGTTGTTCGTCTGTATAATCTGCCGGTTTGCCCGGAATCTTCACTAAACCGGAATCTGCAGGCTCATACTTCATAAATTCGGCTTGGTAACCACCATTGGTTCCTGGCTTTTGGTTCAAGCAGTTACCCTCAAAACCATTGACACACGCAACACAGTGACCACAACCATGGGTAAACGGAACAATTACAAAATCATTTGGCTTGATGTTTTTAACATCCGCACTAACCTCTTCGACAACCCCGATTGCCTCATGTCCTACTAATGAATTCGGTTCACGCTTAGAAATTCCCCGATACCACCATAAATCGGAGCCACAAACACTTGCCCGAATAACCCGAATAATTGCCTGATTCTCACCATCGATTTGTGGCTTAGGAACTTCCTGTACCTCAACTTGACCTGGCTTAATAAAAACTGCTGCTTTCATTTTTAAACCTCCATTCTACTCACAGTATAGGTTCTCTAAAACTATAATTAAATTACTCTTTAAGTATAATGCTATACCATAAACGAATAATGCTATTTACCTTGCCTTTTGAACACGTACGATATTACTAGTTGCCACCAGTGCAATTACCGCATAAATAAGCATCACTCCCGCTGCCATATTAAATGACTTGGCATACGAGCTAATGCTACAACTGTAATTGCCAAACTCACTGATTGTCCGGTCTGGTGGAAAGTGTTAACAACTCCAGAGGCAGAACCAGCAATATCAGGTGTAGTATTAAGCAACCCCCAATGATGTCAATGGACTCATCGCAAAGCCTTGACCAATCCCCACTAGAATAAGTGGAACTGCTAGTGATAACCAGAAACCACGTTGCACACCAACTAGAACAATCCATACCATTGCTATTAATTCCTTGATATACTTCAGCAGTATCAAAAAAACGATATCCTAAGTCGTACGCCTGACGAATTGTTTTAACTGCTGTTGCTTCATCCGTTGGTTTCCCATAACCTAAAGTGAAAACCATACATCCCAAACCGATTGACGTTACTTTTAAGTCATTTCCTAATATTCTAGTCTGCATCTTATTCCCTCCAATTTTTAATTTAATTATAGGTTGAGGGAGAGTTCACAAAAATTACTGTTTTCATATGGCTTTATGCATTTTTCGTATAGTAAAAGTCCTAATTTCTTACCAAATAAAAATGCTGCAAATTGAGCAGCACTCTTTTACTTCATTTATCCCTTAGTGATTACCGCCTTAAATCTTGTAACCAACTATAAAATTTAAGATGGCAACCGCATTACAATGACCGAGGCGTATTAATTCCCACACTATCCCGCGAATAAAGGGTATCGTCATTTACTAGCTTAGTCACCAAATCAGCAATCGAACTAATCGAAACGTCATGTCCACCAAATGGTTCTCCTTTGCGGGTTACTTCATAGTTAACTGGACCACCGGTGAACCATCCCGGACGCACAACCGTATAATTCAAGTCAGATGATTCAATCGCATCAGCCGCATCCCGGTACGTTTGAAGGACTGGATTACTTTCAAGGTTACCGCCAGCACCAACGGAAACGGGAATTTCATTGTAAATTCCCATCGAAGTAATAAATACTAACCGTGAAACATTATTCCGATCCATCGCTGCAACAATTTTCTTGGCGTATGCACCTAAGTTGCCACTTAATGCTGCAAAAACAGCATCTTGGCCTGCCATTACCTTATCGAGATCAGAATCATTCATTACATTTCCACTAACAACTGTTTCCCGACTAGAATCAACTACATTAATCCGCCCTGCAGAACGGGCAAATAGTGTCAAATGATCATTGGTTTCATTTAACACCGTTTCAGTTACTGCCTTGCCAAGGGTTCCAGTTGCACCAATAATTAAAATATTCATTCTTTTTTCCTCCTCTAGTAAGTACTAGCAATTTGATTAGCAATTAGCCATTGCCCAGCAATCTTTGTAAATTCCATTTTCATCTGTAAACGCCATGTCCCAATCGCACTTCCCCAGATGCTAGCCTTAACCTGATTTTGACCGGTCAAACTAGCCCGATCGTCAGTAATCTTAATATCCTTAATACTGTCTTCCAGTGACGAATAGTATTTCATTTCACCATTTTGAATCTGGTCAATCCATTCTAATTTAGGTTGGACATAGCCAGTCATATGCTGGAGTTGCATGGTTGGAGCAAGAATTCGATTTAACGTTGTAATATCTTGATTAACCATCGCCTGGTTCTCTAAACGGTAAAGATGAATAATTTCTTCCTTATCTGTCATAATGACTATCAATCCTTCCCTCTTTCGTTTTTACTGATTGTCTATATGATAACGAGGATCATTTCCAGAACCAATTCCAATTCAGAATAGCATTCATAAGTAAAACTTATTAAAAAAGTAACAGAAAACACAAATAGGCATCTAAGGTTCGGCTTTACCGGACTTTAGATGCCATTTATATCAAACAAAGCGAGCCAATACCTCAGCCCGCTCCATAACTATTTGAATTGTTTTTTTAATATCTCTGCAAATTTTTCAACATAGTATCCTGAATTATTATTTTTCCAATAAGCATAATAATTCTGTCGAAGTAACGTATCACCATTATACAGTGGTACTGTTTTAACAATACTCTGATTAACGATGTCTTTAGTGCGGCTGTTAACCACAAAATACCCTTGGTTAGCTACTACCATCATCTGGGCTTCATCAATTGTGGTTGCAACTAGAAACCGACTTTTTATGCCGAGAACTTCCCGATAGTATTTCTCTTCCTCATCTTTTTGAACTGATCCCACTACCAGAATACATGGTAAATTCGCCAAATCAGTCGTTGTGAGGTACTCTTTACTCATAATTCTGCTCGATGGTAATACTGCCACAAAATCAGCTTTGATCAGAAATTCATTATGATATTCATTTGATAGTGCCCGTCGTTGATCAGAGAAATTTAAGTCAATCTGATCTTCCCTCAGTAACTGAAAGAGTTGTTCATGGGTTCCACTATTAATTTTGACATTCACACCTGGATACTTCTGCGAAAACTCCGCAACAGCTTTTAAAAATTCCTTCGCACCAAAATCAATTAAATAACCTAAACGAAGGGTAAACTGTTGTTGCTGGTTAGCAATTTTAACTGTTTCATCGATTAATTCTGTCGTTTCCCTAGTAATCTCTAATGCCCGCCGATAGAAATGTTCACCGGCTGGCGTAAGGGTAAAACTTCGCCCCTGTCGATTAAGTAACTTAACACCAACAGTATTTTCAAGTTCTTTAATTTGTTGTGAGATCGCGGACTGGGAAATATTACAGTCCAGCGCTGCTCGCGTGAAATTATGGTGCTCCACAACAGCAATAAAATATTTCATCTGTTGAAACATTATTCTTCCTCAATTCTGATTACTACGCTTAATTAATTTTGACTATCGAGCAACCTATGATGGTAAACTCATTCGCTGGTTTAAAAATTGAACTAAAACACCTGCATTAACGATGATCACTATTGCAGCAATCACCGTAATAGCATTGAATTGACCAATGTTTAGTGAGATACCATATCCTAACAAAACAGTCAAAATAAAGCTAATTCTTATTAACCAATTTACCTGTAAATGTGGGTAATTATAATAATTAGCAATCGCCAAACCAATGTAAAATAAGCCAATTCCAAAGTAAAGCACGCTAATCGCAAACGGCATTTTAGCTGCTGGCTCATTAATAAATTTTAGTGCAACGGTAACCAAGCTTAGGCCAAAAATAATAAAATAATGCAAATAAATTAGTAGGTTACCCGTTTCTTGCTGACGGTGTTCGTCAATCAAATGGTCAAACTCAACAATATAAGTAAAGAAAAGACCAACGACAATCATAAAAATAAAAATTGACGATAACGATAAACTTTCTTGGGTAAAGTAATCAGCAATTCCCACGATTGTTTCACCAAACATCACGATTATTAAGGCTGTTAACCGTTCAAGAAGATGAGAAAAGATTATTGGATGATGCTTAGTGTATTTTCCAGTAAAAGCTGGTGTAATCCAACTAATAATAATTCCGACCAAAGCAATCGTAATACCAATTGAATTATAAAATAGACCACCAATTAGAAGAACAATTGTCCGAAAGCCTAAAATTCCAGTGAATGCTACCGCTATTTTCTTGTCAATTTCCGTTTTTACTTGAAAAAAGGTAATTAAATATTGCAAACAAAGCGTTAATGATAATAACCCAGCCGCAATAAAAAAGGTTTCTAATCGTCGGTCAAAGGTTGCCGTAAATGCATTGGACATATAAAGTACGATTGCCATATCAACAAACGAAAACATGATATTAGTCCATGACGACTTCCCATAACGATTAGTAAAAACCATCTGGACCATCCAAGAATTGATAAAGACCACAATTACTAGAATGAAAATAACAATTGTTGAAGAATTTAATACTCCATTATGTAAGTGGTGCAATAATTCAGTTGCTCGCGAGACCATGTAAACAAATACTAGGTCATAAAATAATTCGACTAACGAAACTCGCTTAGTTAATGTCTCTACCACAGCTAATCCTCCATTCTAATGGTTAGAATAGCAAAATTGGCAAGTAAGCTCAATTAAAAAAGCTATTTCATCAATCGGTGAAGTAGCTTTTTACTTATACTCATTAACTATCCTACATTTTACCGCCATAAACAGGGAAGACATCTGCATCCCCATAATCTAACGGCTTTACTCTTCTCAATTCATCCATATCTTCTTCTGAAATTTCAAAATCAATTTCTGCATTCTCTTTCATATGTTGCGGATTAGCAGTCTTAGGCAACACAATCATGCCTAACTGCCAATCATAGCGAATACATAATTGTGGAACTGAAACATTGTACTTTTGTGCCATTTTCGTAATTACTGGATTATCCAAAGCAGCTCCATGAGCAACTGGTGAATAGGCTTCAATCGCTATGTTATAGTTTCGGGCAAAACTAAGCAAGTTAAATGGCGTATGACCAATGTGTGCTAAAACCTGATCAACAGCTGGGACCGTTTCACTATTTTTAATAATATTTTCCAAGTCAGACTCATTAAAATTAGAAACCCCAATTGTGCGAATTTTCCCTTCACTAACGGCGTCTTCCATTGCTCGCCAAGCAGCCAAGTTTCCTTCAAGGTAGCGGTTATCAGATTGGTTGACTTCTTTCCATGGTTGCGGGCTATGAATAATCATCATGTCAATGTAATTAAGTCCCATTTTTCTGAGTGTTTCATCAATGGACTTCTTTGTTACATCATAGTCCTTATGCTCTGCCGCAATCTTAGACGTTACAAAAATTTGATCACGATCAATATCGGCAGTCCGAACACCTTCACCAACGCCGCGTTCATTGCCATAGGCTTGCGCTGTATCAATGTGCCGATAACCGATCTTGATTGCGTTACGAACAGCTTCGGTAACTTTATTATCATCAACCAACCAAGTCCCTAACGCAAACTTAGGAATCGCGACACCGCTATTTAATGTAATTGTTTCATCCAAAATCATTCTAATCCGTCCTTTCACGATCAAAGTTCCACCTATAAAACCATTGTCGCTACTTTAGGGATGAATGTAAAATAGTAAGCCTTGAAATTACGCCAATTCATTTCTTTATGCCATTTTGGATTCCATTAATCAATTCAGGACGTTGGTTCCCTTTTATTAAATTTCTATTTGATAGATTTTGATTAAAAGCTAACATTTTTCATCCCCGTCTAATCACTTTAAATACTTACTACCCTCACGAATTGATAGAGTAGCAAGCTGTTTTTTATTTGCAGCAATAAAATCAGCCACCCATTGCGGATTAGTCTTTGAATAGTCTCTCAGTGCCCAGCCGATTGCTTTATTAATAAAGAATTCCTTACTATTTAGATTGTTTTTTATAATTTGCGATAATAGATCAGTATTCATTTTATCTTTCCGTAATAACTGATATTCAATCGCTACCCGTCGAACCCAGAAATTACCATCTTGAGACCACTTTAACATTAATTCATCAACTCTAGAGTCCTGCAGTCCCAAGTAGCTAATAGGTTTTACTAGCGTATCAATTGTATCCCACCATTGTTTTGACCGAACATAATTTTCAATCCGTATAATATCTTCATAGCGAAGAAACTTTTTCATTGCAATCAGATAATCACAAACAAAATACTGCATCTCACGATACTGATCATCCCAACATTGATTTAATAGTTGCCAGTCAATTTGTTTTGTTTTTTTAGCTGCTAATAATCCTTGGTGATAAATATCCTTTCGTGGCTTTGTGCGATAACCATAAAATTCAAATTGATTACGCATGTATTTTTTCATTCCCTGGGCAGCCTGCAGATCAACTGATTCAACAAACTTCTTTTTCAATGCTTGGTAGTTAAGCATAATAATCTCTTCCTTCTACTCTTTAAATCACCCTGGCTTAAGTTTCTTCTCATAATAATAGCAATTTTTCTTATCAATAGACAGCCTCATCATTTTAGCCTTTTTCCTAATCCAGTTTCTTAGTCTAGGATGGGAGCTATAGGGACGACAATGGGAAATACTATGACCGACACTCTTAGCGTCATTGACAAACAATCACAACCACAAGGAAATGCGATCCTTGATACAGTTCAACAATTTGCCGGCGCAGTTGGGACGTCAATCACTTCAGCAATTGTCACTTTTTCTCAACAGGCAAGTCATTCTAAAGCAGATCTTCCTACTACTATTGGTACTAGAAATGCCTACTGGGTATTAGTTGCTGCTGCAGTACTACTCGTTTTAATCATGGTTCGCTATGCCTCAAAGAAAAAGCATAATCTTTAACTAAAAAAGGTGGATGAGAATAATCTAAATATTCCCAATCCACTTTTTTGATTGTAAACAATTACTTTAAATCAATTATTTTTGGTTCATACCCCTGCTCCTTAATAAACTTCATTAAATCAGTCGTCTTGATAAAAATTGTATGCGTATTTACATTCGGGTGAAAAGTTAGGATTGGATCTTCATCCAACATTTCTTTATCAAAGTAAACTTGAACATTGTGGGCTTCATTATTCATCAAGCCAAATGGCGAAACGACGCCAGCAACCGAACCTAATTGCTCCTTTAAATCATCAGGACGCGCCATCGATACTCGCTTAGCACCCGTCAGTTCTTCAAACTCCTTAAAGTTCATTGGTTTTTTATCATCTAAAATTACAAGATAAAAATGCTTCTTTTTTCCTTTCAGAAACATTGTCTTCGTCCGTACACCCTCGCGTCCTTCAATATACTTATCCGCTTCTTCGGTTGTTTCGGCTGCGGGATGATCAACCATTCCATATTTAATTTCCAACTGATCTAACTTCTTGATTACTTGCTCGTATGTTCCCATTGCCATTACTATTACCGCCCTTCTTATATTCTATTATATCAAGAAAACGATTACTTTTATTAAATCTCAATTATGGTAAAAAGGTTTAAAAGGAGAATAACATGAAAAATAATCCGTTCAACCCAACTTTTGGCGATGTTCCTGCTTTATTTTTAGATAAGGATCAACAGGTTAGTAAATTAACCACTCTTATTCAAAACAGTCCCTTCGCTCGATCATTTTTTATTACCGGTGTTCGTGGTTCAGGAAAAATAGCTTTTTTAACCCGTGTCAGTAGGAACTTTCAAAATGACCCTAACTGTTACACAATCGATTTATTAAACAAGGAGGGAATACTTACTAGTCTTGCTCGTCAACTATATGACTTAAGTAAACCCAAGGCAACTCAGATTTTCGATAGTATCAAATCAATTTCACTTGGTGGGATTGGCATTAGTCGTGATACAGAGGCTCCTAATGTAGATCAAATGTTAGACCACCTTATGATTCACATAAAAAAACAGCACAAGTATGTAGTGATAACAATTGATGAAGTAACAAATTCAAAACCCATCCGCGATTTTGCTCAGGTTTTCAATGCACTAAAAAGAAAAAGTTATCCTATTTTGGTAATTATGACTGGTTTACCCGATTTAATTCTTGATATTCAAAATAACGAGAAATTAACATTCCTATTGCGCTCCGAAAAAATCAACATGGTTCCCCTTAGTGTTGCAGATATTTCTATTAACTATATGCAAGTCTTCAATTGTTCTTTGGAAGAAGCTGGCAAGTTAGCAAAAATGACTCTTGGATACTCCTATGCATTTCAGCTACTCGGTTTCTTGATCTTTGAAAAGATGAATAATCAGCCCTTTAATTCAACTCTAATCGATACGGTTACCCCACTTTATCAAACTCTTTTATTTGAAAATGCTTATCAAAAAATATTTGTGGGCCTATCTGAGCTAGACCGCCAATACTTAATTGCTGTAAATGGTCACCATAAATTAATAGAAATAAGTAAAATTATGAATAAAAATAAAGTTTTTGTTTCCCAATACCGACGACGAGCAATAGAACGGCACCTTGTTTACCCTAGTGGATATGGATATGTGGACTATACATTGCCTTTCTTCGCCCAATACATCGAACAAATTCAAAATCTGGATTCCCCATACTATTTAGGATATTAAAAAGGATAGTAGCATCTCTCGTTTCTGCTACTATCCTTTTTGTTATTTAGCGTAAAAGTGTTGCCATTCTTTATTGACGTTTTCACGAGTTGTCTTTGTACCAGCCCACGATGGAACCTTTACAACACCATCGACTTTACTCTTAGGAACAAATCCCCAATAACGCCCATCGTTAGAAACGCTCCGGTGATCACCAAGAACAAAGTACTCACCCTTTGGTACCTTCGTCGCACCACTGTGTTTTAACCAACTATTCTGAACCGAAACACTCCGTAAGGTCCAATCTCCAGTACCTGTTGTCCGCTGGCTCTTGCTAATGTAATCCTGATTAATCTTCTTGCCATTAACATAAATATTACCATTCTTTGAACTAACAGTATCACCAGGAAGGCCAATAACCCGCTTGACGTAGTCGGTCTTTACTGACACCTGCGGATCAACACCATTAGCGTCAAATACAATTACGCTTCCATGGTGGATTTTAGCGGTCTTTAAACAAAATACTCGTTCATTATTTTGTAAATTTGGCTGCATCGATGGCCCGTCTACTCGAACAATCTGGAAAAAGAACTGTTTAATTACTAATGCGATTATTAACCCAATTATAATGGGAACAATCCAACTCATCGCTTCACGAAATGATTTCATTTTAATTCCTCAATTTCTTTACTTAACTAGTATTAATCATACAACTAGTAGCGGAAGCTGGAAAGTTTTTTATAATAAATAAAACACAATTTTCATATTTACCTACACCAGCAAATATAAAATCCTAATTATTTCTTTTCAATAAAGTACTTTTCAAAGTTCTTCTGGTAATTGTGGTTAATCCGTTGTTCCATTATCCACCGCATGAGGTTCATATCCTTATCATAGTGGAATGTGGTTCCATAGCGACCTTCCTTAATAAGCTTTTCAGCCTGTTGCTTAATCTCATTATCCTTAGCGTATTGCAAGAATGTCTTCTTTGAAACGCCTAGCCATAGCTTATACTGGTCCTCGTTTTTATTTCCATAAATTGTCTCTTGATCCTTGAGATTATCAAATACATAATCTTCAACCGGGAACGTAGCAAGCTGATAACCGTTTAATGATACAAAGAAACTGCTTCGCCCTTGTCGCGGATTAAGATCGAACACCTTAAATTGCTTATCACGTCGGTCATACTTTAAGTCAAAGTTAACAAAACCGGTAAATTCAACACTCTCGAGAAAATTCTTGATATTATCATAAATCTGCTGGTCATAGGCTGGCATAATTGCAACATAGTTACCAACATTCGCCGGATTACAATCTTCAAGCAACGGATGGCCAAGGCACATCATCTTTACTTTATGATCTTTATCAACATAGCAATTAATTGTTCGCATATTACTATCATCACCTGGGATGAACTCCTGTAATACTAAATCACCTTTATAAGGACTGTGTTCATAAATAATTTCAAGAACTTTTGCCAACCGTTCCGGAGTCTTAATAATATATGCTTTTTCATACCCTTCAAAGTTTCCTTTGTGCCACTGGACGGCATCGGCCGCTTTAAGCGCAATCGGGAAATCGAATGGTGACTTATAATGCTTATAATCAAGATCCGGTTTTAGAATATCAGTCTTAGGATAAGGGAGACCATATTCTTCACAGACGTTATAGAATTTTTCCTTATCAGTCAAGGTAGCTACTTCGTCATAATCGGCGTAGGGACAATACATATGCTGAGATAATTCTTTCCGATTCTTCGCAACTAATTCAGTATAATCGTCACCACAACTAATCAATACAGTCTTTTTCCCTTGCTTAGCGAATTCTTCAGCTGCCTCAATTAGGACCTTTGTAAATACTTCTGGTGATTGCAAATTTTCATTATAATGTAATTCGACAATTTTTGAGTACCGGGTAGGAGCTAACGGTTGCCGTGCATATAGTTGTGATTTAATTCCGTATTTTTCATACATTGAACGTGCCATTCCATATGCATTAAAATCACTTCCAAGAATCAATGGAACAAAAGGTTGCTCGCTCATTTTAAATTCCACTCCTCTTTCCTTTATTTTTCAAGCTGATCAATATAGTCTTGAGCAATTTTTACATCAGTTGGATAAGGTGTGTCTTGACCCTTAATTTTCTGATATGGATCCTCACCTTTTCCTGCAAGGACTACAATATCATCATTTTGGCTTTCGTCAATTGCCATTTTTATTGCTGTTTCCCTATCCATTTCAAATTGAATATTGCTTACCTTATCATGATCAATATATGAATCTATTTCCCGGGCAATTTTCATCGGATCCTCATATCCTGGATCATCAGTTGTCAAAATAACTTCATCTGGTTGTTCTTCCGTCAAAGCCTTTCCAAATCCAGAGCGACGAGAAATCCCCTTGTCACCGGTAGCACCTAAGACAACTGTTACTTTACCAGCATTTGTTTGGCGCTTTAAAAAGGCTAACAAACGCTTAAGGCTAGCATAGTTATGGGCATAATCAACATAAATAGTTCCATGGTGCTGACTATTTATCATTTCCATCCGTCCGCGAATGTGTACGTGATCTAATGTTGCTACTGCGTCTGCAGTCTTCGCTCCTGCTAAACCACTTGCAATAATTGCGGCCACCGCGTTTCCTTCATTGTAGTCACCAGGAACACTAGTAGTATAACGATTATCCAATTGTAGTTTCTTTGCCCTATCAGTTAATGCTGCTAGTTCAAATTCACTCTCGTGTAAATCTTCTAAATCATTTCGGTATTCAAAGTCTACTTCAACCCCTGCTGGTAGTTTCACCTTTGCTCCTCTTCGTGCAAATAAATAAATATTTTCCGGTTGAGTAGTTGCTTTAGCTGTGTAATAGACATCCGTGAAATTAGCCGTTTCTGCATTAATCAAACAAATCTCTGAATTTACTAGCAGCTGCTCTTTACAATGTAAATAATCAGCAAATGTTGGATGTTCATTACGACCGATATGGTCTGGGGAAATATTAAGGAAAATTCCTACATTGTATTTTAAGCCGTATATCCGGTTCTTTTTATACGCCTGTGACGACACTTCCATTACTAGGTGCGTCATCCCATTATTAACGGCCACCCGCATATCATGAAAGAGGTCCAGCGATTCTGGCGTTGTTAAATCAGACTTAAATTTGTCACCTGGCTGGTTACCAAGGACCCGATCAAGTGTTGAGAATAATGCAATATGTTTATCAGTACTTTTAGCTAGGATGTGGTCTGCAAAGTATGCAGTTGTTGTTTTTCCCTTTGTACCGGTAATTGCAATAATGAATAAATCATTTTGCGGATATCCATAAAACGCGGCACCAAGTAATGCCATCGCTTTTTGTTCATCCCTTACAATAATTGCCGGAATATCTCCACCTTCAGGATGTTCTTTCTCTGCAACATATGCAATTGCCCCATTTTCTCTAGCTGATGCTAAATATTGAGGTTGAAAATTGCCTTTGCAAAAAAATAACGTTCCTGGTTGTACCTTTCGTGAATCGTACGACACGCTAGTTGCAGTAAAATCGGTTAAATTACTAACATGGTCCAGTAAATGGTGCTCGCGCAATAATGCTAAAGCCGGTGTAATATGCAATTCCATTTTGCAAACATTTCTCCTTAATTTCAATCTGTTTTATATTATATTCCAAAAACAAACTAAGAAATACTATTCAAATAAAAAGGAGGCATTGAAGAGTCTAAAGCTCCTCTCCAGCCTCCTTTTCGCTATTTAATTATGCTTCTTGCTTAGCTTTATCAATTGATGATTCGTCAGGTTGGAAGTTATCAATAAAGTACAACTTGTACCATGTTAAGAACGTGTAGATTGTCCAAATCTTCCGTCGACCATCAACCTTACCTTCAAAGTTATCGTCAGCAAGCTTGAGTAATTTTTCTTGATCAAAGAATTCTTTAACAAAATCCTGTTCAAACAAGTCCCGTACTTCTTGGTAATACTTCTTTTCACGAAGCCAAGCACGAACCGGTGTTGGGAAGCCCATCTTAGGACGAGTAGCCCATTCTTCTGGTAAGTGACGGTTAGCCGCCATCCGGAATGCCCACTTTGTATCTTTGTAGTTAAAGAGGTACTTAGTTGGCGTTGTTTCAGCAACCTTCATTACTTCTTTATCAAGCAATGGTACCCGGATCTCAACTGAGTTTGCCATACTCATCTTATCTGCCTTTAGACAAATATCACCAGGCATGAAACGATGTAAGTCAATGTATTGTTTTTTAGCAACTTCATCGATATCTTTATCTTCCATCTTGTCAAATAATGGGTTGAGGATATCAGCAATTGTTGGGCCACAATTAAATTCCGGTTTCAAATAGTCAGCAGCTTCATCTGGACTAAAGATATAAGCTTGACCAATGAAAGTATCACGAGCTGGAGCCAGATTACGGTACATGTGCTCTTGACCGTGGAAATGCTTGCCCTTTAACCATTCTGCAAACTTGTAGCGCCGTTCACGCGGCATCTTCTTTAACTGGTCAGTAACCCAACGAATAAACTTAACTTTTGTATTGAAACCATAGTCAATGTATCCAGCAAAAAGTTCATCGGCTCCTTCACCAGAAAGAAGAGCTTTATAGCCATTGTCCTTCGCTAACTTGTTTAGGAAGTATAGCGGAACTACTGATGGGTTTGAATCTGGTTCATCTAAGTAGTATTGAATCAATGGGAACGCGTGAAATGCTTCCTCATTTGTTAGCTTTTCATCAGTATTTTTCAAGTCCATCTTAGCAGCTAATTCACGGGCCTGTTTAGTTTCGTCGTAAGTACTATCAAAACCAATTGAGAACGTATTGTTTGGCCGCATCAAAGCAGTTACTAGACTTGAGTCAACCCCTGCAGATAGGAATGAACCAACCTTAATTCCATTATCTGCATAAGTGTGTGCCTTAACTGAGTTTTTCACTACATCATCAATTTTATTAACAGCTTCATCGAAACTTTCATTTTCTGGTGCAAAATCTTCGTCCCAGTACTGTTCCATTTCAAATTTGCCATCTTTGTAAGTAAAGTAGTGTGCCTCAGGAAGACGGTAAACGCCCTTAAAGAAAGTCTCCTGGGTAACTGGGTACTGGAAAGTCATGTATGGCTTTAAGGCTTCCTTATTTAATTCTTTTTCAAAATTAGGATGGTCAAGGAAAGCCTTGATTTCAGAGCCAACAAAAAATGTCCCATTCATCTTAGCGTAGTATAGTGGCTTGATTCCGAAGTGGTCTCTAGCACCAAACATTTCCTTGGTCTTAAAATCCCAAATGATGAAGGCAAACATCCCACGAAGCTTATTAACTACTTGCTTGCCCCATTCTTCATATCCGTGCAAGATTACCTCGGTATCGGCATGAGTACTAAAGGTATGCCCCTTGCTGATCAATTCTTCCCGTAGTTCTTCAAAATTGTAAATTTCACCGTTAAATTCAATTGCCTTTGAGCTATCCTCATTAAAAATTGGCTGGTTTCCTGACTTTACATCAATAAAGCTTAGCCGACGGAAGCCAAGAGCAACATCATCATCTACATATTGTCCTTCAGCATCTGGGCCCCGGTGAATAATCCGATCTTTCATCTTTTTGATTAATTGATCTTTAATTTGTGGTTTTTCATTATCAACAAATGCAACAATCCCACACATTATAAATGTCCTCTTCTTTCTCTTAGATTCACGGATCACAAAACAGTTATTTTTAATTCGTTATTAAAACTCGAACCTAAATTATACCATAATTCCGTTACTAAAAATGTATTATTAGCTGCTCTTAAATAAATATTTAATTACTGTCTCGGTTGCCCGCTAAAGATGCCAAATCCTGCTGTTACTGGTAAATTAATTCCTGTAATCGCATGTGCAGTTTCATCATTACTCAAAAAATAAGCTGCCTGAGCAATATCTATTGGTCTAGCAATATAGCCAAGCGGACTTGTCTTTCGGTATTCTTGCTGGACGCTTATTGGATTTTGTTTAAACATCGCTGTTTCAGTTGCACCTGGACATATATTATTTACACGAATACCATATTTCCCATAATCCAATGCCATTGATCGTACTAGATTAACCACTGCCCCTTTTGCTGCATTATATGGTGCAGATGAATAATCACCAAGAAGGCCAGAAACTGATGCTATATTCAAAATTGACCCATTTTTTCTTTCCATCATTTTTGGTACAAAATACTTTGTCATTAAAAAGACAGCATTAAGGTCAACAGCAATTACTTTATTCCATACGTTCTCCGATAGCTTATCAACACGACCTTGAACAAAAATACCAGCATTATTGATAATTGCATCGGCGTGATCAAAATGATGATACGTCTCTTTTACCAAATTTTGAATAGAAAAAGCATCAGTAACATCTGTTGAGATAAAGATGATTTTGTTTTTTACATCTTTCTGTCTGATTTTACTTGCCTCTCGTTCTCCCTTATCCTTATTCCGCCCTGCCATTACAATATTCCATCCTTTCTGATAGAACAGTTCACTCATTCTTAGTCCCATTCCAGTTGCGGCACCAGTAATTACAACAGTTTTCATAAAACTTCCTCCATAAATTAAATGATATGACTAATAACGTCACTTAGCTTCGTCAACTGATTCTTTAACGCTTTAATTTGGCGACGCTTAAGGAGGTCACGTTGAGCAGAAATTCCTAAAACGGCTACTGCTTGTTCATTTTGGAGAATTGGGACAGCCAAACACCTCGTACCAAGTTCTTTCTCCTCATCATCCAATGCATAACCTTGCTGGTGAATTATATTAATCGCTTGCTTTAAGTCCAATTGGTCTCGAAGGGTAAACTTTGTTCCGCCATTATAAGCCACTGATTTGAGCATACGAGTTTGTTCTGCTGGCGATTGAAATGCTGTCCAACATAATCCCATTGCACTTAAATTTACTGGTAAAGTTTCAGCTAACATTTCTAAGTCCTCAGGATGATTAATCCGCGGAACTACTTGTACAATAATAATCTGGCCATAATTTTCGACCCCAATATAAACTGGGAAATCTTTTTCGCCTATAAACTTAGTTGCTAACGCTGTAATTTGCCAACCAGCTTGGATACCAATCCGATCGATTGAGCGCCAGTAGTAGCGATGATCAACTACTGCTGCTTTTCCTAGATAAACAAGTGTTGCTAATAAACGAAAACACGTTGCTTGTGGTAACGATACTTTTTGACAAATCTCTTTTAACCTGACACCTGGATTACTTTTTATATAATCTTCAACTTGCTTAGCTTTAATTAAAGTTTTAGATAATTTCACACTCATTGTTTAAACCTCATGTCGATACAATAATAATTTTAACTTTTAAGCGCAATTAAACGCTCATAAATTTCAAATAGTGAAGTTTATAAAAATAGAGCAGGTGCAAAATCTCTACGATTTAACTTCCTACTCTATTAAATAAGGTTATTTCATTTGTAAAAAGCCTGCCTGATTATGATCTAGGATCTCAACTTCATGTCCATTTTGCTGCTCCCGCTGAATTCTCTTTTCACCCCAATCAGACATTGCTAATAAAATATTTCTTAAACTCTTACCTTCATCAGTTAAGGAATATTCTACTCTAGGCGGAACTTGATTATATACCTTCCGATTAACGATACCGTCTTGCTCTAATTCGCGCAATTGCCTTGTTAACACACGCTGTGAAACTTCTGGCATCAACCTACACAACTCACTGGTCCGTAAAGTTTGACCACCTAAATGACATAAAATTACTGGTTTCCATTTTCCACCAATAACATCTAATGTTGCTTCAACTGCTAAATGATATATTTTTCGCATAAGCATTCCCCATTTAAGTCTTTTTCCGGTATTAATTAACTCAGCCGCCAAATCCTTCCATCTGACCAAACTTATCTAGAAAATCGCTAGTTTCTTGATCAGTAAAATTCATGGCATTCAAGAAACCTGTCCTTAGTTCCTGTTGCAACCCACCAGGCAGGCCTAATAGATCCATATCCACGGGAGATAGTGTATAACGAATACTCTTTTCATCGTGAGTTTTAACTTTTGCAATCCAATTAGGTTCGCGGATTAGCTCTCGACCCATTGCTACCAAACTCGCACCTTCATGCAAAGCTTCATCAGCATCTTGTGGCGACAATATATTACCTACTTCAATTAATGGTTTTCGATTATTTATAGTTTTTAAAATCCTTGAATTAAGCGTTTCAAGATTACTCTTATCTACCAAGGACGTTCGCTTACGATTGCCCATTGAACTATGCAAATAATCAATAGGCTCATCGCTTAATACATCCACTAATTTTAACGTATCTGCTATTGTAATTCCTGGTTTTGATAATTCTTCAGGAGAGAATCGATAACCAACTAAGAAACTGCTTGGCGCATTCTCGTTGGCAACTCGTCGCACTTCTGCGATTACTGCCTTAGCAAAGTTCATTCGTTGGTAAACATTACCACCCCACCGATCTCTACGATGGTTACTATGTGGCGAGAAAAATTGTTGAATCAAGTAAGTATTAGCACCATGAATTTCGACACCATCAAAGCCTGCCCTTATTGCCCGCAAAGTTGCTGCACCAAAATCGGCTATTACTTGTTCAATTTCAGTATCAGTTAACTCCCGTGGTACATTTTTCAAATCACGATGTGGTGCAACCGCACTTGCGCTTCGTGGTTGTACTCCACGAAGGATCTTACGAGATGTTTTTCTTCCCGCGTCAAAAATCTGTAAGACCGCCTTGGACCCTTTGCTGTGAATTGCATTAGCTATCTTGCCAAGTCCAGGAATAAATCGATCATCAGCAACTGATAGTTCTCCTTCAAATCCCTTCCCAGCCTCATTAATGTTAGCCACTTCAACAATAATCATTCCTACTCCTGATCGCATACGATAAAACTTAACTTCATCATCAGAAACAGCACCGTCAAAAAAGCTTGATTGCAGCGTTACCGGAGCCATTACAATTTTATTTTGCAATTTCAATCCATTGGCAAATTTATAAGGCTTCATAAATTCATATCTATTAGTCATCTATGAGCACTCCTTTCAATCGATGAATTCACTATAAAGCAGATCATCTTTTTTGAGAAGTACGCACTTTATTGTCCAATAGAGACATTTTTGTCCTTTTTTTGCTATTACTAGAATGTTAAATTAAAAATTTTATTTCCCAGGAAATTATTTATCTGACTTTGAAAACTTTCCTTGACGGACATAAACACTCAAAATTGCAATGTCAGCAGGGTTTACACCACTAATCCGGGAAGCTTGCGCTAGTGTTTCGGGACGAATCTTCTCAAGCTTTTGCCGTCCTTCTGTTGCTAAGCCATCAATATCGTCATAATCAATATCGTCTGGAATCCGCTTAGCTTCCATCCGCTTCATCCGTTCAACCTTTACTTCTTCTTTCTTAATGTAACCAGCATACTTCAACTGAATCTCAACTTGTTCAATTACATGCCGGTCTATCTCGTGTTCTGGCGCAGGGATAAATTCCGCAAGTGTTTGATAGTCAAAGTATGGTCGCTTTAAAAGATCAGCTGCAGCAATTCCATCCTTCAAGCGATTGTCACCATGGGCTTCAATAAAGTCATTTACCTTTTCATCGCTTGGCTTAAGCTTAATGTCATTTAAACGCTGAATTTCAGCAGCAACCTGGGCCTTTTTATCTTCCATTTTTGCAAGGCGTTCGTCACTAACCAGGCCAATCTTGTGGCCCATTTCCATCAACCGGAAATCTGCATTATCGTGACGTAAAATCAACCGGTACTCTGCCCGACTAGTAAGGAGGCGGTAAGGTTCTTTGGTTCCCTTTGTTACTAGGTCATCAATCATTACACCAATATAAGCATCTGACCGCTTAAGAACAAATGGCTCCTTGCCTAGTGCCCGTAATCCTGCATTAATTCCCGCAATCAAGCCTTGACCAGCAGCTTCTTCGTACCCTGAAGAACCATTTGTTTGTCCCGCAGTATATAAGTTCTTGATAATCTTAGTTTCGAGTGTCGGGTGCAATTGATATGGTGCAACAACATCATATTCAATCGCATATCCTGGCCGCATTAATTCTGCCTTTTCAAGTCCTTTAATTGAGTGAACAATCTTTTGTTGGATCTCTTCTGGCATTGATGTTGAAATTCCATCAAGGTAGTATTCATCAGTATCACGGCCTTCTGGTTCAAGAAAGACTTGATGGCGCGGCTTATCCGCAAATCGAACAATCTTATCCTCAATTGATGGACAATAACGTGGCCCAACACCCTTGATTACACCAGAAAACATTGGCGCCCGCTTAAGATTTTCACGAATAATATCATGGGTCCCTTCGTTTGTATAGGTTAACCAGCATGACAATTGTTCGCTAATCGGAATGTAGGCACTGTCAGGGGTATCAAAACTAAAGTGGTGTGGTTCCTCATCCCCTGGCTGTTCCTCTGTTTCCTCGTAGTTAATCGTGTTCCCATTTACCCGTGGAGGAGTCCCCGTCTTAAACCGCTCAAGGTCAAAGCCTAGTTCTTCTAAGTTTTCGGATAGTTTTACTGCTGACTTGGAATTATTTGGTCCTGATTCATATTGTAATTCACCAATGATGATTTTACCCCGTGCAGCCGTTCCCACTGTTAACACAACTGTCTTTGCATGATAACGGGCACCAGTATTGGTAACTACTCCCTTACAAACCCCATCTTCAACAATTAATTGATCAACAGTCGCCTGGCGCAAGGTCAAATTGGGTTCTTCTTCAATTGTTTGCTTCATTGCTCGGTGGTAAGCATGTTTATCTGCTTGTGCTCGTAATGCCCGTACAGCAGGACCTTTACCTGTATTTAGCATCCGCATTTGAATGTAGGTCTTATCAATGTTATGGCCCATTTCACCACCAAGAGCATCAATTTCCCTAACAACGATTCCCTTAGCAGGCCCCCCAACAGATGGGTTACATGGCATAAAAGCAACCATCTCAAGACTAATTGTTACGAGTAACGTCTTATTTC
The DNA here is from genome assembly GCF_014145455.1 of Limosilactobacillus rudii. Taxonomy (GTDB): domain Bacteria; phylum Bacillota; class Bacilli; order Lactobacillales; family Lactobacillaceae; genus Limosilactobacillus; species Limosilactobacillus rudii. The sequence goes on along the minus strand of NZ_JACIVB010000017.1, from coordinate 156,542 downwards.
CCATCCGCGCAGCAGCAAGGGCAGCCTCGCTACCGGCATGTCCAGCACCAACAACGATTACATCATATGAGCCGGCATCATATTGAACAGCATCCGATGTCTGCAATGCTTCTGAACTCTTCATTAATTTTCCCTACTTTCCTAAACAGAATTGACTAAATAATTGATCTAATAACTCATCTTGGTAACTGTCACCAGTAATTTCACCTAATAATTCCCAGCACCGGGTCATATCAATTTGAACTAGGTCGACAGGCATTCCATCATTGATTCCCTTTAATACATCGCTTAACGCATCGTTTGCCTGGTGAAGCAAGCCAATGTGACGGGCATTAGTGACCATCACATTATTTTGGCTGCTCTCAATTCCTTCATTAAAGAACATATGACTAATTTGCTTGCCGAGTTGGTCCATTCCCTCGTGATTAACAATTGAAGTTTCAATCACTGTGCTCTTACCTGCCAGTGACTTTAACTCATCAAGGTCAACCGCCAATGGTAAATCAGTCTTATTTAAAATAATAATTCGCTGCTTATCCTTAGTTGCTTCAAGTAATTGGCGGTCTTCATCAGTTAAAGCTGCTGAACTGTCAATTAATAACAAGATAAGGTCGGCTGCTTCAAGGGCCTTTCGACTTCGTTCTACCCCAATCTTTTCAACCTGATCGCTCGTGTCACGAATCCCAGCCGTATCAATTAGCTTTAGCGGAACTCCATTAACATTTACGTATTCTTCAATCACATCACGGGTTGTTCCTGCAACGTTAGTAACGATTGCCTTATCTTCATGGAGTAATGAATTGAGTAAGCTTGATTTACCAACATTAGGACGACCAATAATCGCTGTTGCCAAACCATCGCGAAGAACTTTCCCTTGTTTAGCAGTATTCAACAACGCCTGAATTCGCTGCTGGATATCCTCAGCTTTCTCTTTCAAGAGCTTAGTCGTCATTTCTTCGACCGCATCATATTCTGGATAATCAATATTAACCTCGACTTGTGCTAATACATCTAAAATATCCTTCCGCAAATGACGAATTAACCGTGATAAGTCACCATCAAGCTGGTTAAGAGCCACTTTCATTGATTTATCAGTCTTTGCCCGAATTAAATCCATAACTGCTTCTGATTGCGAAAGGTCAAGCCGGCCATTAAGGAATGCTCGTTTTGTAAATTCACCTGGTTCTGCCATTCGCGCGCCGAAGCTCAATACTAATTGTAAAATTTTATTAGTCGCTAAAAGTCCCCCGTGACAGTTAATTTCAATCACATCTTCACGGGTATATGTTCGTGGTGCCCGCATTACTGAAACCATCACTTCATCGACTTCCTGATTTGTGTCAGGATCAATCACATGGCCATAGTTGATCGTGTGGCTAGCAACTTTAGATAGATCCTTACCCTTATAGATTCGTTGAGCAACTTCAATCGCATCATCCCCACTAATCCGAATGATTGAGATACCGCCTTCGCCAACCGGGGTCGAAATTGCTGCAATCGTATCATTTTCACTATTCGCCATTGCTTTTTCTCCTTTCTAACAAAAAAAGCGCCTAGTCCATGCCAAGTAACAGCAAATGTTACCTACATGGTCAAAGCACTTTCACTACTTTAACGAGTATTAAATTTATAACCGCTCATATTTTAAGAGGATTACTCCCGATTGTCAATAAATTAAGTTAATTTTTCGGTGCAACCACGATACTACGGTATGGCTCTCGACCATGCGAATACGTTTTAACCCGATCATTTGCCTCTAATTCTTGATGAATTTGTTTCCGTTCACGAGCCGGCATTGGGTCTAAAAAGACCGCCTTGCCACTCGCAATTACCTCAGTCACTGCCTTTTCCGCTAGCCGATGAACCGTTTCTTGACGACGTTGCCGATAATTAGACGTATTTAGAAATACACTTACCTTAGGCGCACCATGATAATCCATAAAAGCATTACTCAGTTGTTCAACTGCATTAATCCGGCGACCATGTTTACCAATTACCCGCCCAGATTCATCGGTTACTAAGTCTATATGAAGTTCATGCACTTGTAAATCAGTTAATTTAGGCTTTACTGTTATTCCTAATTCTTTAAAAATATTGATTAAATAATTCTCAAGTTGGTGGCTCGTTTTTTGTACTTTTTTAAGGTTAGCCTGCTGACGACGCCGTATTTCTGCCGGATCTAATTCTCCATCTTCCGCATCTTTTATCGGCCGCGACTTCTTAACCTTGACTTTCTTTTTAGGCTCTATCGATACAGGCGTTTCTATTTTCTTTTGCAAAACCTTCTCTTTGATGGTAATCGCCATTTTTGCTTGTCGCCGCCCAATACCGAGAAATCCGCGCCGTGGTTGTTGCAGAATTTTAATTTCTAGTTCTTGATTAGCTGTTGGTTTTAACTGGTCAATTGCCTTTTGCTTTGCTTCTTCTATTGTTTTTCCGACAAAAATTGTCATTACTGCATCTCCCTAGAATTAATAAAAGGGCTCGCAACATTACATTTGTCGTAGCCCTAATCTTTATTTTCGCCGACTTTGGTAAGCACGACGTTTTGCCTTTTCAATTTTACGACGCTTTGCCTTTTCAGCTCGTTGCTTCTCTTCCCGCTCACGACGAATCTTAAATGGATTCTGAATAATCAACGTCTGCACTACCTGGAATGCATTTGTAACTACCCAGTAAAGGGTAATCGCTGATGAGAATCCTAATGCCATGAAGAACACCATAATCGGCATAAACCATGTCATCGTAGTTGTCATTGAATTTTTTTCTGGCATTGAAGCCATTGACAACCATGAACTAATAAACGTAAATAATGCCGCTAAAATTGGCATTATGTAATATGGATCTGGGTGACCTAACTGTAGCCATAAGAAAGTACCATTACGCAAAGCAGTCGTCCGCCAAATGGCTTGATAAAGTGCCCACATAACTGGTAACTGAACTAGTAATGGAAGCATTGAGGCCCACGGATTGACTCCCGCCTCTTTATACAACTTCTGGGTCTCCATTTGCATCTTCTGCATTGATTCCCGATCACGTGATGAATACTTCTTTTGAATTGCCTTTAATTGGGGGGCAATCTCTTGAGTCTTCATCATTGACTTTGTCTGGTAAAACATTAATGGCAATAAGATAATTCGGACGATGATCGTAAAGATAATGATCCCCATCCCATAACCGCCAAAATGTTTAGAAAGCCAAATGATAAATTGCGAACAGTTATAGATAATATAGTGGTCCCAAATTCCAGTACTGTGACTAGTAATCGGCTTATTAGAGCAAGCAGCCAAAAATAGTGTTAAGCTCATGATTGCTCCTAAGCTTAGGAATTTCTTTGTTTTCTTATTCAAACCCTAATCCTCACTTTTTTCATCTAACAAATGTGCTCGTTGTAATACATGCACTAGGTTTTTCTTTGTTTCTGCCATTGATAACCCATCTGCCGCTGGACGTGCAATTACCAAGAAATCAACATCCGTACGTAACTGTGGCTTTACCTCTAATAGCGTTTGACGAATTCGACGCTTTACCCAATTACGATGAACAGCATTTCCTATTTTCTTACCAACAGAAATACCTACACGAAAATGCTTTTGTCCTGGTTTTTCCATTTGATATACGACAAATTTATGGTTGGCTACGGAATTATGGGTTTCAAAAACCCGTTGAAACTCACTTTCCTTTTTGACACGATATGATTTTCTCATATATAATCCCCAGCCTTATTTTAAGTAGATATAAAAATAGGGGCTGGGCGTACGACAACTTTAACGATTCCAATGGCTCGCCAAGCTGACTGCCCTGCCCCACACAATAAAAAAAGCCACTATAAAAGTGGCCGTGGTTATGCAGATAATACTTTTCTGCCCTTTTGACGCCGACGTGCTAATACCTTACGGCCGTTACTGGTGCTCATGCGCTTACGGAAGCCATGGACACGTGCACGGTGACGCTTCTTTGGTTGAAACGTGCGCTTCATACAATTGCACCTCCTATTATTTCAATGGTTTGGTTTCTAGAGTCTAAAAGACGATCTCTTCAAACATACTTTGGTAGTATACCACATTTAACGAAATTATTAAACGATGAATTTTTATTTAAATTTTTTTAGTTATTAACATAACCCTCAAAATAATCCACAGCGTTGTGTAAATTAATTATTTGTGGACAAGTTATCAACAAGGTTATTCAATGCTTATCCCCAATTCCACACTTGTTGATAAAGTTATCCACAAGCAGGTTCTATCCTGTTGAAAACTCTCCTTATCCTTGATATATATGCATCTTATATTAACACTATTTTGTGGATAACTAATATTTCAATATTACTTTAGTTCTTTTGCACAAGTGACTGACTAATTTACACACAGCGTTGTGCAAACTTTTTTATTATTATCCACTTGGCTGTGGAAAACTTCTTCATGTAATGATAAAATACCGTTTGTAATTTAATACTTTAGGGGGAATTATTTTGACTGAGCTCGATTCTCTGTGGGAAGCGATCCAAAATTCATTTCGTCAGGATACCACTCCGGTTACCTTTGACACTTTGATTGCTCCGGCAAAAGCAATTTCTCTCTCTCAAAATCAACTAGAAATTGAGGTGCCCACACCGGTGCACCGCGATTTTTGGCGTAAAAATTTAAATACGCAGCTTAAAGATTTTGCTCAACGTGAATTAGGCCGCTCTATTGAGCCTCGTTACATTTTAGAGGGAGAATTTACCTACACAAATACTAAAAATCCAAAAGACGTGACTCCTTCTTTTGAGATGGATACTCCATTAAATCCACATTATAATTTTGGAACATTCGTTGTTGGAGAAGGAAATAAAATGGCACATGCTGCTGCATTTGCTGTTGCTGAAAGCCCTGGTAGTCTTTACAACCCACTATTTATCTATGGGGGTGTTGGTTTAGGAAAGACACACCTAATGGAAGCTATCGGTAACCATATGTTGCAAGTTAACCCAAACGCCCGCGTCAAGTACGTAACTAGTGAAGACTTTACTAATGATTACATTAACGCTATTCGAAATAATACAACTGAACAACTACGTGAAGAGTATCGAAATTTGGACTTATTACTAATTGATGATATTCAGTTTCTTGCTAATAAAGAGGGAACTCAACTTGAATTTTTCAATACTTTTAATGCTCTCCATGACCGCAAAAAACAAATTGTTATGACTTCTGATCGAATTCCAAATGAGATCCCTGAACTACAAGATCGTCTTGTTTCACGTTTCCGCTGGGGACTTACCGTTGAGATAACCCCTCCTGATCTTGAAACACGGATTGCAATTTTACGTAGCAAGGTTGAAGAAGATCACATCGATATTGGTAATGACACGCTTAATTACATTGCCGGTCAAATCGATACCAATATTCGGGAACTCGAAGGTGCACTCACTAAAGTTCAAGCTTTCGCAAATCTTAGCGGAGAACGTATTACACCGAGTCTCGCTTCACAGGCATTAAAAGGCCTTCATCGTGCTGCCAACACAGAAATTACAATCGCAACAATTCAAAAACAGGTTGCTGCTTTCTATAACATCACCCAGAGCGACATTCTTGGTAAGAAACGAGTCAAGCAAATTGTCATGCCACGACAGATTGCAATGTACCTATCACGCGAGCTTACCGATTCTTCACTTCCAAAGATTGGAAATGAATTTGGCGGTAAAGATCACACTACAGTTTTACATGCCATCGATAAAATTGAAGCAGAACTAAAAAAAGATACCGACTTACAAAACGATATTACTAAGTTAAAAGCTAAACTTCGCTCATAAGTTGTGGACAAGTAGTACAATTATCCTCAAAGTTATCCACAAGTTATCAACAGGTGGATAACTTGATAAACATAAGCTTTTTAAACTTATCCACAATATTAACAAGCCCTACTACTACGACTATATTTTAAACTATTAAATATATTTATATACTCATTCAAAAAGGACTGAACATTATGAATTTCACAATCAACCGAACTGCATTTATTAGTCAATTAAGCAACGTGCTTCGAGCAATATCATCTAAAACAACTATTCCAATCCTGACTGGACTAAAAATGGTCGTAAATAACGACAACATTGTGTTAACTGGGAGTAATTCTGACATCACAATCGAAAGCGTTATTGATGCAAATAATGCCGACAATGATCTAACCATTGAAGAAACAGGATCAATAGTATTACCAGCACGTTTTTTCAGTGATATTGTAAAAAAACTCCCAGACAAGAAAGTAACTATTGCAGTTACAAGCGGATTTCAGGCTGACATCACATCTGGATCTGCTAAATTCCAAATTAACGGTCAAGATGCAGAAAACTTCCCCCACTTACCAGAAGTTGAAACCGATAAAACAGTTACCCTACCAAATGACATGCTAAAAGAAGTAATTCGGCAAACAGTAATTGCAGTTTCTAAGCAGGAGAGCCGTCCAATTCTTGCGGGTATTCACTTTACTTTAAAAAATGGAACTTTAACGGCTGTGGCAACTGACAGCCATCGATTGGCACAACGGAAAGTTGCCTTAGAAAATATTGATAATAACTTTGATTTTGACGTCATTATTCCGGGTAAGAGTATGGAAGAACTATCGGGAATGATTAGTGACGTTCATGAAGATGTGCAAATGCAGGTAACTGAAAACCAAGTACTGTTTATCTTCGGCAATACTCACTTTTACTCACGATTACTTGAAGGAAACTATCCAGAAACTAGCCAGTTAATTCCTGATACCGCTGATACAACGGTTGAACTTGAGGCTGGAAGCTTTTTAGCATCAATTGAGCGTGCGTCATTACTTTCACATGAAAGCCGTAATGATGTTGTTAAATTGAGTCTCAAACCATCAGAAAATCTTGTCCGCATTAGTGGTGACTCTCCGGATATTGGAACTGTTGAAGAAGAAGTAGCAACTACTGCACTTGAAGGAAATGATTTGGAAATTTCCTTCAATCCTAACTATATGAAGGATGCACTACGGTCATTTGGCCAAGCGACAATTAAAATCTCATTTACATCGCCATTACGTCCATTTACCTTAGTTCCAACAGAAGATCAAGAGAATTTTGTTCACTTAATTACTCCAGTGCGAACATTCTAATCAAATTAGTTCTTGATTATTTTCCGCACTATCTAAGAATTAGAAAGCGGCTAGAAGAAAATTAATTTTCTTCTAGCCGCTTTCCTAGTTAGTCAGGGAATAAAATTAACGGGTAATTTCTGCTCATGTTCAAATTTTTGACCATAGAGCAAATTTAACTTGGTTTTGAAAAAAATGGTTAAATAAAGTTAATGCGCTTAGAACGGCTAATAACGCAAATTTAGCTCAAATTATGTGGTATAATATAAATTGAAGTAGGTGAAAAAATTGGAAGAAAAGTCAATATTGATTGACAGTCCTTTTATTACATTAGGACAGTTGCTTAAGGAAGAAGGAATCATTCCTACTGGTGGGGCAGCCAAATGGTTCCTAAAAGAAAATACAGTATTAGTAAATGATGAACCAGATGATCGCCGTGGACGTAAATTATATCCTGAAGACAAGATTTTAGTCCCAGATCACCAATTATTTGTTATTAAAAGTAAGTAGGGATAAGTATGATTCTGACGGAGTTGCATTTACACCACTTTCGAAATTATCAGGATCTAACCGTTCACTTCAATCCTGGAGTGAACGTTTTAATTGGTCATAATGCACAGGGAAAGACTAATATGCTAGAAGCAATTTATGTTCTTTCTCTTACTAAGAGTCATCGGACAAGTAATGATCGGGATCTTATTAATTGGCAAGAAAAATCAGCGCTAGTTAGTGGAACCGTTCAAAAAAGTATCGGAAAAGTACCGCTGGAATTACAGCTTACCAGTAAGGGCAAAAAGGCAAAGGTAAATCATCTTGAACAGGCGCGTTTATCGCAATATGTTGGTCAACTAAATGCAATTTTATTTGCTCCAGAAGACCTCACGTTGGTAAAGGGATCGCCTGCATTACGACGACATTTTATGGATCGTGAATTTAGTCAGATGAGTAGTAAATACCTCTATAATGCCGGACAATATCGAACTTTATTGCGTCAACGAAATAAATATTTAAAGCAATTAAAATACAAACAACAAACTGATCGTGTACTTTTAGGCGTATTGTCAGATCAGCTTGCGGCTTTTGGTGCGGAAGTGATTGTGGCTCGTCAACATTTCTTAAAGCATCTCGAAAAATGGGCGGCTGATTTGCATCAAGAGATTTCTCTAAATCAAGAAAAATTACAATTAGAGTATGTAAATCAATTAAAAATTAGTGATGAGACGACTGTTGAACAAGCGTATCAAGATCTTTTTAAGCTATATCAAGATAATGAAAGTCGTGAAATTGAACAAGGAACAACGATTTACGGACCACACCGAGATGACATTCGCTTTTTGGTAAACAATAAGAATGTCCAAGCGTTTGGGTCACAAGGACAGCAGCGAACAACAGCCTTATCAGTTAAGCTAGCCGAAATAGACTTAATGAAAGAACAAACAGGTGAATATCCGCTTTTGCTATTAGATGACGTGTTATCCGAACTTGATACAATTCGCCAGACACACTTATTAACAGCAATTCAAAATAAAGTTCAGACATTTTTAACAACGACTAGTTTAAGCGATGTTGCGCGACAGTTAATTAATGAACCCACGATTTTTGCAATTGAGCACGGCACTTTGAAGGAGGAAGTAAAGTGAGCAACGAACAACAAAAAGAAAACAAAGCTGAATTGGCTAGCGAATATGATGCTAGTCAAATTCAAGTTTTAAAGGGATTAGATGCGGTTAGAAAACGTCCAGGAATGTACATCGGATCTACATCCGCGCAAGGACTTCACCACCTGGTTTGGGAAATTGTTGATAATGGGATTGATGAAGCATTAGCAGGCTTTTGTGACGAAATCAACGTTATTGTTAATCCTGACAATAGTATTACTGTAAAGGATAATGGACGAGGAATTCCTGTTGATACTCAAAAGGAAACCGGTAAACCGGCGTTAGAAACAGTATTTACTGTCCTACATGCTGGTGGTAAATTTGGCGGTGGCGGATATAAAGTTTCAGGAGGTCTTCACGGTGTGGGAGCCTCGGTAGTAAACGCCTTATCGACCGAATTGGATGTAAAAGTTGCTCGTCAAGGTAAAAAGTATTACATGGATTTTGACCATGGTCATGTTAAAACTGGAATGAAGGTTATTGAGGAAGGCTTAGCTGAGTCAGAGCATGGGACCACCGTTCATTTTAAGCCGGATCCGGAAATCTTCCGCGAAACAACAACGTATAACATTAAAACGTTAACTGACCGTTTGCGTGAATTAGCATTCTTAAATAAGGGTCTTAAGATTACAATTGAAGATCTGCGAGACAAAAACCATGAACAAAAGGAATTTCATTATGAAGGTGGTATTCGACACTATGTTGAATATCTTAATGAAAAACAAGATGTTCTTTTTGACCCGCCAATTTATGTTGAGGGTAAGGAAAATGATATTACGGTCGAAGTATCGATGCAGTATACCGATTCTTACCGTAGTAACTTGCTGACATTTACTAACAACATTCACACTTATGAAGGTGGAACGCATGAAACCGGATTTAAGATGGCATTAACGCGGGTAATCAATGATTATGGTCATAAAGCAGGTGTTCTTAAAGTTAATGAGACTTTATCCGGGGATGATGTTCGTGAAGGACTAACTGCTGTTGTTTCAATTAAGCACCCTGATCCACAATTTGAGGGTCAGACTAAGACAAAATTAGGAAATTCGGATGCACGGACAGCAACAGATCATGTCTTTGCAGCTACATTCAATCGTTTCTTATTAGAGCATCCTGATGAAGCGCGACAAATTATTGAAAAGGGGCAGCTTGCTTCCAAAGCACGGGTAGCAGCTAAGCGGGCACGTGAAGTTACACGGAAGAAGAGCGGTCTTGAGATTAGTAATTTACCTGGTAAGCTTGCTGATAATACCAGTAAAGATCCAGAAATTTCAGAATTATTTATTGTCGAGGGAGACTCGGCTGGTGGTTCTGCTAAACAGGGACGATCACGATTAACTCAGGCAATTTTACCTATTCGAGGAAAAATCTTAAACGTGGAAAAAGCTACTCTTGACCGTGTACTTGCCAACGATGAGATTCGTTCATTATTTACGGCGCTAGGGACCGGTTTTGGCGATGACTTTGACATTACGAAAGCAAATTACCACAAGTTGATTATTATGACCGATGCTGATGTAGATGGTGCGCACATTCGGACATTGCTTCTTACGTTGTTCTACCGCTTCATGAAGCCAATGATTACGCACGGTTATGTTTATATTGCCCAGCCACCGCTATATCAAGTACGGCAAGGAAAATTTGTTAAGTATATTGATTCCGATGAAGAATTGGAACAAGTAGTAAGTTCACTACAGCCAAGCCCTAAGCCAGTTATTCAACGGTACAAGGGACTTGGTGAAATGGATGCTGAACAATTATGGGAAACAACGATGGATCCTGAAAATCGTCATTTGCTCCGGGTAAAATTAGACGACGCAGAACAGGCAGACCAGATTTTTCCAATGTTAATGGGAACTAAAGTTGGTCCACGTCGAGACTTTATCGAAGAAAATGCTAAATTTGTTGAAAACCTTGACCTATAGTTGAGTAATACTTGCTGTTGATACAAAAAAGGAGGAACGACATTGGCTGAACATGATATGCCAAATCGAATCACGGATGTAAATCTGACGAGCCAAATGAAAAACTCATTCTTAGATTATGCAATGAGTGTTATTGTTTCACGGGCGCTTCCTGATGTTCGTGATGGATTGAAGCCAGTACAACGACGGATTTTATATGGAATGAATGAATTAGGGGTTACACCTGATAAACCATATAAAAAGTCAGCCAGAATTGTTGGGGATGTAATGGGGAAATTCCACCCTCATGGTGATTCTTCGATTTATGAAGGGCTTGTACGAATGGCTCAAGATTTTAGCTATCGTTATATGTTAGTTGATGGTCACGGTAACTTTGGTTCAGTTGATGGGGATGGCGCTGCTGCCATGCGTTATACTGAGGCTAAGATGAGTAAGATTGCGGTTGAAATGCTACGCGATATTAATAAAGATACCGTTGATTTTCATGATAACTATGATGGAACAGAGAAAGAACCCGATGTATTGCCTGCACGTTTCCCGAATTTATTAGTGAATGGTGCTTCGGGAATTGCCGTTGGGATGGCAACTAACATTCCAACCCATAACCTTGGTGAAGTAATCAACGGGATTCATATGTTAATGGATAATCCGGATGTTACTACTGAAGAATTGATGAAGGCAATTCCAGGACCAGATTTTCCAACTGGTGGCGTAGTTATGGGGAAATCTGGTATTCGTAAAGCTTATGAGTCTGGTCGAGGAACAATTATTGTTCGGGCTAAGGTTGATATTGAAGAACAAAAGAACGGTAAGCAACGGATTATTGTTCATGAGATTCCGTACATGGTAAATAAGGCCAAATTAATTGAGCGAATTGCGGAACTGGCACGTAACAAGGATATTGATGGAATTACTGATGTAAACGATGAAACTGACCGTGATGGAATGCGGATTGTCATTGACGTTCGTCGTGATGCTAGTGCAGAGGTTATTTTAAATAATTTGTATAAAATGACGTTGATGCAGACCACCTTTAATTTTAATATGCTAGCAATTGTCAATGGTGCCCCAAAGATTCTAAGTCTCAAGCAGATTTTGGAATACTACCTTGAACATCAAGAATCAGTTGTTCGTCGGCGGACAGAGTTTGACTTAAAGAAAGCTCAGAATCGGGCACATATTGTCGAAGGATTAAGAATCGCATTAGATCATATTGATGCGATCATTAACATCATTCGTAGTTCACAAACAAGTGAAGTAGCTAAAAATGAATTAATGGGCAAATATGGGTTATCTGATCGCCAAGCACAAGCAATCCTTGATATGCGACTTGTTCGGTTAACTGGACTGGAACGTGAAAAAATTGAGGATGAATATCAGAAACTGATGGCAGCAATTGCTGATTACAAGGATATTCTTGCTCACCGTGAGAGAATCAACCAGATTATTTATGATGAGCTGATGGAAATTCAGAAGCGGTTTGGTGACGATCGTCGAACAGAACTTCAAGTTGGTGATATTACTAATATTGAAGATGAAGACCTAATCGAAGAAGAAGATATTATTGTTGCCTTAACACATAATGGTTACATTAAACGATTGCCTGTTGATGAATTTAAATCACAGCATCGTGGAGGCCGTGGTGTTAAAGGAATGGGTGTTCATAAAGATGATTTTATTGAACAATTAATTTCAAGTTCGACCCATGACATGCTGCTCTTCTTTACAAATTCGGGTAAGGTATATTCAATGAAAGGGTATGAAGTCCCTGAATATGGCCGAACAGCGCAAGGAATTCCGATTATCAACCTTCTTGGAATCAACAATAAAGAAAAGATTAGTGCGGTTATTAATGTTTCCCATGAAACAAATGATGATGATAAGTACTTGTTCTTTACTACTAAGCAGGGGACCGTTAAACGAACTGCTGTTACCGAATTTAAGAATATTCGAAGTAACGGTTTAAAGGCAATTAATCTTCACGAAAATGATGAATTGATTGATGTTGAAGTTATCAGTGAGGATCAACCGATGATTATTGGGACACATAACGGTTACGCACTTAGTTTTAAATCATCTGTTGTTCGATCCATGGGTCGTAGTGCAGCCGGAGTTCGTGGTATTCGCTTGCGTGGTGAAGACTACGTAATTGGTGCGGCACCGCTTAATCCTGATAGTAATGTACTTGTAATTAGTGAAAATGGATTTGGAAAGCAAACCGCTGCTAAGGAGTATCCAATTAAGGGTCGTGGTGGCCTTGGAGTAAAGACGGTTAATGTGACGGCTAAGAATGGACCGCTTGTTGGTTTAACCACGGTTGATGGTAATGAGGACATTATGTTAGTTACTGACCAGGGAGTCATTATCCGTTTTGGAATTGAGACTGTATCGCAAACTGGTCGGTCAGCAGTTGGAGTTCACCTAATTAAGATGGATAATGGTGCTCGTGTGGCTACAATTGCAAAAGTTGACAAAGAAGATGACAGTAGTGAAGCTGATGATTCCAATATTGAAGCCTTAGATGCTATCGATACTCAAACTCAACCAACAGAAAATTAAAAATAAAAAGTGCGAAAGTAGATATTTTGCGTATATATATTAATAGTGACCGCAATATTTAGGATTTCTTGTTAGATGTTCCTTGTTTTAAATAGAAATCTATGCTATATTTTATGTCTGTGAGTATACGTACAGACGTCTACTTTCCTTGTTCTTCTCAAATGGAGAGAAGAGCCAGAGTCCATAAGGAGGTGTAACATTCATGGAAACACGCAAATATGAAATTACTTACATCATTCGTCCTGATATCGAAGAATCTGCAAAGAGCGAATTGGTAGACCGATTCGACAAGATCTTAGCGGACAATGGTGCAACTATCGCTGACTCAAAGGATTGGTCAACTCGTCGTTTTGCTTACCCAATCGCTAAGTACACTGAAGGTACTTACCACGTGGTAAACTTGACTACTGATACTGACCAAGCTTTAAACGAATTTGATCGTTTAGCTAAGTTCAGTGATGATATCCTACGTCACATGATTGTTAAGCTTGATGCTTAATTAATTGTCATTAAATCAAGAGAGGAGAAAGATCTATGCTTAATCGTGCAGTCTTAACTGGGCGTTTAACAAGAGATCCCGAGTTGCGGTACACAACCAGCGGGACAGCAGTTGTTTCATTTACATTAGCTGTTGATCGGCAATTCCGAAACCAAAATGGTGATCGTGATGCTGATTTTATTAATTGCGTTATTTGGCGTAAGTCCGCTGAAAACTTTAGTAACTTTACACATAAGGGTTCGCTTGTTGGAATTGAAGGACGGATTCAAACCCGAAACTACGAAAACCAACAAGGTAATCGTGTATATGTTACCGAAGTTGTTGTTGATAATTTTGCGTTATTAGAGCCTCGTCAAAATGGTGGGATGAACCAACAAGGTGGTCAACAGCCATTTAATGGTAACCAACAACCATTTGGCGCTCCGACTCCGCAATATAATAACCAACCACAACCTGGAAATAACGCTCCTCAAAGTAATCCGTCACCAAGTGCTGATAATGGTTTCGACAATGGTCAAAGCGCTGGCAACCAGTTCCCTGGAAGCAGTGATGATGGTGGTCAATCCATTGATTTAGCTGATGACGAGTTACCATTCTAAAAATTTTTACTCAGAATAGGAGGGTAATTTCATGGCACAACAACGTCGGGGCGGTCGTCGTCGTCGTAAAGTCGACTTTATCGCCGCAAACCACATCGAATACATCGATTACAAAGACACTGATTTATTACGTCGGTTCATTTCTGAACGGGGTAAGATTTTACCACGTCGGGTAACTGGTACTAGTGCTAAGAATCAACGTAAGTTAACTATCGCTATCAAGCGTGCACGGATTATGGGTCTTTTGCCATTCGTTGCAGAAGATTAATTTTCCGCAAGAATAACTGTAATAAAGAGGCTGAAGTTTGATCAGTCTCTTTATTATTTTAAATGACAATATTAAATTTACTTGTTTTTTGATAATTCTAACTATTATATGCAGAATAATTAAGTACTATGGTGTTTTCCGGTTTAAACTACTACATTAAATGATATAATCTATGGACTAAGTAATTGATGTGATATGATAGATTTATCCGATTAATAGACAAAGTAGAGCTATTTTGGGAGGACTAATATGCAAAAATTTTTCAGTCGTGAGAACTGGGCGTCTTATTTTGGACACCCGGCAGTCCGCTGGAATGTCTGCTACATAGTAATTCTAACAGTTATTGGACTTATTTTAGGGTTTATGGACAACTGGATTATAGGGATCATAGTATTATTAATTGCGGTTGTTGGTGGAGCTGTTAGTTTACAACGACTTAGAAAATTAGTAGTTGATGCTCATGAATACTTGAATGAATTAACATACAAGGTTCAGCAAGGGCAACAAGAAGCCTTGTTAGAGATGCCAATAGGGATGATCATGTTAAATAAGCACCGTGAGATTGAATGGATTAATCCATTCATGGCACGTTATTTTAACCTGGAAATTGTTGTTGGTAAGCCGATTGCAGATGTTGATGCTGATTTAGCAGAATTGGTTAAAAAGCATGCGGATGATAAAAAAGCGCAGGTAGTAACTTGGCAAGGACGTCAATTTGAATTTTTAGTTCAGTATCAAGGTCAAGTAATATACTTATTGGATATTACAAAATATGAACAAATTAGCGCTCGGTACAAGGATGAGCAAATTTTTATTGGTAATATTTATCTTGATAATTATGATGAATTGATACAGGGAATGAGTGATTCTGATGTATCTAACCTGCACAATTATGTTACGTCGGAGATAAGTGACTGGGCAGTAGCTAATCATCTTTTAATGAAGATTATTGATGATGATAACTACTTAATTATCGGCCACCAGGTTTCATTAGCAGAATTAGAAAAGCAAAAATTTAAAATTCTGGATGTAATTAGACAAAATACGTCAAAGCAAAATTCACCAGTTACGCTTAGTGTGGGAATTGCTTATGGCGAAAATGATTTGATAAAGCTGGCTGATACGGCTCAAAATAATCTTGACCTTGCTTTAGGACGGGGAGGAGATCAAGTTGTCGTTCGTGCCCAGGATCAAGAAGCACGCTTCTATGGCGGAAAGACTAACCCAATGGAGAAACGAACACGGGTACGTGCGCGAATGATTAGTCAAGCTCTCCAAGAACTAATGGCCCAGTCAGATCAATTATTTGTAATGGGTCATACTAATCCAGATATGGATTCGATTGGTGCCTGTTTAGGGATTAGGCGTATTGCTGAAATGAATGAACGGGAGTGCTGGATTGTGATTGATGATGAGCATCCACATTCTGATATTCAGCGGTTGATGCACGAAATTGATAATTACCAAACGATTAAAGACCATATTATCTCCCCAGCTGAAGCAATAGAAAAAGCAACAAGTAATAGTCTATTGGTCATGGTAGATCATGCTAAGCGCGGCATTACCATCGCGCCTGAGTTATATGATAAAATGCAAAATAGATTAGTTATCATTGATCACCATCGTCGGGGTGAAGATTTTCCAGAGAATCCATTACTTGTTTATATTGAACCTTATGCTTCGTCAACCTGTGAATTAATTACTGAGATGTTTGAATACCAGCCACGTGAAGGTAAGGGCTTAAATAAGCTTGAAGCAACAGCAATGCTTACAGGAATTCAAGTTGATACAAAGTCATTTACAAAGAGTGCAGGGACACGAACGTTTGATGCAGCTAGCTACTTGCGTTCGGCAGGTGCTGATGGGTTGATGATCCAATCGTTCATGAAAGAAAATCCAGAAACATTTATGCAACGTAATCATTTGATTTCAAGAGCTGAAATAAATGATAAAATAGCATTATGTACAGGTGAGCAGGAACAGGTTTATGATCCTGTCACTGCTGCCCAAGCTGCTGATATGTTACTCCAAATGAGCGGAATTGAGGCTTCGTTTGTAATCTTTAAACGAGCGGATGGAAAAGTATGTATTTCTGCACGTTCGATGGGTAATGTTAATGTGCAAGTGATTATGGAGAAGATGGGTGGCGGTGGTCACCTAGCAAATGCAGCTACACAAATTAGCGGCAAGACGATTGCTGAAGTTAAGCAAGAGTTAGTTGATATTCTGACTAAGCCTGACAACGAGCAAAATGAAACAGAGGAGTGATCATAATGAAAGTTATTTTTACGCAAGATGTTCGAGGCCGTGGACAACGTGGTCAAGTAAAAGAAGTGCCAGATGGATATGCACAAAACTACTTAATTAAGCGTGGACTTGCAAAACAAGCTACTAAAGCGGCAATGAGTCAATTAAAAGGACAACAGCGGGCTGAAGAAAAGCATGCTGCGGAAGAACTTGCTAATGCCAAGCGGATGAAAAAAATTCTTGAAAATGATAATACTGTTGTAGAATTAAGCGGGAAGGCTGGTACTGACGGTCGGATGTTTGGTTCTATCTCTACTAAGCAAATTGCAACTGCTTTACAAAAACAATTTGACCTGAAGATCGATAAGCGAAAGATTGAGCTAGCTGCCCCAATTAAGGCGCTAGGTTATGTCAATGTGCCAATTAAGCTTCACCCAGAAGTTGAGGCACAAATTCGTGTTCACATTGCAGAGAAGTAATGCGAATCAAGATATTTAAGGAGCGGTATCGCTATGGATAATGCACCAATGCAAGAAGAACCACGCGATATTGAAGCAGAAAAAGCAGTTCTTGGAGCTGCTTTTTTGAGTAAAAACGCGTTGGCTGATGCAATGGAATATTTAGAGCCACAAGATTTTTATCGGAAGGCTCATCAGATTATCTTTGAAAAAATGATCCAGTTAAATGATGAGGATCAGCCGATTGACCCACTGACAATGAAAAATATTCTGGATCAGGATAATCAAACGGAAAATGTTGGTGGAGTTGCTTATATTGGTGAACTTGCAACAGCAGTGCCGACAGCAGCTAATGTTGTTTATTATTCTAAGATTGTTCATGATAAGGCAATTTCTCGACGCTTAATTAATACAGCAACCAAAATTATCAATGATAGTTATGCTGGTAATGACAAAGTTGAAGACCAACTTGACCGTGCTGAACAGGAAATTATGTCAGTTTCTGAAAATAGTCGGCAAACAGGTTTTCAAAGTATTGGAGACGTGCTTCAACAGTCAATTAATCATGTTAGCGATCTTGCTAAGCAGGGATCAGAAATTACCGGGCTATCGACAGGTTATGCGCAATTGGATGAAATGACAACCGGGCTGCATAAAGACGAATTGGTAATTATTGCAGCGCGACCAGCTGTTGGAAAAACGGCATTTGTCCTTAATATTGCTCAAAATGTGGCAACTCGAACGGATAATACTGTCGCAATTTTTAGTCTTGAAATGGGCGCAGAATCACTTGCAAACCGGATGTTATGCGCTGAAGGAAACATTAATGCTAATCATTTGCGAACTGGTCAACTCAATCCAGATGAATGGGAAAGCTTGTTTATTGCAACCGGGGCGTTGAGTAATGCAAGTATTTATATTGATGATACGCCGGGAATTAAAGTTGCCGAAATACGGGCACGTTGTCGGCGGCTAGCTAAGGAAAAGGGAAACTTAGGATTAATTGTTATTGATTATCTTCAATTGATCGAAGGGAGCAACCCTGATAACCGCCAGCAAGAAGTTTCTGAAATTTCTCGACAGTTAAAAAAACTAGCTAAAGAGTTAGAAGTGCCAGTGATTGCTCTTTCGCAATTATCGCGGGGAGTTGAGCAACGGCAAGATAAACGTCCAGTATTATCTGATATTCGTGAATCAGGATCAATTGAACAGGATGCGGATATTGTTAGTTTCCTTTATCGTGATGACTATTACGAACATGATGAAGATTCTGACGATGATAATAATAACCAGGGAAATAATCAAGATGACGATGGCTCTAATGCAAGTGAAGTTGAAGTCATCATCGAAAAGAATCGTAGTGGTCCGCGCGGGACGGTTAAGTTATTATTTGCAAAATCCTATAATAAGTTCACTTCGATTTCTTATCTTCCAGAGGATAATAATTAAAAATGATAAGTCTAAGAGGGCATTTCAGCAGAAAACTGGGGTAGCCCTTTTAGTGCGCTTAAGACACTAAAAAGGTTTTTATAAAGAATAAACGGTATGATAGTAATTGAGGAGGCGTAAACAATGAACCGTCAAGGAGTAGAGTTAAAATGGTTGTTATTAGGAATGTTCCTAGGAAGTATTGGGAACAGTTTTGTATGGCCATTAACAACAATTTATATCCATGATCAGTTACATGAATCGTTAACTGTTTCTGGAATCGTATTGCTTTTTTATTCAGGAGCAAATGTTATTGGTAGTTATGTAAGCGGGTTGCTGTTTGATCGAGCTAATCCTCGTAAGTTAATGATTGGCGGAACATTGCTAGCGACTATTGTAATGGCGATCATGATCTTATTTAATGGATGGCCTATTTATGGGATTTTATTGACCGCAATCGGCTTTTTCAATGGTTGGATAATTACGATGGTGAATTCCTTCGCAACGCGGTCTGGTCGTGATGGACGGTACGTATTTAATATGCTTTATTTTGCCAATAACTTAGGGATGGTGATTGGGACAACGATTGTCGGTCCACTGTACCAGTATGCGCATGGTAACGTATCACCAATGTTTTTAATCACGACTATTTTGTACACGATGTTTTTACTCGTTGTCCTTTTCTTCTTTAAGGATAGTCACCAGTCAACCACCCAAACTGAAACTAATAATGAGCAAACAACTAGCATCAAGCTCCCCCAAGCTAATTTATGGATTAACTGGATATTTTTTATTGCGTTAGTTGTAATTTGGACAATGTACGAACAATGGGCAAGTAATTTATCAGTATTTATGACTGACCAGGGAATATCAATGACGAAGTATAGTTTACTTTGGACGTTAAATGGGATTTTGATTGTTATTTTCCAGTTGGGATTAACGTGGCTCAACCGGTGGATTAATCGTCCATATGCACAAGTATTTATTGGAATATTTACAATCGGTTTTTCATTCGTTCTCTTATTATATGCTCACTCGTATAGTTGGTTTGTTGCCGCAATGGTTGTTTTGACGATTGGTGAAGCGACAGCACTGCCAACAATGCCGGCAATTGTCAATAGTTTATCGCCAGTGGCAGTTAAGGGAAAATACCAAGGAATTTTGAATGCATTCTCATCAATCGGTAAAGCAATTGGCCCATTATTCGGGGGCTTGATGATTGAAGCAACGTCTTATCATATTTTATTTGTCATTTGTGCCGTTTCTATTTTCATAATGGAGATAATTGTATTATTAGTTGTTAAAGTAAAACGGGCAAAAACAGTCGAATATTAGAGAAGTGAGATAATGTTTTACAATAATTATGATAATGTTCATGGTGAAGATCGGTGGGGAATGGTTGGCAAAACTGGAGATCCTTTTCGTGAAGGTCGTAAATTAGCAATCCCTTGCTATCGTTGCCACCAAAAACCATTATTGATTGCCGAACGTAATTGGATGGATACGAATAACGATGATTCGCAACGGTACCAGATCGTTGTAGTCTGTGATGAGTGTGGCGCAGTAGATGAATTTATTGTTAATGATGGGCGTGAACATAAGATTGGTCGGTTGAAGCATAGTAAATATCAACTGAGTACAAGGGATATTATTGAGTGATGAAGAAAAGCGGAGCCTAAATAATAGTTGAAAAGTTCTTAACATTTGTAGTTAGGGGCTTTTTAATTAACCAAATTATAAGTCATTTGCTATGATGTAAATGAGAATGAATTGAAAGCAATGAGGTGAAAATCAATGAAGACTGACCAATACCGTTATACTGGTAAGGATTTTGATATAAAAAAAGCGCCAACGAAAGTTAAAGATTCTGCTGACGAGTTAAAGAAGATTAAAAAGAAAATTAAGAAGAATGTTAAGTCAATAAAGAATGCGCAAAAGATGATGTATGCACGGCGCCACTATGGTGTTTTAGTGGTCTTTCAAGCAATGGATGCAGCAGGAAAAGATAGTATGATTTCACATATCTTTGCTGGTGTTAATCCAGTCGGTTTCAAGGTCGCTAATTTTAAGCAACCAACCGGTCGTGAATTACGTCATGACTACCTTTGGCGAATAACCCGCGAGTTGCCGATGCGTGGTGACATTGGCGTCTTTAATCGTTCTTATTATGAGGATGTTCTTGTTTCACGGGTCCATCCTGAACTAATCGTTAATGCTAATTTGCCGGGAGTGGAATCATTAAAAGACGTAGATGCTCGTTTCTTTGATAGTCGGTATGAGGATATTCGCCAATATGAAAGCTATTTGACACGAAATGGCTATATGATTGTTAAATTTTTCCTTCATGTTTCAAAAGCAGAGCAACGAAATCGATTCTTAGCGCGAATTGATATTCCTGAAAAAAACTGGAAATTTTCAGCAGCTGATATTCGTGAACGACAATATTGGGATGATTACCAAAAAGCATATGAAAAGGCGATTAATGCAACAGCTACTAAGAAAAATCCATGGTACGTTATTCCAGCAGATGATAAGTGGTACTCCCGATTGATTGTTTCAGATATTTTGACGAAAAAGATTAATAGTTTGCCATTGGCATATCCAGAAGTTTCACCGGAACAGGAAATGGGGTTAAGACAGGCACGCAAAGAATTATTAGCAGAAGATGATGAATAATAATAAAAAAGGACGCCGGATCGACGTCTTTTTTAGTTACGCAGTTTATAAACGTATTGGTGAGAAAAATAATAGACTGCTAAGGTAGAACAAAGAATCAGTATGTTAAGTTGTTTATTGATAATGAAATAAATTATTTCGGCAATCATTACAGTGGTCCATAAGTATCCCCAAATGGTATAGGTCTTTTGTTTAGTCCAGTGATTTCCCAGAAAAAATGATTCTTTAAAGGCAAGGTATTCCATTATGACAAGGATAATAATGGGGATTAAGATATTAGACCAATAGTTAATGGAAGTATCAAAATAAAAGCCCATAAGTAGCCAGAATAAACCACGGATAATATTAAACGACTGTGATGCCTTATTACGATTTAGATAGTTAGTCAAGTCTTCATTTTCCCTAAGCAATGAATCGACAGGAACGTGATATAAATCGCTAAGGGCAAGAAGTAGTTTTAGATCAGGATAACTTTTATCGTTCTCCCATTTAGAAAGTGTTTGCCGCGTAATATGTAATTTATCGGCAACGTTTTGTTGGGTGAAGCCGAGTTTTTTACGTTGAGCTAAAATTTGTTTACCAAAGGACATATTGATTCACTCATCATATTTTTGGTATAAGGATACGAGAATAGTGGAATAAAGTCTAGCAATGCTTTGTTGCAACGTTGCGGTATCAAGCTTTTTGATAAATTAGTCAATAATACAATGGAATTAATTAAAGGAGATTATTTATCTTAAAATGTAAGAAAACAGGTTTTAAATGTCTACTTTATCTTTTAAAGTGTCAAAAAGACAAATTTTGGCATTTATATAAGAATTTCGGCTCTTCGTCAAATAAGTATTTATGTAAAAATTTCACCAGTACTTAAAATTGTAGAGTCTAAATTATCTTAATAAGTTTTAGTTATTCTCATCAAGGTTGTGTTTATGCTGCTGAAAATTCATCATTATTCCTGAGAT
Source organism: Limosilactobacillus rudii (assembly GCF_014145455.1). Taxonomy (GTDB): domain Bacteria; phylum Bacillota; class Bacilli; order Lactobacillales; family Lactobacillaceae; genus Limosilactobacillus; species Limosilactobacillus rudii. The sequence continues at coordinate 134,168 of NZ_JACIVB010000017.1, read as the reverse complement.
AATTGGTGTTGCAAGATACAGAATCATTACAACTTTAGGATAGTAGAATGCAAAGGCAATAAGGACAGCATTAAGAATAACTATTCCGATAAATTGAGCCATTGAGTGCCGAACCGTAACACTTTGTAGCAGTTTTGATTCCTTCCCCATATTTTTAAATCCTAAATATTGCATTAGTGTTCTGATAATGCATGCGATTAGGTAAATAATTCCATAATTCATGACTGCAAATCCTGAAGCCTCAGACATAATCCACTTCGTCATTGTTGGCATTAAGGCTAAGTCAGCGAGCAAGCATAAATCCAAAATTACTATCAGACTATCAGGTTTAATAACAAAGAAAGAGAACAAAAGGTGGAGATTATACCAAAAGTCAGCAATAATTGCGAATGAAATCAAGAAAATCAATAGATTGCTAAGAAATCCTGCGTAATTAACTTCACCAATTGGTGGTTTAATTTCCAAAACGATAATTGTAGCAACAATTGCTAAGATAGCATCATTGAAAGCCTCAAGGTGTTCACGAAGTCGATTAGGCTCATCTCGTTGAACCTGCTTCATTTGTTCATATACTTCATAAAATTTTTTCTGTTCATCTGGTGGCAAGGATTCAAATGGAAAATGATGTTGTTTTTGTGTTTTCATTGTAAATTCCTTCTTTATGATCAAGAAATCATAAAATCGTTGATCTCTTCAAAACGTTTATATTATAGCGCATGTAAGATTAGTTGTAATCGTATAATAAATTAATTTTAGGTAGTAACTAGCTTAATAAATAAAAAAGCCACCGATAATAAATCGGTGACTTTAATAATAATGGGCAGTCAGGGGATCGAACCCTGGACCCACGGATTAAGAGTCCGTTGCTCTGCCAGCTGAGCTAACTGCCCATGTCTTTGACAACATAAGTAATAATATCAACTTCTCTAGAATTTCGCAAGTGTTTTTTTGAAATTTATTTATTAATTTTTAAATTGATATTTACTTAGACGCCTAACTGTTATAATTATTTAATAAATAACAAACTAGGAGTAATATTATGGCATCGAAAAAAGATAAATTTGAACGAATGAATAGGTTATTGCGGACATATATGATTAATATGCAGCATTTTTTTAATACTCTTACGCCAAAATTGGCACTAACACCACAACAAGCAAGAACATTGCTATATATCAAAGAGCATCCGGGCCTCATTCAGCGAGAACTAGGCGATCATTTCCATATTCGAAATGCAAGTATTACTAACATGCTTAAAAATCTTGAACGTGATGGCTATATTATCCGAAAGAATGACAATGAATCAGCACGAATTAAGCGAATTTTCCTTACTAAAGAAGGAATTGAAAAAGCTAAGCAGATTAAGAAAGTTTTTGATGAAACATGTCAAAAATTTATTGAGCAACTCGATGAATCAAAAATAGATTCAGTAATTGCAAGTATGACAAGCCTCAACAATGATTTACCAAAATAAGTTAGATTGTTGACAGTTAGGTACCTATGTGTTTTAATATAAACCGTTAAATAGTTAGATACTTAATTGTTAGGAGGCTTATGATTTGAGAAGGAATAAGTTTAACTTTCGTGAATTCTTTGGCCTGATTAATCAGCTTCATCCGCAATATGCAAAACTGATTATAGGGATTCTTTTAGGATTTATTTCAACAGGAGCTAATTTATTTGTACCCCAATTAGCCCAGAAACTAATTAATGATTTTCGGCATATTAGTCCGACATTAGCTGTTTTGACAGTTATTATTTTTATTGCTGGATTAATTACGAGTGCGTTTTCAGGGGTTTTGCTTGGGATTTTTGGTGAGAATGTTGTTGCAAAACTTCGTAAACGGTTATGGCAAAAGTTGCTTAAAATGCCTGTTAAATATTTTGACAATGTCAAAACAGGAGAAATCAGTTCACGTTTAGTAAACGATACCTCTCAAGTTAAGGAGTTACTTGCATCAACATTTCCAAATGCAATGACCTCAATTTTACAGTTTGTAGGGGCGTTAGTAATAATGATGGCAATGGATTGGCGAATGACGCTATTAATGTTTATTGCTGTTCCATTAATAATGTTAGTAATGATGCCGGTGATGAACCAATCACGAAAAATTGGACGGGTACGCCAAGATGAATTAGCTAAGTTTGCTAGTGATTCAATTGACGTATTAGGTGAAGTTCGTTTAGTGAAATCTTCAAATGGTGAAGAACATGAATTAACAAAAGGAAATCAGCGGATTGATAACTTATATGGAATTGGAACTAAAGAAGCATTGATTAATTCGGTAACACAACCAATTACGAATATGTTAATGATGTTAATGTTCCTAATTGTCCTTGGTTATGGCGCAATTCGCGTAATGAATGGTCAAATAACGATGGGAGCATTGGTCTCATTTTTAATGTACCTATTCCAAATTTTTGGTCCAGTTATTGTAATCAGTCAACTTTTTACTAATATGGCCAAAACTAGTGGTGCAACTGAACGAATTCAACAAATGCTATCTGAACCTGAAGAATTTGCCGAAGATAAGATTGAAAAAGATATTGAAACAGAACCGTTGAGATTTGAGAACGTTGACTTTGCTTATGAGGCTGGAAAACCAATCTTGAAAGATATTAATTTTGCGACTAAGCCGAATGCAGTTGTTGCCTTTGCTGGTCCTTCAGGTGGTGGGAAATCAACAATTTTTTCATTAATTGAACGGTTTTACCAACCGACTGCCGGAAAGATCCTTATTGGCGATGAAAATATAGAAAAATTAGACTTAGCAAGATGGCGAGAACAAATTGGCCTTGTGAGTCAAGATGCAGCAGTAATGCCAGGAACAATTCGAGATAATCTTACATATGGATTGCACCGTACTGTGGATGATGATGAGCTATGGCAAGCACTGAAGATGGCATATGCGGATGTTTTTGTAAATAAAATGGCAGACAAATTAGAAACTGAAATCGGTGAACGTGGAATTAAGCTCTCTGGGGGGCAACGACAACGAATAGCAATTGCACGAGCTTTCCTTCGTGATCCTAAAATATTAATGCTTGATGAGGCAACCGCAAGTTTAGATGCTGAATCTGAAGCAATGGTACAAAAAGCATTGGGTGATTTGATGCAGGGACGGACAACACTGGTAATCGCACACCGCTTAAGTACAATCGTGGATGCAGATAAAATTTACTTTATTGAAAATGGAACAATCTCTGGTGCTGGAACACACGAGGAATTACTTCAGACAACGCCACTGTATGCTCAGTATGTCCATGATCAGTTTAAATAGATTTTAACGTTCGCTTAAGCTGATTATTAGGGAAGTTTATGGTTTACCTTGAAGTAATTGCGAGGCAATCTCTAGAAGCTAAAAAATGATCAAAATCGACTTTAATAGCCGATCTTGATCATTTTTTTACCGTATATTTTAACTAGTTAAGCCATTAATGACTTTTTTAGGGGAGGGGGGTACTTCGCAAAAATTAGATTGTACAAAAACAGAGATTGAGATAAACTCAATCTCTGTAAACCTCTGATGGGCAGTCAGGGGATCGAACCCTGGACCCACGGATTAAGAGTCCGTTGCTCTGCCAGCTGAGCTAACTGCCCATATCCTTTAACAGAATACTAGTTTATTCTAACCCGTTAATTTTAAGATGTCAAATACTTTTTTGAAAATTCGTTAAGTTTTTTTCCTTTGTGCTATAATAGAAGCACTTATATAAAGCAGAAGTAAAGTATTAATCAATCAACCCAATTGGAGGGGATCATTGATATGGCAAAGAAAATTTTAGTTGTTGATGATGAGAAGCCAATTTCTGATATCATAAAATTTAACCTTGAAAAAGAGGGTTATGAAGTTGTTGTAGCTTATGATGGCGAAGCGGCATTGGAACAAGTCGAAGCAGAAAAGCCTGACTTGATCATCCTTGATTTGATGTTACCTAAGATTGATGGCCTTGAAGTGGCAAAGCGTGTGCGGGCAAAACACACAATGCCGATTATTATGGTAACTGCGAAGGACTCCGAATTAGATAAGGTTTTAGGATTAGAATTGGGTGCTGATGATTATGTTACCAAACCATTCTCTAACCGGGAATTAGTTGCGCGGGTTAAAGCTAACTTGCGGCGACAGGCAACCCTTAAAGCACCAGCAGAAGAAGATAATAATTCAGATATTCAGATTGGAGACCTTACAATCCACCCAGAAGCATACACGGTAACAAAACGGGGAGAGAATATTAATTTAACCCACCGTGAATTTGAATTGCTGCACTACCTTGCGCAGCATATTGGGCAAGTTATTAATCGTGAACATCTCCTCCAAACGGTCTGGGGCTATGATTACTTTGGTGATGTACGGACCGTTGACGTTACTGTCCGCCGGCTTCGTGAAAAAATTGAAGATAACCCAAGCCACCCACAATGGTTAATTACGCGTCGTGGTGTTGGTTATTACTTGGCAAATCCTGATCAGAATTAGAGGCTGAACCATTGTGAACAGCAAATTAAAATTTTATCAATCGATTCGGTTTAAAATCGCCTTGGTATTCGTGTTAATTTTGATGTTAACACTAGAATGCGTAGGGGCGGTTTTTGTGCGTCAATTGGAGCATCAAAACCTTAATACGTTTAAACAAACGATCGAATTACCATCCTACGTTGATAATTCATTGGCTGAACAATTAGCACGTTCTAATACTAAGAAGGCCAATAAACAGATTAACCAAATCCTTTCAGAGGTAAATAACAATAACATTTCGGAAATTCGTGTTGTTGATAGTAAAAGTGTAGTTCGTGGAACAAGCAATGCCGATAATCGAGGTGCTATTGGTCAAAAGACAACAGACCAAGCAATTAAAGCGACTTTATTGAATAATCGTTCGCATACGGAAAACCTGTATGATAACTCGAACCATACACGTTATTATATAAATGTTATTCCACTAGTTGATAATAGTAATAATAACGTTGTTGGAGCAGTATACCTACGTGCTAGTTTGGAAAGTGTATACTCAAATATCAACAATATTACACTTGTTTATTTATCAGCAGCAATGATCACAATTGTAATTAGCTTGGTCCTTGCAATAATTATTTCCCAGGAAATAACGCGACCAATTGAAGAAATGCGTAAACAGACCTTACGAATTGCTCGCGGAGATTATTCTGGTCAAGTAAAGGTATTGGGAAATGATGAGTTAGGGCAATTAGCAGGGGCCGTTAATAACCTATCAGTGCGGGTTGAGGAAGCTCAAGAGTCAAGTGATTCTGAACGGCGGCGACTTGATAGCGTCCTCTCACATATGTCTGATGGGGTCTTAGCGACTGATCGCCGGGGAAACGTTACGATTGTAAATAACATGGCGCTTCAATTGCTGGGAGTTGAAAACGAAGATGATTTAATTGGTAAATCAATCATCGACGTGTTGGATATTCGCCATGACTATACGGTTCGTCAATTAGTTAATGGTGAGCAGCGTGAACTGATAATTGATATGTCTAATTCAGGCAATAATTTAATATTAAATGCTTATTTTTCGCCAATTCAGCGTGAGTCAGGTTTTGTTAGTGGACTAGTTTGTGTTCTGCATGACGTAACTAGCCAGCAAAAAGAGGAACGGGAACGTAAACAATTTGTTTCAAACGTGTCACATGAATTACGGACACCGCTAACCAGTGTTAGGAGTTATGTAGATGCGTTAAGTGATGGTGCTTGGCAGGATAAGGAAATTGCTCCTAAATTCTTGAAGGTTGTTCAAGATGAAACTGACCGGATGATCCGAATGATTAATGATCTGTTGAGTCTATCACGGATGGATGCTGGAACAACCAAGCTTAATCTCGAATATGTAAATATTAATGAGTTATTTAATTACATTTTGGATCGCTTTGATATGATTATCAAAAAAGAGGAAGATCCTAAAAAGAAGAAATATACGATTGAGCGGTACTTTACTAAGAAAGACTTATGGGTAGAAATTGATACTGATAAGTTTACCCAAGTGATCGATAATATTATGAATAATGCGATTAAGTATTCGCCAGATGGGGGCGTTATTACTACACGTCTGCTTGAAACCCATAATCACGTTATTCTTAGTATTTCTGACCAGGGCCTTGGTATTCCGCGCAAAGACCTCGGTCGGATCTTTGACCGCTTTTTCCGTGTTGATAAGGCGCGGAGCAGGAAACAGGGAGGAACAGGCCTTGGATTAGCGATATCTAAAGAGGTTGTTAATATGCTTGGCGGACAAATCTGGGTTGATAGTGTAGAAGGCAAGGGATCGACTTTCTATATTTCCTTGCCATATGTACCTTATGAGGAGGAAGAATGGGATGATGAGGAAACTGAAAAGTAATTGGCAATCAATCGCCTTAACGATTGTCGTAATTATTAGTTTGTTCATTTCGTGGATTTTTTGGACGAATCCCTTTCCTTATGAAGGAGCACGACACGAAAATTATAATAGCAACCAATCACAACAATATACGCCACAGTCAATGGGTGATGTATACCTGCCAACAAAAGCAATTGAAACGACTAAGAATGGTAACCAAAATCAATTGCATAGTCCGAAAGCAAATTTAATTTTGAGTGTAAAAAAGGAATTACAACATTGGAAGCTTGGGCGGACAAATATTGTAAAGCAAAATAATAGTGATGTTTATTTGAGTTACTTACGCCGACGAAATTCATTAATGTTGACATATCCAGATGAGATCCCAAGTGCGGTCTTTGATGAAACTTTTTCCCAGTCAATTGACACGGATCGGGTTAATCAAATTAACCACATTGTTATCCCGCTAAATGGGCAACACGAAATCTATTTGCTTGGTGACCACCATTACAGTGTTTATCGTGTACGAGTGGAAAAAGGAAATTTTGGTAATATCCGTCGATTATTAACGTCAATGGAGAAGATTCCAGTTGACCATAAAATTATTAACGGGGTTGCAGTAATGATGTACCCACGGTCATTTGAGCTGCCGGAATTAGGTTATCAAGTTACGGCGCAAAATATTGATACGTTAAGTGCTAGTTTAATGAGTACTAATCAGCATACGACAATAACCGCAAATCGAAATGGGAATGAAACTACCTATACCGACGGGACTAATCGGCGCCTAATTTTTAATCGTCAAAACGGAACAATGAAGTATGAAAATTACTTAAGCAAAGACGATCGAGAATCGACAAGTCAGATTTTCCCTCATTTTTACAATAAGCTAACAGCAATTGGTATTCCGTTAGATAACCTTCGCTATGATGAGGTAAGTAATCATGGACGACAACTGAATTATCGTGCCTATGTAAATAGTTTTCCAATCTTTAACAGCAATGGTTATGGGGAAGTAACCCTAGAATCAAAAAATAATGGTAACGAGCAGTACTGGATGAGTCTTTACAGTTTACAAGTACCGTTGCCGATTAACCACCAAATGGTAAAACTACCATCAAGTACGGATGTTATCAATCAGCTCCATGCGACAAATCGGATGCGTGACATTAAAGATTTGCGTGTGGGTTATATTTGGAAAAATAGTAGTAATAGCAGCCATGTTGTTAAGTTGATACCGACATACTTTATTAAATACCATGGCCGATGGGTTGAATATACTGAATTAAATAAGTAAGGAGGGGTAGAGAATGAATTTTAAACGTATTCAATGGATCTTTATTCTTGCCTTCTTACTTTTTGATATCTTTGTTGGAAGTTCATTGATCCTTGAGACACGTTTTACTGTCTCAAATGGCCAGCCGAACCGTCAATCAACTGTGCTAAAAGAAATGCATAACGACTCTATTAGTTATGGTGATCTTTCCAATAAGCAACAAACTGGTTACTATGTTGCTGGAAAACGCTCAACGGATGGTGGAGTACTAGAACAAGAATCAGGAAGACTGCATAATCAAAACGCCCATTTTTCATCAGGTACACTGACAAGTGATTTCGATAAGCCAATCAAGCTTTCTAAGGATAACCCGTTGCACCGAGTAAATAGGTTGCTGAAAAACAAAAAGATGGTCGCTCTTGGCGATAACTATCGATATAATCGGGAATTATCTGATAAGAATAATATTGTGTATACGCAAATGTTAGAAGGAAAACCATTAATTTCAAATGATGGGCAAATACGTTTTCATGTAAATTCCGACCATGAGCTAACTGGGTACACGCAAACTTATTTACAGGATGTTGAAATATTACGGCAACGGTCTAATACAATTAGTCAGCAGCGGGCGGTAACATGGTTGTATAAGCATAATCAAATTCCTAATAATTCACGTATTCGTTGGGCTAGTTTAAGTTATGCTAAGTTATTGAATACAACTACCGATGATAAGGCGGTGTATGTTCCAACATGGGTTGTTGAAATTAAGACGAAAAATTCAGGAGCAATTCAACAACTAGAAGTTAATGCCTTTAATAGTACGGTAATGAAAGAAACACCAGATAGTGTAAATACCAACTCATTAAATAATAAATAATCAAGGAGGTACGTTAAGTGACAGAGAATGATCCACTGCGTTACAGTATACTTGCGAGCGGTAGTACGGGAAATGTAACCTATTTGGAAACGCGGAATCATCGCATATTGATTGATGCAGGTTTAAGCGGAAAACGAATTGAAAATTTAATGCAAAAGATTGATCGATCATTAAAGGATGTTGATGCAATTTTTGTTACGCATGAGCATAGTGATCATACTCATGGTGTTGGTGTCCTTGCACGGCGGTATGGAATGGACGTATATGCCAATGAAGGTACGTGGCAGGCAATGGCTAATAAAGTTGGTAAAATTCCGCTGGAGCAAAAGCATATTATCGCGCCAAATACAGTGAAAGATTTGGGAGACATGGAGGTTGAGAGTTTTGCAGTCTCACACGACGCCGCTCAGCCACAGTTTTATCAGGTTCATCATAATAACAAGACATTTTGTGTTTTAACTGATACCGGATATGTTTCAGATCGCGTAGAAGGAACTATTCGGGATGCTGATGCATATTTGATGGAATGTAACCATGATACTGAGATGCTACGGATGGGGCCTTATTCATGGCCACTCAAGCAACGAATTCTAGGGGATGAAGGTCACCTTTCCAATGAAGAAGGAGCAGATGCCTTGATGGGGGTCATTGGGCGTCGGACAAAAGAAATCTTTCTAGGACATCGTAGCCAACATAATAATATGCGATCATTGGCCCATTTAACGGTTGCAAGTATGATGGAGCAGCATGATTTTGGGGTAAATCATGACTTTGAGTTACGTGATGCTGAACCGGAAACGCCAAGTAAATTAATGACGTTATAATAAAAAGATTGAGATATCATGTTTTTTATCGACTTTATTCAATGATTTTTCATATTTAAATTGTAATTTGAAAGTAATAATTCTTTGACTTAGCGGAGGGTTGATTGATGAAAAAGATAAAAGAAGGGTTAAAAGACCGTTTATGGCTAGGTGTAGTTATCGTTGGGCTATTTGCTGGCCTAATTGGTGGTGGAATAGCACTAGGAATTAACAATATGGTGCAGCACCACGAAGAAGTGACAAGTACGAAGGTGCCAAGCGGTTCTAATAAATCTGGCGGAACTAAGGTTAATAAAAACAAGGCTGACTTGAATGGTGAAGCATCGCAAGCTTATAAATCAGTTCAGGGTGCGGTTGTTAGTGTTATTAATAAGCAAAAAGTACAACAATCAAACGGTACTTTAGGTATTTTTGGCTACGGTAATAACAGTGCTAATAGTAATAGCGACTCCTCAAGCGATAATAAATTAGAAACCGCTAGTGAAGGTTCAGGTGTTATCTATAAAAAGAGTGGCAACTCAGCATACGTTGTTACTAATAACCATGTGGTAAAAGGATCGAATGCTTTACAGGTAATTCTCAGCAATGGTAAGAAAGTCAATGCTGACCTTGTTGGAGCGGATGCAGCGACAGATTTAGCAGTATTGAAGATTAATGCGGGAAACGTAAAAACTGTTGCTTCATTTGGTAACTCAAACTCAATCGTTCCAGGACAAGATGTTTTAGCAATTGGTTCGCCAATGGGTAGTGAATATGCAAATACTGTTACTAAGGGGATTATTTCCGCCAAAAACAGGACATTAAAGGCTGGTACTGATGGTACATTGACATCAGTTATTCAGACAGATGCCGCAATTAATTCTGGTAACTCGGGTGGTCCGCTGATTAATATGGCTGGTCAGGTGATTGGTATCAACTCGATGAAACTTGCATCTGATACACAAGGGTCTTCGGTCGAAGGAATCGGTTTTGCTATCCCAAGTAATGAAGTAGTAACGATCATTAACCAATTAATTAAGAACGGTAAGATTAGTCGGCCATCGCTTGGTATTAGCATGGTTGATCTCAGTAATGTAACGTCTGACCAACAGCAATCTGTCTTAAAATTACCTACTAGCGTAAATAAAGGTGTGGTAATAATGGACGTTAATAGTGGATCAGTTGCAGACACGGCAGGATTAAAGAAGTATGATGTGATCACTAAACTTGGTGATGCTAAGATTACTGACGCTGGTTCGTTAAAGGCAGCCTTGTATAAGTACAAGGTTGGTGAAACTGCTAAGATAACTTATTATCGTGATGGACAGCAACATACTGCTACGCTTCACTTAACAAAGAGCGCTGATACGACAACTACTGATTCGCAACAAGATGATAACTAATAGAGCAGAAGTGGAAAGCCAAGTGGGTCTCTCTACTTCTGTTTCTTTATTAAAAGAGCGTTATAATATTAACTATAAGTTTAGAAGGATGGTGGGCCAAATGAACAATCCACGATTTAAGTATCCAGATACAAAGGCATACGAGTTTGTTGTGCACCGTTTAGAAGAACGCGGGGTTGCATTAGATGAACTATCTAAGATCGTATATGAAACACAAAAGAAATTTGAACCAGACTTAACGTTAGCGGCATGTCAGAAGTATCTAATTGATACAATGCATAAACGGGAGTTATTAAATAGTGCAATGGTAGCGCTGGAACTTGATCGATTGACGGAGGAAGATAAAGTTGCAGAGCCGTTAGCAAGTATTATTAAAAATGATGCAGGAGTGTTTGGGGTTGATGAAACACTTGCCTTGCAGATTGCTAATATCTATGGGACGATTGGAACGACCAATTTTGGCTATTTTGATCGTGTTAAAAGTGGGATTATCGCAAAGTTTGACCATGATAATGTTCATGTTAATACGTTTATTGATGATATTTTAGCGGCAATTGTAGCAGCGGTGTGTGGAAAGATTGCCCACCAATATGCTTGATATAAAAATCCGTGCAAGTAAGCGCGGATTTTTTTTAGGATACAAAATTTACGAATATTCGAAAGGCTAAAGGCAGTAACATTCGTCAGGTAACATAATGTTGCATTGTTACCACAGATCGTGTTGTAATTAGTTAGAAATACGTTAAAATAATACTGTGAAATCCCCTGTGGATAAGTCGGTGGAAAACTTTTGCTGAATTTAAGATAATTTTATAAAAGTTGATATAATAACGTTAACCATTGTTCAAAAGTTATCCACAGGTGAAGAACCGTAGTGTGGATAAGTGGAATTCTTGATGGATATATGCTCGGAACCCCTTGTGCGCCAATGACTTTCAAAAATGATAATGAACGATTGTTCCTGTAGATAACTGTGGATAAGTAAAAATTCAGAAAACGCTTTTTTAACAAAAAAGTTGCCGAACATTCGGTAAACGTTAAACAATTTAAAAATACCTGTGGATAACTCTGTGGATAAACTGTGGAAGGTAGTGGATATCTTGAATATAAAAATAATCGGTGTTGGTAAGTTAAAAGAAAAGTATTTTAAAGCTGGAATTGCTGAATATGCGAAGCGCTTAGGCCGCTATTGTAAGTTTGAAATTGTTGAAGTACCAGATGAAAAAGCGCCAGAATCGTTAAGCCAAGCTGAGATGGATGAAGTAATGGCAAAAGAGGGAGCGCGAATTCTTGATAAAATCAAAGATCGGGAATATGTGTATGCTTTAGCGATTAAAGGTAAGGAACGAACTTCAGAAGAATTTGCTAAAGAAATTAATAAACTAACGACGTATGGTCATAGTGATATTACTTTTGTCATTGGTGGCTCATTGGGGTTGAGTCCAGCAGTTCTTAAACGGGCAGATACACAAATTTCCTTTGGTCGGTTCACCCTCCCTCATCAGCTGATGCGCTTAGTTTTGAGCGAACAAATATACCGTGCATTTACGATTATTAATGGTTTGCCTTACCATAAGTAGTACAAATTAACTTATAGTAAAGTCCTTCATATGTTTTTTATTTTGTCGATAAAACGATTAAAATGAAGATATTATAGGAGGTCTTTCAAATGAAAAAAGTTGGAATTATTGTTGGAAGTGTTCGTCCTAATCGGCGGAGTAGCCAAGTAGCTAGTTGGTTAAAAATGCAGCTTAAAGAAAGTGCGCGAGTTCAATTTGATATCATCGATTTAAAGAAGATTGATTTACCAATGATGGATGAACCAAATATTCCTTATTTAGGAATGTATCTTCACGAAAAAACACGGAAATGGAGTAAGCTAATTCAAAGCTATGATGGCTTTATCTTTGTTTTTCCGCAATATAATTGGGGTTATCCAGCTGTGCTTAAGAATGCGATTGACTACCTAGGAAAGGAATGGCAGGGCAAACCTGTTAGTATGGTAACCTTTGGCGGACATGGCGGGTCTCAAGCACAAATTGCAATGAAGCTGGTTATTACTGGATTAAAAATGCGACCGCTATCAGTTAACATGCAAATTAATATGATGCCAGCTGATTCAACCGCCACTGCTGACCGAATTTTGAATACCTATAACCCACAAGCGATTCTGTTACGAATTGCATTTGATGAAGCTCTTAAATAGTTTGTGAGCGAATTAGCAATTTCTTGTGAAACAAAAAGATAATATTGTTCCAATTTGTGAAATTTATGACAAAGAACGTAAAATTGCGGTCAATCGCGCAATATTTTCGCTTAAAATTAGGTGAAAATTAACAAAAAATCAAAATGTTCCTATTGCAAAAGTCAAACGCTTGCATGATAATGGTAACGTATTCAAATGCCATGAGGAGGGTATTTTAATGAATAGACAATTTGATTTTTTAATGCCAAGTGTTAACTTCTTTGGCCCTGGTGTTATTGCCAAGATTGGTGATCGTGCAAAGATGCTCAATATGCACAAGCCATTAATTGTTACGACTGAAGGCTTATCAAAGATTGATAATGGCCCGGTTAAGCAAACTCTTGCTTCATTAGAAAAAGCAGGGGTAGATTACGCCGTATTTACTGGTGTAGAACCTAACCCAAAGATCCGTAATGTTAAGGCCGGTAAGAAGATGTACGAAGATGAAAACTGTGACTCAATTATCACTGTCGGTGGGGGTTCAGCCCATGACTGTGGTAAGGGTATCGGTATTATCTTGACTAATGGTGATGATATTTCCAAACTTGCCGGAATTGAAACCTTGGACAATCCTCTTCCACCACTTATGGCTGTTAATACTACAGCTGGTACTGGTTCAGAATTGACTCGTCACGCAGTTATCACTAATGAAGAAACTCACTTGAAGTTCGTTGTTGTTTCATGGCGGAACATTCCATTGGTATCATTCAACGATCCAATGTTAATGCTTGATATTCCACAAGATATTACTGCTGCTACTGGTTGTGATGCTTTTGTTCAAGCAATTGAACCATATGTTTCAGTTGACCACAACCCAATCACGGATAGTCAATGTAAGGAAGCTATTCAATTAATCCAAACTGCTTTACCAGAAGTAGTTGCTAATGGTCACAACATTGAAGCACGGACTAAGATGGTAGAAGCTGAAATGCTTGCCGGAATGGCCTTCAACAACGCTAACCTTGGCTATGTTCACGCAATGGCTCACCAACTTGGTGGTCAATATGATGCTCCTCACGGTGTTTGCTGTGCCTTGCTCTTGACCACTGTTGAAGAATATAACTTAATCGCATGTCCAGAACGGTTTGCTGAATTGGCTAAGGTAATGGGCTTTGACACTACTGGCCTTACTCTTTACGAAGCAGCACAAAAGTCAATTGACGGTATGCGTGAAATGTGCCGGCTTGTTGGTATTCCATCATCAATCAAGGAAATCGGTGCTAAGCCAGAAGACTTTGAAATGATGGCTAAGAATGCCCTCAAGGATGGTAATGCCTTCTCTAACCCACGTAAGGGTACTGTTGAAGATATTGTAAAGCTTTATCAAAAGGCTTACGATGGCATCTACTAATAATTAAATAAACACAAAGAGGCTGGAAATCAGCTCAGTCTCTTTACTGTTTTACGTATTAAACTGCCAGCCAACCTTACGGAGGTGGGACTATGAACTAGCCAAGCTAATTCTGTCCCCCTCTTTTTTTGTCTACTTTTAATTCTTAATATTTTGAATTTTTTTCACAAAGTTACTTGCAAGCGTATTCTTTTGAAACTATAATAAAAATTATTCTAAGAGAGAATAAGAGGAAAAGAGAAAATGATATATTTACTTGCTTTAATTCCAGCAATTGGTTGGGGTGCGATGCCATTAATTACTGGTAAAATTGGTGGTTCACCAGTTAATCAAATGTTTGGAATCGGTGCTGGAGCTTCAATTGTGGGAATTATTGCATATTTGATAACAAAACCAACCGTCAGTGTAACTGCTTTTTGGTTCTCGCTAGCGATCGGTTGTTTATGGACAATTGGACAGGTTGGTCAGTTCATCTCGTTTAAACATATGGGAGTTTCAAATACGATGCCCCTTTCTTCAGCATTTGTGTTAGTTATGACGTCGTTTGTCGGCATCTTTTTCTTTGATGAATGGCAAGGAGCCAGAGCATTAAGTATTGGGTTGACAGCGTGTGTAGTTGTAATTATTGGGGCTGTTTTAACCTCGATTTCGGACGGAACATCGGATAAAAAGGTTTCGACTAAGTGGGTATTATTTTTATTAGTAACAACAATTGGTTACTGTGCTTATTCGATTTTTCCTAAAATGCCACAGGTTGCTCATGAAAGTAGTCAGGGTATTTTCCTACCAGAAGTATTAGGAATTTTACTTGGTTCAGTAATTTATACTATTTGTTCGGGTAACGCTAAAGCATTTAAGCAAAAAGAACAATACTTAAATATTTTAGGAGGACTTTCATGGGGGATTGGTAACTTTGCCTATGTTTTTGTTGGTAAAGCTCTTGGAGTAGTGACTGCTTCAATTTTTGGTCAAATGAATGTTATTATTTCAACATTTGGTGGTATCCTACTTTTGCATGAAACCAAGACCAAGCGAGAAATGATATATACAGTAGTTGGAATTATCCTAATTGTAATTGGTAGTATTTTAACAGTAATTGCTAATTAATTATTGAAGATTTTAGGTAATATCAATAAATGAGAGAGGAAACGCGCAAAATCAGCTTTTTAACCGATTTTACGCGTTTTTTTAGTCTTATATTATTTCCCAGGTTATATTGTGCTATTTCTTATCAAGTAGATCAAACCTAATTTGTCCAAGTTGGAGTTTTTCAGGTTGCTTTGCGCCGTGAAAGATAAGTTTAAATAATCGGTTTTCAACCCCAGTGGTAAAAATGAGCTGTTTGTTACCGATATTAATTGTAAATTTATCGCCTTCTCTTACTACTTCTGCTTGTAAGAGTGCCGACCACTGTTTAGCTGCTTCCTCAGGATCGGTAACATTAAAGATTGCTTGTTTAACAAATAAGTCACCGGCTGGATGAAATTTGATTAATCCTTGTTTCTTCAGGTCTTCACGTCGCTTATCATCATCTTGGGACCATTGGATAAAGAATGGTGCTGGTAGGTGATTAGCTAACTCATCGTTAATATAGAAGATTTTCCATTGAATTAGTTTGCCCTCAGGATCAATTCGTTTACCTTCAGTAATGTCACCAACATCAAGTCCAAGTTCAATTAGTCGGCGGTGAGTTTCTTCGATATTAGTCGTACGAATGGCAATTGTCGTTATACGCTGAATACCGTCGAAGTAGTCTTCAACCGCATTATGAATCGCAGAATTATTTTGATAAGGGAATGCCTTTGCTTTTTCATTGTTAGCAACAGTTAGAAGTTCAATGTAATTAAGACCATAATAATCTAAAGCATTCTTTGTTCCCCAGTACTCATGGTTACCGCCGGGAGTAAAAGCAAGTCCTTTAGAATTAAAGTACTTGATTGCATCATCGAGATTAGTTACATCAACCATTGTGTGATCCCAGTTTAATGTTTCTACCATTATTAATCACCTGTATTCTCTTTGCCGAGTTCCTTTGTTCGTTTGACAGCAGCAAGTACGGCGTTTTCAATTCCAGCAGAAAATGAACTCTTGTCTAATTCGTGCTGGGCAGTAATTCCTACGCCACCTGCTGAGTTATTAATGTCGAGAAGCTCTGCTGGATGTTTACCGCTCTGTTCGACAAAAGCAGCAGCGGCTTTTAAATTTTCTAGCGCTAATTTGTTTGCTTGTTGTCGTGGCATTCCAGCAAGAACTCCGGCATTGGTAAAGCTAATTAAAAAGTTATAGATATAGTTTGGCCCAGCCACTCCATATCCAGTGAATACATCTAGTAAGGATTCATCAATGTAGTCAACCTTTCCAAAACTATTGAGAAATTCTTCAATAACGGTTTGGTTTGCACGGTCGTTTTTAACTACGCCACTGTATCCCATTGCTACATCGGTTAGGGTATTAGGGATGATCCGGGTAATTGCGAAAAGGTCATCAGATGAAGAGAGTTGATTAACAGTTACTCCAGCAACGATTGAAAGAACATCCTTTTGATAACGGTGGGCAACTAGCTCTTTCATGATTCCTTGCCAGTTATCCTGTGGGCGGACGCCAAGAATTACAATATCTGCCGTTGCGACTGCGGACCAATCAGGCTGCTGACTTGCTTGAAGATGGTAAGTCTCAGTCAAATAATTGACGCGATTAGCTGAGATATCAGTAACCCCTGTGCTTTCAGCTTTTATAATTCCCTTCTTTAAGGCGGCTCGCAGCATTGCTTCGACCATTTGACCGCCACCAAACGCATAAATTTTAATTGCCATTGAAAAACGTCCTTTCTACATGTATCTAAGTTAATCCTAACTTATTTCAGTATGAGACGCTAACCAAAAGACTTTTTGACAAAAATTTAAATTCACTAGTTGGTATAGCTGAAAATTATGAGCAATAGACAATTGCTTTAATAACTTTATTTTTAAGACGATTATTTATTTTATTGATAACTGATTGTTATGTAATGAACTATTCAATGAATTGTGTTTGAGAAATATTAAGGCAAATACCTTGAATTGGTCTACTATTTAGTTATAAAATGTAAGCGCTTAGTTAAGGAGGAAAAATCATGGCATACCAAACAATTAACCCATATACAAATGAAGTGGAGAAGACTTTTGAAAACACGACAGATGAAGAATTGGAGCAAACGTTAGCAAACGCGCACCAACGATACCTGGATTGGCGTAAGGATAATAACTTAGAAGAACGAAAAGAAATTATATTAAACCTTGGTCGCATTTTGCGTGAACACCGAAAGGAATACGCTACTATTATGACTAAGGACATGGGAAAGCTGATTAGTGAAGCAGAAGGAGAAGTTGATTTATGTGCTTCATTCTGTGATTACTATGTTGCCCATGCCGATGAATTTTTGGCACCAGATATTATTGCAACAACAAGCGGTCGCGCAAAAGTAATTAAGCAATCGCTTGGAACATTAGTTGCGGTTGAACCGTGGAACTTTCCGTTTTACCAGATTGCCCGGGTATTTATTCCTAACTTTATTGTTGGAAACCCAATGATCTTGAAGGACGCCTCTAATTGTCCGGCTTCAGCCCAAGCATTTGCAGATGCAGTTAAGGAAGCAGGTGCACCGGAAGGGAGTTTGACAAACCTCTTCTTGACATATGACCAAGTAAATAAGGCGATTGCTGATAAACGGGTTGCTGGCGTTTGCTTGACAGGTTCAGAACGTGGTGGTGCGACTGTTGCTAAAGAAGCTGGTGCAAACCTTAAGAAGAACACGATGGAACTAGGCGGTAACGATGCCTTTATCATTTTGGACGATGCAGATTGGGACCTAGTTGAAAAAGTGGCTCCAGCTGCGCGGCTATACAATGCGGGACAAGTATGTACCTCTTCCAAGCGGTTCATCGTATTAGAAAAAGACTATGACCGTTTCCTTGAAATGATGAAGGATGCCTTTTCAAAGGTTAAGATGGGTGATCCGTTAGACCCGTCAACTACTTTGGCTCCGTTATCATCAAAGAAGGCTAAGGATAAATTACAAGGACAGGTTGATTTAGCAGTCAAGAATGGTGCTAAAGTCTACTACGGTAATAAGCCGGTTGACCTTGCCGGACAATTCTTTATGCCAACAATTTTGACAGATATTACTCCAGATAATCCAATCTTTGATACTGAAATGTTTGGTCCAGTAGCCTCGGTTTACAAGGTTAAGGATGAAGAAGAAGCAATTGCGTTGGCTAATAATTCTAGTTACGGATTAGGAAACACCGTCTTTAGTAAGAATTATGATCATGCGGAACGAGTTGCTTCACAGATTGAAACAGGGATGAGCTGGATCAATGATGGTTGGGCTTCACTTCCAGAACTGCCATTTGGTGGTGTTAAGAATTCTGGTTACGGTCGCGAATTAAGTGGTTACGGAATTGAAGAGTTTATGAATAAGCATTTGATTTACGAAGCACGTCACTAAGATTAAACAGAAATGTCACTCCAAAAGCGGGGTGGCATTTTTTATTTCCCGGGAAATGGAGAATAAATTCTTAGAGAGTATGCACCAGGCAATATTGCGATAAAAGGAATATTTGATATAATTAGAAAAATTTAATATTTCTTAGGGGGGTGAAAGATTGAATAACAAGGGAAATAATATTTTGGGCTTTTTATTTGTTATCATAGCGATTGGCAGTTGGTTAAGCAGTGAGAATAGTATGGGGTGGATGTTTTTTGTAGTTGGGATAACTTACTTCTTAAGTAATCTTAAGGAAAAGTATTGGTATATTGAAGGAAGCTTCATAATATTAGTGGGAATCATCTTACTAGCATTCCACAAAGATTTGTGGTGGGTATCCTTGGCGTTGTGTGCTTTTGGGATCATTAATCTGCTTGGTAATAAATTGCCTAAAAATAATGAATAAATTTATTCTTGCAATTATATTTTACTACTTATATACTTAGCTGCATAAGTAACTAACTAGAAAATTACTATTGAAGGAGAAAAATTATGCCTCCAAAGAGAAACAACCGTCATCAATCACGAATACGACGATTATTTGCGACAAAAAAGCGCCGATGGGGAGTAGGAATCGGCGCGCTACTTGTGATCATTTTTATTATTACGGCGATTCAACACGCTAATAAAGAAAAAGATGCAGCGAAAACCAAGTATAACATTATGAAAGTGACGTCCCAGGCGGACTTCAATTTGACCGGGAAGATTGAGCCGGTTCAAACACAGACATTGACACTACCATCAGGCAAATTACAGGGCTTAAACGTTAAGAATGGGGATCACGTAACCCAAGGGGAAGCAATTTTAACGATGCATAATGATAATACGCAGGATAGTGTCGCTGAATTACAAGCTGATCTTGGTAAAAGCCAACGAACAATGAATACGCAGCAGCAAACGGTGAATAATCTCCGTCAACAGTTAAATGGGATGAACCGCGGTGATGAGGGTTATGCTGATTTACAAAATCAATTGAATGAGGCACAAAATGCATATGCTGATGCTCAAGCTAGTGTTAATTCAACTCAGCAGCGGCTTAATACTGCCTCAGGGAAGGTAAATCAGACCTTAACTGCGCCCTTTTCGGGATACGTAACTGTTGATCAATCAAAACAAAGCGAACCGGTAGTGACTTTATATTCTGATACTCTTCAATTTGTGGGGCAGGTATCGGAATATGATTACAGTAAATTACATCAAAGTACCAACTTAACGGTAAAAGCATTAGCAACGAACCGTCAAGCAAATACCCAGGTGAGCTACCTCGCAACAATTCCAACTAAGAGTACTGGAAATAATACCAAATATGAGGTTACTGCTAATGTAAACGCCAACAAGTTCATGGCAGGGCAAACAGCAAAGGCATCAGTCAAACAGGATGGTGTCCAGATTCCGAAGTCTGCTGTTCGCCATGGCAAAGTTTTTGTTGTCGGAGCGAATGATCGAGTACGAGAGACAGAGGTTAGCGGTCACGCGTTTAATAGTTCATATATTGTGACAGATGGTGTCGATGCAGGTGACCGAATTGTAACGAACCCTAATAGTAAACTTAAAGATAACGCGAAGGTTGATTAATATGATCACACTAAAAAATATCAATAAGTACTACCAGCAGGGTAATCATCGATTTCACGTTCTTCACGATATTAATATTGAAATTGACCAGGGCGAGTTAGTCGCAATTATTGGTGAGTCTGGATCTGGAAAGTCGACACTTATCAATATCATTGGTTTTCTTGATGATGATTTTGAAGGAACATATTTTTATCAAGATCAGCCAATTCATGACTATACTCGTAAGCAATTTTCAACTTTGCGAAACAGGAATGTTGGTTTTGTCTTCCAAAATTTTAAACTTCTCCGCGAATCAACCGTTGCAGATAATGTTGCCTTGCCGTTGCTATACGCAGGAAAGCGACGCAAAGAAATTAGTAGTCGAGTATCTGAAGTTCTTAAGCAGGTTGGTTTAGCAGGCTATGAGAACCAACTCCCTAAGAATATGTCTGGTGGGCAACAACAACGAGTATCTATTGCCCGGGCAATATCAACACATCCCAAATTTTTAATTGCGGATGAGCCAACCGGTGCTTTAGATACAGAAACAAGTCAGGAAATTATGAACCTCTTTAAGCATCTTAATAAGCAAGAGGGGACGACAATTATCATGGTTACCCACGATCCTCACGTAGCTGAACAATGTGAGCGAGTCATTAAAATTATCGATGGACGGGTAGTAAGTGATAGTAAGGATGGTGAACTGCATGCAACTGATTGAATTATTTAAGTCGGCCATTCAATCATTAAAGGCAAATAAAAAGCGAAGTTTCCTTACGATTATCGGTATCATGATTGGGATTGCGGCCGTAATTGCGATCCTTGGTATTGGGGATGGAATTACCAAGACAATGTATGATAAGTTTGGTAATAACGCTAAGCAAGGTCAGCAAACAACTGAAATCGCCTATGATCCAGATAACATTAATTCAGCGGTCTATGGGTTCACTCAAGAGCAGGTTGATGATATCAATACCCAGTTCGGCGGTGAAGTAAAGAAAGTTGAAATTGAACAAGAGACTGATAATTTGTCAACGCAGGCAGATGTTGGTGATACAACGACTAAGGTAAGCTTGAGTTTACTAAAAAAGCCAACACATGCAATTAAGTTAATTGCTGGAAAAAACTTTACTAAGCAAGACCTTGCAACGGGGCAAGCAAATGCGTTAATGAGTGAGTCGATGGCAAAAAAGCAATATGGAACTGCTCAAAACGCTCTTGGGACAACAGTAACAGTCAATAATGTCACCTATAAAGTTACGGGAGTGTACAAAACGCAGGCTCAGTTTACCGCTGATGGTGATCAAAATTCATACGGGGTAAATCTGCTTTTACCTAAGGCCCTATATTACCAAGAAAATAGTGTAAAAGAGGGCGATACGCTGAAATTGACGTTTAGTCAGGGCGCTAATGCTAGTGCGATTTCACGTAAAGTTGCTAAGTACCTAAAGAAAAATAGTCCGGCAGCGACACAAGGAACTTATCAGTATCTTGATATGGAAAAAGCCTTAAAACAATTCTCATCACAAATGAGTATTATCACGACTTTCATTAGTTTTATCGCGGCAATCTCGTTATTCATTGCTGGTATCGGGGTAATGAATATGATGTATATTTCGGTTTCAGAACGAACGCAAGAAATTGGAATTCGACTGGCAGTGGGAGCAACACCCTTTAACATCATGATGCAGTTCCTCGTTGAAGCGGTAATTTTAACGCTAACGGGTGGATTACTAGGCTTCCTTGGCGGTGCAGGCCTTGCGCACTTACTAGCACCGCTGTTATCGAATGCAATTGGTGGTGGCAGCGGAATTCATATCCATGCTCATGTTTCACTGAACGCGTTCTTATTAGCATTTGGGACATCGGCAGCAGTTGGATTAATTTTTGGAATTTTGCCTGCTCGCCAGGCAGCAAATAAAAATTTAATCGATATTTTAAGATAAATAATAAATAAGCTGGGAATTAACCAGGCTCTATAAGTTTGGATACTATTAGTAATAGGTTGAGGCCGAGAAAAAACATTTTGTTTTTTCTCGGCCTCGCTATTTCTTATCCCTTATTTCTTTAACGATTGGGCAGTAGTATTAATCAAATTTTGTTGGCTACTGGTAGCATAGAACTCGTTGATTAATGAACTAATTTCGTAAGTATTCTTATTAGTTGTTCGGTCGCTGTCATTCAGTGTCCATACTGTAACAGTCTTCTTTCCTTGATTTACCCGGAAGAGGAGGGTGCTATCGGTAGTTCCCTCACCAAGGATAAAACGAGAGTGATTCTTGTTCATTGTTAATTGTAATCCTTGGTCGCTACCGAGACGGTCGGCACCGTACGCCTTGGCATAAACTAATGCAGCAATCTTGTAGTAAGAAAGAGTTTGCTTACCTTGAGATGAAGGAACGGTGATCTTTTGACTGGCTTTTTTAACGACTTGTTGTGCTTCATTGGCAGTAGGACGGGCACTTGTAATTGCCGGATCAGCTGTTGATGTCTTGTTGGCTGAACTAGTCTGAGTTGATTGGCTTGTTGCTGAAGTGGAGCTAGCACTAGCCTGGCTTTGTGTACTACTGTTACTTGATTGGGAATTCGAACTAGCTTGACCATCTGGATTGAAGCCAAGAGAGCTCAATGAAACAGTGGAAGTAGTGTACTGTTGTTTGGCAGCGGGGGTGTTAGCGTTGGAGACAGGACGCCAAACGGTCATTGTCTTGCCGTCGCTATTAATCTTGTAGTAGATGGTGTTATTGAAGCCCCCACGACCAATACCCATTCGTCCATTACTATCCTTGAAGACATCTAGGTTTGGGTTTTGGTAGGCAGTGCCATAGTAGCGGTTATATAGTTTTAGACCGAGATCGTCAATTACTTGACCGTCTTGTAATAATTGCTGCCGGTTACGAGTTGTTCCATTATTGTTGCCATTGGTTGGGGTTGCAGATGGGTTACTCTTGATTGCGGAAACAGCGTGATTGATTGTTGATTTTTGAGCGCTTGTTTGATTTTCAGATTTTTGCAGACTAGCGATTGAAACAGTCTTCTTTGTATAGCCTTGCTTGTATGTTGGGGTATTCTGGTCACCTTTAATTTGCCAGATAGTAACAGTACCGTCATTGTTAATCTTAAAGAATGCTGTGCTGTCAGCAGTTCCTTGACCAATTCCATAACGACCATTACTATCTTTGAAAACGCTGATATTATGCGCGTCATTAACGTAATCTTGTCCGTAAGCATTAGCGTAAATTAGTGAACCGACTTCATTAACATCATTAGTATTATTGTTACTTCTTTGGGCCGCATTAGCGTTTGCTTCGGCGAGTGATAAGCCGGCAATAACGGCAAGTGCAGTGCTAAATAGTTTAACTTTTCTCATGTTAAACCCCTCCAAAAATTTAATCATCGTCATTATACGCTCAATTTTTATGATGAAAACGCTTCTTTACTATTTCTTTACTTTTTAGTAAAATATGAGCGGTTTATTAACGAATTCTGCAAAAAACGCTACGAATAATGCATAATGAACCATCTTTAGTAAATATTTGTATACTAAAAAGATAGATATAAAGCAGAAGACAGAAGTGAAGGGATCAAATATGAAAAACAAGGGAAAAGTAACTATTATTTCACTACTCGTTGTAATTATTCTTGTATGCGGTGGCTACATGCTAATGCGGCCGTCATCGTCTGCAAAGAAAGTAGCTGAGGATAAACCGGTTAAGACAGAAACGGTTAGCAGTTCGGCAAAAAAGCACCATCGAGATGTAAAAAAGGACAGTTCATCTGATGAATCAGCAACAACTGATGATAGTTCTGTTGCAGATGAGAGTAGTACTGCTGATACAAACGCCAACGTAAGTGAAAATACACCAACACAAAATAATAACGCGCCTGCTCAACAGGTAACGGCAAATAATAGTCAGGTTACAAATAATAATATTCAGCCAAGTCATCGCCAAAATACACGGACCGCTACGGTAAGAGCGAATAATCAGCGGGCAGTTCGTCACAGTAACGCTAGTCGGACAACGAATGCGCAACAGGCTGTAACTGTAGCTGATGGGATGAACTTTAGTTACCGTGCTGCTCAAAAGGCGGGGATGATTGATAGTAATACCACGGCTGAAGAATTCTATAAGAATGCTAAGGAAGGTAATAATTCGGTAACCTATAACGGTCAAACTATCCACTACGCAAAGGTGAATGGCACTAACAATTATCGTGTTACTAAGTAATTTTGCGCGTCGCGTTCTATAAATAATAAAATAATGTTATCACTAGTTTAATATCGAAACCCCTACTGCTATAATACGTAGTGCGTAGGGTGTTTCGATGTTTAAATAATCAAGTTGGAGTACTAATTTATGAAGGAATTGACTATTAAGCAACTGATAATGATTATGTGTGGTTTATTAGTGCTAGTAATATTATTCATGACAATTCATCAGCAAAATCATTTTAATAAAAATACTCGAATTAATGAAGTTGCGGTTGGTGGATTAACTGCTAAGCAAGCATTGGCTAAGCTACAAAGGAATCCACAAACGACTAAAGTTTACGTAAATGACGATTTAGTTTATTCTTCAGAAAAACCGATTGCTAGATTTAGTGGTGCGGATAGTCAGAAAGTAGCGACTGCGTTACATGATCAATATACGTTTTTCCCATCAAATAAGAAGAGAAATATTTTGATTAAGCCACATAACTTTGATAGTAATCAGTTACCATTAGCAAAACAAGCAGTTGCTCAAAAAGTAACTGATTTGAATAATGGACGCAAAGCGCCAGTTGATGCTTATGCCGTATATGAGAATGGCAAAGTGGATATAAAACCGGCAGTTGGTGGTACTCAGTACAGCTTGGATGGCCTGGATAGTGAGTTAGATAAAGATATTGTCAACGGGACGGTTAAATTAACTCCAGAGTATAAGTCTCCGCTATCTGCTAATAGTAAGACGGTACAAAATGAAAAGAAAAATTTAGATAAGTTAGCTACTAAAAAGGTAATTTATCAAGTTCAAAACAAAAAATATACGTATTCATGTGCTGATATTATTAGTCGTGCAACGTACCAAAATGGCAAATATCATTTTGATACATCTGCAGCTGATTCTAAGGTTGATGAAATCAATAATAAGCAGGCAACTCTTGGTAAATCCTTTGAGTTTAAAACCCATGATGGGTCGGTGATTAAGACAACAGATGCAGGCTCATATGGATGGAAGATTAGTAAAAAGCAAGCTGGCAAAACCCTTGCTAATGCACTGGTTGATAATAAGAAGACGGTAAATGCAAAAAGTGACATATACGGTAAAGGCTACAACCAGCATGGAACAGGATATGATATCACGTCTAATAACGGGATTGGTGATACATATGCTGAAGTTTCGATAGCTGATCAACATGCATGGTTTTATAAAGATGGTAAATGTGTTCTTAGTACTGACATTGTTAGTGGAACAAATAATAAAGACAATGAAACGCCTAAGGGTGTTTGGTATATCATGTATCAACAGACACCGTCTGTTCTTCGAGGGTTAAATGATGATGGCTCAAAATATGCCAGCAAGGTACAGTACTGGTCACCGTTTACCGATAGTGGGTGTGGTTTTCACGATGCAAGCTGGCGACATGACTGGTCGAAGCATGCATATATGGCTAAAGGTGGCGGATCACATGGATGTATCAACATGCATCCAGACGTTGCTGGAGAAGCATTCCATGATTTACAGAAAAATGAACCTGTAATTATCTACTAAAGGAGAATTTATTCATGCGTCCAAGTGCTGAACGCGCAATATTAATTGCGGTAATTTGTTTTGTAATAACAATTATTCTTTCTTTTGCTTTATCTCAGGGGTTTGTAAAATAGGGGTATTTTAATGAACTTAGAAACGAAGAAAAATTTGGTAATTATTAATCTATTTTATATTGGATTAATTTTACTGTATTGTATTTTGCACGCTGGACCATTGAATTTAGTGGTATTTATAGGGATGTTGATTGTTGCGAATGTAAGTGGAATTTTAATTAGATAAAAAAGGAGAAGTGATTTTATTATGCTAAAAAAATATAAAAAGATTTCAGAAGAAAAGCTAGCAAAGATTAATGGTGGAGGACGTGCTCTTAACTTTTATAGAAGTTGGTTTTCAGTTTTAAAAAGACATTTTAGATAATGATCACTTTAGGTATAGCCCAATCATTTATCTCTGAGTTTTTGCAGATATTTGAAACGTTAATAATTTACTATCTTCTGCTGTACTTATTATCTCTCAAGAAAATACTAGTAATTGGATTAACAGCTTTTGTAATTGTATCTATTCCTCTGACTGTAGGGTCCTTATACCCATTGCTTTTAGTAATAATATTATGGTTGTTTGATAGAGTGAAAGATAAAACTAATATAATTATAAATAATATTCTTGCCATGATTACTAGTATTATAATGTCTTCGCTATTTGACTTGGTCAATCATTATACTTATGTTTTATTTTTGCAAGGAAAGACAAATATATTTATTTTAGGATGGTTAATTCCATTTAATGATTTATTAGTTACAATTATATTTGGAGTAATTGTTATAAAATTAATTAGACCGAGATTAACATGGTTTATAGTTAATTTTCCGCGCCCAATTCGCTTATGGAGGATAACAGCTATCCTTTTTTTTCTTTATATTTGCTTAACTTCTTTTGCAGAAAAAGACGGTATAGCTAATGAGTATGCTTCGTTACTATTAGTAGTGTATTTCATAATTATTTTTGTTGGTGGAACAGGATTTATTGGTTTTGTTCGCAGTAATGAACAAAACCAACGTCAACAGCAGTTAATAGACACCTATCGAAATCAGATTACAGTTGCCCAAAAAGTTAATGCTCAATATGAGGAAGTTCGTCGTGAACGGCATGATATAAAAAACGTATTGCTTAGTATTCAGGGTTATATTCGTGATCACGATGATGAAAAGGCAAATCAGTTGTTATCGACGTTTTTACAAACTAATATTGATAGTAAGAATTATGAAGGAATTGATAATTCATTAAGCAGGTTAAATATTTCAGGATTACGTAATCTGATCAAAGAAAAAGCTTATAAGATAGTTGAAAATGAAATTCCGCTTGCAATTGAAGTAAATACGGAAATAGATAGTTTGCCGGGATCTGAAATAAAAACAGCGCGGATTATCGGTATCCTATTAGATAATGCAATAGAAGCTACCGCTAAACAAAAAAAGCCGTATATTCAATTTGCCTTGATAAAGCATGATGATGAGAATTACGAGCTTGTTATTGCTAATTCACTTGAAAAATCAGTTGATCTTAATAAAGCGATGAAGTTTGAACACTCAGAAAAGGAGAATCACCAAGGTATCGGTTTATCTAATATTACGCAACTTGTAGATGATGATGATCGTTATTCGTTTTCTGCAGAAATTAAAGAAAAGGTAATTATTATGACTTGTTTTATTCAAGGAAAGTGAGAATAAAATGTTAAAAGTAATTATTTTAGAGAATAATAATTATCAATCTGACTATATTGAGAAGTTAGTAACTCAGCGACGAATGATTAATGAGACGCCCCATAGCTATGATATGAAAGTCTGGTTGCAGACTGCTGATCCGCAAGAGGTAATTGAAAAGGTTGGCAAAGAAGATTATCTAGCAATCTTAGATATTGAACTAGATGGTAAGGTTACGGGAATGGATGTTGCAGAAGCAATTCGGAAGAAAGCTGAATTTGCTGCAATTATTTTTGTGACAGCTTATCCAGAATATTTACCGTATACTGTTTCAAGACGAATTGAGCCGTTTGATTATATCTCTAAAGGCAAGGATATTTCATCAGTTACTGACCGACTAAGGCAAGATATTGATGAGGCTTATGCACGCTATAAACTTTATTCAAATAGTGAACAGCAGCAACAAGAAAAATTTACTTATGAGCCAATGCGCGGGGTAAAGCGACAGGTTAATTTTGAAGACTTGTATTATATTGAATCGGTTAAAAATGAGAACCGCCGTTTACGAATAGTTGGTAAAAACATCCGAATTGAATATCATGGTGAATTAGGAAAAATAGCAGATGATCGATTGTTGCGTGTAAATCAGGGTACCTTAATAAATCCACACGCAATCCAAGAATTTAATAGAAAAAAGCGCATGATTTATTTTGATGATGACCATGAACTAAAAGTAACCGTGAGTTTTCGAAGGGTGAAAATGTTGAGTGATTTTCTTAAAAGCGAAAAATCATAATATTATTTTATTGATGAATGACTAAAAGCCAGAGCCGCTAAAGGACTCTGGCTTTTTTGAATGGTATCATTTTATGTCATCTTCTTTTATTCATGGAAAGAAGATGCATAATATCCGTTTTGGATGTCACGACGATGATGCCATGTACTTCCTTTAACTGCAACTGCCTGAATAGCATCAAATGCAAAGTTACCATAACCGCCGATAGTTTTAGCTAATGTTTTTTCGTTTAGTGATTTAACCATTTTAAATATCTCCTTGTTTTTCTCCTCCTTGGTATTTATTATAAAAGAATGTAAGCGCTATTTTTAAATTTGCAATATTCGTTTAACTTATAAGGTAATTTGTCACTTTTTATGTTAGCGATTACGAATTCTGCAAAAAACAATACGATTAATGCAAATTGAATCAAGGTAGTATTTTACAGATATACTAACTATATAGGAGGCTACTGAAATGAAGGTCAATAAACAATTCTATAAGGATTTCAATTTTTATTTTTACTTTCTTTTTATTGTGCTGTGGATTAAGCCAGTATTAGAAGCAGAAAATATTTTTGAAATGATCTTTTGTTCAGCATTTCTTATTGGTGCTATTATTGCAGTTTTGTGGGTTATGTTTAGAGTACCTGAAAGTGATAGGGGATTTAATCAAGCGTTCTACAAGAATGGTGATTTTTATATTTACACGATAGTAACGATATTTTGGATTATTGCGATTCCCAAAGCAAGTAATATCTATGAAGAAGTAATCTGTATTGCTTGTACGGCCATTGGTATATTTGCTGCATTACGAATTATGTTTAAGAAACAATAGATTTATAGATATTTAACCAAAGCCCAGAATTTTTGATATTTTGGACTTTGTTTCTTTTATGGGAAAGTAAGGTGAGAATAGTGAATTATTCATATTATGTTGCGCAAGTTGATGAAACTGATTGTGGAGTAGCATCGCTAGCAATGATTTTACGAAATTATGGTTCTGTATATCCGCTTGCTAAACTTCGTGACTTGGCGCGAACAACGAAGCAGGGAACAACAGCATTAGGGTTGGTAAAGGCTGCTAAAAAGCTAGGTTTAGATGTAACTGCAATTCAAGCTGACCTTGAGCTTTTTGATGATGAAGAAGTTAAGTATCCATTAATTGCCCATGTTGTTAAAGAAGATTTACTTCATTACTGTGTTGTTTTTAAAGCAGATAAAGAATACATATATGTAGCCGATTCTGACCCGGTAGCGAAAGTGAAGAAGATGTCTCGTAAAGAGTTTGACCAAATATGGTCTGGCATTTGCCTATTATTCACACCAGCGTCAAACTATACACCTAAAAAAGAACCGCTAGCAGGGCTATTAAGTATGTTTCGGGATCTTGCTAACTATAAAAAGTATATTTTAGGTGTTGTTTCCGCAGCAACGGTGATTACACTTATTAGTATTTTAGGTTCGTATTACTTACAGGTAATAGTTGATCGCTTCATCCCTACAAAAGATACTAGTGGGTTAGGTATTTTGGCAGTGAGTTTAGTAATTATTTACCTGTTTAATTCTGTATTTAATTATTTACGCGATTTCTTTTTGACTAAGCTTGATCAGCAATTATCATCGAAAATCAGTCTTCGGTACATTCAGCATGTCTATAAGTTACCAATGCATTTCTTCTCAACGCGGAAGACTGGTGAAATTACATCACGATTTAGCGACATTAATAAAATAATTGATGCCTTATCAAGTACGGTTATTTCAATGTTTCTCGATGTTGGAGTAATGGTGATTACAGGAGCTGTTCTTTATTTTTACAGTTCACGCTTATTTTTGACCACTTTATTTGTTATTCCAATTTATATTATTGTCATTTATCTTTTTAACAAACGTTTTGCTAAGTTAGACCAAGAACAGATGGAGAGTAATGCATTGCTGAACTCCTTAATTATTGAAGATTTAAAGGGAATTGAAACGCTGAAAGTACTCCAGCTTGAGAAAAAAAGATACAGAAATGTTGAGAAACAGTTTCATGATTTCCTTAATAAGAATTTATCTTATGTAAAAACAAGATCTTTTCAGGACGCTATTAAACTATGGCTACAATATGGTTTAGTTACAATTGTGTTATATCAAGGGGCTAGTTTGGTAATTCATAGTGAACTAAGTTTAGGAGTGTTAATGGCTTTCAATGCTTTGTTAGCTTTTTTTCTCAGTCCATTGCAGAGCATTATTAGTTTGCAGGTAAAATTACAGGAAGCAAAAGTTGCTAATAATCGTCTAAATGAGGTCTTACAGGTGGATATGGAAGAGGTCGGCACTTCTAAGAACAAGAATTTTATAGGAGATATTGTAATAAAGAATGTTGATTATTCGTATGAATATAGTAAGCCAATCTTGCAGAGTATTAATTTAACAATCAAAAATAATTCTAAGTTGGCAATCGTTGGCTTAAGTGGTTCCGGAAAGTCAACGCTCGCTAAATTATTAGTACGATTTTATGCGCCAACTCAAGGAGAAATAAATTTTAATTATCAGCCATTGAATGAGCTTAGTCTTTCAAGTATTCGTCAGTATGTCCACTATCTTCCGCAATCTCCACAACTTTTCTCGGGAACAATTCGAGAAAATTTAGTAATGGGAATTGACCAATCGGTTTCAGAAGAAGAAATTAATAATGCATGTAAGAAAGCTTTAATATATGATGATATTCAAAAAATGCCATTGCGTTATGAAACAAAACTAGATGAAGGAGCAACTGCTCTATCGGGTGGACAAAAACAACGGTTAGCGATTGCGAGGACCTTATTATCGCCTGCTCACGTGTTAATTTTTGATGAGTCGACAAGCAACCTTGATCCAATCACGGAAAAGGGAATTGTTGATAATCTCTTACAAGTTCAAGATAAAACAATTATTTTCATCGCTCATCGCTTGTCGATTGCTAAGAGGGTAAATAATATTGTAGTAATGAACAATGGCCGGATTACAGAAAGTGGGAACCATCAGGATTTGCTAGCCAATCATCAAGAATATTATCAATTATGGAATATTTAAAAAGCCTAAGTCACGAAAAAATGATCTAGGCTTTTTGATTATTCAAATTTAAACATAATGGTAAGCGCCGAAATGAGAAAGTATAGGATAAAGACCCAGAGGAAAAGGTTGATGTAGTTTGGAAACGAATCGGCGAACGGTAAACTACACAAGAATGCTAGAAATAGGTCGATGTAGAACTCGCCATTATGCAAAAAATTACGATTAAAATGAATTTTCATATCAATACCCCTCGTATTCACTCATATTTATCTTTAATAATACGTGAATGGGCAGATGATGGGGCAAGTTGCAGAATTCGTTAGCTTTTCTGCATTATTCGTAATGCAATGCATGCAAAAAAACGTCTCAGAAAGAAAATCCGAGGCGCTTTTTATTAATCAACTTTTACAAAACCATCTTGAACAAATTTTGTTCCGTATGTGAGGGTATTTTCAACAGGACATTTCTCAGCTACATCTGTGAGGAACTTTTTGATGTCTTCGTCGGATTCGCTGCTACGGAGATGGGGTTGATAGTGGATTTCAGTGAACTTGCGAACGTTTTTACCATCGGCGACATTTTCGCGGTCGAGGTCACCTTCGATTGTTACCCAGAAGGCTTGTAAGTCAAAGTGACGCTTATTAGCTAATGCATGGGCGGTAATTGCTTGACAGGCCCCAAATGAAGTTAAGAGAATTTCAACCGGATTCATTCCCGTATTAGTACTTCCTGGCTCATCAAAGGTAATCTCAAAGCCGCGTGTCCCGGCTGACACCTGCATTCCGGTCGTTGTTTTAGTCGCAGTTACTTTATATTTCGTCATTGATAGTCCCTCCTCATCTAATTAACCATAGTTTACGGTTTCCCTTGTGATAGTTCAACCTAATTGCCTATAAACATACCCGACAATACACTGAAAAAATGCAATGATTGCATAATATTTCAGAAACGACAGGTATTATTTTTATAATTTAATTTCATGTGCTGAGGATTTACCGTTGAGAATAGCAAGAGTATCATCAAGGGCAAAATCGACCATGTTTTGGACAGCGAGGTTTGTAAAGAAGGCGATATGAGGAGTAAGGATAACATTGTCCATGGCATGTAACTCTTTTACAAGTGGTTGGTCGTCGAGTCCCTTTTCTCGACGATCCGCGGCAGCGACTGTTTCTTCGCCTTCAAAAGTATCAAGAGCAGCCGCGGCAATTTCGCCATTCTTCAACGCATTAATAAGGTCTTGCGTATTTACAACGGGGCCCCGGCTCGCGTTGACTAATCCGGCAGACGGTTTCATTAAGGCAAAATCGTTAGCGGTAATTAGCCCTTTAGAAGTGGGATTTAAGTCTACGTGTAGGCTTACGACATCTGCACGTTTTAATAGTTCATCTTTAGGGACAAATTGCACAATCCCATCAAAATCAGTTCGTGGGTTTGTGTCGTAACCTAAAACAGTTGCACCAAGAGCATGGAGGAGTTTAGCAAGGGTTCCGCCAATTCGGCCAACGCCAATGATGCCAATTGTGGCCGTGTGAATTTCCATTGACTGTTCGTCACTGAACCATCGGTAATCATTATTAGCTACTTGTTGATCGAAACGGTAGGTTTTCCGTAATAGACGAAAAATTTGCATTAATGCGAACTCAGCAACACTCCGCGGGGAATAAGCAGGAACATTCGTCACTGTTAATCCATTTGCATTGGCCTTTTTAATATCGACCATATCAAAGCCAGCTGTCCGCGTAGCAATTTGTTTTAGCCCGTTAGCGTGGAGCTTTTCGTAAATATCATCAGGAAGTTTGCTCCGCTGTTGAATGACGAGCCCATCAACATCATTAGTTAGGTCAATGGCATCGTCGATTAACTTGGGAGTAGTAATAATATCAATATTATGTTGTTTAGCGTAGTCCTTAATCGCTGCTTGCTCGTCATCACGAACGCTGGTCATTAGAATTTTAGTCATCTTAGTTATCCTCCTTTACAAAATCAGCAATCAATTTAACCGCTGCTTTTAAGTTATCCATACTTGTGGCGTAACTAACTCGAACATATCCTTGTCCACCAGCACCAAAGAAAGAGCCAGGAATTACGGCTACTTTTCCCTGATTAGCAAGGTCGGTTGCAAACTTAATATCATCTTTGCCAAACTTAGCTGGAATTTTAGCGAATACGTAGAAGGCACCATTAGGGGTAGTAATATCAAAACCTAGGTGCTTCAAAGCATCAACTATAAAGTCACGACGTTGTTTATATGCTTTCTTCATCTTAAGAGTAGCCGTTTTTCCCTCGGCAGTATCAAAGGCGGCAACCGCAGCGGCCATGGCCGGATCTGATGCGGCAGTGACCATCATGGCGTGAATTGCGCTAACTGATTTCATTAGTTCTTGGGGACCAGCGATAAAGCCGATTCGGTAACCGGTCATTGCATGTGATTTTGATGCGCCGTTGAGGATGAGGGTTTGTTCGGGGATGAAGTTAGCGATTGATGTGTGTTGACCATCGTATACCAGTTCAGAGTAGATTTCATCAGCAATTACAATCAGGTTTGTTGCTTTGATTGCTTCAGCTAGGGATTTAATCTGTGATTCAGTGTAGGTTACGCCAGTAGGGTTGGATGGGTAGTTTAAGATAATTCCCTTTGCGTGCGGATGGTTCGCAAGTGCTTCTTGGAGTTTTGCAGGGGTGAGGACAAAATTATCAGTACTAGTGTCAATTTCAACTGGGACTCCGCCTAAAATCTTAGTCACTGCCATATATAGTGGAAAAGTTGGGGTGGTAATTAAAATCTCATCACCAGGATTAATAATTGCTGAAAGTGAGGCATAGATTCCTTCAGTTGCACCAACGGTTACGGCAATTTCGCTATTAGGGTCATAGTCAAGACTGTAACGATCACGCATAAAATGACTGATTGCTTGGCGCAGGGCTGGCGTTCCGGTTCCTGGAGCGTAGTGGGAATCGTTGTCGTTAATGCTTTTGATTGCGGCTTCTTTCATCGCAGCAGGAACATTAAAATCAGGTTCACCAAGGGTTAATTTAATGATTCCAGAAATCTTGCTAGCCTTGTAGTCAAATTCGCGGATTCCCCCAGGGGTGAGTTTGGCAAAATTGCTATTGAGGTTAGTTAATAATTCAGGCTTAGTTGTTGGCATAGTTTTTTCCTCCTTATAATAGGTAGACTTAACTAAAAAAGGAACTCCGAATACTTACTAGCATCCGAAGTTCCTCGATCAGATTGGAATGAGTATAAAAGAGGATTCCGGATGTTTGGGGTGCATCCGGAAACGTCACAATGACGAAATCACTGCTGGTCAGCGGACGAGCTTGTCGCTAAACCAGAAGGCATACGCTTGATGTAAGTGTAGTGTTACAGTGATCATCATTATGTCCTCCTTTGATTAACTGATTATTAATAATTCTAATCTATTTTTAATTTTTGTCAACACTTTATTTGAGAAAATTCATAATTCGACTACAAATGTAGATATATCAACGAGTTATAATCACTTATTGTTTAATCACAGTTTAATCGATTTTGTATTTATATTATACAAATTTTTTTATTTTTTACCGGCATTTTTATTGTACTATTTCACAAATGTGATATAATTATAAACGTAAAGGAAGTGGGTGGCAATGCGGATCGACATCAAACATTATTTGGAAGTTAACCACTTGACGATCTATCAGGTTTCCAAACGTTCCGGTTACGGCTACACGACTTTACACAAATCGTTTAACAAGCCACAGTCTAGTTCGACCTCGCTTAACCTACGTGATCTTGATGCTTTGGCGCAAGCCCAGGATAAGAGCATGTGGGAGGTTCTAAAAGAACTAGAAGAGAACTATCTCGAATGAGGTTGTGGCATTGCTGTAGCCACAGAAGGTTGGATGCGTTAACTTCTGACTTTCAAGATTATTTAGACTGCGATTTATTTTTTAGAAATGTATATTAACTAATGAGGAGGGATTGCATATGGCTCAAAACCCAATGAATCCATTTGACAATGACATGAACGACATTTTCAACCAATTAATGGGTGGAATGAATGGTTTCAATTCTGATAATCGGCGTTACCTAATCAATGGTCGTGAAGTAACACCAGAAGAATTTGCTGAATATCGTAAGACCGGTCAATTGCCTGGCGGTGCAAATCCTCAACAAGGTCCAGGACCTCAACCAAGCGAAGGTAAAGACAGTATTTTACACAAGTTAGGTCGTAATTTAACCGAAGAAGCTCGGCAACACGAACTGGACCCCGTTATTGGTCGTAATAAAGAAATTCAAGAAACTGCTGAAATTCTTAGTCGGCGTACTAAGAACAACCCCGTATTAGTCGGTGATGCTGGTGTTGGTAAGACTGCTGTTGTAGAAGGACTAGCACAAGCAATTGTTTCTGGTGACGTACCAGCTGCAATTAAGGATAAGGAAATTATTAGTATTGATATTTCTGGCCTTGAAGCAGGTACTCAATACCGTGGTAGTTTTGAAGAAAACATGCAAAAATTAATTGATGAAGTTAAGAAAGCAGGAAATATTATCCTCTTCTTCGATGAAATTCATCAAATTATTGGTGCTGGATCAACTGGTGATTCTAGTGGTTCTAAGGGAATGTCTGACATTATTAAGCCAGCATTATCTCGAGGCGAAATCACAGTTATCGGTGCAACTACTCAAGACGAATACCGTAATACGATTATGAAGGATGCAGCCCTTGATCGGCGGTTCAATCCAGTTACGGTTAATGCCCCAAGTAAGGCTGACACGGTCGCTATTTTGAAGGGAATTCGTGACTTGTATGAACGTCACCACAATGTAAAATTACCAGATGACGTTCTTCAAGCAGCTGTAGACTACTCTGTTCAATACATGCCACAACGAGCATTACCTGATAAGGCAATTGATTTAATTGATATGACTGCTGCTCATCTAGCTGCTAAACATCCAGCTCGTGATGCTAAGGCAATTGAAAAAGACATTGAAGCAGAAGAAAAGAAGCAAAAAGCTGCTGCTAAGAAAGAAGATTACAAGGCAGCTCAAGAAGCCAAGGAAAAGATTGCTGATTTGAAGAAGCAATTGAGTGAAAATTCTGAATCTGATAAGGTTACTGCTACTCCAGAAGATGTTGCTAAGGCAGTTGAACAAATGACTGGTATTCCGGTTTCTAAGATCGGTGCAAGTGATGTTGAACGGCTTAAGGACATGGACAAGCGGCTAGAAGGCAAGGTTATTGGCCAAGATGAAGCTGTTGAAGCAGTTGCTCGTGCTATTCGTCGTAACCGGGCAGGATTTGATGAAGGCGACTCACCAATTGGTAGTTTCCTCTTTGTTGGTCCTACTGGTGTTGGTAAGACTGAACTTGCTAAGCAATTGGCTCTTGACATGTTTGGTAGCAAGAATGACATTATTCGGTTAGATATGTCTGAATATTCAGATCGGACTGCTGTATCTAAGATGATCGGTGCCACTGCTGGGTATGTCGGTTATGAAGATAATGGTAATACCTTGACTGAAAAGGTTCGTCGTCACCCTTACTCCATCATTCTCTTAGATGAAATTGAAAAGGCTAACCCACAAGTCATTACGCTCTTGCTACAAGTGCTTGATGATGGTCGGTTAACTGATGGTCAAGGTAACACAATTGACTTTAAGAACACCGTAATCATCGCAACTTCCAATGCTGGATACTCCAATGATGCACCGGTTAAGATGGGTAAAAATGAAGACGAAGAAGACTTAATCAAGAAGTTGACTAATTACTTCCGTCCTGAATTCTTGAACCGGTTTAACGCCATTGTTGAATTCCACAGCTTAACTAAGGAAGACTTGAAGAAGATTGTTGACTTAATGTTAGCTGAAGTTAACCGGACGTTAGCTAAGAAGGGCATGGATGTTAAAGTCACTGACGCTGCTAAGCAATATCTGATTGATGAAGGTTACGATGAATCAATGGGTGCTCGTCCGCTCCGTCGGGTTATTGAACGAGAAATTCGTGATAAGGTAACCGACTACTACCTTGATCACCTTGATGTAAAGCACTTGGTTGCTGAAATGCAAGATGGTAAGTTAGTAATCGTCGATGCTAAGGATGCTGCTAAAGACGACAGCAAGGAATACACACCTAAGGACGAAAAGACAGACGATAAGAAGGAAGAAGATACTAAATCTGACGAAGAAAAGAAAGATGAAAAGTAATCTTCCTTTGGGAAAGTAAAAACGCAAGAATTAACTCAGATGGGTTAGTTCTTGCGTTTTGTATTTTAAAGGGTAACTTTTTCTGTTGTATAACGCCGAATAATATCCCAATTTAGGTCGTAGCCAATACCAGGAGCCGTTGGAACTTTAATTTTACCGTTGGTTAGGTCGATTTCAGGTTTAATAATATCGTGATTAAAATATCGTTGCGAGGCAGAAATATCATTAGGAAGAGTAAATCCGGGTAGAGTAGCTACCGCAATATCAGCTGCTCGAGCTACTCCTGAGCCAAGCATTCCGCCACACCAACAATTTAGTTGATGGGTTTGAGCAAATTCTTGAATCTTATTAGCAGTTGTTAGACCGCCTACTTTACTTACTTTGATGTTGATTATTTTTCCGCTCCCTAGCTGGTACATTGCCTGGGCATCGGCAAGACTATTAATACTTTCGTCTAAGCAAAGCGGCGTAGCTAGTTGTTGTTGAAGCTGGGCATGGTGCAGTAAATCGTCCGCTTCAAGAGGTTGTTCAATCATTAGGAGGTGTAGTTCATCCAATTGCTTTAGCTTGTCAGTATCTGCTAAACGATAAGCTGAGTTAGCATCGGCCATTAACATGATATCAGGGAATTCATTCCGAACTGCTTTTAAGTATTGGTAATCGGCACCAGGTTTTATTTTAACCTTAATTCGTTGGTAACCAGCCTGAAGATAGTTTCGGACTTTTTCAACCAGCTTATTAGGCGAGGGCTGGATACCGATACTTATCCCCGCCGTAACAAGGCTTTTATTTCCACCAATTGCTTTTGCGAGTGATTGGTGATTTTGTTTAGCAAAGAGGTCCCAAATAGCAGTATCAACCGCGGCTTTTGCCATGTTATTCCTTCTAATCGGGCGGAAAAGGTCCTGTAACTGCTGAGGAGATTTGATTGACTGATTGAGTAGTGCGGGGAGTAGTTGGTCTTTTAGAAGTAAAAAGGCGCTATCTCTAAACTCTTCAGTGTAAAAGGGAGTTGGAAACGCAGAACATTCTCCGTATCCGGTATGCCCATCCTCATCTG
This sequence comes from Limosilactobacillus rudii, assembly GCF_014145455.1. GTDB lineage: Bacteria > Bacillota > Bacilli > Lactobacillales > Lactobacillaceae > Limosilactobacillus > Limosilactobacillus rudii. The sequence continues at coordinate 95,282 of NZ_JACIVB010000017.1, read as the reverse complement.
TTAGGGAAAGGAGGATGAAGTCCTTAGTAGTTAATTGTCCGGTACTGGTAGTAAAAAAAAATCGTAGCGGTAAGCTAATTTTATAAAGCCTTATAGAAACTATTTTCATTTGAAGGTCCTTCCTTATATTAGTCATTACCCATAGTGTGAGTGGATAATGACTAAATGTAAATGGCATTAATGAATAAAGTGCGATAAATGCATAAAATAAGGTTGGCTAATTTAAAGGAAAAATGTCTAAAAAGGGACGAAAAATAGGCAAAATAAGGCTGAAAAATCGCGCTTTATGGCACTTGACTTATCAGTACATCTTTTTAGTGGTGAAAATCGACTAGATTAAAATGGTTCTTATTTAGATGATAGAGATGAAAGCTATTGATATCAACGATTACGGAACTTACCAAGCGTTAAATAATACCCACAGAAAACTGTTTTAGTAAATTGAAATAGCAATTTCAAAAGTAAATATTTGTCCTTCTAAAAGACAATGATTGATAAATGTCGACGATGAAAGTGGGCTAAAATAAGCCTAAATTAGACTCTTAGATTGTCTATTTAACCACCTATAATTATCACGAGAACGGTTTTAAATTTTTTTAAGTTTTTTAGGTTGTTCAAGGTACATGAGGAAATAAAAAAATCATTGTATAATATTCCAAATTGACTAATCACTTGTTCAGGCAATAAACGCTGATATAATAACTTTTTAAGTATAATAATACTTTTGTTCAGGTGATTAGTGAACGAATATTTCGCTGATAAAATATATAACTTAACGGGTGAATAGTTAAAATGTGAAAACAATCATTCAGAAATTTGAAGCACTTGTAATCGCCGCAAACCTTGATATAGTAAGAGTTGTTAAGTCATTAAGCAATAAACCTTGCATGAATAATTTATGTTCTTTTGAATATTTTTTCATAAACGGGGGTTTATTAAAATGAGAAATTCGAATACAAATAATTGGCGTTCAACTGCTTTGATTGCGGGGGCAATTTTAACAGCAGGTGTCGTTACCACCACTTCAACGACTAATGCACACGCCGATAACAACCAAAATAATGCACAAGTAAGTAATAACCAAGTTACTTACAATCAAGTTCGGGCAACCGCTGATGAGCAACTTGCACAATTGCAATCAGCTAATGATAGTAAAGAAGCTCAACAAGCTACGGCTAATGAGCAGTCCAATGCTGCTGACCTTGCACAAGTCAACGCAAAGATTGAACAATTAAATGCTAGTCATGCTGCCTTAGAACAACAACAAGCAGGTGCAATTGCACAGGCACAAGCTTCTACAGCTGCTTCAATTGAAGCACAAACTTCAGCTGCCAATGCTGAATATCAACAACAGATTGACGCACAACAACAAAATGAAGCCACTCAACGCGCAGCTAATGATCAACAGTATGCACAAGCTGTTAGTCAAGCCGCTGCTAAGCAACAAGTAGTCGCTAATATTCAAGCACAATATCAAAAGTCATTGAGCGATGCTGCTAATACTCAAAATGCTCAAAACCAAAACGCTACTAAGGATTATAATGCAGCTGTTGCTAAGGAAAATGACGCTTACCAAGGTAAGGTTAATGCACAACAAGCAACTAATGCATCTAATATAAAGGTTGCTGAGACTGCTCTTGCTACTGCTACGGCCAATGCTAAAAAGCCATATGTAGTAGAAGGAACCCAAGAAGTAGCTAAGGAAGGTCGGGTTGCCAAATCACAATCTGACATTAAAGTTGATGACTATGTTCAAAAGGCTGGAATTAGATTAGAGGTGCCAGGTTATTACAACACTACTATTCCAGTTTCAGCTTATACGCATAAAGAATTTGCTAACACTTACTATGGCGAATATCCTGACGCTTCAGTAATTAATAATAAAGCAGAAGATTCTACACCACATAGTATTAATGAACTACCATTAGATTTTCAACCGGGATTATTAAACTATGATGCTAAGAATGATCATTCTGAAAAAGTTTCTGCAAGTGGATTATCCGCTGCACAGATTCAGGTATTACGAGCATTAGCACTTTCATGGGAAAATGGTTTCCGTAATAATGTATTTAATAACTATCGTGAATTTTACAATGCGGTTAATAACCAAAATGGCTTTGCTAACGTTGCACCGACTGACTTGGTAAATACTAATATTTCTGATAGTATTGCCGACCAAGTGGCTGCTAGTCGGGCTAAGTACAATGTTGATAACAATAGCCACACTATCACTGATAGCGGAATGCCTAATAATGCTACTTATGGTGCTTACATTGGCAATGCCACTAAGAACATCGAAAATAGTATAACAAATAAATTTGCGGGTAAGGAAATTTACAATATTACTAATGAAAACCTTACTACTATGCAAGCTGCTAACCCAACTCTTCTTAACTATGCTGTTAACCTTTATAACTCAATGCAGGGTATGTACTATGGTGAATTAGTAAACCCTACCCATATCGGTGGACATGCTAAGAACCTTCTTCGGGCTGACGCACACCTTGTTGGTATTGGCTTCCAAAAGTTAACTAATGCAATGGTTACTAAGGAAACTTCAGGTATTGCTGATCAGACAAATCCTTCGTACGCCGTAACATTTGACCACGCTGGCTTCAACATTGCCCACAATGTTAACTGGACTAAGGATCTTCAAAGCCGCAATGTTTGGGGAAACTCAACAGTTGATGCACAAACTAACGCAATTAAGAGCGCTCAACACTACACAACAACTGAAAAGACCCACAACACGGTAACGCCAACAGCTGCTGATGTTCAAAAGGCTACTGCCACTGCACGGCAAAATGTAACTAATGCAAAAGCTCAAGCCCAACAAGCTCTTACAGCATTAGCTAATGATCATCAAGCTAGCTTAAATAAGCTTACTCAACAATATAATGATGCTAAGGCACAAGTAAAGGCAAACTATAACAATGCTGTTGCTAAGGCTGCCAGTGTTCGAGATGCTGCCCTTAAGAGTAACAATTTAGTTGATCTTCAAGCTTACAAAGCACAATTAGATGAAGCTTACCAAAACTTAGTTAAGGCTGACCAAGTAGCTGCTCAAAAGTTTGCTGCTAATCGTGATGCTAAAATTGCAGACATTAAGACAAGTGAAAATACTAAACTTAATGCTAAGATTGCTGAATTAGTACCAAGTGTTGAACCACAAATTCAACAATTACAAGCTCAACATCAAGCCGTTGTTGCTCATGGTGACGAAGTTCTTGCTGAATTGAAGGCTGCTAATAAGGCCGCATATGCTAAACTTGAAAATCAATTTAATGTTCAATTAGCTGCAATTCAAAAGCGCGATGCTGCTAAGAATGCTAATAAAGTTCAACTTGGCAATAATACAGTAGTACTTCCAACTCAAAAACAAACTACTACTAACAATGCCACTGCTGTTACATTCCCAGTTGCTAGTCGTCCACAAGCTGCTACAACTGGTCATGTTCAAACCGTTTCAACACCATCAATTGTTCAAACGGCAACTCAAACACCAGTTACTGCTGCTCCAGTTGTTGCAACCGCAGCAATGAACCGGGTAGCTGGCAACAATAGTGTTGCAACTAACACCTTACAACAAGCACCAGTAGTAAATCAGACATCTGCTGTTGCTGCTACTGCCACCGCTAACAAAGCCACTAAGGCGGATGACAGTAAGAAGTCAGCTACAAAGGCTGATGTAACTGTTGCAAAGAAACAATCACCTACAAAGAAGAATGAATCATCACAAAAGGTAAATCAATCTTCTATGTCAATTGTTGCTTTAGCTGCCACTGCATTGCTTGGTACTATTGGTATTACTTACAGCTCAAAGAAGCGCCACAACTAATCCGAATCGATTAAATGATATAAAAAAAGAGATTGGAAATTTTCCAATCTCTTTTTTTATAGGTTATCAATTAATGGTTGCATAAAATCATTGTTAATATGAGTAAATTGATGGTGGCTACCTAAGTTTAGTTCATACGCAATCCGTTCGGGATCATTTTTTTCATTAACTTGAATAATCCCCCGTTTACGAAAATTAAAACTTTCAGCAATGTGTTGCATGGCTTTATTGCTCCGGTGTGTATCAATGCGGAAATTTTTAATTCCTTGCATTTGGCCAACAGTTAATAAATTAGAAAATAGTATTTTACTTAATCCTTGTCCTTGATGCTCAATACTGATTGCAACACGATGAATAGTAGCATATGGGGCATTTGGCTGATTCCATTGACCATGGGTAATCACACGGTAAGTCGGCTCAGGAGTTAGTTGAAGAGTAGCAGTTGCGTAAATTTGCCCATCGTTTATTAGCACCCAGTTAGTTTGGGTTGCAATATCCTTGGCGAATGTTTCCCGATTAGGATAGCCATTTTGCCATTGGGGACTACCGTTCTTTTTAAGTAGTGCTTTTGCGTTGTCGATAATCTTCATAATTGCATCTAAATCTTGTGTCTGTGATCGGCGTAAGTATACTTCGGCCATTTCTAATTAGCCTCCTTTAAGTAATAACTCTATTGTAAAGCAATCCTTGTAGTTCAGCCATAAGAGAAATTAGTAATAATGGTATTTCAGAAAAAGCTTAATTGCGTTAGAATGAAAATCAGTAATTTAAGGGAGGGTAAGCAATGGCATTAACATGGACGATTATTCGATGGATTTTGCTACTGGTTATCTTCGTTAATGAAATTGCCGCTATTTTTACGGTTTTTCGTGAGAAACGGGATATAGCTGCAACGTGGGCTTGGCTTTTGGTTTTAACTTTAATTCCGGTGTTTGGTTTTATTTTATATGCTTTTTTTGGTCGTAAATTGCCCCATAAGCGATTAGAACTGATTAAGTCACAGACACGTCTTAAGTTAAAGCAGGCGCTCGAAGAACAAAAGCTACAATTTATTAATATGCCTAAACCTAAGGACCAAACAGTTCAGGTTTATCGGCGAACAATTATGCTCTTCCAGAGTATTGATGATTCATTCTTAACCCGTCACAATAATGTGGATATTTTTACAGAAGGTAACGCTTTATTCAAAAAAATGTTCAATGATATTGCGGCAGCCAAAAGAAGTATCCATATTGAATTTTATACGATTTATAATGACAAAATTGGCAATGAATTACGGACATTATTAGAACAAAAAGCTGCAGAAGGAGTCGAAGTCCGGGTGCTGTATGATTCATGGGGGTCAATGGGCGTTCGTCCTAGTTTCTATGATCATTTACGTGAAGTAGGCGGATATGCAGCGCCATTCTTAATGGCACGAAGTAATTTTTTTGACTTTCGAATAAACTATCGTGATCACCGAAAAATAGTAGTAATTGATGGTGAAATTGGTTATGTTGGTGGCTTTAATATCGGGGATCAGTATCTTGGACGGTTGCCTAAATTTGGACCGTGGCGTGATACCCACCTTCGCATTGTAGGTGGCGGAGTGTATAGTTTACAACGACGCTTTATTGGCGATTGGAATGCATCGATGAAAAAGCAAGCTGATAAAATTTTTCACTACCATCCGTATTTTCAGCCAGTCAGGGTACGGGGTAACGTAGCGTTACAAACCGTTTCAAGTGGTCCAGAAGCGCCATTAGAAAAGATAAAAATGGGATATTTACGCTTAATTAACGCAGCGCAAGATCATATTTGGATTCAAACACCTTACCTGATTCCTGACGATAGTATTCTCGACGCTTTGCGGGTAGCAGCCCATTCAGGCATAGATGTCCGAATTATGATCCCATCCATGCCTGATCACGCGTTTGTTTATCGGGCAACGCAATACTATGCTCGGGATCTTGCTAATCACGGCGTTACTATTTATTACTACGAAAAAGGATTTCTTCATTCAAAGACAATGATGATCGATGGACGGATGGCTTCTGTGGGGTCAGCTAACCTTGATTTTCGTAGTTTTAAGTTAAATTTCGAAATTAATGCTTTTATATATAGCCAGACCACGGTCGATGATCTAGAAAAGATATTTGTAAATGATATTAGAAATTCGCGGGTGATAACGCCGCAAATGTTTGCTGATCAATCTTGGTGGCTACGGTTTAAACAGACAGCATCTCGTTTGCTGTCACCGATTTTATAGTGGATTGCGGATAAAAAACGCCGGAATCCATTTATTATTTTAAAGGAGAATATACGTTCGTTTTATGATAGAATAATAAAAGCAATTATTACGGATAGAAAGGGTTTAAGCATATGGGAACACTGGGTTTTGTCTTGGGAACAGCAGCGATGGATCATGAACAGGTATTAGTCGACCAATTAGCAGACCAGATAAAGACGGCGCCGCTTGAGGATACTTTTTATTATTTAGTTCCTAACCACATTAAGTTTGAAACTGAAATTAATGTTTTGGCAGGTCTCCGTAAACGGCAAGGATTAACTGGAACGGATCGTTTTGCGTCCTCACGTGTTCAGGTTTTGTCATTTAGTCGTCTGGCGTGGTACCTATTACGCGATACAGCTGCATTTCAGACACCGCGGATTTCCAAAATTGGGATGGCGATGCTGACGTCACAGGTGGTTCAAGAACAGGTAAATGATTTACGCTTATATGCGAGCGAGGTTAGACAGCCCGGATTTATTCAAAAAATGACCGCTCAACTAGAAGAATTAAAGAGCGCCAACATCACAGCTGATGACCTAACCGCGATTATTTCCCGGGTGAAATCAGCAAGCGATCCGGCGGTAAATCAAGCATGGCTTGCTAAAATGCATGATGTAGAAATAATATATCATGTCTATGAAGACCGGTTAAAAGATCGTTTCTTAGGCAATAGCGAACTATATCAGCAATTAGTCGCCTATCTGCGAAAGTCTCCAGCAACGACAAAGATGCATTTTTTTATTGACCGTTTTGCTAAATTTACGGCAAATGAACAGCAGGTGGTTGATGCATTGATTACTAATGCTGCTTCGACTACGATTTCCCTGACATTGGATCGTGGTTATCCAGATCAAAATCACCCTAGTCCAAGTGAGCTTCCGCCGAAAAATGACCTCTTTTATTCATCAGCAATGCAATTTCATCGCTTATGGAAGTTTGCCCAGGCGCATCCGCAAGATGTAAAGGTTCTTAATAATGTTACATTTGCCACCAATCCACGTGTAAGTCCTACTCTTCAGCAAGTAGATACTTACTTTAAGCGTTATGCCCGTGAGCCAATTAGTCCAAATGATCAACAAGAACTTATTCATCCACAAGACTTGCAATTTATGTTGACGACAAATCGGATGACAGAGCTAAACAATATTGCAACGCAGATTCATCAATTAGTAGCTAGTGGAAAGTATCGTTACCGCGATTTCTTGATTTTAAGTCGGCATCTTGCTGGTTATCAGACAATGATTGATTCTGTATTTGCAGCACATAAGATTCCAATCTTTAACGATCATGAACGACAGATGGATAATCATCCTTTAGTGACTCTTTTAACAACCTTGATTGAAATTCCGCAACGTGGCTACCGGACGGCAGATATTATCCAGCTCCTAAAGACGTGGTTACTTGTTCCGCGTAGTAGTACTGGTGATTTAATGAGTATCAATCAGTTTCAAGCGGCTGTTTTTACAACTGAAAACTGGTGTCTAAAACAAGCAATTGAAGGCAAAAATGCGTGGATCACAAGCGATCAAGAAAAGATTAAGCAATTATGGCAGGCACCAGGAACCGAACTCGATAATCCTAAGTACGCGCAGTCCCGCCTGAAAAAATTAAATGATCAATTGGCATTGGTTAAAAACTATGTAGCACGAAAAATAATGCCGTTTTTCGAGCAGCTTAAGCAAGCACAAACAGGTAAAGACCTTGCTACTACACTCTATCAGTTTTTGTCAGAGAGTGGCGTTACAGAGCGTTTATATGCTTGGCAACAGTATCAAAGTAACCGTAACCTTGACTTAGCTCGCCAGCCACAGCAGGTCTGGACAACGTTCTGTCAAATCCTTCAAGAATACGTTGAAATTCTTGGTCAACAAGAAATTCGTGACGATAATAATAGTGCGTTAATGTTTAGCGAATTATTACAGGCTGGATTCGCTGCTGCACAATACTCGCAAATTCCAGCAACACTTGACCAGGTTGTTATTTCAGAAACGGGGATTGTCCAGAGTCAAAGTCGCAAAATAGTCTTTATGATTGGGGCAACGGATGATGTGATGCCCGAAATGCAGGAAAGCGAGAGTTTGCTGACAGATCAGGATAAGGATATTCTGAGTGCCTATCTTGACCAGGATTTTCAGTACTTGCCAGGGACAGCAATTGACCAATTAATTGATGAGCCTTTTGTTCATTACACCGGCTTTATGAATGCCAAAGAGCGATTAATCTTTTCCGCCCCACGTACTGACAGTGATGATAAAGAATTAGGGCTCTCTCCATATATGCGAGATATGGCACATTATTTTGCTCAACCATGTCACGAGTATCCACTTGTCACAAGCAAGGAAGGGCAGGAACATGCGAGTGCGTTTGTTAGTGCGCCGTTTGCAACGATAAACCGGTTAGTTGAGGTAGGTCGCCAAGTTCGTGACGATCAGGGTGTAGGAATTGACCGTCAACCAGTACTGCCGATCGGCTGGCAAGATGTAGTTGAGATATTGGTTAAGACAGCAAAACAGTGGCAAGCAAGCCCTGATTTACGATTGCAGGCAGAAGGAATAGCGTTAGGACAGCGGTTAGCATTGGTCGCAGCAGGCTTCCATTATCAAAATAAAGTTGATTCCCTGGGAAATAAATTAGCCCAGGCCCTCTACTTACGAACTGCTCCTGATAAAAATGAGGGACGTGTCTTGTATGCTTCTATTTCCCAGCTTCAAGACTTCTATATTAATCAGTACGAGTATTTCCTTAAATATGGATTACGCCTACAGAAGCGTGATGAACTGACATTGTCAACTGATCGGATTGGAACATTTTTCCATAAAGCAATGGAAAGCTTTGTTACAGCAGTTCGAAAGACAGGTCTCTCTTTTGCGGCCTTAGCAAAAGCAAACAACCAGCTTCAACGCGACCAACTAATCGATCATGCATTAGTTACAGCGCAAGAAAATCAACCGATGCTCCTACGGTTAATTAATTCATCAGCACAAGCACAATTTCAATATCAACAGTTGACGTCAATTGTAAAAACAATGCTGATCACGCTTTGTCGTCAAGCTGAATATACAGGTTCTCAACCGCTAAAGACAGAAGTGCAATTTGGGCGGATTGGGAGTCGGCAACCTAATGATTTGGGATCACTTGACTATCCATTAAAAGATCGCCACCATATCTATCTTCGGGGACGTATCGACCGTATTGATAACTTTAAACGGGATAATCAAGACTTCTTAACAGTTGTGGACTACAAGTCTAGTAACCACCTCTTTGACCTTACATCTGCCTATTATGGGATTTCACTGCAACTGTTGACCTATCTAAATGGCCTTCAAGCAAACTTAGGAGAATTTGGTACAAATAATCCGCAACTGGCTGGTGCGCTATATCTTCGCTTAAATAACCCAACGGTCAAAGCTGCCCAGCTAAAAAAGGACTCATTGGACAACCTAAAGCTAAAAGAACACCAATATAAGGGAATTCTGCTTAATGATCCTAAATTACTCCGCGAACTAGATAAGAGTCTTGATAAGCAGGCATTCTTATATCCGCTTAAAGAATTTAAAAATGGCAAAATTAAGGCAAATAAAGAAGCACTATTAGTAACACCGCAGCAATTGGAGTGGTTACAAGAAATGAATAAAAGCCTTGTAATTAACGCTGGTAATCAAATATTAAGCGGAGAGCTAAAGTTGAATCCGTATCGCTTGCTTAATGGGACTAGTCGGCGAACGGGGCTTGATTTTAGTGACTTTTTGGATGTATTTCAGTTTGATAATATGTTAGACCAACAAAATTACCGAGACCTTAATCCTAATTTAGCGAAAGAGGCATTTGAAAACGTAAGCCGAGAAGGTGAGGAGGACGAAGATTAATGGCAGGATTTAAACCAACACCTGCGCAACACAAAGCAATTAGTGATCGCAATACGAATATTCTTGTGTCAGCTTCGGCAGGTTCAGGTAAGACTGCGGTATTGGTTAACCGCACGATCGAACTGATTAAAGAAGGTCAGAGTATCGATCGCATGCTTCTTGTAACTTTTACAGACGCGGCGGCAAAAAATATGCGCGACAAGATTAGGACAGCTTTGCAAAAAATAGTGCAAGACTCGACTAAGCCAAAAGCATTGCGCGATCGAATGGGAAGCCAAATAAATCGACTAGCAGCTGCTGATATTAGTACAATTCATGCTTTCTGCTTAAAATTAATAAAACGGTACTATTATCTAATTGACCTTGATCCGCAATTCCGTCTTCTAACTGACGATACGGAACGATTATTATTACAAGAAGATGTTTGGCATGAAGTTAGCGAGCAATTATATAGAACATCAACAGAGAAAGTAGCAGGAAGAGCTTCGTTTGGTGAGCTGGTTCTCAATTTCTCCAATGATCGTGATGACCAGGGGCTGGATGACCTGGTTTTACGGCTATATGACATTGCAAATGCGCAACCTGATCCTGAAGGGTGGTTACAAAAGTTACCTGATAATTATGACCTTGGTGATGGTGAAATTTTACAGTCAGCATTTTATCAGGACCAATTAAAACCACTAGTGATAGAAAAACTACAGCAATTTGTTCAAGATTACCGTGAACTGGCGATGCGGGCAGCAGATAATGGATTGGATAAAACAGAAGAAATTCTTAAAACCGACCAAGAAGTAATTAGTCAGTTATCATCAGCTTTGTCGGGAATAAAAATGGAAAATGTTTGTCAAATAATGGCGCAGCAAAAGTTTGGCAGTTTTCGTGGACGGCCAGCAGCGGATGACCCGCGGATCGACGTATTTAAGAATATTCAAAAACAGCGAAACGGTTTGAAAAAGCAATGGGAACAAACTGTAAGTGACTCATTGGGAATAGTTAAGGATACAGAAGCAGTTAAAGAAAAAGTATTAACTAATGTTACTAGATTGCGAGATGCCTTTGTTGAATTAATAGAAAAAGCTGATGCCAGTGGTTTAGATGAAAAAACGGTTACCTCATTACAAAAAGATCGCCAAATGATGCAGGATATTTTAGATTTACTTCAACCGCCAACATGGGATATGGTTAGGGATTTATTTGTGAATGCTAAATTTGCCCGGCTAAGTGGCAAGCCCAAGGATGATGATTTAGCAGAAGAAACGTATAAGTCCATCGGCAAGACACGAACGGGAATCAAAAAACAATTTGACCAATTAGTCGAACACTTCTTTACTTATTCAGAAAAACAATTCCGCACAATTTCAACCCATGCTCAAGAACTATTAAAAGAGTTGAGTGTAGTCACGATTAAATTTTGTCAACAATACCAACAGACAAAAATAAATCGACATGTTTTAGAGTTTAGTGACCTTGAACACTATGCCTATGCAATTTTAACGCCCCCTGCTGACCAGCCAAATTGGCAGGCGCTCGTGCAAGACCTGCAGAAGCACTACCAAGAAATTATGATTGACGAATATCAAGATACAAACCGCCTGCAGGAAAGTATCTTGATGAAGTTAACATCGCCTGATCGTAAAAATCTATTTATGGTTGGTGATGTGAAGCAGTCAATCTATCGTTTCCGTGAAGCAGACCCAACATTATTTCTCGGGAAATATCAGGATTATCGTAATGGCGAAAATGGCGAGGCAATTGTTCTAGGTGAAAATTTCCGTTCGATGACCAACGTGACAAGTTTTACTAACACCTTATTTGAACAGTTAATGGATAAAGAGGTCGGGGAGATCGATTATGATGAAGATGCGCACTTAAAGTATGCTGCAACATACTATGAGGATAACAAGGATAATCATGCAAAACCGACAGAAGTGTTATTATATGATGCCAATGCAACAAGTAATGATAAGCAGGACGTGGATCATGAAGATGATAAGCTTGCCGGCGAATTTCGGATGATTGGGATGCGGATTAAGCAAATGGTTGAAGGTCAAGAAATGATTTTTCATCCTGATGATGGTCAGATGCATCCAATTCAGTATGGAGATATTGTATTACTTGAACGAACAAAGGCGATCAATAACACTCTGATGGAGGAGTTTAACAAACTTAACATTCCGCTAACTGTTCATGACGTTGAGAGTTATTTCCAGGCAACTGAAGTCCGGGTAATGATGGCAATCCTTAAACTGATTGATAATCCCCAACAGGATATTCCATTAGCGGCAGTTTTAAGGTCGCCAATAGTAGGCTTAACCAACCAAGAATTGGCATTTATTAGGTTACAAAATCGGTCGGCTGATTACTATACTGCCCTGCAGTCGTTTGTCCGTAATTATGACCAAAAGACACTCCATCACCAGTCGCTTTTTACTGCAGAACAAGCTACACAACTTTATGAAAAAATAACCCATTTTTTGGAGATGCTAAAGACATTTCGGCAGACTGCTCAACAGCAGACCCTTGTTGATTTAATTTGGCAAATTTATGATCAAACCGGCTATCTGGATTATGTGGGTGCAATGCCAGGGGGACACCAGCGGCAAGCGAATCTGCACGCGTTATACCAACGAGCTCACACATATGAACAGAGCAGCTTTAAGGGGTTATATCAATTCATTCGGTTTATTGAAAAAATGCAGGAACATGATAAAGACTTAGGGGTAGCGCCAACACAATTAACTGCTAATACGGTTAATGTTATGACGATTCATGGTAGCAAGGGATTACAGTTCCCGGTTGTTTTTCTAATCGATGCGACCCATGGATTTAATAAGGGTGCCGCACGTGAAAATGCCGTTGTTGATGCGATGGCTGGTGTTGGTATCCGTTATATGGATAAAGAGCGGGTAGTGTATGATACTCCCCAACGGCAAGCGGTAATTGAAGAAGTTCAACGAGGTGAGCGTGCTGAAGATCTGCGGGTACTTTATGTTGCGCTTACACGTGCTGAGCAACGTTTGGTAATTACGGGGTCATTTAACGAAGAAATGCGCACGCAAAGTCTCACGGGATCGTGGCAACGGTGGCAAAAGGCATTTCAGAGTAACCACCTATTAATAGGCCCCCAACCACGAATTAGTGCAAATTCTTTTATGGATTGGATTGGGTTGGCATTAGCTCGTTACCCCGAATTTAACGCAAAGCAACTAAGTGCCGGTGATGTCACCTTAGAGGAGAGTGCCCTTGCAGGTTCCAAAACGACGATCCTAAATACAATTCCGGACTTTATTGCTAAGACATATACGTTCACGAAAGTAACCGATGGATTAGCTACAATTGGTCAGGATGCCAGTGAAGACACAGTTGCAACCAATAATATTCCGGTTGATGATGCATCTCGTGAGAAAATTGCTAAGATTATCCGCTATCGTTATCCCAATATTGTGGCAACCCAGACGACAGCTTACCAGTCTGTTACAGACGTTAAGCGGGTCTTTGAAGATCCCGACACGCGTGATATGGCGCGGTGGGATTATGACCAGCAGCGCAAGATTAAGACGCAGGGGATGTACTTAAATAACAAGTTTGATGTACCGCCATTTATTCAGCAGGATAATAGTCAGCCAGCGCCAACGGATATTGGAACGGCAACCCACCTTGTTTTCCAAAAATTATCATTGGAGGAGGGAATGCCCGATATTCAACAGGTTGATAGCAAAATTCAACAGTTAGTTGCTGAAAGATTGATTAATCCTCAAGTCGCAGGACAGATAAACCGGCAGGGAATCGTAGGCTTTTATCGTACTTCAGTGGGAAAAGAGATAATAAAACATCCAACCGCCTATCATCGTGAAGTTCCATTTTCAATGATTATGAATGGTCATGAGTTATTCAAAGGAGTAAACGCTAGTGACGATGAACGAATATTGATTCACGGAATTATCGATGGTTATCTAAAGACAGACAAGGGCATCATCCTTGTCGATTATAAGACTGACCATATTAATACTAATTACCAAGAATTTGACTTAGCACGAATAAAAGACCGTTATCGCGGTCAGCTTGAGCTATATAAAGAGGCTCTTAATATAATGGAAGGGGTTCCGGTTGTCCAAATGGGTCTCTACCTGTTAGAATTAGGTGAGTTTGTGTTATTTACAAAAGAAGGTGATTAGTTGGCAACCATTAAGGATATTGCACAGCAAGCGGGGGTTTCGGTTTCAACTGCCTCGCGGGCGCTGAATCATAATCCGCGAATTAGTGATAAAACACGTCAACGAATAGAAAAAATTGCAGAACAGTTGGGCTATCAACCAAACTATAATGCGCAAAATCTTACTCGTGGGGAATCAAACATGGTCGGGATCGTCTTTCCTGTAACACAGGATACTGCACCGGCCAACCCGTTTCATATCGATTTGATGCGGGGAATCAGTGTCGCTTTAAAACCAATTCATTACGAAATGGTTGTAGCCATCGCGCCAACTGCGGCCGATTTGCTTCAAAGCGTTAAGTCAATGGTTGAGCAGTCGAAGGTTCATAATTTTTTGGTGTTTTATACTGAAAAAGATGACCCGGTTACGAACTATTTGCGGGAACAAGGTTTAAACTTTGTTGTTATCGGGCATCCTGACCATCACCAAGACCGGTTTGTTGATAATGATAATGTTGCTGCCGGGAAAGCCGCGACTGATTACTTAATGGAGCATCATCATGTAGAATGTCCAGCATTTCTACAGTCGGCTAGTAGTTGGGTTTATGAGCAAGATCGAAATCATGGTTACCAACAGAGCATGGCCAATCGTCACGTTACGCCGCTGACTTGGCGGTTTATGGTTGATGGGACAACGATTACAGAGTTTATTACCCAGCATCCTCAAGTAGATTCGATTGTTTGTGCTGATGATCTGTTGCTGGTACGATTAGTAAGGCAACTCCAAAAATTTAATTTACCCACGATTTGTTTTAATAATAGTCGCTTGATGGGGATGCTAATTAATCAGGAAGATAAAGTTGACCTGCAACCACGAAAATTAGGTCAGCAAGCGGTTGAATTACTTTTTCACCCGCAAGAAAGATATCGGATTGTTGATTTTAAAATTAATGGTTAATTTTTAGGTAGGACCAGGGAAGCAAATATCCGGGTCCTCTCCTATTTTGTAATGGAGGGAATCGTTAATGGAGAAGGTTTATATTGTCGCTGCTCAGCGGACACCAATTGGTAAGTTTAATGGGCAGTTAGCATCAAAATCAGCAGTAGAATTAGGAGCAATTGCAATTAAAGCCGCTGTTGAAAAGGCTGCGTTAACCGGAGACGATATTGACCAAGTATTGATGGGAAATGTCATTCAAGCAGGAACGGGGCAAAATCCCGCCCGACAGGCATCGATGGCTGCTGGATTAGGCGAAAAAGTTCCAGCAATTACAATTAATGATGTTTGTGCCTCAGGAATGTCAAGTGTAGATCTAGCAGCGAGTTTGATTCGGGCTGGCCAAGCGGAAGTAATTGTTGCCGGAGGAATGGAGAGTATGTCACAAGCTCCTTATGTCCTTCCTAAAGCGCGAAACGGTTATCGTTTTGGTAATGGTACTCTCCTTGATGCGATGCAAAGCGATGCACTAAATGATGTTTATGGTAATTATCCGATGGGAATTACTGCTGAAAATATTAATGACAAGTATCATATAACACGGCAACAACAAGATGAGTTTGCCCTCATTAGTCATCGGCGAGCGGTAAAGGCACAAACAGCTGGTTATTTTGAACCAGAAATTGTTCCGATAGAAGTAAAAAAGAAACGAGCAACGATTACAGTTGATACAGATGAAGCACCACGGCCAGACACATCGCTGGAGGCCTTGAGTAAACTTAAACCGTCTTTCAAAGCTGATGGAAGTGTTACCGCTGGAAACGCCTCAGGAATTAATGATGGTGGGGCTGCCCTTGTCCTTGCATCAGCGAGTGCGGTTGATCGCCTTGGATTAACCCCGTTAGCAGAATGGTGTGCTTCATCTATTGTTGGCCTTGATCCTGCATTGATGGGCCTTGGACCTTACTATGCAATAAAAAAACTTTTGACAGATCAGCAGTTAGCGGTTGATGATGTTGCAACTTATGAAATCAATGAAGCTTTTGCGACCCAGGCGCTTGTATGTCAGGATTTGCTTCATATTGATCCGGAAACATTAAATCCATGGGGTGGGGCGCTTGCGTTAGGTCATCCAGTGGGCTGTTCAGGAGCTCGTATTATTGTGACGATGATCGATGAGATGAAACATGATAATCATGATCTAGGAGTTGCTTCCTTATGTGTTGGCGGCGGAATGGGTGAAGCAGTGCTAATCAAAAATGTATGATCAGGCTTACTTTTTAAATTTAAGCTAACGAAGTAGAATCAATAGTTAAGCATTGCTTTATATTATAAAAAAGAAAACGTTTATAAAAAATATTGCGCAAACGGTTGCACAATATTTTTTTATTTGATATTATTAATATTGCAAAATAGTATTAAGCGCTTACAATACTTATAAGTATTTTTAGAAGTTAAGGAGTTGTTAGCAATGAGTCAAGAAAAGTCCGCTGGGGCTGGATTACCTACTCTTTCAAAGAGTACAATCTGGATGATCAACTTTGGATTCCTTGGTGTTCAGACAGCATTTACTCTACAGAGTTCTCAAATGAGTCGGATCTTCCAAACTATTGGGGCCGACCCTAACAATTTAGGATGGTTCTTCATCCTTCCGCCATTAATGGGGTTAGTTGTTCAACCAATCGTTGGTTACTACTCAGATCGTACTTGGGCACCAAAACTTGGTGGTCGCCGGTTACCATATCTTCTATTAGGAATGATTGTTGCTGTTATTGTTATGTTGCTTTTACCAAACTCTGGTAGTTTTGGTTTTGGGTATGGTTCACTTGCAGCCTTATGGTTTGGTGCGATTACTGTTGCCTTCCTTGATTTATCATCAAATGTTGCTATGCAGCCATTTAAGATGATGGTCGGTGATATGGTTAATGATGATCAGAAGAGTTACGCATACGGTATTCAAAGTTTCTTATCAAACACTGGTGCCGTTTTAGCTGCCATCTTCCCATTCCTCTTCACTTGGTTTGGGGTTAAGAACATTGCTCCTAAGGGTGTTGTTCCTGATTCAGTTAAGGTTGCTTTCTATGTTGGTGCTGCCTTACTAGTTATTACTAGTTTGTTTACTGTTTTCCGGGTTCACGAATATGATCCTGCAACATATGCCAAGTATCATGGGATTTCTGAAGAAGATAATAAAGAGGGTGGAAACTGGTTCACACTCTTAAAGCACGCACCAAAGGCATTCTGGACGGTTACCCTTGTCCAATTCTTCTGCTGGTTCGCATTCCAATACCTCTGGACATATTCAGCCGGTGCTATTGCCCAAAACGTTTGGAACACAACTAATGCTACTTCAGCAGGTTACCAAGACGCTGGTAACTGGTACGGTGTGTTAGCCGCTGTTCAATCAATCGCTGCCGTTGTTTGGTCATACGTCTTAGCTAAGGTTCCTAACAAGTACCACAAGCTTGGTTACGCCGGTAGTTTACTTCTTGGTGCAATTGGCTTTATTTCAATCTTCTTTATTCACGATCAATGGACATTAATTGTTTCATACATTCTTGTCGGAATTGCTTGGGCTGGTATGAACACTTACCCATTGACAATTGTTACTAATGCATTGTCTGGTAAGCACATGGGTACTTACCTTGGTCTTTTCAACGGATCAATCTGTTTGCCACAAATCGTTGCATCAGTGCTTAGTTTCGGATTGTTCCCACTCTTTGGTCACTCTCAAGTTAACATGTTTATCGTTGCTGGTATTGTGTTAGTTCTTGGTGCCCTTTCAGTTGGTACAATTAAGGAAACATACGCCGAATAATTTGACTACTACGATTGTAATTATTTAAAATTTAGGTAACGTAAGTTGTGAATATTGGTAGGTCGCAACTTACCTGTATTAAAGAAAGGAATTGACAATCTCATGAAACGTACATTTGATATTGCCCCTTGGCATGTAGCCACTCGCAAGTGGGACCCACAAGATAAGCGTTTGCAAGAATCAATGACTAGTTTAGCAAACGAAAACCTTGGTATGCGTGGCTTCTTTGAAGAAGGTTACAGTGGTGACCACATGGAAGGTGTATACCTTGGTGGTGTTTGGTTCCCTGACAAGACTCGTGTTGGTTGGTGGAAGATTGGTTATCCAAAGTACTTTGGTAAGATGATCAATGCTGTTAACTTCATGAAGTTAATCATTAAGGTTAATGGTGAACAACTAGATTTAGCTAAGCAAACTCCTAAAGACTTCAAGCTTGATCTTGACATGAAGCGTGGAGTTCTCGAACGTGAATTTACTGTGGAAATTGGTGGCACTGAAATGTACTTTAACTTTGAACGTTTCGTAAGTGCTACCCAAAAGGAATTAGTTGGTCAACGCCTTCACATTAAGAACCGTGGTAACGATGATGCTAAGGTTGAAATTACCAGCATGATTGATGCGGATGTTTACAACGAGGACGCTAACTACGACGAACAATTCTGGAATGTTTTAGGTAAGTCTGCTAATGGCGAACATGCCGAATTGACTTCTATGACAAAGAAGAACGACTTCGGTACGCCACAATTTATTGTTGGTATGAAGACGACTTCTAAGACTAACCTTGACCATGTTAGTGACGGTACGGACGAAAAGCATGCTTACAATACTTTTGCCGGAACAGTTGCTGCTGGTAAGGAAGTAAACTTTGAAAAGCGGAGTATCGTAATGACTTCTCGCGATTACGATACCCAAGAAGAAATTGAAAAGAACCTTGACGAATTAAGTGCAAAACTTGATATTCAAAGCTTTGATGACTTACTTGATCCCCACATTAACGAATGGGCTGACCGTTGGGTTAAGTCTGATGTTGAAATTGAAGGTGATGAAGGAGCACAACAAGGTATCCGGTTCAACCTCTTCCAATTATTCTCAACTTACTACGGTAACGATTACCGTCTTAACATCAGTCCTAAGGGATTCACTGGTGAAAAGTACGGTGGTGCTACTTACTGGGATACTGAAGCTTACTGTATTCCTGTCTACCTTGGTGTTGCCAACCCAGAAGTTGCCCGTAACTTATTAATGTACCGTTACAAGCAACTAGATGGTGCCTTTGTTAACGCTAAGGAACAACACTTGAAGGGTGCATTATTCCCAATGGTTACTTTCAATGGTATTGAATGTCACAACGAATGGGAAATTACTTTTGAAGAAATTCACCGTAACGGGGACATTGCCTTTGCTATTTACCTTTACACTAAGTACACTGGCGACAAGTCATATGTTCTTAATGAAGGTGCAGAAGTGCTTACTGAAATTTCTCGTTTCTGGGCTGACCGGGTTCATTACTCACAACGTAAGAACAAGTACATGCTTCATGCAGTAACTGGTCCTGACGAATACGATAACAACGTAAACAACGACTGGTACACTAACTTGCTTTGTCGTTGGACACTTAAGTACACCCTAGAAATCTTAGACGAAGTAGACAGTGATGTTGCTAAGAAGCTTAATGTTTCTGAAGATGAAAAGCGTCAATGGAAGTCAATTGTTGATAACATGTACTTACCATACGACAAGGATCGTGACATCTTCCCAGAAAACGATGGCTTTATGGACAAGGATCTTAAGCCAGTTGCTGATATTCCAAGTGATCAATTGCCAATTAACCAACACTGGTCATGGGATCGGATCTTACGTTCGCCATACGTAAAGCAAGGTGACGTTATCCAAGGTCTCTGGGACTTCATCGATGACTTTACTAAGGAACAAAAGAAGAACAACTTTGACTTCTATGAACAATTTACTGTTCACGAATCAAGTCTTTCTGCTTCAGTTTACTCAATTATCGCTGCTGATATTGGTTACGAAGACAAGGCCGTTGAATTATATGAACGTTCAGCACGTCTTGATCTTGATAACTACAACAATGATACTTCTGATGGATTACACATCACTTCAATGACTGGTAGTTGGCTTGATATTGTTCAAGGATTTGCTGGTATGCGTGTACGTAATGATGAATTACACTATGCACCATTCCTTCCTAAGAAGTGGGATTCATACCAATTCCGTCAAATGTTCCGTGGTCGGATTTTGAAGGTTAAGGTTGATAAGCACGGTACTAAGATCGACTTAGTATCTGGTGACCCAATTACCATCGATCTTGACGGTAAGAAGCTTGAATTAAAGTAATTACTGGAGGCATTTGAGATGAAGTTTGAAGATTTGAAGGGTTTTGCATTTGACCTTGATGGTGTTATTGCTGATACGGCTCGTTTTCACGGTCAAGCATGGCACCAATTAGCTGATAAGGTTGGTACTGAATGGACCTCTGAATTAGCTGACGCTTTAAAAGGTGTTAGTCGGATGGACTCATTGGAGCTGATCTTAAAGGCTGGCGGTCATGAAAATGACTACACTCAAGAAGAAAAGGTTGCATTGGCAACGGAGAAAAATGACAACTACATTAAGCTCGTTGAAACATTGACTCCTGCTGATATCTTGCCAGGGATGAAGGACTTCTTGGATGAATTAAAAGACAATGGCTACCACATTGTTTTAGCATCGGCTTCCAAGAATGCGCCTAAGGTTCTAAAGTACTTACAATTAACAGACTACTTTGAAGGGATCGTTAACCCTGCTGACCTTAGTCACGGTAAGCCAGACCCAGAAATTTACTTGGCAGCTGCTAAGTTGTTAGACTTGCCAGCAGACCAAGTAGCTGGACTTGAAGATGCCCAAGCCGGAATTGAATCAATTAACCGTGCTGGTGAATTGTCAATTGGCTTTGGTGCTGATCTAAAGGATGCTGATGTTAAGTTTGATAAGACTGGTGACGTATCCTTGGCTGCTATTAAAGCGCAAATGAATTAATAAATTCTAGTTTTGTAATTAACTAGTGAAAGGCTCGCTTAGAAATATCTAGGCGGGCTTTTTTGGTATGAAATAGGGAGTGATAACTTGGTTTATGGTATTGTAAAGCCGGCCGATACGGTCCCCAATGGTGTTGAGAATTATAGTTATCTAGTAGCAACGGACAAATCAACGTCGCCGATGATCTTTTTTTGCGCAAATAGCAATCAAACGGTTACTATTAAGTATGCCGATCATGAAGGCGGTCAGCTTCATGTTAAGGTAGTTACAGAAAGCGAGCTTATTCAAAAATTCTACAAAACCACCATCCAAAAAAAGCAGGTAAATAATGACGTTAGTTTATTACGAACTGAATAAGGGAATTTAAGAAAGAATAAAGGCACATTTTCTAAAGAACGATCGCCTGTTATAATATTCAAATTAAAGGAGGAAAACGCGATGACAATCTATGGTCCATATGATCAGATTTTGCCAGAAATTCTATCGCTGACAACTGAACGAATTAAGCGACTAAACCAACAAGTAGTCGATAATAACCAGCCTAAGTTATACGAACATTTAATTGCACGGGTAAAGACACCGGAAAGTATGGCAGAAAAATGTACGCGGAAGGGTTATCCAGTCACGACTGAATCAGCATTACGTAAATGCCGTGATGCAGTTGGTATTCGGATTGTATGTAACTTTATTGATGATATTGAACGTTGCTTAGTCCAATTACGACAGGCTGATTGGTGTCAGATTATTAAGGAAAAGGATTATATAACAAATGCGAAGCCTAATGGTTACCGTAGCTATCATATAATTATCAATGAAACTGTACCGTATCGTGATGTTGACGGTAATAAACCCGGAAGCTTTTATGTTGAAATCCAACTACGAACGATTGCAATGGATTCGTGGGCAAGTCTTGAACATGAAATGAAATATAAACACAATATTACTGATGCAGAGCGGATTGGGCGTGAATTAAAACGCTGTGCTGATCAATTGGCATCTTGTGACGTTCAGATGCAAACAATTCGCCAGTTGATCAATTCCGCAGATAAGGAGGAGTAGGCTGATGAAGATCCTAATTGCTGAAGATGAACAACAACTAGCCCACGTATTATCAACAGCGATGACAGCAAGCGGCTATCAAGTTGAGGTTGTAAATAACGGGCAAGAAGCCGTTGCTGCTGCCCAAAAGAATGCTTATGACGTTATTATCATGGATATTATGATGCCAGTAAAAACGGGACTGGAAGCACTTAAAGAAATTCGTGCAACCGGTAATCGTACATACATTATGATGCTAACGGCAATGGGTGAAGAAGATGACCGCGTGACTGGACTAGATGCCGGCGCGGATGATTACTTGACTAAGCCGTTTTCACTCAAAGAATTATTAGCACGGTTACGATCCCGGCAGCGCCGTAATGACGATTATGGGACCGATATTATTGAATTTGGTGACCTGACGCTTGATGGTAATGATCAGTCGTTGCAAAGCCATAATTCAATTAGCTTGACGAATAAGGAAAGCCGATTGTTACAGTATTTTATTTTGAATGCTAATAAGGAGCTTCCTGTAAATGAACTTTTAAACCATGTGTGGGATGAAGAAGAGCAGGCCGACCAAGAGGATTTGTGGATTAATATTTGCTACCTACGTCAAAAATTACATGCAATCCAATCAAAAGTTGTAATTACAGGTGAAAAAGAGGGACCATTTATGATTGCTCACTAGGAGGAGTAGAAATGATTCAACGGTTTCGTTATAAATTTATTGCTTTGTCTACGACTGCATTGATTTTTGTTATTTTAACAATTATTGGAAGTATTAGTGCCCTGACTACTTACCGAACACACCAGGAAGTTAAAAACGTATTGACTATTTTAGTGAAAAATGATGGTCAGATCCCCCAGCGAAACATTCAGGTAGGAAATTATCAGCCCCAACAATTTACCCGTGAAAGTCTGCACCAATATCGCTACTTTACTGTTGTAACAGATAATCAGGGGAGAGTTAACGAAATTCAAGATGATCATATTACAACAGTAACTTCGCAAGATGCCCGTGCAATAACGCGCCGAATATTGCGGCATAAAGAAGATAATGGCAGGGTTTACTATCATGGGGTTACCTATGCTTACCAATGGCAAAAGTCCCAGGGTGAAAAAACGATTGTCATTCTTGACGAATCAATTTTAATGACAAGATCAAGAGAAGTAATGAACACAGGATTGATGCTCGGGTTGGTTACATTAGTGTTATACACAATTGTGTTGGTACTATATTCACGCCGGGCAATTCGACCTATTATTCAAGCAGAACAACGACAAAAAGAGTTTATTACTAACGCCAGTCATGAGTTAAAGACGCCACTAACCGTAATCGCTGCTAATACTGAAATGCAAGAAATCCTAAATGGGGAAAATGAATGGACCACAAGTACAAAACAACAAGTTAGCCGGTTGACAAAGCTAATTAATAATCTAGTATCGCTGGCGAGAATGCAGGAACAACCGACACTAACCTTAGTCCCGGTTGATATTAGTCAGGTAGCAACTAGGGTAGCAACGAGTTTTAAGAGCGTTGTAAAAACTGATGATAAACAATTTAATGTTCAAATTGAAAAGGAATTATTTGTTAACGGGGATGAAAATTACCTACAGGAATTACTCAATATCCTCCTTGATAATGCAAATAAATATTGTGACCCTAATGGTGAAGTAGATTTTACTGTTGGTCGGGCCAGTCACAGTAAGAATGTGACTATTAAAGTTGCTAATAGTTATGCGGAGGGAAAAGATGTAGATTATAACCGCTTTTTCAATCGTTTTTACCGGGCTGATGAGTCACATACAAAAGGGAAAAAAGCAGGCTTTGGAATTGGCTTGTCGATGGCCCAGTATATCGTAAAGATGTTTAATGGTAAGATTGCGGTAAAGTATACAGATGGAAAGTTAGCGTTTTTAGTGACTTTAAAGGAAAGCAAGCAGAAGGTATAGACAACAAAAGAGTTCCAGTATCGGCTGGAACTCTTTTGTTATAACTTATCTTTTATTTTAATTTTTCTGAGATGGTATTCTATTTTCCCTTGCTTCTCTAATAATTTCAGTTTTCGTGTTAATGTTTCAGGGGTTGTACCAAGATATGATGCAACATCCTTTAAGGCAAATGGTAATTCAATCGATGCTTTTCCCTGGGATTGCTGTAATTGAGATAGGTAAGTAGTAATTCGTGTACTGATATTAACAATGCTTAAGAGCTGGGTTTGCTTTCGCAATGAAGTGATTCGTTCAGCCTGTTCCTTAAGCAAAGTGGCTGTAATCTCCGGGCTATTTTTGAGAAGTGCGAGGAAATCTGCTTGGTTGATGATACAGATATCACTATCCTCAACTGCTTCGATAAAGTAATTTTGGTTATTGATTCCTAAAAGCCACGTTTCGCCAACAAAGTCACCACTACTTAGTGCCCGGACCACTTTTTCGTTACCATTTGAATCCAGACTATACATTTTTACAGAGCCATGGGCAATAATTACTAATTGGTTCTGACTATCTGGAGTAATGATTAATTCGTGCATCTTGGTATGCTGGTGATGGACTAATTGTTCAACTTGTTGTTGCTTTTCTAAATCTAATTTTTGAAATAATGGAACTAATTGAACGCATAATTCTTCAGCCATCAGCAGATCCTCCTAGAAGTCGTCGTCATCTTCTTCATTATACAGCCCTTCGCGAATGTCGTGCCCTAAGAAACGTTGAGTGATTGCGATTTGTTCCTTAATCCAGCTAAGAAGGGTAGTCAGGTTGGCTGCAAGCTCGAGTAGACCCTCATTTTGTGCTAGCGAGATTGCCTTAGTAATAAAGAGAATTTGGGTATCAAAATCCTTAATAAGGGCGAAAAGCTGATCTTCACCACGCTCATATTTACTGGCACCATCTTCTTCAAGCATTGCAAATTCCTTAAACTGATCAGTTGTTGTTGGAATTGCCTCCCCGTTGTTAGTAAGCAGGCGATTTAATTCACTAAACTCGTTTATCTCGTATTTTAACCAAACTGGTGCGTATTGGTCTAGAAATAGAGATGCATTCCCTTTTGCAAAAAGTTTTGCCTGTGAAATTTTGAGAGTATGAATTAAAAGATTTGAAATAATATGACCTGTCATTGCACCAGCAGTAGGCGTATGGTGGTCAATATCACTTTGCTTAAGTTCTTGGGCATATAACTCTTGACTATCCATTATTAATCTCCTTTGTTTTAACCGCCTTAACTTCATAACCGATTTTTTCAATTCCGTCCTTGATGTTGTCAACCGATGATAACTGGTCATCAAGGGTAAACTTGACCTTTCCAGCATTAAACAGAACTTTAACATCATTTGTTCCGGCTGCACTTTCAACACTTTTTTGAATTTTAGTTAGACATGACGGGCAAGTTAAACCGCCCAACTTCATCATTACTTTTTCCATCTATAACACCGCCTTTTCGATTCTATTCTACTGGCACTTCGGGTGAATTAAATTGATGACGATCAACTTTTCTTGAGAAAGTGATTAATCGCATCGCATTCAGGATTACTAATAGGATGCTTAATTCGTGAATTAACATTCCAGAAGCCATTTCGATATATCCGGCAAATAATCCGCCAAAAAGCAGTAGAACTGTTAAAAGTGAAATAATAATATTTTCCTTCATGTTGTTCATCGTTGCTCTAGCAAGCTTAAATCCAGCGACTAAACTCTTGAGATTAGATTTAACGAGGACAAGGTCTGACACGTCCATTGCGACATCTGTTCCCGACCCCATTGCGATTGCGACATCAGCTTGCGAAAGGGCTGGACTATCATTAATTCCGTCACCAACAAAGGCAATTTTTCGTCCTTGCTCTTGCTGTTCTTTAATAAACTGGGCCTTATCTCCTGGTAACATTCCTGCTACTACTTTGGTTAATGGCAAGTCAGTTGCAATTTCTTTGGCAGTTACTTCATTATCTCCTGTTAACATTACTAGTTGGCTAATTCCAAGTGACTTCAGTTGGGTTAATACAGCTTTAGCATTAGGACGAAGCTGATCTTTAATGCCCATGACCGCTATTTGCAAACCGTCATCGCTTGCAATAATAACAACAGAATTTCCCTGCCGTGACAATTTTTCTATCGTGGCCTTCAATTGTGGTAAGTGAAGGTTGATATTTTGAACCATGGCAAAATTACCAATCAGGTACCGGTGATTACCTATTGTTGCGCAAACACCCTTGCCTTTAACCGTTTCTATCTCATGGGGTGTCATGGCAACAGTTGTTTTGAGCTTAGCGATTGCCTTCGCGAGGGGATGGCTTGATTGCTTTTCAATTGCAACGGCAGCGTTGATAATCTCTTGCCGATCTCCTTGTAGGACGCTAATCGTTGTTACTGCTGGTTGGCCGACAGTTAGGGTTCCCGTCTTATCAAAAGCGATTGTGTCAACATGACGCATCCGGTCCATAACGTCGGATCCTTTAAATAAAATTCCTTGTTGGGCGCCATTACCAATTCCGGCAACTGTTGATGCGGGAACGCCAATTACTAGGGCGCCGGGACACCCAAGAACCATAACGGTAATAGCTAATCTAAAGTTTTGACTAATTAGGCCGACCAGAATTGCAATGACTAAGATTGCTGGTGTATAGTACTGCGCAAATTTATCAATAAAGCGCTGGGTCTTTGTCTGTGAATCCTGGGCTTCTTCGACTAATTCAACGATTCGCCCGAATGTCGTTTCTTCACCAGCCGCCGTGGTTTCAACCGTAATTGTTCCATTTTCAAGCAGTGTTCCGGCAAAGACTTTCGCACCAGCTGTTTTAGTAACTAGCTTTGATTCACCGGTAATTGTGGCCTCATTTAAGATTGCGCGGCCTGTTAAAATTTTTCCGTCTACCGGAACCTGACTACCGGTCCTAACCAAGATATGGTCACCGGGATCGACCATATCGACATCTTCTTCAGTTACTTCATTATTCTCATTAATTATTAGCGCAGTTTGTGGGGCAATCTTTGCTAAATCATTTACAGCTGACCGTGTTTTACTTAGGGTGATTTCTTCCAGAACTTCACCGAGCATAAACAGCCAGGTAACAATGGCAGCTTCATTAAATTCACCAATGATAAATGCCCCGATAACTGCAATAGTAACCAAAACATCAATCGAAATGGCCTTAATTTGGAGTGAAGAAATTGCGGTTAGCAAGATTGGAATGATCCCAATAATTCCTACGGCTGCCATGATTAGTTGGTAGCCTAGCGGAATTGGCATAACAAAGTGGAAGAACTCTGCAGTTAGCAAGAGAAATGTAGTCAAGAGGACAATTGCCCTTTTATTTTGCGAAAAAAACTGTTGAATTTTAATCACTAGTCGAACCTCCTTATGTCATGATTATAAAAAAGAATAGCGCATAGTAAATTGACGGTTATCAATTTATTATGTGTTATTTAGGGAAATCTTTCTTTGTCTTAGTCTGATTGCCTGCAAGTTTAAGAATATTGAGAAAACACTTAATATCAAGCGTTATAATTAAGAGGGAAAGAAGGGATATAATGCTTGAATTAACTAATATTAACTCAACAATGAATTTGAATAACGGTGTAAAAATTCCGTGCGTTGGGTATGGAACTTTTAGGACACCAGCAGATGTAGCTGAAAAAGCAGTTAAGGATGCCATTGAAGTTGGTTACCGGCATATCGATACAGCAGCAGTTTACGAAAATGAGGAAGCAGTTGGTAAAGGAATTAAGGATTCTGGAATTGACCGGCAAGATCTTTTTGTTACCAGCAAGTTGTGGAATACTAATCGGGGCTATGATGAAACTAAAAAGGCCTTTCAAGCCACACTTGACCGGCTACAAATGGATTACCTTGATCTTTACCTAATTCACTGGCCAGCAAACCGAAAGCAATTTGGTGATGATGCTGCCAAAATCAACGCGGAAACATGGCGAGCAATGGAAGACTTATATCATGATGGTAAGATTAGGGCAATTGGGGTAAGTAATTTTATGCCTCATCACATTGTCGAATTAATGAAGACTGCCAAAGTAGCACCTGCTGTTGACCAAATTGAGGTTCACCCCGGCTGGCCGCATACGGAAGAAGTAAAGTACTTGCAAGCTCATAATATTTTGGTTGAAGCATGGGCTCCGTTAGGTGGGCAAGGAGCGAAGGTAATGACTAACCCAACGATTATTCAAATTGCCGATAAATATCAAAAGACGCCCGCACAAATATGCCTACGGTGGATTATCCAACAGGGTGTTTTGCCATTACCTAAATCGGTTCACAAGGATCGGATGTTAGCAAACCAAGATATTTTTGATTTTGAGTTAGCAGATGAAGATATGAAGAAGATCAGCTTGTTATCTAATCTAGGTGGCCAATGTGCTGATCCTGATAATGTTGATTTTTAAGGAAAATGGAAGCACAAGAGCAAGACTTTTGTGGTTCCTTTTTTTTATTATGATACGTTATACTTTTGATAAGTACTTATTTGAGGAGCCTTGAAATGAAAGCAATTGTTCTTACTTTACGACAATACTCACGACAGTTTAGGCAAAATTGGCTAGAGTACCTAATCCTTTTCGGTGGATTAGACCTGGTCAATCAATTTTTAATAATTCCCTTTTTTCGCTGGATTACTACTTTTGTTTTGCAAGCAGGAGAAATACCGTTTGTTTCGTATCAAAATGTTGTTCTCATTTTGACGCACCACCCGGTAGTAGTTTTTAGTTTGCTATTAGAGTTATTGTGCTTGTTAATGCTGATTTACGGGGAATTTATGCTAATATTAACCGGCCTGCAAGAGATTAGAACGGTTAAGTTTACCTGGCACCATTTGTTTCAGCGAACGTGGCAAACACGGCACCTGTTGAGCTTCGGTTCACTAGTACTATTATTCGGGTACTTCTTGCTGGTAATCCCTTTTGCTGATGTGATTTTTCGGACGCCATTATTAGCGAAGATTCAAATTCCCCAATTTATTGTGGACTATCTAACGCGAAATGGATGGTTAGTAAGTGCCTTAGTGTTATTTTACGTTGTGATCACAGTATTAGGACTCCGACTGATTCTGACAATGCCATTAATGGCGTACCGACAAGAAAAATTGTTACCAGCAATGAAGAAGAGCTGGCGATTGACGAAAAACTATAAGTGGTTATCGTTACTTATTCGGCTTATTTTGACGACAGTGTTAGTGGGGATTGTAACGGGAGTGTTCTATATTGCTATCTATCTTTTGCAATTGGGGTTAGATTTATTACCCGGGAAATTTCCGTTAATTACAGCAGTTATTAATTTGTCGTTGTTACAAATGGGAAGCGAGTTTTTAGCAATATGGGCTGGAACGATCATTTTATTGATTGTGGTAGAACCATTAATAACAACTGACTCGTCGTTAGGACAGCAAATACACCCGTCACGGGAGCTAATTACCTTGTTTTCCTTAATTTTTATTGCTATTGGGTTTGCAACGATTGTAAACAATACATTATATCTAATGGGAAATGGGGTTCAGCGGCCGATAACAATTTCTCACCGAGGAGTTGCGGAAGAAAATGGTGTACAAAATACGATCCCAGCAATGGAAAAAACGACTAAGTTAAAACCGGACTATGTTGAAATGGACCTACACGAAACGAAGGACCATCAGTTTGTAGTAATGCATGATGAAAATCTTACAGAGCTTGCTGGTATAAATAAAGCCCCACATGAGCTAACACTAAAGCAATTAACTAAATTAACGGTCTGCGAAAATGGTCATCATGCTAAAATCGCTAGTTTTGACCAGTATCTTGCGGCAGCAGAGAAGCATCACCAAAAGCTATTGATCGAAATAAAAACAACCCCACATGATTCTAAGGAAATGTTGCAAAACTTTAACCGTCGCTATGGTAAACGGATAATAAAGGATCATGACCAAGTGCATTCGCTTGATTATAGCGTTGTAACTGGGCTAAAGAAAATCAATCCCCGCTTAAAGGTCCTTTATATTCAGCCATATAATTTTGGTAATCCCCAGGGGGCCGCGGATGGCTACTCAATGGAATACTCAACGTTAAACCAAGACTTTATAAACCAGGCGCATTGGAAACACGAGCCAGTTTATGCGTGGACCGTCAATGATGATAGCATTATGAAGCAGATGATTTATAATCGCGCTGATGGGATTATTACCGATAATTTGGGTGAATTAAATGCCGCAATTAAAGATTTTGCCGGTAAGCAGAGTTATGCTAATAGAATCTTAAATTATATTATTATCCTTCCGACAACTAGTGGGATTGAACCGTAAAAAGCTTCCGTCGTTGACTTTTAAGTCGATGGTGGAAGCTTCTTGTTTATCTTAAATTATGTTTTTTGAGTTGTCTTATAATCACTAGGGCAACGAGGCCGCCAATCATTCCTTGAATAAAGTTTGAACCTAAACTCAAGAAACCAGTAATTACATGGTACATGACAGTATTGCAGATGAAGTAAACGGCAATCATAATGATTGTTCCAGTTAAAATCGCTACCCACTTCTCCCAAACAGTGTCACCATATTTCTTATATATCCAACCGCTAATAAATCCTTCTAAACCATGGGCTGCAAAAGAAAATAGGGCATCTTGCGGGAAGCCTGAAATAAGATCGAGAAACATCCCGCCAAATCCGCCAACAATAGTTCCTGCTCCCGGACCAAGAAGCATCGCAGCAATAAACACTCCCGCGTCACATAAATTGACGTTGCCATGAGTCCAAGGAATTGGAAAAAGAAAGAACCGTCCTAGGACAATTGTAAGTGCAAGAAGCATTGCGCCAATGATCGATCGCCGCAATTGAAAAGTTGATTCCATATTAAGACTCCTTTTTATGAGTTATGAGTAATTTTACAATAATTAATAAAATTTTTTAGATAAAATTTTGATTGATTATTTATCTACCGCTATTCCAAACTATTTATTTAAAGCTTGGTGTTAATAGAATTTAACATTTAAAAATTGTAATAAAGGCGATAGTTGATTTTACCTTGATAAATTATATTCCGATTTTATATATTGATAAAAGTAATATTCCATGTATAATAAATTGTGAAAATTAGAACATGATTTGAGGTGCGGAAAAGATGAAGGTTATTATTGTTGGTTGTACACATGCAGGGACGATTACGGCCACCCAGATCTTACAGAATCATCCAGAGGCAGAAGTGACGATTTATGAGCGGAATGATAATGTTTCATTCTTATCATGTGGGATTGCTGTATATTTGAGTGGGGATGTTGGTGATCCTGATGCAATGTTCTACTCGAGTCCAAAGCAGTTAGCTGAAATGGGTGCTAATGTTAAAATGCAGCACAATGTAACAGAAATTGACCCGCAGACAAAGACGGTGACTGTTACAGACCTAGTGACCGGTGAAACAAAGACGGACCACTATGATAAATTAGTCGATACAACTGGTTCATGGCCGGTAATTCCACCAATTGAGGGTGTAGATGGCCCGCATGTTTATTTGTGTAAGAACTACCACCACGCTAAAGAACTATTCAATGTTGCAAAAGATGCGCAACGAATCGTAGTAATTGGTGGGGGTTACATTGGTGTTGAATTAGTTGAAGCTTACACCCGCCAAAATAAAGATGTAACTTTAATTGATGGTTCACCACGAATGTTACACAAGTACTTTGACAAGGAATACACTGACCGAATTCAGCAACAGTTCGTTGAACATGGTGCGCATTTCGCATTCGATCAACGGGTAACCGGGTTCAAGAATCATGAAAATGGTGTGACTGTTGAGACTAATAAGGGAAGCTATGAGGCAGATATTGCGATTTTATGTGTTGGCTTCCGTCCAAACACTGACCTCTTAAAAGGAAAGGTCAAGATGCATGATAATGGAGCAATCATTACCAATGAATACATGCAATCATCTGATCCGGATATTTATGCAGCAGGTGATTCAACGGCGGTCCACTATAACCCAACCGGTAAAGACGCCTATATTCCGCTTGCCACCAATGCTATTCGCCAAGGAACGATTGTGGGAGTCAATGTCTTTGGCAATACAATGAAGGATATGGGAACACAATCTAGTTCTGGCCTTAACTTGTATGGAACAACGATGGTTTCATCAGGATTAACTCTCGAAAATGCTAAAGAAGCTGGATTTGATGCTGCATCTGTAACAGTCGAGGATAATTATCGTCCAGAGTTTATGCCAACGACTACCCCAGTTCTAATGACATTGGTATGGGATAAAAAAACTCGTCAAATTCTTGGTGGTCAATTTATGAGTAAGCATGATGTCTCACAATCCGCTAATATTGTCTCATTGTGTATTCAAGATAAACATACGATTGACTACTTAGCATTTGTTGATATGCTTTTCCAACCACACTTTGATCGTCCGTTCAACTATGTGAATATTCTTGGTCAAGCTGCTGTACAAAAGCAGGCAGAACTAAGTAAATAAGAATATAAGTGGCGACGTAACAGTAGCTAGGAGGATAAACTAGCCTATATCCTCCCGATATCACGTCACCACAAGCATAATAAAAACAGGCATCTAGAGTTTACTGACTTTAGATGCCTGTTTGCGTACCGTACTATTCATTTTTATATCAATAATATGGTGCCTTTAGTGGTTAATAGTCGCCATTCATAATTGAGTCTTTGACGATCATATAATCAACCTTACGGATTGCTTCCAAGTCGCGTCCACCAGCATAAGAAATAGATGATTGCAGGTCTTCTTGCATTTCAATGAGCGTGTCTTTAATTGAGCCGCGGAATGGTACCAGCATTTGCTTACCCTCGACATTCCGGTAAGCACCCTTTTGAACTTCTGATGCAGATCCCCAGTATTGCTTGTAGCGTTTGCCATCAATCGTAATTACGTGTCCTGGGGATTCAAGGTGACCAGCAAGCATTGAGCCAATCATTACCATTGACGCGCCGAAACGGACAGACTTGGCAATATCGCCATTGTGCCGAATACCACCGTCTGCAATGATTGGCTTTCGGGCAGCTTTGGCGCACCAGCGGATCGCTGAAAGTTGCCAACCGCCAGTTCCAAAACCGGTTTTTAACTTAGTGATACATGCTTTACCCGGACCTACGCCGACTTTAGTAGCATCCGCACCAGCATTTTCTAGGTCACGAACGGCTTCGGGAGTTGCAACATTACCCGCTGTGACAAAAGTACTAGGTAGCTTATCCTTGATATATTCAATCATTTTGATAACAAAGTCCGAATGACCATGAGCTACATCGATTGTAATGTATTCAGGAATCAATTGTTCGGATTTTAGCTGATCAATGAACTTATACTCGCTATCCTTAATTCCAACTGAAATAGAAGCAAATAACCCAAGTTCGTGCATCTGTTTGATGAATGCGGCTCGTGTTTGTGGCTTAAACCGGTGCATTACATAGTAGTAGCCGTTTTGCGCTAACCAGATGGCTAATTTTTCATCAATAACGCTCTCCATGTTGGCGGGGACCACTGGAATTTTGAATGTGTTCGGGCCAAATTTAATGCTGGTATCGGCCTCTTTTCTACTTTTGATTACGCATTTATTAGGGACTAGTTGAATATCATCATAGTCGAATGTTTGCATTGAAACTGCTCCTTTTATCAAATTTACCGTTAATTATTATGCACTGAAATAATATGAGCGTCAACAAAATCGCGTACATTTTTCAAAGCGTTTCAGAAAATAGTTCGAAAAAACATTGACGATTGAAATCGAATTCGGTAAAATAACGAAGTAAAAACGTTAATTTTAGAAAATAAACATGAGGTGAAAATAAATGTCATCAGTTGTGATTGTTGGTAGTCAATGGGGCGATGAAGGAAAGGGAAAGATGACCGATTACCTGAGCCAAGAAGCGGACGTTGTTGTTCGTTCGCAAGGTGGGAATAATGCTGGTCATACCATTGCCTTTGATGGTAAGAAGTTTGCTTTACGCCTTGTTCCATCAGGAATTTTTGCCAAGGATAAGTTAGCGGTAATTGGTAATGGTGTTGTTATTAACCCGCCTGCCTTATTAAAAGAATTGCATTACCTTCAAGAAAACGGGATTGATATTTCTGGACTACGGATCTCAAGTCGGTCGCACATTACTTTCCCATACCACATCTTACTTGATAAGTGTCAAGAAGAAGCGAAGGGTGATCACAAGGTTGGTACCACTAAAAATGGAATTGGTCCAACTTACATGGATAAGGTATCACGGGTTGGTATTCGGATGTGTGACTTGCTTGAAAAAGACACATTTAAGGTAAAGCTCGAACGGAACTTGGCAGAGAAAAATGAGCTATTTACCAAACTTTACCATGTTGATCCAATTAAGTTTGATGACATTTTTGAGAGTTATTACGAATATGGTCAAGAATTAAAACAGTATGTTACTGATACGGCCCAAATTGTTAACGATGCCCTTGACCAAGGTAAAAAGGTTCTTTTTGAAGGTGCCCAAGGGGTAATGCTGGATGTCGACCAAGGAACCTATCCATACGTTACGGCATCAAACCCAATTGCTGGTGGGGTATGTACTGGTGTCGGTGTTGGTCCTAACAAGATTGAAACGGTTGTTGGAATTTGTAAAGCATATTCTACTCGTGTTGGTGCTGGTCCGTTCCCAACAGAGTTAACTGATGAGATTGGTGACCAAATCCGTGAAACCGGTCATGAATACGGGACGGTAACGGGTCGACCACGGCGGGTAGGCTGGTTTGATAGTGTGGCAATGCGTCATGCACGACGGGTATCAGGAATTAGTTGCCTTAGTCTCAACTTGCTTGATGTATTGACTGGCTTGAAGACGGTTAAGATTTGTACGTCATACAAGCTAGATGGCAAGCAGATTGATTATTATCCAGCAAGTTTAAAGGAACTTGAACGGTGCGAACCAGTATATGAAGAACTTCCTGGCTGGGACGAGGATATTACTGGTGCAAAGCGGTTTGAAGATTTACCAATCAATGCCCAAAATTACTTAAAGCGGGTAAGTGAATTGTCAGAATCACCGTTAGCAACGGTATCAGTTGGTGCTGACCGGATTCAAACAATTATTGTCAAAGACCCATGGAAATTGGAAAATAAATAATAAATTAAGAGACGGTGAAAAGCAATTTTCATGGTCTCTTTTGCGTTATACTAAAATAAAACTAGTAGTTACGGAGGAAAAGTTATGGGTCAGCCAATACTTACTGTCGAACAGCATTCATTAATATGGCCGCTTAATCAGCCAATTGATCAGACGGTTTTGTTGGAGCGTTTAGGTGTTCATGCAACCGATGATCAAGGTCAGAATTTAACGGATAAGGTCGTGATGAACTTAACGCAGGTAGACGTTGACCAAGTAGGGGAATACCCAGTAATGCTTAGTGTGATGGACCGCACTGGTCAGAGCACCCAGATAAGTATCATGTTAAATGTCCAGCCTCAGCGCGAACAAGAAAGGAAAGATGCTCCTGCTGGTTCAACAAAGCATAGTAAATGGTGGCTATGGCTGATTATTGCAGTAATCATTATTATTGGTATATGGTGGGGTGTGAGAGCCCATGACCAGCGAATGGCTAATCAAGCCGCCACTGATAACCAACAAAGTAGTCAAATTAGCAATAATTCTAGTAGTATTAACAAGCTAACAAAAGACAATCAACGACTGGCTAACCAGGTGGCCCAATTAAAAGGGGCAACGCAGCAATATCAACAAGATCATGACCAGCAAGCTTTGCAAAACCGACTTGATAAGATTGAAAATCAAAATCAGCAATTGCAAAAGCAAGTGCAAGATAATAGTGTTAAACAAGATTTAACGCAAGTTGATAATACGGTTAATGAAGTTCGGCAAAATCCTGATAAGGGGACGCAAATTGTCAATAGACTGAAAGATCAGGGGGACTTTAGCGCGATTTGGAGCAGTGTTAGTCAGCAGGTACAGAAATGGTTGAACGAATTTAGTAACTAAGGTCAATTGACAGGGACACGATAGACCCTTAAAATAGTAATAATTATAACGACAATTCCCGTAAACATCGGTTTTTGGTGAATGTGAAGACTCAGTCAAATCTCTGGATCCTTCCTTATAGCGAGCGGAGGATTTTATTATTTTAGATTAAGGAAGTGACATGATGGCTCATGAGATCTTAGACGGTTCAAGTATGCAACGCGCATTGACCCGGATTACTTATGAGATTATCGAACAAAATAAAGGTGTCGATAACTTAGTATTTGTTGGAATTAAGACACGAGGTGTGTATTTAGCAAAACGCTTAGCAAAGCGGCTTAATCAACTAGAAGATGTAGAAGTTCCGGTAGCAGCGCTTGACATCTCTCTTTATCGTGATGATCGTCATGCACCGGATAATCACCAGGAACCTACAGTAAAGACTGATCAATTAAATATTGATATTACTGATAAGCATGTTATTTTAGTGGATGATGTACTCTTTACGGGACGTACTGTTCGAGCAGCATTGGATGCATTGATGGACCTTGGCCGTCCTAAGCGCATTTCACTTGCTGTTTTGGTTGATCGTGGTCATCGCGAGTTGCCAATTCGCCCTGACTTTGTAGGTAAAAACATCCCAACAGCAATGAACGAGACGGTTCACGTGGCTGTTGAAGAATATGATGGTCATGAAGATGTGACGATTGAACATAACTAAAATTAAGCACGTTTAAACAAGCGACCCATATCGGCGGTTAAGTCGGTGTGGGTCGCTTATTTTCGTTGGCTAATAAAATAGGGAATTGCTTTCTATATTATATCTTTCCACCAATTAACGGTTGTGTGCTCGTTAAAAACACGCTTCCCGAATTTTTGCCGAAACCAGCGGACTTGCTTTGGCGTATAGCCGCGGAGGACGAACGGTAATCGTGGCCAGCGCTTGTAGATTTCAAATAACATAAGGACATATTGTTGCTTAGTGATATCTTGGGTAGGAATCTCGCTAACCATCATGGTAGAGATACTTGAGCCAATAGCGGGAAAGGTATCTAAGCTCATCTTATAGATCGGGTGGTCACCAATGTTAGTTGTAAAAACAAAGAGGGCTTGTTTGATACCGGGTTGATAATGTTGCTCGATCGTCCTATTGATTTTCTGTGCGATTTGCTTGGTCGGATTTAAGATTACGTTACGCATTATATTTCTCCTATCACCTAATCGAACATTTGTTTAAGTGAGTATACCATATGAGCTGGTGTCTCGTAAATCAACGTAAAATATCTGAAGAAAATTACAAATTATATTTACTTATCTTTTGTAAATGTTATGATAGAACTTACGTAAAATTTAAGAGGTGAATAAATCAAATGGGAAAACCAATTATTGGAATATCTGGCTCTCGGATTATTGACCAACAAGGACCCTTTCCTGGGTACTACCGAAGTTATGTAAACGAAGATTATGTTGATTCGGTAATTCAAAATGGTGGTATCCCGTATATTATTCCATTTAATGAACAACCTGACGTGACAATTGCCCAGATTGCTAATGTTGACGGGTTGATTTTATCAGGCGGTCATGATGTTGATCCGCGATTATATAATGAAGAATCATTACCTAAGATTGGCGAAATATGGCCGGATCGTGACTACTTTGATATGTTGTTATTAAAAGAAGCAGAGAAGCAACATAAGCCGGTGTTGGGGATCTGTCGTGGCGCGCAGTTAATCAACGTTGCGCATGGCGGTTCGCTTTACCAGGATACTAGTTATCGCGATGGGTTGACCCTTAAACATAATCAAGGCCGGACGCCAGATATTGAAAGTCAGTCGGTAGCGCTTGAACCTAATAGTTATCTCGCCAAGTTATTTGGTCGTCAAACGCTAAGTGTTAATACTTTCCACCACCAATTAATTAAAAATGTTGGGAAAGGATTGCAGGCAGTTGGTCATGCCAGTGATGGGGTAGTTGAAGCGCTGGAAAACGATGATGCGTCAGTAATCGGCGTCCAGTGGCATCCAGAAATGCTCCATCGTAGTGACCGTGAGATGAATAAGGTCTTTAGCGATTTGATTAATAAGGCAATGAAAGAAGGCTAGAAAATTATGACAAAAACTAAACTAGGCTTCTGGTCGATTGTGCTATTAGCAATCAATTCGATTATTGGCTCGGGGATTTTCTTAACACCAGGGTCAGTGGTATCGATGGTTGGAACAAAAGCACCATTAGCCTATTTCCTTGCGGCAATCTTTGCTTCAATTTTAGCAATTACCTTCGCTGCGGCGGCAAAGTACGTTAATAAAAGTGGGGCTGCTTATTCATATGCTAAGGCAGCCTATGGCGAAAACATGGGCTTTTATATGGGAGTTGTCCGTTTCTTTTCGGCTTCCGTTGCATGGGGAGTAATGGCGGTTGGTGTTATTCGCACAACATTCTCGATTTTTGGCTGGAACCAGTCGTTTGGCAATATTACCTTAGGCTTTGTCGTATTGATGTTAATAATTATGATTATTAACATGATGGGGCGACGAATTTTTACAATTATTAATGATTTATCGACAATTGGAAAGCTAGGTGCCCTTGCATTAATTATTATTGCAGGAGTAGTTGTGCTACTAAAGACTGGTGCCAATCATTTTAGTGAGTTAAATACGATGACAAATAGTGCGGGTAAGCCGTTGATTCCATCTTTTACGACATCTGGATTTGTAATGGCAGTAATCTCTGCATTTTATGCCTTTACCGGTTTCGAAGCGGTGGCAACTGGTTCTGAAGATATGAAAGAACCCGAAAAAAACTTACCACGGGCGATCCCGTTAGCAATCTTAGTAATTGCGATTGTTTATATTTGTACGATTGCCGTAGCGATGATGGTTAATCCAGCAGCAATGGTAACGACTAAACAAGTAGTAGCACTTGTGGCGATTTTCCATAACCAGGTATTGCAAGATGTAATCCTTGTTGGTGCGATTATCTCAATGTTTGGAATTAATGTTGCATCATCGTTCCATACACCACGGGTTCTCGAAGCGATGGCAAACGAAAATCAAGTTCCGCAATTTATCGCGCGGCGGACTAAACGGAATTTTCCGCTTGTGTCATTTATAATTACGTTGATTTTAGCAATCGGTATTCCAATGGCTTTCCAGTACAACCTGCCAACGATTATCGTAATTAGTGCCACAGTCCGGTTCTTTGAGTTTATTGTCATTCCGCTAGGGGTGATCCGTTTTTATCGGGGAACAAATAAGGAAAAGATTTTGCCAGCGCGGAAGAATCTTTTTACCGATGTTGTTTTACCAGCACTCTCAGTTGTGATTACGGCCTTTCTTTTAATTCGTTACGATTGGGTAAGTGAATTCAGCATTAAGCAGGCCGGGCACCTTACGCCAAACTGGTTTGCTATTTTTGGAATGTTCTTTGGCTTTGTGATTTTACCATTAATTTTGTTCTGGCTGACGCGCCGTGAAAGGGCAGAGAATATTAATAGGTGAACGAAATTTATATAATAAAAACCGCTCAGTGACTGCACAGATCATCGAGCGGCTTTATTATGTTTTAAGATGTTTTTAAGAATATATCGGTAGTTAATATTGCACATATATCTTCTACCTGCAGAAACATCTGATTTAATTGAAGCGACACATAAAATCAATCATGGCACCACCCATGAAGAACAATAAACCTTGCTTGGGAGTTTAGCTATATATAGCCCTTATTAAAATGAGAAAAAGATAAGGACTTGAAAGATATGTAAGGTAATAAGTCAGTTTCTTCGTCGATTGTTATTAGTGTTAGAACTTCAATCTGTCTGTATTTTAACAGCTGATTTATCGACTGTTAATAGTATCTGGACATTGTACACGGTTAGTGTAAAACTGTTACTATGGATATACTTTACTTAGTAATGATTTAAGATGCACTGAATTAAGCTAAACAAGCGCTGTTAGGAGAAAAAAGATGGATATTCGCAAAATCAACACACTAAGTCGGATTAAAGAAGGATTTATTAGTGTATTAGATACCAAAAAGCTGTCAGAATGTACTACAAATGATATCGTCGATAGCGCGGAAGTCAGTAAGAAGACATTCTATAATTACTATCAAAATAAACGAGAACTTCTGCATGAAATTGAGGATGACTTATTGCATGGCCTTCAGCAGGCCTTAGAGCTTGATCGTGAAGAACTAGAAAAGGTTAACCGGATCCCAGATGCAGGCGAGATTCAGCAATTAGCCAGTGTTGCTTTTAATAAGACCTTAGCCTTCTGCAATGAAAATAAACATTTTTTGTCGAATTTGCTGTCATCAAACGGGGATATGCAGTTTTACCAGATGATTGTTAAATTAGCGAATGATGAATTTGATGCGCGGGTTCCGTATTTGTTTGGCGATATCGATATCGAAAAAGCCGATGGTAAAGCGCCATTGCCATTTTCGTTTATTAGGACGCTTTATATCAATACGATTGTTAATTTGTTAATGCTGTGGGGTGAGGATCCTGATGCTTTGAGTATCAATGAGATTAAGTCGATGGCAGGATTGATTCAGGCTAAGTCGCCGATTGAATTAATTCAAATTTATAAGTCATATGCGAATTAACGTTTAAATAGCATAAGCATATATATAAAATCGTCCAGCAAACATTTGCATGTTTATTGGACGATTTTGTTTATTCCTTCCAATACCGTGCCCTTGTCAGCAATGCTCGTGATCGCTGGTCAGCAGGTCGGTAGCCCTTATTAAATAGGTGGCGGAAGTACATCATGTTATAGAAAAAGCCGAAAAAGATTGACGGCCATGGAAATTGTAAGAGGTTATTAAGCCCAAAAAACATCACAACTAGGGCATAATCGATGTCAAGGACAATCATTAAGATAAAGTTGTAGTAATCACCACGAAATAGCGCTGGCAGAGGACCAAACCAAAGAGTTGTCCATGAAAAGCCGACTTTGGCTATTCGGATATCCCCCTGGTCATTAACGATTTTTGCGTAATTTGGTGGGAGGGGGAGATTGTTTAAGTTAAACGGATTTTGGTTATCATTGTTATTGTTATTACCAAATGGGTTTTGCATATCTCGTCCACTTCTTTCTATTAAATATTAATATTAACACATTGCGTGAGGGATAGGAAACACTGGTTAAGCTTTCAAGGAATATTAACAATTATATGTTAAACTCAAATTGATAACCATGAAAGGGGACCTTGGGGATGCTGTTTTTTCTAAATGATAATATTCAACGAAATAAATCAGGAATTGAACACGCGCAAATTAAACGGTTGCACCTGTTTGAAAAATACAACCAGCCAGCCAAAATTGTTACACGTCAGTATTCAAATGAATTACACCTCGTTACTGCAGAAGCTGGAATAGATGATCACAATTTTATAAACTTATTTGATTACTTTCAAGACGCATGTAGTGTCCCGCAAAAGAATATCCGAATCAAAGATATTCCGGTTAATCCGGCATGGGATCGAAAAGCTGATGGAATCAACTATAATTATTATCAGAATGGCAAGCGGATCCTCTATGTTCGACGCCGAAGCAATACAGATCGGCGAGTGATTAATTTACAATACTTTGATCATTATGGCAAGTTATTAAAGGTGAGCTGGTTTGATAGCCGAGGCTTTATCTCAGTCGAACAATTATATGACTGGGATGGCAAGATGGCGACCGAAAATTATTACCGTCCAGATGGATCGCTCGCAATTCAACTATCGCATCAGCAAAATAAACGAGGAAAAGAAATTAAAACCTACCATCTATTTAACTACCATGGCCACGATTACCATTTCAGTGACTTTGACCAGTTGACTCGGTTTTTCCTTGATGAATTGGTTACTGATAAGCAGATTTGCGGATCGAGCGCAGTTGGTCTAGTGGTTGACCGAGTATATGAGCTTGGTTGGTCCGTGTTACACATGAAACACCGTGTTTTCCGTGTGTTGCAGCTTCACAATGACCACGTTAATAATCCAGCTGATATGTTGCACTCTCCTCTTAATTATAACTATGATTGGGGATTAAAACATCTTCAAGACTGGGACGGGGTTATTACCTTAACACCACAGCAGCAACAGGATGTTATTGCCCGTTTTGGTAAGTTTGGCGTGAAAGTTTATCGTATTCCTGGGCCGATTGTTCCTGCTGACGTGATTGATAAAAAACATGTTCCCTTTAAAAAACGGACTCCTAAACAGGTAGTAATGGTTGCCCGCTTGTCCCCTGAAAAACAACAGGATCATTTGTTAAAAGCATGGCCGCAAGTATTAGCAGCAGTTCCTGATGCTAAATTAGATTTCTGGGGTTACGCTAATGATAATTTTGACAAAACACTTAATAAGATAGTAAAAGATGAACAGATCGGTAGTTCGGTCACTTTCCATGGCTATACAGATGACGTTAACTCGGTTTATGAAGATGCCCAGTTATTAATTTTACCGAGCCGGGCGGAAGGATTGCCGCTGTCATTAGTTGAGGCGCAGTCACATGGATTGCCAATTGTTGCTAATGACATTAAATATGGGCCATCAGATGTAATCATTGACCACCAAGATGGGTTGTTGACGCAAAATGGTGACATTGATGGCCTAGCCCAAGCAATTATTAGCCTGCTAAAGAACCAAAAACGGCTTGCCGAGATGAGTGCAAACGCATATGAAGACAGTAAACGTTATTCAGAGCCAAATGTAATGAAACTGTGGAATGAACTTATTGATGATATGCAGGCCAAGGAGGAAGAGTAATGTACTTTTTTGTAAATCAGTATTTACTAAGCAGTAATTCGAGTGTTGAACATGCCGAGCTTAAGCGATTGGCGCTGTTTAAGAAGTATAATGCTCCAGTTAAATTGGTCACCCGTGATTTTGATCCTGTCATCCATAAAACGATCAAAAAATTCAATATAGATGATGCCCAGCTTGTTAATATGTACGACTTCTTTGCACAAACGACCGCTTACCAGGGCAAAGTGTTCCATATAGAAGACTTAAACCTGCCGATTGCTTATCAAGTGGGAACGGGTAATAATTATCGAGAAGTTAAGGATGGTGACCGTCTCGTTTGTGAAGTACATTTTGCTGCAGGGACAATTGGTCAGGTAAATCATGTTGATTATTTTGACATTGCAGGTAACATGACTTTGCGGCAAAAATATGATATTCGTGGATTCAAGGCGGTTGATGAATTCTTTGGTGAAGATGGTCAGATGTATTATGCCCGTTACTATCGACCAGACCAGCAAGTATACCTTGAACGCTATTTTGTGAAGTCGGTAGAAAATACACCAATTAACTCCTTGAATGTTCTCCGTGATTATAAGGGGAAAGACTGGTTCTTTGATACTCTTGAAGATCTTTTTACCTTCTTTCTTGATGAATTAAATAAAGAAAATGGTGAAAATAATATCTTCATTGCCGACCGCCCAGCTGTGGCAATTAAGCCGGTGCAAGAGATGACTACTGCCGCAAAGAAGTTCTTGTGGTTACCAATGAACCAAGTAAATGATGGACAAGACTTGTTGACTGGACCGCTTAATTCAATGCTAATTGGTCCGGTAACAACTAATGCCGATAAGTGGGATGGGATCATTGTAATGACCGAGAAACAAGCAACGATTCTAAGGCAGCAAATTAATAATACGGTACCGATTTATGTTATTAACGGGACGCCAATTAGTACTGAGGCCCAGCCGATTAAGATGGATCAACGAACTCCGGGACAATTAATCTATGTTGGTCGGCTGGCAGAAGACAAGCAGACCAGTCAGTTAATTAATATTTTTGCGCAGGTTCACCAGCAGGTTCCAGAAAGTAAGCTTACCTTGTATGGCTATGGTACGGCTCAGGATGTTGATAACTATAAAAAGCAAGTT
Organism: Limosilactobacillus rudii; assembly: GCF_014145455.1. Classification (GTDB taxonomy): domain Bacteria; phylum Bacillota; class Bacilli; order Lactobacillales; family Lactobacillaceae; genus Limosilactobacillus; species Limosilactobacillus rudii. The sequence continues at coordinate 51,514 of NZ_JACIVB010000017.1, read as the reverse complement.
GAAAAGCTGGGATTAGCTGATGTGATTGATTTTGCTGGCTATCAGGTACAATTAGCCGCTGCTTATGACCAGGCACAGCTATTTGTTGATACTAGTCGGATAGATGCACAGCCGCTTGCAATGGGCGAGGCATTGAATCATGGAGTGCCGGTAGTTTCGTATGATTACCTTTACGGGCCGGCGGAAATGATTATTCCTGGACAAAATGGAGAATTGGTACCGTTAAATGATCAAAGCCAATTCATCCAAACGGTTACGCGACTATTACGGAACCAAAATGAGCTGCAACACTTAAGTGATGGGGCTTACGAGCATCGTAATAAATTAGCAGCGGAAAAAACTTGGCAACAATGGCAACAGTTATCATCTATTTAATTAGAATTTAGGTATAATAAAAGAGAAAAGCTAAAAAATAAAGAAAAATAATGTTTTTGAAGCCTTTAATGGTTATCTGTTGATAATCAAAAGATGGAGAATGAGGGCAGAAAAATGGATAATTATCAAGCAATGAATTATTATTATGGACTTCTTAACTTGCATGCGGGCTTTTTTAATCCCCATTTATGTACAACTTTAATGCTGGTAGCCCAAAGCGTTGAACAAGTAGACGAACAAACGGCAACGGCATATCACACGGTCAATGAAAAGGAAGAACAGCCCCAAGCAGCCTCTGAACCAGTGGAGTTTGGCTCGTTTTATGAAGATGGACATATTTTACATAATGTTAAAATTACGACGCAATCAGATTTCTTCCTCGATCCAACACGGGGAGATACGGTTAAATGGCAGGTCAAATTTACGGTTGCGAAGGATGTTCGGCCAGCAGACCAATTTATTGTCCAACTATCTAACAATTTGATTATTGCTCCTAATGGTCATCCCCATAAACCAATTGTGGATTTTGCTGATCAGGATGGCGTTGTAATTGCCATGGGGGAATATAATCCAACCAAGCACCAATTGGTATATACTTTTACCAACTATGTAACCGAGCATCGTAGAATTACTGGTGAGATAGCTGGTGAGTTGGCAATCGATCCCCAGACTATTCCAGAAAATGAGTTTGGTCTTGCATGTTTTATTAGCGTTGACGACTACCAGAAAGATTTTACAATTGATGTTGATTATCCGGACCTTGGTAATGATATGTTTCTGGGGATTTCTAGTCGGATGATGGCTTTTGACCAAGATAAACATCTTTTTACGGATTTAATTTACGTTAATCCTGGTCAAAAAGAGCTTAGTCATGCCTATATTGTGTTTAATACAAGCGAGATGGTTGAAGAGCTTTCCAATGCGATTGTCAAACCGTCAACGATGCGGATTGAGATTTATCAAAATTCTCATGGGTTAAAGCTTCCGCAGTCGTACGGGGTAAATCTTCATCGTTTGCGGGATGTTACTAACCGCTTTCCAGTTGTTGAGGGAGACCACCTTGTTGATACCCCGCTAACAATGTCGTTTGCTGATAATAAAATGCGCCTGAATTTTACCGCCAAAAAGACGAATGATTCATATGTAATTAAAGTGATCGGCCAATATGATGATGAGCTTCAGGGCGATGTCCGTCTGCGAGCTCGTCTATTTGGGATGGATCAGCAAAATGTTTATATGAGTAACTCAACCGCTGCTAGTGCTACGGGAATTACAATGACGGCTAGTGGTCATGCGGTTCCTAAAGAAGAACATGAGTCAGTAAGCAAGGTGTCTGAAAAACCAGCACCAGAAAAGGCTCAAGAACCGGTAGCTCCTCCAGTTGAAGAGCCAGTGACTGAGCCACAATCATTAGCACCAATCGAAAGTGATGAACCAGCCATTGCGGCAGACAACGACTTTGTTCCCGCTTCTTCTACCAGCGAAGTAGGGCTTTCAACAGTAAGTGAAGAAGAATCGCCAATAGAAGAACCAGTTGTTGAACAAGCGCCGGTAGCTACGGAGAAAACCCCTGTTGAAGAAGAGCAAACGGCAGAAGAGTCGGCATATATTATTTCTTTTGACCAGTCAGCAAGTGCGGCAAACGAACCTGAACAAAGTGATGATAGTAAGGGTGAGGATTCACCAGTTGCTTCGCCAGCAGTTGAACCACGTGGGACTGATGAATTATCGATTTCTTTTGACGTTCCTGTTAGTGAGTCACCAACAGAAACAAAGGAAGAATCAGCAGAGATAGAAGAAGTTGATAGTGAAGTAACGGAACAGGAAGAAGAACAGCCACTGGCAACTTCAAGCACTACGGATGAAGAGGAACAACCAGCATCTACGGCTGAAATAGTTGAAGAGGTAACGGTGGAAGAAGAGCCAACAGTTGAACCAACCCCAACGTCGACGACTGCACCATTACCGAAACTATCGCGACGACCACCACGGCGCTCAAACCGTTTCCAGCGTAATGGACGTACTGGTCACACGATGCGTCATTTACGGCGATTTTAAAATCTAGGTTTCTTATATAAAATACAAATCGGCTGCTATACTTGGTCTAGTCAAACGAAGCGGCCGATTTTGTTTTACTAAAATGTAATCGTTTACATAAAAGCCTTGCAATTAAAAATAATGGTGTTAATATTTAGTTGAGCTTAAGTAAACGTTTACATTTATTATTTTTATTCAATTTGAATAATTTTATGGAGAGAGGTTTTATTTTATGGAAAACACTCATTGGTGGAATAGGGCAGTTGTTTATCAAATTTATCCAAAGAGTTTTCAAGATACAAATCATGATGGCGTAGGTGACCTCCGGGGAATTATTGACCGTCTTGACTACATCAAAAAACTAGGTGTAGATGTTATTTGGCTAAATCCAATCTATGAGTCGCCACAAGTTGATAACGGTTATGATATTAGCAATTATGAAGCTATTAACCCTACATTAGGTAACATGGATGATTTTCAAGAGCTAATTGACGGCATTCACGAACGCGGGATGAAGTTGGTTATGGACCTTGTTGTTAACCATACATCGGACCAACACAATTGGTTTAAGGAATCGCGAAAGGGTAAGGATAACCCCTACCGTGATTATTATATCTGGCGTGACGGTAAGGACGGCAAAGAACCAAATAACTGGGGATCGTACTTCTCAGGAGCGGCCTGGAAATATGATGATGAATCTGGTCAATACTACCTCCACCTTTTTGCTCCTGAGCAACCAGACCTTAACTGGGAGAATCCACAAGTACGGCACTCAGTTTACGACATGATGAACTGGTGGGCAGCTAAAGGTGTTGATGGCTTCCGGATGGATGTTATTAATTTGATTTCCAAGCCAGCCGGACTGCCGGATGCTAAGAAGAGCGCCGATGAAAAGTATGCCAATGTTGAGCCATTAGTTTCGAATGGCCACCGGATTCATGAATTCTTGCAAGAAATGAACCGAAATGTCATGAGTAAGCATAAGATGATTACGGTTGGAGAAACGCCTGGTGCAACACCAGAAGATGCCGAAAAGTACGCTGGCCTTGATAATAAAGAATTAAACATGGTCTTTCAATTCGAACACATGGGTCTTGATAGCAATCCTAATCCAGCACTGGGTAAATGGGATGACCGGAAAACGAGCTTAAAGGACCTCCGCGCAAACTTAACAAAGTGGCAGGAAAAGCTCTATGGTAAGGCATGGAATTCGCTTTATTGGAATAACCATGATCAGCCACGGGTTGTATCACGGTTTGGCAATGACGAAACTGAAGATTACCGTGTTAAGTCTGCTAAGATGTTGGCAACGATGACTCATATGATGCAAGGTACACCCTACATCTATGAGGGAGAAGAAATTGGGATGACTAATGCTTACTTCCCTAAGCTTGAAGATTACGTTGACTTGGAGTCAATCAATGCTTACCATCAACTCGTCGATGATCAGCATTTGCTTGACGGCGCTACAATGATGAAATACATTGCGATTCATTCTCGTGATAATGCGCGGACGCCAATGCAGTGGGATGACAGTGAGTACGCTGGATTTTCTGATCATCAGCCGTGGGAAAAAGTAAACCCGAATTACAAGCAGATTAATGTCAAGAAGGCATTAGCCGATAAAAATTCAATCTTCTATTACTACCAGAAATTAATCGAACTGCGGCACACTATGCCAGTTATTACAAACGGTAAATATGCCCTTGTTACTGGTAATGAAGATGATGACCAAGTATTTGCATACACGCGGCAAAATGATGATACTACCTTGCTCGTCATCTTAAACTACACTGCTGAAACGGTTAGTCGCCATTATGATGTACCAAGTACGGCGACGTTATTAATCAGCAATTACGAAGACGATCAGCATGATACGATTCGGCCATATGAAGCAAAGGTTTATCAATTTTAGAGTGGAGATGAACGGTAATGGATAAGCCAATTTCAAAAGTAAAATCAAAGACAGTAACGAAACAGGTTGACCTTGATACAGGGATGCCGGACCTGCCGAAAAAAGAATTATTTGCGATTACGTTTGCCTTTCTAGGAATTAACATGGCGTTTTCCCTCCAAAGTTCACAGATGAGTCGAATCTGCCAAACAATTGGGGCTAATCCTAATAATTTAGGTTTCTTCTTTATTTTTCCGCCATTGATGGGGATGATTGTTCAACCGATCATGGGAAAGATGTCTGACCGTACGTGGAACCGTTTTGGTCGCCGTCTGCCCTACCTTCTCTTTGGGACACCAATTGCGGCTTTGGTTTTGATTATGTTGCCATTCTCCGGTTCGCTTGGCTTTGGTTATGGCTCGATGGCTGCCATGATTTATGCTGCAACAGCAGTGTGTTTAATGGACTTATTTAGTAATATTTGTATGCAGCCATCCCGAATGATCGTCGGCGATATGGTCAATAATAAGCAGAAGAACTTTGCATGGTCGTGGCAACAGGTATTTTCTAACGGTGGTGGAATTTTAGCAACGATCTTACCATTTATCTTTACGATGTTTGGAATGTCAAACACGGCAAAAAGGGGAGTCGTCCCGAATACCGTTATCTGGTCATACCTTTGCGCAGCGGCTGTACTCCTCTTCACCGGTTTATGGACGGTCTTTAATGTTAAGGAATATGACCCTGATACCTATGCCAAGTACCACCATATTGACCCTGATGAACGGAAAAAGTCAGTTAGCCTTTGGAAGCTAGTTAAGACCGCGCCACGGGCATTCTGGGAAATTAATCTTGTGCAATTATTTAGCTGGTTTGCCATTATGTATGTTTGGACTTATACGACCGGAACCTGTGCGCGGAATATTTGGCATACGTCAGATGTAACTTCTGCCGGGTACCAAGCAGCTGGTAACTGGTACGGAATTTTAACTGCCGTATACAGTATTGCTGGAATTGTCTGGGGCTTGATTTACGCTCATGCCAAGGCTGGTTCACGGAAAAAGTGGTATACATTTGGGATGATTATTGGCGGTCTAGGTCTTATCTGGATGACCTTTGTGACGACTAAGACGACCTCGATTATTGCTATGATTATGTTTGGTATCGGTAACTTCAGTATTAACACCATCCCATTTACCCTTCTTACTTCATCATTAAATGGTAAAAATGAAGGGGCATACCTCGGATTGTTCAATGTTGGGATCTGTGTACCGCAAATTGTCGCTTCCCTTTGCAGCTTCTTCCTGTTCCCACTTGTTGGACACAAACAACCGATGATGCTTTTGCTTGGTGGTATTTCACTCCTCATCGGGGCGTTAGCTGTTCAAGCAATTCATGAAGGGGTTACTGTAAAGAAGGCATAGTGGACTGCTAGAATTTCTCCTTAAGAACATAAATATCAACGGGCTTCAGAGTTCTTGATGAGCGCTGAAGCCCGTTTGCGTATTACGTTGATTTAGAGAATGACTTTATAAACAAATAATCCCGACCGACTAAGTGCCGATCGGGATTATTTGTTACTTTGAATGTAAGATATTTTATTCAGCGTAGGTTTCTTTAATGAAGAGAACGGCGATTGCACCAAGTAGAGCAGAGATACCAGTAACGAGCATCATGTTTACTTGTGAACTGCCGAGTAATGGGAAGAGACCAAAGCTAAGTAACGATGCAACCATTTGTGGAACACAGATTGAACCGTTAAATAAACCAAGGTAGGTTCCCATGTGCTTACCGGACAAGGCATTGGTAACCATTGTTAATGGGTAAGTATTCATTGATGCCCATGCAATTCCGATTAATACAAAGGAGAAGATGAGGGCATTTTGGGAATGAATGAAGAAAATGGAGGTATAACCAATTGCCCCAAGTAAGAGGCTGAGAGAATAACCAGCTTTGTGGTGGTTGTTGGGAACCTTAGCTAGAACATAGGACCAAACAACTGCAGCGATTGATTGAACCGCAGTCATTACCCCGTACCAGTTACCAGCAGCTTGATAGGCAGCAGAAGAAGCATCAGTCGTTACCCATACGTTCTTCGCAATGGCTCCGACAGCGTAAGTTGATAGGTATTGGAAGGAGAACCAGCAGAAGAATTGAACTAATGCTACGTTCCAGAATACTTTTGGTGCGTGCTTTAAGAGGGTGAACCAATTGCCGCCTTCCTTGTTATCAGCTTCAGAAATACCGTGATAACGGGCGTAAGTTGCAGGATCATATTCGTGAACCCGGAAAATCGTGAAGAGGCAGGTAATAACTAGGATTACTGCGCCGACGTAAAATGAAATAACAACTGATTGCGGAACAACACCCTTTTTAGCAGTGTTTGAAACTCCCCACCAAGTTAAGAGGAAGGGGAAGATGGCTGCTAAGACCGCCCCGGTATTACAGATCAAACTTTGAATACCGTAAGCATAACTCTTTTGGTCGTCATTAACCATGTCACCAACCATCATCTTAAATGGCTGCATGGCCATATTTGATGAAAGATCAAGGAAGGCAACGGTAATTGCTCCGAATAATAAAGCAGCGAACGATCCATAGCCAAATCCGAGGCTACCAGAGTTCGGTAGGAGGATCATAACGATAACCGCGATGATCATTCCGATGAAAAGATATGGCAACCGTCGTCCACCGAGCTTGGGCGCCCAAGTACGGTCAGAATAATAACCGATAATGGGTTGAACGATTAAACCAGCAAGCGGTGGCAGTAAGAAGAACCATCCTAAGTTATTAGGGTTGGCACCAATGGTCTGGAAGATTCGGCTCATTTGTGAACCCTGCAGTGTAAAGGCGATTTGGACACCGAGAAATCCAAAGTTGATCATCCAAATAGTACTTTTGGGAAGTATCGGTAATCCGCTCGTCGAAGTCTTATCTTGATTGAGAACAACAGATTCGTCTTGACTCATTACAAACAACTCCTAACGATAAAAATAAATAATAATTGCAAATGAGCTAATGTAAGCTCTTACAAGGACAATATAGCAGATAAACAAAAGATGTGCAACCGGTTGCAAAAAATGAAATAAAAAGAAAGCGGGATAGCACGGTGGGTTAAGCGTTGGTATGTTAGGCTTAAACCGCTAACTACTGCTTTCTAGTATATTTTGCTAGTCATTTGCTGGACGCTATCACGAGAAGTTATTCGAACAGGAATAAATTCTGAATCACGATCATTTAGCAGACTTTTAATAGCAGCTGTCCCCATTTGATAGAAATTTTGAGTAACACTGGTGATAGTAGGAATTGTAATATCGCAGAGAAAGGTGCCATCAATGCTAACTAGTGAGAGGTCGTCAGGAATTTTAATACCAAGCAACCGGGCTTCTTTTACTACCCCGACGGCCACCATGTCGCTGGCAGTAATTAAGGCATCCAGATTTTTATTATAGAGTGATTTTAAAATATTTTGTTGCGGACCAAAACTATAGTCCCCATATTTGACCCAGTCCATTTGCGGCACTAACCCTTGTTCAACCATTGCCCGTTGGTAGCCATGCAATCTTTGCTCACCGGTTGATGAATGATCAATTCCGGCAAGGCCAATTCGCTGGTGTCCTCGCGCCAATAAATACTTTGTCGCTAGGTAACCGATTCGTTCATTATCTGAGCTAATAAACTTTAACCCACGGTAACGTTGATCTTCTTGATCGTAGACGGACACCAGACGACAGGGGGTGCTAGTCTCCTTTAAGGTTGTGGCTGCTTGGTCATCAAGTGAGGTAGCCACTAGCAAGATTCCGGCAACGTGTCGTTCAAGGGCAACACTGATCGCTTGGTTGAGTAACCGCGCATTGTGATTTCCGGCGTAGAGAATGAACATTTGATAGCCGGCTTTATCTGTTTCTGCTTGAACAGCAGCGATAATGTCATTAGAAAAGTTTGTTTGTGTATTATTCAAAATAACCGCAATTAGCTTACTACTATTGGCGGCAAGTTCTGCGGCCGCCAGATTCTTTTTATAGCCTAGTTCCTTAGCAATTGCTTCAATTTTAGCCGCGGTTTCAGGCCGGTAGGATTTTTCCTTCTTTGAGAGTACACGGGAAACAGTGGCCGTTGAAACGTTGGCCCGTTGAGCAATGTCTTTAATTGTTGGTTTCATAAAGTGGGCCTCTTTCGCTAATTATTATTACTTCTATTATAGAAAACCTTTATTTATATGTAAACGTTTTCAAAGGTGAAATGGCAACTTATGTTAATTAAGCTGCCCTAAAAATTGGCGAAAATAGTGAAGACCGTTAATGTTGTTGTCAGGACGATAAATTAATTGAATAGAATAATTTTGTGATGCCCGATTAGCAGAATTGTTGAGATGACGGAAAACAACCCAATCATTAGAAAATAGAGGCAAACTTTCAGGATAAAAGGCAATTGCCTGATTTAACGCGACTAGGGTTTGAAGCTGTTCAATAGTTCCAATTCGTTGAATATTGTAGGAATGGTTGCGCGGAAGGGTGGCGAGGAATGCTGATTGTAAGTAGGTCGAACTTTCATTGCTATAGTATAAAATTGTTTGGCCGATAAGATCGGTCGCAGATAGTGATTTTTTAGCAGCGAGGGGATGATCTTTGCTAATTCCGAGGACCATCTTACCATCAGCAACTTTAATACTGTTCAATTCGGTATTTATTAAATGGTCATGAGTTCCATAGTCAAGGATATAAGCGCAATCAAGAATACCAAGCGTGACATCAGCGATTAAATGTTCAATGCTGGCTTCACTTACATGAAAACTAATAGGCTGATCTGCCATCATGCTACGATATTTCCTGATATGTGTGACTAATAAACGACCCTCAAATGGTGAGAAGTAACCAATACGAAGATGCTGTAAATTATTGTTTGTAATATTATGAAGCTTTACCACACTATCGTTGAGCTGATTGATAAGTTCGTTTGCTTGTTGGGAAAAATAGATTCCGGCATTAGTTAAGGAAATTTTATTACTGCCACGAAAGAATAATTTTACTCTCAACTCATTTTCTAAGTTAGTCATTTGCTTTGACACCGTCCGTTGCGAAATAAATTTTTGCTCAGCAACTTGTTGGAAACTCCCGAGCTGAGCAACTGCTAAGAACGTTTTGAGCTGTTCAATTTCCATTTTGCTCTCCTCCTACCCGAAATTTAAGTGCGGCTATCAAACTTATTAGTCATATTAACACTTTCACAAAGTAATTATAATGAAATTACAACTAAAAAGAAAAGGTGAAAAATAATGAGAAGTAAGAAAACTAATTATGATGTTGTGGTCATTGGAACCGGAGCGGCAGGGATGGCAGCCGGGCTTACGGCAGTTCAGGATGGTCATTCTGTACTGATGCTTGAAAAGGGAAAAACTACTGGTGGCAGTACTAACTATACGGAAGGATTATTTGCGATTGATTCTTATTTACAAAAAGAAGAGGGGATCAAAATTAAGGCGACCGATGTCCTTAGTGAAGAAGTAAACTATTCTAAATACAAGGCCGATTCCCGTATATGGCGTGACTATATTAATAGTAGTGCTGAAAATGTGCAATGGTTGCATGAACAAGGCGTTGAATATGAGGGTGTGCAAGCAATGGGCGCAGGAGAAGCGACATGGCACATTTATAAGGGAATGGGTTTTGGTGTTATCCATGATGCTTTGCAACCAAGATTTGAACAGGCAGGCGGTGAGATACTTACTTTGACACGCGCTGTTAACCTTCAAAAAAAGGATAACGGTGACATTGAAGTAACGCTCCGTGATAATCGAACTAAAGAACATTACCGCGTTAGCGCACGCACCGTTGTTTTAGCGACTGGTGGGTACTTAAATAATGAACGTCTGATTAAAGAAGAGACCAGTTATGATGAACGGCGCCTAGTTCCCGTAAGTTCGGGAAAGGGTACCGGTGATGGGCTTGAAATGGCTTGGCATTTGGGTGCCCAGAAGAATGGAATGGGGATGGCGATGCTGTTTGGCGGATATCTTAAAGATGAGCAGGAACCTTCTTATAAGATGATGTCTTCCCAGATGAACACCGCGGCTGGTCAACAGCCCCTTTTATGGGTTAATGAAAATGGTGAGCGCTTTGTTAATGAGGAGGTCGTTTACAATTTCTCGTTAGCTGGTAATGCCCTCTATACGCAAGCGCAAGTTTATAGCATTTTAGATCAAGCGGTAATTGACAAAATGGCAACTGAAGGTAACTTTATGGGCTTAGGAATTTACGTTCGTCGGGGTCAAAAGATGGATAAATTACAAGCAGAATTAGACCAGGCAGTAGCAGCTAAAAAATCGTTTATTTTTAAGGCTAATACAATTGCGGAATTAGCTAAGCAGATGCAGCTACCCGTCGCTAACTTGCAGGAAACGATTAATCGTTATAATAAGTTTGCTGATCAGGGTGTTGATAGTGACTTTGGCAAAGAATCCCAATACCTACAGAAAGTTACGACTGGGCCATTTTATGGCTTTAAACTAAATGTGGGAGCTTTCTGTACCATGGGCGGATTGAAGGTAACGCCAGAAAATCAAGTGCTAGATACCAACTATAAGCCAATTCCAGGATTGTACGCTGCCGGAAATGATGCTTCAGGATTAGTTGGTGATACTTATGGGCCTAATATGCCGGGGACGTGTGTTGGGTACGCCTTTTATTCTGGTCGCAATGCAGCCCACAATATTAATAAATATCTTTAAAATAGAAAAAGGTTGGGTTAATTCCCAGCCTTAATTATTTCCGTAATGATAATTTAACAACAGCCTCGCAACGGGCAGTTTGGGGCATCATATCAATTGGCTGAATGTAGTCAACGTGATAGACGCTGGTCAACCGCCGAAGATTCCGTGCTAGTGATGCCATTCCGCAAGAGACATAGGCAAATTTACGTGGCTTAACCTTTAAGATTTGCTTGATTAATTGATCATCAAGACCGGTTCGTGGCGGGTCAACCACGAGAGCATCGAAGGTTAGTCCTTCTTTTTGCCAACGGGGGAGAACTTCTTCTGCCTTGCCGACTTCGTAATGTGCATTTGTAATGCCATTTAGAGCGGCATTTTCGTTGGCGTCAGCTACTGCTTCGGGGATGACTTCCATTCCACGGACTGCTTTTACCCGCGGTGCTAATGACAACCCGATTGTCCCAATTCCGGCGTAAGCATCGATCAATGTATCATTCTCATCTAATTCAAGGGCGTTGGCTGCTTCTTCATATAAGGTTTCTGTTTGTTCAGGATTTAACTGTAAGAAGGAGCGAGCGGAAAGTTTAAAGTCCAGTCCCATTAAACTTTCAAGGATCGAGGTCTTGCCGGCAAGGTGAATCATTTTCTCGCCCCAGACGAGCGGGGTGTCGCCGGGATTAACATTCTGCATTACTGATACAACAGCTGGAAGATCTTTTTCAATTTGTGCTAATAATTCGCGCTTATGAGGGAGCTTAGCTGAATTAGTGATAAAAGTTAATTGGACTTCGCCAGTCGACCATGATTCACGAACAGCGAGGGTCTTGATAATCCCGCTGTTGTGCTGTTCGTCATAAACTGGAATTTGTAAATCTTCAATCATTTTAGTGACTGCCCGAACTACTCCCATTGTGCGGGGCATTTGGACAGCGCAGGTTTTCATATCAACTAAGGTGTGACTGTTTGGCTGGTATAGTCCTGCCGCGACGTGACCGTCGACCATTCTTACTTGAAATTGTGCCTTATTCCGGTAACCATATTGCTCAGGGGCTGCAATTGTCGGACGAACCTCATAATTACGGTAGCCATATGGTTGAAATTTTTCGAGACTATCGAGGACGACCTGGCGCTTGAATTTTAATTGTTGCTGATAGGCTAAGTTTTCCAATTCAAAACCACCGGCAATATCAGCATATTCATCGCGTGGTTGAACGCGGTAGCGACTCTTTTGCCGGATTCGGTGAATTTTTGCTTCGAGATAACGAGGTAATACCCGAGTAACCTCTGCAACGATTACTTCATTTGGTAGCGCGCCGGGAACAAAACAGACCTTATGCTTATAATAGCCAATTCCATGACCATTAACCCCGATTTTACGAATGGTGAGTGGAAATCTTTTTCCCACCCATACGTCAACGTCTTGTTCACGTTGCTTTGATTGCGTCATAGTGTATCTCCATTCTCTTAAATATAGTGTGGTTATTATTCTAGCACATCATGGAGAGGACAACCTCGATTAGGAGTTTAGGTTAGTTAAATATTTTTCAACTTCGGCACTAGTTAAGTTATAGCTAGCTTTGACTCGCTTTTTGATATTTTCTTTGTCAACGCCTAACTCTTGTAGGTTTTTAACAAGGGTTCGAATTCCTTCTTTGCGTGCTTCAGATTTACCCTCTGTTTTACCCTCTTCACGTGCCTTGCGCTTTGCATCCATCATCAACATCTCATATTTCATAAAGCCTTGTCTCCTTTCTGGATCACTTTTGACTTTATCAATTTCGTTTTGGATCTGTGCAATAAATCTATCTTTATTGTCCGCTTGATTGCGCATTAAGGCAAGAAAATCTTTAATCGGTTGGTCATCGTCTTTAAACTCCTTAGCAAGAGCATTAAAGACGACAATTGTCCGCTTTTTGAGTACTTAAATGTATGATTTTAGTTGCCTTTAGTTTCGGCAGTGCTCGGTTAATTAACTCCAAACAAATATCCTTATTTGCCATTACCATCCCAAACATCGGGTCACTAGTAATTGTCATTCTTTGCCACTTTTCCCAAGCGGCTGCAAGCTGGGCTGTTCGATCATTTTCCATCCGTATACCTCTTTCAAAATTTTTGAGGAGCCTTTTCAGTGCCCTAATCTTATATATACGTAAAAAATTCACTTTTGCACTTTGGTTAACTTTAGAAGGGTGGTGTTATAATCAAATCTTATAAAAATATCTAATAAGTATGCATATTGCTAATGATATGTTTTTTAATCGGTTAAAATATAGTAGAATAACAATGTGAAATGTTGCATAAATAACTTAAAGGAAGTGACACGTTTGAAAATTGCTGCAATTGCCGGGTCCAATGCAAATCATTCGTATAACCGGATGTTGCTCGAATTTATGGCCCGTCATTTTAGTGATGATGATATTGATGTGATCGATATTCGTCAAGTACCGATGTTTAACGAAAATTATAAGGGTAAGATTCCTGAGGTTGTTGCCGATATTGATCGTCGTGTTTCAAGCGCCGATGCTGTTATTATTGCCAGCCCAGAATACAACCATTCGATTACTTCCGCATTAAAGAGTGTGGTTGAATGGTTATCCTATGAAGTACACCCATTAGAAGATAAGCCAGTAATGATTATTGGAGCTTCTACGCATGAACAAGGGTCATCCCGGTCACAAGTACAGTTGCGGGATATTTTGATTTCGCCCGGGGTTAATGCCTATATTTTCCAAAACGAAGAATTCTTCATGAGTGACGCCGCTAATATTATCGATAAAGATGGTAATATTACTAATGAGATGACGATTAGTTTCTTAGAAAAGTGCGTACGTGAATTTAAACACTATGCTAAAGCGATTAACCAGATGGTTGCGGAAAAGAAGGAGGCGGATAAATAATGAAAATTCTTGCATTAGTCGGCACCAATGCTAAGTTCTCATATAACCGAATCTTGCTCCGATACATGAAGAAGCATTTTCGACAAATGGCAGATATCGAGATTCAAGAAATCGATAAATTGCCAGCATTTAGCGTTGATACACCGCTTTCCGAACAAACTGAAGTATGGAAGTTAAAGCAAAAGGTTAAGACGGCTGACGGGATAATCTTCTCAACTCCAGAATATGATCACGGGATTCCAGCGGCCTTAAAGAGTACCGTTGAATGGCTTTCATACCACACAAATGTATTGAAGCATAAGCCAACAATGGTCGTAGGTGTCTCATACGGTCGGCAAGCCTCTGCTCGTTCACAGGTGCAAATGCGGCAGATCCTAATGTCACCAGACTGTGATACCAATCTTCTTCCCGGTAATGAAGTGCTGATTGGAAATGCCAGCCATTCATTCTCAAAGGATGGGCGGTTAGTAAACGATCAAATGCGGGACAACCTTGAAGAATGCTTCACTCATTTTGTGGAATACATTCAAGTTTTTGAAAAAGTTAATAAGGAGGGACTGGATATGTCCGTTAAGCAACCAACGATCAGTGAAGCATACATTAACTTCCCTACAGGTCGTTTGACATTAAAAGAAGTTCAACAAATCTTTAGTACGATTCCATTTGAATTGGACCTCATCGATAGTACTGACCACTTTGCATGGTACTCAGACAAGCCAAACCGGGAACACGTTCGGAATGTGGCTTCTCTTGGTGAAACCGTTCAAGAATGTCATCCGCCAAAGGCTGTTCCAGTAGTAATGAAGATTATCAACAGCTTCCGTAATGGTGAACAAGACGTTGTTACGCGTCCATTATGGATGAATGGTCACCGTTCATTAATTCAATACTACGCTTTACGTGACGTTAATGGTCATTACTTAGGCACAATCGAATTTACTGGTAGTGTTGAATATATCCTCAACCTTTTTGAAAATGGGGCATGGAGTACTGATGGCAACACTGGTGCTTCCAAGCATGAAGATAGTGCTGATAATCAGGTGGCAGAAGAAAGTGTTGACGCATCGACCGGCGCTTCAGAATCTAATGATAACGATGACACGACAACACCTAGTACAACGGTGACTGCTCCGGTATCAACGACTGAAACAGAAAGTACCGACGCAACAACCGGTGCTTCAGATTCAGGTAGTGTTGACGCCAATGACGAAGAGGCTGATGCCACCACGGGAGCATCTGAAAACTAATCATGAATAAGGAATTAATGGCGCAACGACACGTGATGACCCATCATGCCTTAGGAACGCGGATAAATTTAACGATTTTTGGGAATGAGTATTTCTCGTTATTAAAAGAATCGATGGATTTGATTGACCACTACGAAGACCAGTTAACCGTTAATCGTGAACAATCAGAAGTAATGTCAGTTAATCACGGAGCTGGAAAAACGCCGAAAATGGTTTCGAAAACTACTTTTGAGCTAATTGAATTAGCGGTAAAGTATAGTCGCGAGAATTTTGGCTTTAATGCGTTAATCGGGCCGTTAGTAAAATTATGGAAGATTGGGTTTAAAGGAGCACGGGTTCCACGGGATGTAGAAATCCAGGAACGCTTAAAGCTGATTGACCCCTATAAAGTATTATTAGATCATGACGCACGGACAGTCTTTCTGGAAGAACCGGGGATGGAACTTGACCTTGGCGGAATTGCGAAGGGGTACATCGCCGATCGAATTCGGGACTTGTGGCTTGCTAAGGGCGTTCCAGCAGGAATTATTGATCTTGGTGGTAATTTATTATTTGTTGGTAAATCGCCACGACGGGATGACGGGCAGTGGATTATTGGTGTTCAGGACCCACAGCTGCACCGGGGCGAAAACCTAGCAACAGTCCGTGAGCCGGCATGTTCTGCGGTCACGTCAGGAATCTATGAACGGTTCTTGATTAAGGATGGGCACCGCTATCACCACCTCTTGGATCCCCGGACTGGTTATCCGCTGAAAACTGACCTGAGTAGTGTCACTGTTTTTACTGACCAATCAGTAATGGGAGAGATTGAAGCTAAGCGCCTATTCTTTAATGGGCGTCCCCTAGATGGATGGGAACATCAGGCGGGAAACCGTGGCGCCATTTTTATCCATAATGATGAATCAATGACTAGTGTTGGTTTTAATAATTAATTATAAGATAGTAAAGCGATCAAGATCGGCAGTAAAACCGGTCTTGGTCGCTTTTTCTTTTCGGTTAGTTTTGGGTATATCGTCATAAAGTTAGTGCGCTGGTAGAGGATTTTATTTATCGACCCCTCAATAAACTGCTAGTTACTATATTGCTGTATTGTTATTAATTAAATGATGAGAGCACTGAATTTGTGATTTACACGAACATTATTAATCTGGAATGATAATATAAGCCAGCATTCAACAATTACTGTGAACTATTATGGCTGTAAGATGATGACTTGTCCGCTAAATGCTGAAATGGGCAGGTGATTTAAAAGATAAATTAACTAATCATTTGTTTATTATCAGATTAATAAAAATCACCTCATATATGATTTGTTTATCATATATGATAAATCTTTTTATAGTGAGTTTCTTCTACGGGCACACGGGTTTCAGTAAATAATCAATAGCAAATCTGTTTAAAAAGTTTCTGGGAGTTGTATAATTTAGAATGTTAATTGATAAATATTTTTATACGTTATTACAGAGAGGGGTAATTGGATGTTATCTAAGAATAACTGGCAAGAACAATTTCGTAAGCAAGAACCGAAGAAACAACGGTTCGCGATCAAGAAGCTTACGGTTGGAGTTGCCTCAGTATTAATCGGATTCACATTCATGGGATTGAATGCTTCGGCCAGTGCTGATGAAACAGCTAATAGTCAGCAACAACAGCCTGAAGTTACTACGACTAATGGGGATAGCAATGCAAATTCTGGTAGCGCACAGACATTAAATTCTTCAGCAGCTGCCACAACTAATGATCAACAGCAAAGTCAACCGGAACAAGTTGCTTCACCGGTTGCCACTGAGTATGAAGGCAAGGTTGCTGCTAAAGTTGCAGAAAAGACAGCTCAACAAGCTTCTACAAATGCAAAACCTGAAGTAGCACCTACTTCACAACAAAGTTCTGTTTCTGCAACAGATACGAAGACTAAGACTGTTTCTTTCACACCTGAAGATTCCAATGCAATTGCTGGTAATTTAGGTGAAAGTAAAGTAGCTACGCAAGCTAATAATTTCAATTTGGGTATTGAGATGCTCGCTGCTTTACCAACTGACCAGCAAGCTACACCTGTGGATGAAAATGAGCAACATGTTAGTGACTGGAATGGCTTTATCAATGCCTTAAGTAATACAAGCGTTTCTACTATTGACATTGATCAAGGCTTCACGGTTACTGGTAAAACCAGCAATGGTCAAATTGGTGGACAATCACTTGGTTACAATGGTTGTCTAAACTTCAATGCCCAAAATAGTGCTCGTAAATTAACTATTAATGGTAATAAAAATACAATTGATTTTGGTCGTTATACATTAATGTTCCAAGATGTTAACCAAAAGAATGGTGGAGCTTGGGATATTACCCTTAATGATCTTACTATGAAGGGTGTTGCTAAAGACAGTCAAGGCGAAACCAGTACTACTAATCCTGGTACATACGGTTTGCTTTCATTTGCCAATGTTTCTGCTAAGAACCAACAGAACGATACCATTACTTTAAAGGATGTCACTGCGGACGTTACCGGTCGGCCGATTATTAGCGGTGCCAATGGTGCTAATAAGACTAGTGAATACTACACTTTAAACTTAAGTGGTAACAATAACTTCACTAATGAAGGTTACGATGGTGGTGCTACTCCAGCTGATGATGGTTCTGCTATTGAAGCAGGTTACGTAAATATTACTGATGGTACAACTACCATTAACATGACCAAGACTTCTGCTTATAACCTTCAATACGGTGGTAACGCAATCCGTACTATTCAACCTGATGTTGCTGATAAAGAAGGCAACGTAAGCAAGTACACGATGAACGTTGCTAAAGATGCTACATTAAATATTACTGGTGCTAAAAACGTCAAGGGGATCTATGCTGTTGATGGTACTCGTGGTACAGTTAACGTTGACGGTACTATTAACATGAATATGGGTACTGGTCACTCAATCGCCATCTTTGCTGGTAACTTGAATGTTAACAAGGATGCTAGTGTTGATGTAACTACTGCTCAAGATCAAAATGGTGACTCTCTAATAGGTATTACTAACTTTGATGGTGGACAATATGGTGTTCTTTCTATCGGGGTTGGTCAACCAGGTAACCTATCTAATCAAAAAGCTAATGCTATTAATGACAGCGGTTCAATCAAGGTAGTTAGAACTTCAGAAGCTAAAACTAACAGTAAGATCATTTCCATGGGTTCTGGCTCACAAGGTTTAATCAATGGTGACTTTAGAATCAACGTTAATGACGGAGCTACTTTAGACTTACAAGACTCAGTTGAACAAAGTACTACTGGTATGATTTATGTATCAGGAACGAATGTTAACTCATACCTTAACTTTACTCACCCTAAGTACGTTAACTTACAACGCTTAAACAATCACACTGTTGGTAAGTTAATCTACCTTGAAGGTCATAACCAAACTACTATTAATAACTCTCCAATTGCTCAATGGGATGAAGCAAACTTTGGTGGTCCAAGCAATACGTGGGTAGTTTCTAATGTAGCTAGTTATAACAACACGGGTGCTGATGCTGGTACTGGCTTTACTCAAGCAGGTAAGCAAGGTTCTTCAACTGGCAAAGGTGTTGATAAGTTCTTACACTCAAACGGTACTGTAACGATGGCACCTAGCCAAGCTGGTTTGAACTCATTCAGATATAACGGTACTCAATTAGCAGCCGGTAGTAAGACTCAAGGTATTATTGTTCAAGGTACTGGAATTGATGGTGCTGATTACTACCAACCATACTTGAACCAATTCTTGAACCACTTCAATTACTGGACTCCACAACGTTTATCTATGGGTACTAAGTTACTTAACGATCCAGAAGTGGGTGTCAAAGAAGCAGATAAATATGCTCCTGAAACTCAAGTAATTACAGGTTATACTGATCAAACTTTAAATGATTTAGATGCTGCTAAAGGTATTAAGGATTACATCGAAAATGATGGTAAGACTTCAAGTATTGTAGCCAATGATCTTGTTGGTGCAAAAGTAACTTGGTACAACGCCACTAACGATGCATCTGATTGGCAAAGTGTAATGGGTGATTATCCAGCACCAACTAACCCAACTGGTAATTTGAAGCTTAGTGATACTTCAGCATGGGCTAAGGTAACTTATAAGGATAATTCAGTTGATTTTGTAAATATTCCATTAGACATCAAGAGTCAAGCAGACGAATACAATCCACAAGGTCAAAACGTTAACACTACTGTCGGTAAGGAACCAGCAGCCAAGGATGGTATTTCAAATGTTTCTACTTTACCAGCTGATGCTAAATATAGTTGGTCAACAACTCCAGATGTATCTAAAGCCGGAATCGTTCCATCAATCGTTAATGTAACTTATAGTGATGGCTCAGTAGATCAAGTTCCAGTTGATGTCATTGTTAAGGATGATAAGGGCGACGTTCCTGGTAAAGACGGCGATGCTGCTAAGAACGATCCACAAGGTAAAGATGTATCAACAGTTATCGGTACAGTTCCTGATGCAAGCACTGCTGTTGATTGGCCAAAGGCTCCAGTAGATGCAGATGGCAACAGCATTGATCCATCTCAAATTAAGTATGACTGGTCAACTACCCCAGATATTTGGACTAAGGGTGAACACCCAGGTGTTGTTCAAGTAACTTACCCAGATGGAACAACTGATTTAGTTCCAACTAACGTAACTGTTAAGAATTCACCAGCTGGGCAAGCAACTACTATTAAACAAGGTGGTCAAGTTCCAGAACCATCAACTGTTATTGACTGGACTGACAATGGTCAAGTTCCAGATGGTACTAAACCAACTGATCCAAATGTTAAATATACTTGGGTAAATCAACCAGATCCAAACACACCAGGTCAACAAACTGGTACAGTTCAGATTACTTATCCTAATGGCGAATCTACTGTAGTTAGAGTTCCAGTTACTGTAATTCCAACTAATGGTACTTACGACCCATATGCTAAGAACTTAGATTTACCATATAGTCCAACCGGTGCTGGAGTTCCAGCTGCTGATACAGTTGTTGAATTACCATCAGGTGAAACTGCTCCAGATGGTGTTCAATACACTTGGGGTACGAAGCCAGATACTACTAAGCCAGGAATTCAAACCGCTGATATTACCGCAACTTGGACTACCAAGGATAGCAATGGTAACGACGTAACTAATACTAAGAATATTCCTGTTTCAGTTAACGTTGGACCAATGGCTGATTACTACAACCCATCAGCAACTGATTTGACTGTTCCGTTCAATGCAGATATGAATAAATATCCTGCAAAGAACCAAATCACAGGTATTCCATCAGATGTAGCAACTACTGATGTTTGGGCACCAATGCCTGTAACAAGCGTTTCAGGTACTGAACCAACAATGATTAAGGTAACTTATAGTGATGGTTCATTTGATTATGTTCCACTTAACGTTACTGTTGAAGCTAATGTTACAGATGCTGACAAGTATGAACCTGAATACAAGCCAGTTAGTCTAATGCGCGGTACATCTGCAACCGATAAGCCAAGTTGGAAAGATGACAAGACTCCAACTGATGGTGATGTAACATTTACTTCAACTACAGATACTCCAGCTTGGGCAACAGTTGCTAAAGACGGTACTATTACCTTGAAACCAGCTGCTGACTTGGCTCCAGATGCTTACACTGTTCCTGTTAAGGTAACTTACAAAGATGGCTCATCTGAAACCGTTTATGCACCAGTTGCAGTTAATGGTGAAAACACTACCGTTTACTACGGAAACCAAGCAACTACTTCTATTACTGTTGGTGAATACACTAGTCACAAGACTACAGATGGTTCAGCAACTGTAGCTGCCCCACCAGTTACTGAAATTGAATTTAAGAATCAAGATAAAAACTGGAAGGTTCTTAGCTCTGTAACTTACAAGCTCCAAGGTGACAAATACGTTGCAACTACTCCAATTGTTGATGCCGATGGTAACGCAATTCAAATCAACGGTAGTAACGCTCCTGAATCATTCAGTGCTGCAGATGTACAAACTAAGTGGAAAGACGGATTCACACCTAACACCAACGCTTCTAACTATGAATCAACAGGTAATCCTGCTATTAAGGGTTCAGGCACTGGTACCTCACTCGCATCAACTAACTACAAGGAAGCTCCTTATGGTGACCAACGTACCGAATCAGGTAATTTAGCTGGTAACTCTAAGACTCGTGTAAATATCACTATGAGTGGTTCAGATAATCCATTCAATGTTAATACCTGGTCTAACGCCTTTGGTAACATTTACGGTGCAACTACTGGTGAAACATTAACATTCAAGCAAAACCAAGATATGTCTAAGTTATCTGCAGACCAATTTAACAAGTTAATTAATACGACTGATCTTTCAAGTCACAACTTTAAATTCACTTTAGGTTGGGCTCCAGACAAGGCTCCTTCAACTAAGGATATTGCTGATAAGGTTGCAGGTACTGTAAGAATTAGCTTCAGCGATGGTACTTACCTTGATATTCCAGCTACTATCAATGTTACTGGTGACGATCCTGTACCATATGAACCAGGTACTCCAGGTAAAGACGATGAATATAACCACTACGTAGTTCGTACGATTAAGTATAATGTTGCAGATACTAACCACGCAGCAATTGCTGATCAAACACAATCAGTTCACTATGTACGTAAAGACAAGAATGGTAATGCAGGTTACATTGATCCTAATACTGGTAACCCAGTCTATGTTGATTGGACTTTAGCAGAGGGTCAAACCGCTGCATGGCCTGAAAAGGAAGTAACTCAAATTACTGGTTACGATTCATATGTAGATGGTACGAAAGCAACTAGTGTAGCTAAGCAGGGTGTAAGTGCTAAAACAGATAATGCAACTGTTACTGTAACTTACAAGAGCAACACTATTAATCCAACAAATCCAGATGATAAAGATCAAAATGACTTGTTCTTAGATGTACATCGTGATGTTTATGTATCAGGTAACAAGGATAAGAATTTATCACAAACTTTACACTATGCACGTAACAAGGTAATTGATACTGCAACTCAAAAGGTTGTAAGTTACGGTGACTGGGTACTTGGCAAGTTAGAAGACGGTAAATGGGTTGCAGGCGGAACTGCAGAATTTACTGCTGAAACAGCACCAGATTCTAAAGATCCATCAAAGACCACTTACGTACAATACGGTGCAAATGGTGAAAGGACTGCAACTAATGAGATTAAGGCAGTTCCAGTAACAACTAAAGATGTTACCGAATCAACAGGTCAAAATATCGCAACACCACAAAACGGCGAATCCGTATACGTAACTTATGACGTAGCTTCGCATGAAGTAAATCCAACTGATCCAACTAAGGAAGATCAGAAAGACTTGTTCATGAACGTAAGTCGTGATGTCTATGTATCAGGCAAGAAGTCAGATGACTTATCACAAACTTTACACTATGCACGTACCAAGGAAGTTAATACCAAGACTGGTGTAGTAATTAGTTACGGTGACTGGGTACTTGGTAAGTTAGAAAACGGTAACTGGGTTGCAGGCGGAACTGCAGAATTTACTGCTGAAACAGCACCTGATAAGACTGGTTACACAACTTACGTACAATATGGTGAAGACAAAGATACTAAGACTGCAACCAATGAAATCAAGTCAGAAGAAGTACCAACTACCAAGAATGATAAAGGCTATGTAACTCCAGAAGATGGTACTCCAGTATACGTAACTTACCAAGAGAACACTCCAACTCCAGTTGAAGACGTAACTGTAAGCTACCAATTCTACGACACTACTGATAAGAAGAATGTTGGTAATCCAATTACAGTAACTGGTAAGCCAGGTTCAGTAGAAAAGACCGGCTTGAAGGTTCCAGAAAATTACGAGCTAGCTAAAGGACAAACTCTTCCAGAAGAAGTAACTATTCCAGCCAAGGGTGAAACCATTGTTATCAACTTAGTTCACGGCACCAAAGACATTACTCCAACTACTCCAGGCGTAGATCCTAACAAGCCTAAGTATAAGGATATGTTCACTACAGTAAGTCGTGATATTTACCAAACTAAACCAAATGAGAGCGAAAAATTAATTAATACTCAAAAGGTTGAATTTGGACGTAATGGTATTGAAGATAAAGTAACTGGTAAAGTAACTGGTACAGGTGCTTGGGAAGTCGGTAAGACTGAAAATGGTATATTCGTTCCAGGTGGTAGCTCCGACTTTGCTAAAGAAGCTGTTGAACAATTTAATGGTTACGTATCATATGTAAACAATAAAGTTTCAACTGAAATTGCTGCTGAAAGTGCTCTTGTAAATGGCGTTCCAACTAATGCTGCTGCAGTTCATATCACTTATGTCGAAGGTGTACCAGTTCCATATAACCCAACTGACAAGGACATGAATAAGGACGTAACTCGTACAATCACGGTTTACACAACTACTGATGATAAGACTGAAACCATTACTCAAAATGTTCACTTCGTTCGTGGTGGTGAAGGTCAAACTGCTGGTACTAAGGATGCTGATGGTAAGATTACTTGGGGTGCTTGGACTGTTGCTACTAAGGACGGCAATACTTGGAAGTCAACCGGTGCTACTAAGGGTACTTGGGCACAATACGATGTACCTCAAGTAGATGGCTACACTTCAACTGTTGATGGCAAGGCTGCTAAGGATGTTGCTGCAAACAACGATGTTACTGCAGATACTGATCCTTCAAACGTAACAGTTGCCTACACCAAGAGTACTCAACCAACTGACCCATCAATCAACCCTAACAACCCAGGTGAAAACAGCGACATGTTCGCTCACCCAACACGGACAATCAATGTTACAAACCCATTGACAGGTAAGACTGATGCTCAGACTCAAACAGTATGGTTCGGTCGGACAAAGACTGTTTCAACTGATCCAAATGTAAAACCTGTTTATGGTGAATGGCAATTAGGTAAGGTTGACGGCGACAAATTCGTTGTTGATGCCAAGGCTCCTAACGGCTGGGCAGAATTTGATGCTCCAGTATTCAACGGTTACATCCCAAGTCAAGCTAAGGTTGCAGCTGTAAACGACATAACAGCAACTACTAAGGATGCTACTGTAAACATCACTTACACTGAAACTGATGCTCACAAGTACACCGCTGATGGTGGTAATATCACCGTTGACAAGGGTCATGTCTTAGATAACAAGGATGCACAAAACGCTATTGTTAACAACAATAAGCTTCCAGAAGGTACCACATACACTTGGAAGGATGCGCCAAGCACCGCTACTATTGGTGATAAGAACGGTATCGTTACTGTAACTTACCCAGATGGCTCAGTTGACAATGTTCCAGTAATGGTTCACGTTACTGACCAAGCTGCTAAGTACGACCCAGAAGGTCAAGTAATCACTATCAAGAAGGGTGACAAGGTTCCTGATCCTGAACAAGGTATTAAGAACACTGCTGACTTACCAAGCGGTACTAAGTACACTTGGGAAGTTGCTCCTGACCCATCTAAGGTTGGTCAACAACCAGTAGTTATTACTGTTACCTACCCAGACGGTTCACAAGACCAAGTACCAACAACTGTTATTGTTACTGATAACACCCCAACACCTACAAAGACTGATGCTGACAAGTACACTCCAGAAGGTCAGGTAGTCACTGTTAACAAGGGTGACAAGCTTCCAGATGCCGTCAATGGTATTAAGAACTCTAAGGACTTACCAAGCGGCACTAAGTACACTTGGAAGACCAACGTTGATACCAACACACCAGGTGACAAGCCTGCTGTAATCACAGTAACTTACCCAGACGGTTCTGCTGAAGATGTACCAACGATCGTTCATGTTAACCCATCAGACGCTGATAAGTACACTCCTCAAGGTCAAAACATCACTGTCAACAAGGGTGATAAGGTTCCTGATCCAGCAACTGCTATTACTAACAAGGGTGACTTACCACAAGGTACCAAGTACACTTGGGAAACTACCCCTGATACTAATAAAGTCGGTGATCAACCAGCCACAGTTGTTGTAACTTACCCAGATGGTTCACAAGACAATGTTCCGGTTATCATCACGGTTAAGAATACTGAAACACCAGTACAAAGTGATGCTGACAAGTACAACCCAGAAGGTGGCACGATTACTGCTAAGTTGAACGAAGACTTGAGTGGCAAGGCTGCTGATGACATTGTCAACAAGGATACCTTGCCAGCTGGTACTAAGTATGCTTGGACTGATGGTACTCCATCAACCAAGACTGCTGGTTTGACGATGCATTACGTAACGGTAACTTACCCAGATGGCTCAAGTGAAGTTGTTCCAGCTTATGTCAACGTTACAAGTGATGCTGACGAATACAGCCCAGTACCACAAACGGTTACTGTTAAGAAGGGTCAAACACCTGACCCAGCTGATGGTATCAAGAACAAGGGTGACCTTCCTAAGGGTACTGACTACACTTGGAAGACCCCAGTTGATACTACAACTCCAGGTGACAAGCCTGCTACAGTAGTTGTTACCTACCCAGACGGTTCTAAGGAAGAAGTTCCAACTGTCGTTCAAGTTTACACTCCTGCTGAAGGACAAAATGTAAATACTATTAAGGGTAATGTTCCAGCTCCTACAAAGGGCATCAAGAACATGGATGAAGTTCCAACTGGTACGAAGGTTGAATGGACTAACCCAGACAAGGTTAAGACTGATGTCAACACACTTGGTAACCATGATGAACAGATCACGGTAACTTACCCAGACGGTACTAAGGATACTATTACGGTCACCGTTACTGTTAAGAATCCTGCAACGCCAAATCCAACTGACGCTGAGAAGAACAACCCAATTGCTCAACCAATTACTACTCCAGAAGGCGTTGTTCCTGAAGCATCAGAAGGTATCAAGAATAAGGATCAATTGCCAGGTGGCACTAAGTACGAATGGAAGAACAAGGATCAGGTTGCTAATGATGTCAAGAAGCCTGGTACTCACACTGAAACAATCGTTGTTACTTACCCAGATGGCTCAACAGATGAAGTTACAGTAACGGTTACTGTTCCAGCTCCAGAAGGTCAGAACATTAATACCAACCAAGGCGTACTTCCTAACCCAAGTGATGCTATTAAGAACAAGGATCAAATGCCAGATGGCACCAAGTACGAATGGAAGGTACAACCTGATGTAACTACACCAGGTGATCACACCGGTGTTGTTGAAGTCATCTTCCCAGACGGTACGACTTACGATGTTGAAGTTACTGTTCATGTCAATGCAGTAAACAACAGCAATGTTAAGAGCGATAATAACAACAATAGTACTGTTGCACCGCAAGAAAAGACATCAACAGTTAACAAGACTGCTAGTGTATCCGCACCAGCAGCGGCAAGCGTAAAGAATAATTCGCAAACTACCACAACGAATAATTCTAAGCAATTGCCACAAACTGGTAATGAAACTAACGAAACCACTTCACTAGTTGGCTTAGGACTAGCTGCAATTGCAAGTCTCTTTGGCCTCGGTGGTCTACGCAAGAAAAACGACAACAAGTAAATCCACACTCCCCCTCTAGGATTTACCAATAAACATGATTATTAACACAGCGTATTAGTAACATTGCCAGCTATAAAGGCTCACGACAGCAAAATGTCGTGAGCCTTTTTTATCGCTTCTTTTGGTTTATCGATAGATACTATGATGAGTCAAAAATAGCTTTTCAGTTTTGAACTGTAGGCTAAAATAATGGAAAATAGCATTGGGTTAGCTAATTCTCTACGTGTTTAAGGGCTATTGACGGTTGGACCAGGGTGATAAATAGCATATTTCTACTTTTCACCTGAAAACGCTTATCGCATTTATGACTAATTACTTTATATATGATAAATCTATCATGCGAACAAAAATAATTTTTTGGGCTGCTTTCCCTTTAGAGCATAGGGTTTACGGCCGTTGGGGAAAATTTATTCTTTGAAAACATGATAAATTAGTTTAGAATCAAACACGTTAATTAATAATTATGTTTATAAGCCACTAACTAAGAGGGGGAAATTTAAATGTTGTCAAAGAATAACCGACAAGAATATTTCCGTAAGCAGGAACCGAAGAAACAACGGTTTACGATTAAAAAGCTTACGGTAGGTGTTGCTTCTGTATTACTAGGATTTACATTTATGGGGATAAATGCATCTGCTAGTGCTGATGAAGTACAACCTGATTCTGATGCTAATGCACACTCCGCAACCAGTGCCCAAGCAAGTAACGACGCAAACGCTACTAGCACTACTTTAAAGGCTTCTGCTGCAGCTGATTCTTCAGCAGTTGCGCCAAGTGCGGCCCCAGCTAGTCAATCCGCTACGGTTGCTGACGCATTTGAAAAGGCAGTTGCATCAAACACTGCCGAAGCAGAAAAAGCTGCTGCAAGTTCACATGGGCAAAGTGACGCACCGGCAGCGAGTTCGGATGTTGATACTAACGCTGTTTTAGAATCAGTAGCTGCTGAAAAGACCACTGCTAACGCAAACGAAAATACTGCTTTCCGTGCAGCGCAAAATAATGATCAACCAGGTAAGCAATACGATGTTATAGATGGTGTTGCTACTGTTGATGGCATTTACGGTTTAAGTCAAGCGATTGCTAACAAAGATGTTAATACTATTAACCTTTCAAATAACATCGATTTAACCAACTTAACTGATGAAGAAGCTGATGTTAAGGGTGGTGCCTGGACCGGTGGTAACAAGGGTGACTATCATAATACATTACTTGGCGCTCATGAACTTGCATTTGGTAATAAGAACGCATTTGATAAGACGTTTAATGGTATTGCCCGTGATTTAACTATTGATGGTAATGGTCACGAACTTAACATGGGTCAATGGTTCTTCAGTTTCTGGGATAAGAACTACGATAACGGTGCTAAGTGGAACTTAACTGTTAAGAACATGGATCTTAAGACTAATGACACTACTAGTGGCTATGGTCCATTCCACTTCTTCGTAAATCAAAAGAACGCTGACAACACTAACTTAACTTTTGAAAACGTTACTGCTGATGTTAAGAACGCTTCGTTAGTTGATAACTCTGGGGCTGGTGTTGGTCAAATCAACGTTACTTTTGCAGGTAACAACAAGGTAACTAACGTATTACCAGGAACTGGTTACAGTACAGTTGTTGCCCGCAATGTTGACTTTGCCAAAGATGCAACTCTCGACATGAATGTTACTGGCCCAGTTACTAGTGGCAAGACCACTGGTAAAGGCTACAACGCATTCTACGTTGGTGTTGAAAATGAACGTGATGCAACTCTTGAGAAGCCAGCTGCCCAGGGTAACTTCACGATGGGTGAAAACGCTAAGCTGACTTTTAATAAGGGTATTGACCGTGAAAATGGTGTGGGTCACAACTTACGCTTCTTGTACGACAACAATGCTCAAGGTGGTAACGTTGTCTTAAAGAGTGGCTCAAACATGGACCTTACTATGGGTACTGGTCACTCAATCGCAATTTATGCTGGTAACTTGCAAATTGATAAGGACGCCACTTTAAACATTGATACCCGTCAAGATAACAACAAGAACGGTACTGTTAAAGATTCAGCAACTTTAACTAACGATGGTTTCCACTATGCTCCAATTACTCTTAATGTAATTGAAGGTGACCCTCATATTCTCCAGAAGAACAGTAATTCACTTGTTGACAATGGTACTTTGAGAATTGTTCGTGGCGAAAAGGGCATGGACATTCAAACCGTTGATCCGTTAATTTCATTTGGTTCAGGCTATACTAACGAACGACAAACTTATAACTTAACGGTTGGTGAAGGTGCAACTCTTGATTTACAAGATTCAGCTAATTCTGCATACGATGGTACTTGGCCAGATTCAATGAATTGGATTGGTCCAAAGGGTTCCGCAAATATTGCTGGTTTGGTTTCAATGTTTGGTACGGGAGCAACTAACAACGTTACTATCACTAACCCGCAATACGTTAACTTCCAACGCTTAGGTTCGCAAGTTGGTTCAGCATTCCGTCTTGAAGGCCTTCACAACAATGTAATCGTTAAGGCGGATGACGTTAAAGGAACTCCTTTAGCTCAATGGAATGGCTCTAACCAAACTGAAACTCCAGATGAAGCATGGCGAATCCAAGAATTAAATACTCAAGTTGCTGGTGGTAACTTCTTTAGTAACTTCTTACCAGCTGGTGCTAAGGCTGGCGACAAGGGTGGTCAATACTTCGATATCTCAGGTTACTTGAAGAGCAAATATTGGGGAACGCCATTTGACAAGTCAGCAGGTACTGCTGTGATGGCTCCATTCCAAGGCGATTACAAATACGTCAACGGTTCATACATTGGTGATTCAATGAGCGGCGTTCATGGTGTTGGTTTAACTCAATTGACTAACGACTTTAATTGGTGGTCACCACGTCGAATCACTCTTGGTGAAAACGGCAAGATCGTAATCAACGACGCAACCAACTATGAACCAGAAACTCAAGCTATTAACAAGACTACTAACGACAAAGTTAGTGACTTTACTAAGAAAGACTTACAAAATGGGATCAAGGATCTTAAGGGCTCAGATAACACTGTTGCCCAAGACCACGAAACTATTCTTGGACCAGATAGTCTTATTGACTGGAATAATTCTAGTTGGGGCCTTGATTGGAGTAAGACTGACTTCACTGAAGACGGTAAGCTCCGCAAAGATCCAAGTGCTACGTTAACTACAGCTCAACAAAACGTCTACAACGCTTTGAAGAAGATTGCTAGTGTAACTCCAGCCACTAATGAAGATGGTACTCTTAAGGTTAAGACTAGTGGTACTGGCGATGACTTCAACGGTCAAGTAGCAACGATTATTTACAAGGATAGTACAGCAGATCACCCATCAGTTGATTTTGTTCTTGTACCAGTAAATGTTACTGAACCTCAAGCTGATAATTACACTCCTTCATACCCAGCGGTAACAGTTGAACAAGGTAGAGAAACTACAGCTACCCCATCGTTTACGGATAAAGATGGTAAAGCCACAACTGCTCCAGAAGGTACGAAGTTTGTTAAGGGCGATAATGCTCCAGATTGGGCAACTGTTGGAGAAGATGGTACTGTAACATTGAATCCTGGTACTGACGTTACTACTGGGGATTACACTATTCCGGTAACTGTAACTTATCCAGATGGTTCACAAGACCAAACTAGTGTTAAAGTAACGGTTACTGATCACGTTAACGATTCTGATAAGTACAAAGCTTCATACCCAGACCTAAACGTTGAACGTCCAGAAAGTGGTCAAGCTACGCAAAGCGTTAACCCTTCGTTTGAAAATGCTAAGAACATGCCAGAAGGTACTGTTACTGGCTACGAAGCTGGTGACTTCGCTGCTCCTAAGGGTGTAAACGTTGATGTTAACAAGACTACTGGTGAAGTAACAGCAACCGTAGATTCAGATGCTGACCTTGGTTCATTAACTGTCCCTGTAACTGTAACTTACAAGGATGGTTCAAGCACTACTGTTAATGTTCCGGTAAGCGTAACTGGTGTGGACCATGGTAACAATACCTACTATGGCAACCAAACCATGACCTCATTCGAGGCAACTGAACAGAATTACCACAAGACTAGCTATGATTACACTCCAGAAGCTGCTAAGAGTGGTTTTGATACAATTACTTTCTACAGTGAATGGAAAGGCAAGGGTAATACTGCGGATGCTTATAACAAGCATGTAACTTACAAGTTAAATGCTGATCGTACTAAGTTTATTAATACTGAAGATCCAAGTGATAGCTTTGACGCAAGTCTTATTAGTTATGAATGGATTAATAATTCTGACAAGAGTTACCACAAGGGTGTAAAAGCTCCAAACACTAACGTATCTAACTTTGCAGACGGTTCAGCCGACACGCTTTACAAGGTAAATGGTGTTGTTAACTCTGCTGAACAAACTGAAGAAGGTTTACGTGGCAACTCTAAGTGGCGTTACACTTACATGGTTGATAAATCAATCTCTGGTAAGCTTGGATTAGGCTATAACGGTAGCTCAAACTGGTCAAATGTTTACTTCAACTTCTACGGTGCAACTGCTAAGGATAACTTGAAGGCTGGTGTTGGTGAAACTGTACCAACAGAAGCTAAGGATCTTGAAAACTACCTTAACTTAGGTAACTTGGCAACTGGTACTTTTGAAAACGGTCAGTTGACTGGCGCAAGCTGGAATAAGACTCCGGGCCAAGATGGTAAGTTTGTTAAGGGTGCTAATGAAGGTACTGTTCGCTTGACTTTCAACAATGATCCTAATAACTACTTAGACATTGATGTAACGATTGCTGCGGGTTCTACTACAGTTAACCCAACAGATCCAACTGACGAAAACCAAAAGGACCTCTTCATGAATGTTCACCGTGATGTATACGTAGATGGTACAAAGTCAGACGAATTGTCACAAACTCTTAGCTACGCACGTACTAAGGAAGTTGACGCTAATGGGGATACTGTAAGTTACGGCGCATGGACATTTGGCAAGCTTGAAAACGGTAAGTGGATTGCTTCAACTGAAAAGGCTGTCTTCGCTGAAGAAGATGCTCCAGCAGGTAAGAATGCTGATGACGTAACTTACGTACAATACGGCAAAAACGGTAAAAAGACTAAGTCAGACAAGATTAAGTCAGAAGCTGTTCAATCAACTGCTGATGCACACGGCTACTTGACACCACAAAACGGTATTTCGGTATACGTAACTCACGAAAATGGTGGTACTGCTTATGATCCATCAAACAGCGAAATGAACCAGGATGTTACTCGGACAATCACGGTTTACAAGACTGATGGTACTACTGAAACTGTTAAGCAAAATGTTCACTTCGTTCGTGGTGGCGAAGGCCAAAATGCCAAGGACAAGAATGGTAACTGGGTAGACTGGACTGTTGCTACTAAGGATGGCGGCACTTGGAAGTCAACTGGTGCTAAGGCTGGCTCATGGGACGAATACGATGTACCACAAGTTGAGGGTTACACTTCAACTGTTGATGGCAAAGATGCTAAGGTAGTTGAAGGCAATGATAAGGTTACTCCAGAAGCTCATAACACTAATGTAACTGTTGCTTACGACAAGACTACCCAACCAACTGATCCATTAATTGATCCTAATAACCCAGGTGAAAACAGTGATATGTTCGCTCACCCAACACGGACAATTAAGGTAACTGATCCGGTAACTGGTAAAATTACTACTTCAACTCAAACAGTATGGTTCGGTCGGACGAAGACGGTTTCAACTGATCCAAATGCGCCTGTTAAGTACGGTGAATGGCAATTAGGTAAAGTTGATGGAGACAAATTCATTGCTGACGACAAGGCTCCTAGCGTATGGCCAGCATACACAGCCCAAGAGAAGAAGGGTTACACTTCTGTTGTTGAAGGAAACACTGCAGAAGTTAAGGTAACTCCAGATACTGAGGGCGAAACTGTTAACGTTTCCTACAACGCTAACACACCTAAGGGTCAAAATATCACTGTTAATAAGGGTGAAACTCCAGATCCAGCAACTGCTATCAGCAACACTGGCGATCTTCCAGACGGCACGAAGTACGAATGGAAGACTCCAGTTGACACTACTACTCCAGGCGAAAAGCCAGCTACGGTAGTTGTAACTTACCCAGGTGGTAAGACGACTGAAGTACCAGTTACTGTTACTGTTAACCCAACAGATGCTGACAAGTACACTGCTGACGGTGGCAACATTACTGTCGACAAGGGATACACGTTGACTGATGAGGATGCTGAAAAGGCAATTGTTAACCACAATGACTTACCGGCTGGCACGAAGTACACTTGGAAGACACCGGTTGATACTTCAACTACTGGTGACAAGACAGGTGTGGTAATCGTAACTTACCCAGACGGCTCAGTTGACGAAGCTCCAGTAATGGTTCACGTTATCGATGATGCTGCTAAGTACGATCCACAAGGTCAAGATGTCACTATCAAGAAGGGTGACCCGGTTCCAGCTGCTAAGGATGGAATCAAGAACACTGGTGACTTACCAAGCGATACTAAGTACGAATGGGAAGTAGCTCCAGACCCATCTAAGGTCGGCAAGCAACCGGTAGTTATCACGGTAACTTACCCAGATGGTTCACAAGACAAGGTACCGACTACGGTCATCGTAACTGACAACGCTACTACTCCAGACAAGACGGATGCTGAAAAGTACACTCCAGAAAGTCAAGTAGTTAACGTTGACAAGGGTCACAAGCTTCCAGATGCATCAGAAGGTATCAAGAACAAGGATGAGATGCCAGAAGGTACTACTTACACGTGGAAGAATGATGTTGATACTAATACCCCAGGTGACAAGCCTGCTGTAATCACAGTTCACTACCCAGATGGTTCTGCTGAAGATGTACCAACAATCGTTCACGTTAACCCATCACAAGCTGATGAAAACACACCTAAGGGTCAAAACATCACTGTTGAAAAGGATGCTCCAGTTCCAGATGCATCAACTGCTATCACCAACAAGGATGACTTACCACAAGGAACTAAGTACACTTGGGAAATTACCCCTGATACCAGCAAGGTTGGGGACCAGCCAGCTACGGTTGTTGTAACCTACCCAGATGGTTCCAAGGACACTGTTCCGGTAGTAATCACGGTTAACAAGCCGGCTCAACCTCGACAAACTGATGCTGATAAGTACAACCCACAAGGCGGTACAATCACTGCTGAGTTAGGCGATGACTTGACTAATGCTGCTCCTGAAGGTATTACCAACAAGGGTGACTTACCAAGTGGTACCAAGTACACATGGACTAATGGTATTCCATCAACCGCTAAGTCTGGATTAACAATGCATGATGTAACTGTTACTTACCCAGATGGTTCAAGTGAAGTTGTTTCAGTTTATGTCAATGTTACTAGTCAGGCTGACGAGTATACTCCAGAACCACAAGTTGTTACTGTTGATAAGGGTCAGACTCCTAATGCTGAAGATGGTATTAAGAACAAGAGCGATCTTCCAGACGGCACAAAGTACACTTGGAAGACTCCTGTTGACACCACTACTCCAGGTGACAAGTCAGTGACAGTTGTTGTAACTTACCCAGATGGTTCAAAAGATGAAGTGCCAACTGTTGTTCACGTCAAGACTGATGCTGAAAGCAACGAACCAGAAGGCCAACCAGTTAACACTGTTAAGGGTAATGTTCCAGCTGCTGATGATGGAATCAAGAACCTTGATAAATTACCTGAAGGCACTAAGCCTAACTGGACTAACCCAGATCAGGTTAAGGAAGATGTTAACACTGTTGGTAAGCATGATGAACAAATCACAGTAACTTATCCAGATGGTTCAAAGGACACAATCACTGTTACTGTTAATGTGCAAAACCCTGCAAATCCAGGCGGCAACGATCAAGACAAGGATAAATATTCTCCTGAAACTCAACCAATTACCACTCCAGAAGGCGTTCTTCCTGATGCATCAGAAGGTATCAAGAACAAAGGTGATATGCCAGATGGTACCACGTACACTTGGAAGGACGAAGGTAAGGTTAGAGAAGATGTTAAGACTCCAGGTACTCACACTGAAATTATTGTTGTGAACTACCCAGATGGCTCAAACATTGAAAAGCAAGTCGAAGTTACTGTTCCGGCTCCAGAAGGCCAAGGCATTAACACCGACCAGGGTCAACTTCCTAACCCAGCGGATGCTATCAAGAACAAGGACCAAATGCCAGATGGTACTAAGTACACTTGGAAGCAAGAACCTGATGTAACTACACCGGGTGACCACACTGGTATCGTTGAAGTAACATTCCCAGATGGGACGACTTATGAAGTAACTGTTAATGTTCATGTCAACGCAGTAAACGATAATGTTAATGCCGATACTGACAACGGTAATGGCAATACTGCTGCACCACAAGCTGACAACAACACAACAGTAACTAACAAGGTTGCAGCGCCTGCTTCTACTGGTGATAAGAAGCAAAGTGCCGCACCTGCTAAGCAATTACCACAGACTGGTAATGAAGCTAACAATACTGCTTCATTAGTTGGATTAAGCCTCGCTTCTGTTGCAAGTCTCTTTGGCTTAGGCGGCTTACGCAAGAAGAAGGAAGCAGATAAATAGATCCATTCCCCCTCAAAAGGATTTAGTAGCTAAATAAGTCTGCTGATGAAGTAAAAAAGATCCATGATAGAGCAAAAAAGCTTTGTCATGGATCTTTTTGGGTTTAAAGAATGATAATTATCTTTATCATCTTTGGAGTATCTTGATCATTTGGGGTAAAATGATCAAGATACTTGGAGAATGATCAAGATAAAAGGGGTGATTAATATCAAAAAGTTTGATTATAAGACACTTAATGGATTGAAATACACTAATTCGTTGGTGAATAAATTAAATCAAATTTATAATCTTAGAGGTAAGACTGATAGTTACGAAACTGACTATCAAGATACCTTGGATCGGTTAGTTGAAGTTGCCAAGATACAAAGTACGAGTTCATCTAATCGTATTGAAGGGATCTATACAACCGATGATCGAATGAATAAGATTATGATGAATAAAACGCAACCACGAAATCGAAATGAGAGAGAAATTTCAGGGTATCGCGATGTTCTTAAACTAATTCATGAACAATATGATTATATTCCAATTACAGTTAACTCTATTTTAGAAATGCATAAACAATTATTTGCATATACAGAAAGTACTTGGGGTGGAAAGTTTAAAGATAGTAACAATCAAATAGTTACGAAATATACTGATGGTACACAGAAAGTGAGGTTTAATCCACCAGCGGCTTATTTAACACCGGAGCTAGTACGAAATTTATGCGATTCATATAATTTAGCAGTTCAAGCAGGAGAAATATCACCATTACTATTATCGGGAGCGTTTATTTTTGACTTTGTGTCAATTCATCCATTTCGTGATGGCAATGGAAGAATGTCGCGTTTGTTAATGCTGTTAACAATGTATAAAGCAGGATTTGATGTTGGAAAATATATTAGTATTGAAAAATCAATTGAGGATACAAAACCAGCGTACTATGAAGCTTTGAAAGACAGTTCAATTAATTGGATGGAAAATAAGAATGATTATTTACCGTTCCTAGATTATTTTTTAGGGGTTGTCTTGAAAGACTATCGTGACTTTAACGAACGATTAAGTATGGTGAATCAATCCGATTTACCTGTAGATAAGCTAGTGATGAAGACTATCCATCAATCCTTGAAACCATTGTCTATTAAAGAACTTACTAATTTAATTCCTCAATATAGTGAGATTACTATTCGCCGTGCTATTAAGAAATTGCGTGATGATGATAAGATCGCTAAATATGGTAATGCTAGAGCTACTAAGTACGGGGTAAGGAAGAGTTGATCTATCTTTATCATCTTTGGAGTATCTTGATCATTTGGGGTAAAATGATCAAGATACTTGGAGAATGATCAAGATATCGAAAAAATGGAAGATAGCTCATTGAGTTTTTTATCGTTAAAAGGCTTAATGAGCTATCTTTTTTAATATTACTTATATGAATGTGTTTATTTTATAAATTTAAAAATATAGATAAATAAATTCCAAATCTATAAATCGATTGATAAGTGATATAAACGCTATAAAATCAAGGGTTAGCAAGGGATGTATTCGGTTCCTTAAAGGGAATAATTTTCGTTTATTTATCAATTATAGATATGTATGATAAGTCTATCATGTGATATAAAAATATTAATATCGATGTATTACCGACATAATAGCGTTTATAAAACTTATTGACTTATTAGTGAATTGTTTTTAATTAGTAGTGGGTTTACCCTTTACCTTGTAAAGTGATATGTGATTTTTGTTTCGATAATGTAGAGGGGGATAAAGCGATATGTTATCAAAGAATAATAAAAAGGAACAGATTCAAAAGCAAGAGCCGAAGAAGCAACGGTTTGCGATTAAGAAATTAACCGTAGGGGTTGCATCTGTCTTAATTGGTTTTACTTTTATGGGATTAAATAATTCTGCGAACGCTGATACGACGCCTAATGCAGGTGGAAACGGCGATGCTAGTTCAGATGACGCACAGTCAAATGCAAATATGACTTCAACGACAGCAGTACTGAACACAGCTACTACT
Source organism: Limosilactobacillus rudii (assembly GCF_014145455.1). Classification (GTDB taxonomy): domain Bacteria; phylum Bacillota; class Bacilli; order Lactobacillales; family Lactobacillaceae; genus Limosilactobacillus; species Limosilactobacillus rudii. Next base: position 14,270 of record NZ_JACIVB010000017.1, on the reverse strand, counting down.
ACAGCTTCAACTGCTGCCAGCCAGGCAACACCAACAAGTCAAAGCCAGGCTGCGCCACAAATGCCGGTTGCCGATGCTTATGAACAGATTGTTGCCTCAAATGCTGCTAAGGCTGAATCGCAAGTTACGACTAGTAATCAAGCTGTAAGCTCCGCGCAAGCAGCTCGGTTATACGGGGCAAGCTTTGCACAAGTCCCTGCAGCTACGACTTCTGCTAGTCAGACGCAAAATGTTGATAATTATTCATCATTTTTAAATGCTGTTCGTGATGCTAATATTGGAACGATTCAATTAACTAATGATGTTGATTTTAGTAATGCGAACCTAAATAGTAAAGATATTGGTGGTCAAAATTACGAAAACATCAATGACCAAGGAATTGCCCGGACAATCACAATTGATGGTCAAGGCCATACCCTTAATTTTGGCGATCATTACCTTAACTTTAATAACGCCAACCAAAGTAATGGCGGTGGCAACTGGAACATTACCTTGTCTAACATGAAGCTTGGTGCAACGAGTTCTTATGGGCCGCTTTACTTCAATGGTAGTGCTGCTAATAATGCTAAGAACACGGTTACCTTTAGGAATGTTAAGACAACGCAAGCTACCCAAAAGCTAATCAATGCTAGTGGGGTCAACGTCAACTTTGCTGGTGACAACACCTTTACGCTTAACTTTGCTGGCAACAACACTGACCAAAGTATCTATGCTAAGAGTCTCAATGTTCTTGATGGTACAACGACAATTAACGCAACTAACCAGACCAAGAAGAGCGTTACAGCTATTAGAATTGCGGATGGTAACGTTACTGTTAACGGCAATGCCAACTTAAATGTAAATAGTAATTCTGCTAACCTTGCCGGAATCACCTTTGACAAGGGAGCGGGTGACCAAACAATCGACAACGCTACAAATGGGGTTGTTCGTTTAATGCCAACTGCGGCGGTTAAGATGAACCTTGGTGCTGGCGAATCAATGGCTATCATGCGGGCAAGTCACATTGATATGCAACATGATTCTACTTTGGACGTCAATACTAAGATTAATACGACTGGTTTCCGGGCTTTGGCACCAATTGAATTAGACTCAACTGATGGTGATGTAAGCGATAGTACATTCCGTGTTGGACAAAACGCGACATTATCAGTTATTCGTGCTGGGGTTGCTAAGTCTGATTCGCCATTAATTTCAATGGGACCCAATGATGGTAATGGCCCTAAGGAAGCTTATAACTTCACAGTTAATGGCGGTAGCGTGATGTTAAAGGATTCTGCCAATTCTAATCGGTGGCCTTCATCAGTTACTAAGGGGAACTATACGATTGGTTGGCCTGGAATTCTGACCATGTGGGGTACTGGTTCACAAAACTATATTACCTTTAATAATGCTAAGAAGATCACCCTTGAGCGGACAAACCCAACTACCCGTGGAACTTACTTGATTCACACGGATGCTGCCGGAATGGATGGTACTGAATTAAGCTATATCCGGATTAATACACCTGACTCGCAAACAGTTACGCCACTTGTTGTAATGGATGCTAATGGTAATACCCAATTATATGGTGTTAAGTACCTCAACAACCGGAGTGAAGGGGGAGACTATGCCTATGGCTTCCGTAACTCACCGACTGCTGTATACCAAGTCGGTGCACCAACGATGGCTGGCTCGGTAAATGACAACGCCGGTGGTGAAAACGAGGTTATTCTTAATGCTCTCCCAGGTCAAGAAGGTTCTTTTGAATTTAACAATAATAAGGTTGCTAACGGTAAAGCATCCAAGGCCTTAAATAGCTTTATCAATACCTTTAGCTGGTGGAACAATAATGCTGGCTTTGGTTCAGATTATCAAGCTAAGAACTTTTACAAGGCTTCATATCCAGAAACGAATGTTGAACAGGGCAAGTCAGTAACTGTTCAGTTGAACTTTGTTGAGAAGGATAGTAAAAACAAAGCTGATGTTCCAGAAGGTACTCAATTTACTATGGGTGCGGACGCTCCAAAATGGGCAACAATTGATGCTTCAACTGGTGAAGTAACCCTTAAGCCAGGTACTGAGGTTCGAGTCGGTGCGTATAATGTGCCTGTTCATATTGCTTATCCTGATGCCAGCACAGAAACTGTTTACGTTCCAGTTGTTGTTACTGATGCTACCCAAACGGTTGTTTCCGGTGAAAATGGGGTAGTGGTTGTTACTGCCAACCCTAACGTAGCCGCACATGAAACCACTGCTAGTTCACAGGTAGTTTCTCCTAATGATGCTATCTCAATCCAAAGCTATGAGCTTCAATCAGATGGCAAGATTGCAAAATCAACGGTAGATATTACTCCTGCTTCAGTAAAGGCAAGCTGGGCGACTGCTCCAGACACCACCGTTTCCGAAGCTACTTTAGCGGGTAAGAAGATTACTGGTAATGTGGTTAATGTTGATTTGTCAAGCAATCAAACGGCAGTTGCAATCCTTGGGAATAATGCTAAGGAAGTATCAACGCCACAGTTTGATATTCTTGCTAAAGGTGCTGCAGCAAAGGATGTTAAGACCCCGGTTACTATTCAATTAGATTCTGACTTGACGTCTGACCAATTTAACCAATTAGTTGATAGCAATATTCCAGCAAGTGAGGTTGCCTCGACTGCTTGGGAAACTAAGCCAACAAAGGGTCAAGGTGGCGTTATTAAGATCACCTTTAAAGATGAAGCTAATGGCCAGCCAACCTACCTTAATATCACTATTCCAGCGAAATCACTAAATGTCATTGGGGATGATGATACCTACCAACCAATGACGAAGAATATTGCTGTTCCAGAAGGCACCACGCCAACAGCAAGTGACGCAATTACTAATAAAGCAACGGATAAAGTTCCAACAGGTCAAAAGAAGCTTCCTGCTGGCTCAACGATTGCGTGGACAGACCCGAGTCAAGTAAGTGCCAATGTTAAGGTTCCAGGTACCCACACCGAATCAATCACGGTTACTTATCCCGACGGCACCAAGGATACGGTTACGACTAATGTTACCGCTAACGTTGCACCAACTACCCAGGCAATCGTGGTCGCAGTAAATGGTACACCAGATGCGACGAAGGGAATTACCAACCTTAATAATGGTAAGAGTACGCCACAAGATGGTTATCCAACTAGTGCCCAATGGACCACTACCCCTGATACGACTAAGACTGGGGTTTACAACTTACCAGCAACTGTCAACTACCAGATAGGTGATCCTGCTAAGACGACAATTCCGTTAGTTGTTTATAACCCAGTTAACCAGCGGGTTGTCTCAAACGAGTATGGTGTAGTTATCTTAACGACAACGCCAAGTGTATATCACTGGTCAAGTCGTGGAAGTATATTATTACCTGACGTAAATAGTGAACGTTATGTCTATGATGACAATGGTAATTTAGTTTCTGAAGCTCTAGAAAGTCATGGTACTACAAGTAGCTGGGATCCTACTGACTTTGATCAAGTAGAGCCAGGTGCTTCAACCGCTACTGTTAAGGATAAGAAAGTAAATATAAAGGTTGAGATTAATAGAGGTGAGAGTAGTGCAATTATTGGTACGGCCATTGTGCCAACAACCGTCACACTTTATGGTGCTACACCAATAGAAGGCAAGACGGCAGTTCATGGACTTGCTAATACATTACCAGATCCAGCATCATTAGTTGATGTAACCGATTTGACAGCAGCGCATAATTCAGCAATCAAAGATATTACGTGGCTTGTCGATGAGGGAAGAACAATTCATGAAGGTAAGACTGTCCTTGCAATTCCATCCGTTGCCAAAGTTGGCGATGTCAAGACAGGTGTAACTATCTGGTTTGAAGATGGTACGGAATTAGATGTTCCTGTCACCCTTACTATCGTTAACAACGATGCCGATGACAACCAACCACAGACGAAGGATATCTCAACTGATAAGGGAACTGAACCAGCAGCTAAGACGGCAATTACCAACCAAGCTAAGTTGCCTGCTGGAACAACCTACGAGTGGACTGACCCTAACCAAGTCAAGACGGATATTAACAACCCTGGTGAACACACTGAATCAATCACGGTTACCTATCCGGATGGTACTAAGGACACAGTTAAAACTAAGGTTACTGTTAATGAAGCACCTGATGTAAACAGTATTCCTACTAAAGTTGGTGAAACACCAAACCCAACTAAGGCCATTACTAACCTTAAGGATAATGTTCCAGGTTACCCAACTAAGGTTGAATGGAAGACTGCACCAGACACCAAGACTCCAGGTAACAGAAGTGGTGTCGCCACAGTTACCTACCCAGACGGTACCCACAAGGACGTTACTATTTCTGTCACGGTTGATGAAGTACCACAAGTAAAGAATATTTCCGTCAAAGTTGGTACGACAATCACACCGGCTGAAACTATTACCAACCTTAAGGACAATGTTCCAGGCTACCCAACTAAGGTTGAATGGAAGACTGCACCAGATACATCTAAGGTTGGTCAACAAACTGGTGTCATTACCGCTACTTATCCTGACGGCACCCATATTGATGCTAACGTTCCGGTTACGATTACCGACTATGCTAACCAATATCCAGTTAGCTATGGCCCATTAAACGTTGAACGACCAACTACCACGACGAGTGCCACTAATAGTGTCGACCCAACGACTGCTAAGGATATGCCAGCTGGTGCAATCACTGGTTACAAGGCCGGTTCATACACCGCGCCAACTGGTGTAACGGTTATTGTCGACCCAACAACTGGTAAGGCAACCGCAGAAGTAAATAAGGACGCTGCATTAGGCTCAGTCATCGTTCCTGTTCAAGTAACTTATAGCGATGGAACGACCATGACAGTTAACGTTCCGGTTAGCGTTACTGGTAATGAACGCAAAGGCGACGACAACATTTACTATGGTGACCAGAGCATGACGGTCTTCAATGATAACTTAGTCAACGTCCACAAGACCACTGCTGATAATGAGTTACCAGCTAAGGATAGTCAGTTCCAGACGATTACTTATTACTCAGATTGGGACCAGACTGGCAATCAAGAATCTGATTACAAGACTAAGACAGTCTACAAGCTCAATGCAGACGGTACGAAGTATGTAAATACTAAGAATAGCAATGACAGTTTCGCTGCTGATGCGCTCAATTACAGCTGGCAAGATGGCTTTGCAGCTAATACTGGTATTAAGAACTTTACCAATGGTGCGGCTGATACGCCATACATTCTTAATGGTCAGGTCAACCCAGCAGAACAAGACTTTATCAGTAGTACGCTCCGTGGTAATTCAAAGTACCGTTACAACTTTAGCATTACTGATGGCACGGTTTTGAGTAAGCTTGGTTTATCACTTCGGGGCTACAATAGCTGGGCAAATGTTTACTTTAACTTTGCTGGTGCTACTGGACGGACTGATATTCCAGTCAACTATAACAGCGCCGTACCAACCACAGAAGCAGACCTCGAAAACTATCTTGCAAGTAACGGTATTTCTGGTAAGACATTTGCTAATGGCAACCCAACTGGAATTAAGTGGGTATCAATGCCTGGCGCAAATGGTAAGTTCAATGCTACTAATATGAACGGTACCCTTGAATTTACTTTTGCGGATAACACAACGCTTGAAGTACCAGTAAGTTTCAAGACCGGTTCACATGTTCCAACATCTGATAGCAAGACTAACGATGAGACAAACCACTATGTCACTCGGACGATTAACTTTAAGGCACCAGCAGGAGAAAAGGCGCCAGAAACGATTACCCAAACAGTTCACTATGTTCGTGACGGTTACCACAATGTTGATGCGCAAGGTAAGGATACGAGTGATATCACATGGAATGATTGGAAGCTCGCTGATGGTCAGACCGCTGAATGGGCCGCTCAACCAGTAGAGAAGATTACTGATGCTAAGACGGGTGCAGTCTACACACCACAACTTGATAATAAGGACATTACTGAAGTACCAGGTCAATCGGTAACAGAGAGTACCGCAGATGCCGTAATAACAGTTACCTATGCTGAAACGACGACCCCAATTAAGTGGGATAGTACTAAGAACGATATGACCAAGGATGTTACCCGGACGATTACCGTTGATTACCCAGCGGGACATGAAAATGATGCTCAACCAGCACCACAAGTCGTTCACTTTAGTCGTGAAGATGCGAAGGGCAATGCCGGTTACATTGTCAATGGCGTTACTAAGATGAATGACTGGCACGCTGTTGGCACTGACGCTTGGGCTGAATACACGCCAACTTCAATTAAGGGTTACACTGCTAATCCACAAAAGGTTGAGGAAGTAACCGTAACACCAAATACTAACCCAACAACAATCACGATTACTTATAACCGTAATGATGATACGCCGATTAAGGCTGGCGCTAATGACACCAAGACGATTACCCGGACGATTGTTATCAACTATCCAGCTGGTCATGAAGGCAAACAACCGGCTAAGCAGACTATTAGCTTTACCCGTGCAGATGCCAAGGGCAATGCTGGTTACACTGATGCGGTTACTGGTGCCAAGAAGATGAATTCATGGCACGTTGTTGGTAGTGATGCAACAACTGGTACCTGGGCTGCTCAACCAGTATCAATAATCACTGATAAATCAACAGGCGCAGTCTACACACCACAGCTTGATCACAAGGACATCACTGAAGTACCAGCAGTGACTGTTACTGAAGCAACTAACGATGAAACGGTAACGGTTGATTATGTTGAAACAACTACCCCAATTAAGTGGGATGGTACTAAGAATGACATGACCAAAGATGTTACTCGGACAATTACGGTTAACTACCCAGCTGGTGTTAAGGGCACCCAGCCAGCACCGCAAGTCGTTCACTTTAGTCGTGAAGATGCGAAGGGCAATGCCGGGTACATCGTCAACGGTGAGACTAAGATGAATGCCTGGCATATTGCTGGTAGTGATGCAACAACCGGCACATGGACTGCTTATGATGCTCCTAAATTAACAGGCTATACTGCGGACAAGGGTCTTGATGAAGTAACTGTAACGCCAACGACTGATTCAACCAGTGCAGAGATTAATTACACGGCTAATGAGCAAAGTGCCAAGATCAATTTTGTCAACAACGATGATCATAACGATATTATTGGTACGCAAACGGTCGATGGTCAGACTGGTGAGACAGTTAAGGTCACCCTTAATGTTCCAGCTAACTGGCGAGTAGTTCCTGGTACGCAGGTTCCATCCACAATTACCTTTGGTCAGGATGGGGTTCCAACAACGACGGTTTATGTGGAACACCAAACTGAAAATGTTGATGAAGGAACCACTAAGACGGTCACTTACCAAGTCATTGAAGACTTTAATGGGAAGCAGACGACGGTCGTAAACGCTAGTGCTCCATTTACCCGGACGGCAACTAAGGATCTTGTGACAAACAAGGTAACTTACGGTGCTTGGACTGGCAATAACGTTTCGATTAAGGAAACCAATGTTGCTCAACCAGGTTACACTGCTTACGCAAATAATAAGGTTGTCGAAAATGGTGTAATTCCAGCAACAGTTCTTACCCCAAAGTCTGATAATCAAAAGATTGTTGTTACCTACACGGCTAACGACCAAAGTGCCAAGATCAACTTTGTCAACGCTAAGGATCACAGTGATATTATCGCTACCCAAACGGTTAACGGGAAGACTGGTGAGAAGGTTAAAGTTACCCTTAATGTTCCAGCCAACTGGCAAATTGTTAGTGGACAAGATGTACCAGTTTCAATTGCATTTGGTGCAACGCCAATTAAGGATACGACTGTTTACATCGACCACCAGACCAAGGATGTCACCAACGACCCAAGTCAAACGGATCAGACCCACCGGACAGTTGACTATAAGGTTGTTGAAGACTTTAACGGTACTAAATCAGACAAGTTCACAACTTCTGCTACCTTTACGCGGACGGCAACGCTTGACCTTGTTACAAACAAAGTCACTTATGGTGCATGGAGCTCGAATAAGGAAGTCGCTGCGGTTAATGTAGCCCAACCAGGTTACACCGCTGAAGTTGATGGTGAAGCATTAGCTGACAATAAGGTGCCAGCAACAGTTCTAACCCCTGAATCAAAGGACCAAACAATTATTGTTACCTACACGGCTAATGATCAAAGTGCGAAGATCAACTTTGTCAACAACGATGATCATAATGATATTGTTGGTACCCAAATCGTCGGTGGTAAGACCGGTAAGACGGTTGATATTACTCTCGATGTACCAACCGGCTGGCAAGTAGTTAATGGTGAAAGTGTTCCATCAACAATTACATTTGGCTCAGAACCTACTGCTGATATGACAGTTTACGTGGTTCACAAGACTGATACGGTCGATGGTCGGGATGATAAGAACAACACTGATGTTTACCGGACTGTTACCCGGACAATCACCGTCAACCTTCCAGGAGAAGCTCCGCAGTCTGACGCTGAAACTCTTCATTTCTACCGGATTAAGAGTACTGATGAAGTGACAAAGAAGACGACTTACACTGCTTGGACTTCAAACATGAATAACAAGGCAACATCATTCCAAGAAGTTAAATTGCCATCAATCGGTGGTTACACGATTAGTGCTACAGGAGCAACCCTTGTAAATCATGATGGGACGGAATATGTTCCAGCTCAATCTGCATTACAAAACGGTACGCCTGTTGAAAGCTACACGGTTGAAGTAAATTACGCTGCGCAAGATCAAAGTGTGAAGATCAACTTTGTCAACGCTAAGGATCACAGTAAGGTAATTAGTACCCAAACTGTCGCTGGTAAGACTGGCGAGAAGGTTGATATTAAACTTGATGTGCCAACAAACTGGAAACTTAGTGGCGATCAGAAAGTACCAAGTTCAATTACGTTTGGTTCAACTCCTGCTAAGGACATGACAGTTTACATTGAACACCAGACAAAGGATGTCACTGATGATCCAAGTCAAAAGGATCAAACTCACCGGACAGTCAACTACAAGGTTGTTCAAGACTTCAACGGTACCCAAACGGTCGCAAGAGAGGCTCACTTAACCTTTACCCGGACCGCAACCGAAGATCTCGTAACAGGTAACGTAACTTACGGTAAGTGGAGCGAGGACAAGGAGATTCCTGATACTGATGTTGCAATTGCCGGCTACACCGCTCATGCTAATGGTGAGGTTCTGGCTAATGGCGTGGTTCCGAAGATGACAATTACTCCTAACACTAAAGATCAGACAATTGTTGTTACCTACACGGCTAATGACCAGACGGCTAAGATCAACTTTGTCAATAATGATAATCATGACGAAACGGTTGCTACTCAGACAATTAACGGTAAGACAGGGCAAACTGTAAATGTAAACCTTGACGTACCAGCTGGTTGGGAAGTAGTTGCCGGAACGGATGTACCAGCCACGATCAGCTTTGGTTCGACACCGGTTGCAGACACGACCGTTTATGTCCAACACAAGGTTGATAAGGAAGATGGTCGTAATGACAAGAACAACACGAACCTTTACCGGCAAGTAACCCGGACAATTGTAGTTAACCTGCCAGGTCAGCCAGCTCAATCTGTTTCTGAAACTCTTGATTTCTACCGGATTAAGAGTACAGATGAAGTAACGAAGACGGTTACCTACACACCATGGACCTCTAATATGACTGATGGTTCAACGAGCTTTGAAGCTGTTTCAGTACCAACAATTGGCGGTTATACAACTAGTGCAACTGGGGCTGCGATTATCACCCGTGATGGTCAAGAATTTGTTCCAGCTGAATCTGGATTGTTGAATGGCGCACCAATAAATGACTTTACGGTAACAGTCAACTATACAGCTAATGATCAAAGCGCCAAGATTAATTATGTCGATGCCAATGATCACAGCAAGGTAATCAGTACCCAGACTGTTACTGGGAAGACCGGTGAAACGGTTAAGGTTACCCTCGATGTTCCAGCCAACTGGAAGCTAGCTGGTAACCAACAAGTTCCGTCAACAATTGCATTCGGTTCAACGCCAACGAAGGATATGACAGTTTACGTTGAACACCAGACCAAGGATGTTACTAACGACCCAAGTCAAATGGATCAGACTCACCGGACGATCAGCTACAAGGTTATTCAAGACTTCAAGGGTAGCCAGACGGTACGGTACTCAACGGCTGCACGCTTTGTTCGGAATGCAACCGAAGACTTGGTAACGGGTGACGTAACTTACGGTAAGTGGAGTGCAAATACTGACATTGCCGCAGTTGGTGTTGCGATTGCTGGCTACACTGCTCAAGTAAATGGTAAGGACTTGGTTAATAATGAAGTTCCTGCAATTACGCTTACCCCAGAATCACATGATACGACAGTTACGGTTACCTACGTTGCTAATGATCAAAGTGCAAAGATCAACTTTGTTAACAACGATAACCATAATGATATTGTCGGTACCCAAACAGTTACCGGACAGACTGGTGAAACGGTTAAGGTTGACTTAGCTATTCCAGCAGGTTGGCAAGTAGTCAGCGGTACAAACGTTCCATCAACGATCACATTTGGTTCGACCCCAGTATCTGCGACAACCGTTTACGTGGTTCACAAGGTTGATACTAATGATGGTCGCAATGACAAGAGTAATTCAGATCTTTACCGACAAGTCACCCGGACAATTACCGTCAACTTACCAGGTCAAACACCACAGACGGTTCACGAAACTCTTGACTTCTACCGGATCAAGAGTACTGATGAAGTTACAAAGAAGACGACTTACACCAACTGGACTTCGAACATGCAAAATGGTGCAACCGCCTTTAGTGAAGTTGAGGTTCCAATGGTCGGTGGTTACACGATGACCGCTACGGGTGCAACTCTTGAAAACATCAATGGCAAGGAGTATGTACCTGCACAGTCCGCATTGCAAGATGGTACTCCGGTCAAGAATTACACGGTTGAAGTAAACTACACGGCTAATGATCAAAGCGCCAAGATTAACTTTGTGAATGCTAATGATCACAGTCAGGTGGTTGCTAGCCAAACAGTTACTGGTAAGACTGGTGAAACGGCTAAGGTTAGTCTCAATGTTCCAGCCAACTGGCAACTCGTTGGTGGACAGCAAGTACCATCTTCAATCACGTTTGGTTCAACACCAGCAAAGAATATCACGGTCTATGTTGAACATAAGACAGAGAATATCCCTGTTAATAAGAACAACAGTGACACTTACCGGGCAATCACCCAGACAATTAATGTAGTACCAGCTGGACAGCAAGATACTAAGCCTGCCCGCACGGTTACAGTTGAATTCCAGCGGACCGGTGTCAAGGATCTTGTTACCGGCAAGACGACGTGGAATGCATGGCAAGGTCCACAAGGCGCAAAGGTTGAAAATGGTGTTACGACCTACCTTATTAAGGGTTATGATATCCAACAGGTAAAGGGCTATGACAGCTATGTCAATGGTACAAAGGCAACTTCAATCGCTGCTTTGACCGTCAACCCTGATTCGCAGAATGTTACTGACACTATTACTTACGCTAAGGGCGCGGTAACACCAGTACCATTTGATCCAACGAACAGTGATATGTACCGTGAAGTAACCCGGACAATCAATGTTACTGATCCGGTCACTGGTGAGACAAAGACAAGTACCCAGACTGCTAAGTTTACCCGTGAAGATGCCAAGGGCAATGCTGGTTATACTGATCCGGTCACTGGTAAGACCACGATGAACCCATGGACACCTGCAAAGCAAGGACTCCCCGCAGTTCACATTAACCCAATTAAGGGTTACACAACGGTTATCAGCGGGGATGCTGGTGCGATTGTTGTCACTCCTGATAGCAAGGGTACGACAGTAACAGTTTCCTACAACGCTAATAAGCCAACTAGTCATGATATTACCGTCAATAAGGGTGCAACACCGGATCCCGCAACGGCTATTACTAATAAGGATGACTTGCCGACTGGAACTACCTATACTTGGCAGGCAACCCCTGATACGGAAACAGTTGGAACTCATCCAGCGGTAGTTGTTGTTACCTATCCATCTGGTGATAAGACGACTGTTTCGGTAAATGTAACAGTAAAGGATGATACGCCAACTCCAACGATAACCGATGCTGATAAGTACACCCCATCATATCCAGAAGTAGTTACAACGCCAGGCAAGACTACCACGACGAATGTTAAGTATGATGGTGAAAAGCCGACTGGCGATGTATCTTACAAGATTACTGATGGTGCAAATGTACCAAGCTGGGTAACAGTTGACCCATCTACCGGGACGATTACAACGAAGACCCCCGCAGACGGTACGACCCAAGTGGTCACGATTCCAGTCACCGTTACTTACCCAGATAAGACGACTGATAAGACTACAGCGACTGTCGTGATTGTAGCTACGAAGGATCATGTTGATCATCCGGCAAATCCACAAGATACGATCAAGGATCCTGAGAACTTGCCGGCTGGGACCAAGGTTACTTGGACACCAGGTGAAGAACCTGATCCAAATAAGAAGGGCGATCAGCCAACGAGTGTTACAGTCACGGTTCCGGGACAAGATCCAGTCAAGGTACCAACAGTTGTCAACTACGGTAACCCAACTGATGCAGATAAATACGTACCAAAGGGTAAGCCGGTTGGCACAACGCAAAATGTAATTCCAGAAGCAAGTGAGGGAATTGCTAATAAGAGTGATTTACCAGGTGACACGACTTATACATGGAATGATCCGGCTAAGATCACTCAGGATGTCAAGACGCCTGGTACTCATACCGAAGTAATCACGGTTAATTACCCTGATGGCTCTAAGAATACGGTAACAGTAAAGGTAACGGTAAAAGAAAACGTTACTCCACATGGTAATGATGACACCAAGGTTGCACCAGTTGGTAAGGACATTACCGTGAATAAGGGTGAAGCTGTTCCTGATCCGTCAACGGTCATTGCTAATAAGGGTGAATTACCGAGTGACACCAAGTACGAATGGCAAACTACTCCAGATACTAATAAGACGGGTAAGCAGAACGCAACGGTGGTTGTCACCTACCCAGATGGTACAGATAAGACCGTCACGATTACCATCACCGTTGTTTCTGACGCCGATAAGTACGAACCACAGACGCAGCCAATTACTGATCCAACAGGGGTTGTTCCTGATCCAGCTGAAGGAATTAAGAATAAAGCTGATTTACCGGGCGATACTAAGTACACTTGGTCAAACCCAGCTAAGGTTGCACAAGATGTCAAAACTGCCGGTGATCACACCGAGACAGTTGTTGTTACCTACCCTGATGGTTCTAAAGATACTATCGATGTGACTGTTCATTCCGTCACACCACAGGGACAAAACATCAGTACTCCACAAGGCAAGTTACCAACTCCTGACCAAGGAATTGCGAATAAGGATGAAATGCCAGCAGGAACTAAGTATGGTTGGAAGCAACAACCAGATGTTACGACCGCTGGTGATCATACCGGAGTAATTGAAGTAACCTTCCCTGATGGTAGTAAGTACGATGTCACGGTTACGGTACACGTTGATAGCAATAAGACTGCTGAAAATACTGACAACAATAGTGGCGTTACAACCGAAACTGCTTCTGATAGTAATGCCGGTAAGGCTGAAAATACTGCAACGACCCAAAGTGGTAATAATTCGGCTGCTACTAAGACTAGTGGCAAGACCGCTACTACTGTTAAGACTGTAAAGACTCAAGCTGCTAATAGTAGTAAGAGTGAAAAACAAGCTAATGATAAGAAGTTGCCACAGACTGGTAACAAGGATGGTGAGACTTCAGCATTAGTTGGCCTAGGATTAGCCTCAGCTACTGGCCTCTTAGGCGCAAGTGGCTTGCGGAAGAAGAAAGAAGATACTGATAAATAGGTTTATCCCCCCTCAAATCTAAATATTAAAACTTCAATATAGTTGCAGTCTAAAAGATCCACGACAAAATTTGCCGTGGGTCTTTTTGTGCCTTATAAGGAAATAACCTAATTGCTTTTAATGGTTATTATTGGTTTGCTAAAATGATTAAATAATAATATTAGTTATAATGTGATTAACTTATAGTGCAAATGCTGAAGCGAAATACTTAGGCTATATTGTAGCAGGTTAAAAATAGTATAAGTTCAGGCCTGATATGCCTTGATATTTAAAGGATTTGATGAATCTAAACGATTTTAACGTTAGAATCGAGTAGGAGATAATTGATTAATTCAATTATCGACCTCTCACACCACCGTACGTACGGTTCCGTATACGGCGGTTCGACAACTTAATCACTTTGAATTAACTGGAGCGTCTTG
>NZ_JACIVB010000015.1 GCF_014145455.1 Limosilactobacillus rudii | reverse complement strand
GTCAGCTTAATCGCTGACTACTTGACTAGTGAATACATAGCTAGCAAGAGGTAGACGCAGTGAACTGAAACATCTTAGTAGCTGCAGGAAGAGAAAGAAAAATCGATTCCCTGAGTAGTGGCGAGCGAAAGGGGAAGAGCCCAAACCAGTAAGCTTGCTTACTGGGGTTGTAGGACTGAACAATAGAGTTACCAAAGTGCGACGTAGTCGCAACAGTTGGGAAGCTGTGCCAAAGAG
>NZ_JACIVB010000014.1 GCF_014145455.1 Limosilactobacillus rudii | reverse complement strand
TTATCAGGATGCGTATAAATTCGCTAGTACCCGTAAGGGCTACTGGCGGACTGCACACAGTAAGACCCTAAATTATTCTCTAACAAATAGAAAATTGGAGCACCTCGGACTAATCAATTTGTCCAAGACGCTCCAGTTAATTCAAAGTGATTAAGTTGTCGAACCGCCGTATACGGAACCGTACGTACGGTGGTGTGAGAGGTCGATAATTGAATTAATCAATTATCTCCTACTCGATT
>NZ_JACIVB010000013.1 GCF_014145455.1 Limosilactobacillus rudii | reverse complement strand
GCCTTGGTAAGCCGTTACCTTACCAACTAGCTAATGCACCGCGGGTCCATCCCAGAGTGATAGCATAAGCCATCTTTTAAACGAAAACCATGTGGTTTTCGTTGTTATGCGGTATTAGTATCTGTTTCCAAATGTTATCCCCCGCTCCGGGGCAGGTTACCCACGTGTTACTCACCCGTCCGCCACTCACTGGGAATCCAACGTCAAGCTGATGCAAGCATCATCTATCAGTTGGGC
>NZ_JACIVB010000012.1 GCF_014145455.1 Limosilactobacillus rudii | reverse complement strand
CAAGACGCTCCAGTTAATTCAAAGTGATTAAGTTGTCGAACCGCCGTATACGGAACCGTACGTACGGTGGTGTGAGAGGTCGATAATTGAATTAATCAATTATCTCCTACTCGATTCTTTTATAACAACCAAGCAAGAATAAATGTCGTATTATAAAAAGTAGTATAATTATTATGATATTTTACAGTAGGGGGTAAGTATACTTATGCAAAGTAAAGACGCATGTACGTCAATTATGGTTGGAAAAAAGGCATCGT
This sequence comes from Limosilactobacillus rudii, assembly GCF_014145455.1. GTDB lineage: Bacteria > Bacillota > Bacilli > Lactobacillales > Lactobacillaceae > Limosilactobacillus > Limosilactobacillus rudii. The sequence goes on along the minus strand of NZ_JACIVB010000012.1, from coordinate 46,799 downwards.
TAGACGGAAATGTTTACATTGCAAGAAATGAAGATCGAGTAAAGGCAATTGAGCCCAAACGATTTTTAACCAAACCAGCAGTGAAAGGGCGGCATGAAACTTATGTATCGCCATATAATAAGCTAACAGTATCTTTGCCCACAAGTGGAATGCGATATACATCAACACCATCATTAGATCAAACAGCAGGTCCTAATGAGGAGGATGGGATTAATGAAGCTAATGTTGCGGCTTCATTTACTGAAAGCGTCTATGCAAATGACCGCGTACTAGCTTATGATCCCTTTATCAAAAATGGGTTAGCGGAGGATTCTCTTTGTACCCTTGTCTTGCCGTATATTCACTCTGCTCGTGAAGGGGTTGAATATACTGGAAATTTAATTGCAAAATATGGTTCAGCAGAAGGCAATGGGATCCAATTTGCCGATAAAGATAATGTTTGGTACATGGAAGTAGTAACAGGACATCAATGGGTTGCGGTTCGTATTCCTGATAATTGTTACGCCGTTACGCCTAACCAAGTGGCGATAGAAGATGTTAACTTTGATGACCCGCAAAATTATATGTGGGCACCTAAAATTCGTGAATTTGTTGAGGAGCATCAATTGAATCCTGACCATAATCGTTGGGATTTCCGTCATATTTTTGGTACAAGCACTCAAAAAGACCGTCATTATAATACTCCACGAACATGGTTTGCGCAGCGTTACCTTAGTCCGCAGGCATCACAAGGTCAAACACCGGAAGATGCAGAGATGCCTTTTATTCGTAAAGCTGAGTTTAAAATCGCTCATGAAGATATTCAGTATGTTCTGAAATCTCATTTTAATGAAACACCTTTTGATCCAATGACTGATGGTCCAGAGAGTAAAAAGTATCGTGCAATTTCATTATCACGGACAGCGCAGTCTCATATTCTACAAGTTCGGGATACTAAGAGGTATAAATCAAGTATTCACTGGATAGAGTTAGGAGTACCAGCTTTCAATCCATATGTACCGTTCTTTACTAATGCTGAAGATACTGATGAATCTTATCGGAATGTTCCAGCAAAGATGGATTTAAGTTGCGCTTTTTGGCTAAATGAAGCACTCGCAGAAGTAGTGGAAAGCCACTATAATGAATTTATTGAAAAAGATGAAGCATACCAAAAAGAATTAAATGAATGGGCACGACGAAAGATTGCCGAAGTTGATAAGGCAACAGAAAAGCTTGCTGGTCAAGAACTACTTAATTATCTGACAGATCAAAATCATGAAATTGCTAGCCATTATAACCGACGAACAACTGAACTTTTTTATGAGTTATTAACTGCTGGGTGTGAACTATCAAAGATGTCGTTTAAGATGGATCCAAATCTTTAATCTTAATCCCAATTATAGGCAAAATAGAAATAGGGGAGGGATAAGAAATGGAAGATCGCGAATTAGTAATGTTTTGGCTTGCTGGTGATCACCAATTAGCAATTCAAAAAGGGTTAACTCCTACAATATTGGCAAATGAACTAAAGAAAAAGGGCTACAAGGATAGTTTAATAAAGGATTTTCTTAATGATTTTGCCCGTGATTTAAATAATGACCGCTAATTTTGTGTGGTAAGCAGAAAAGACTCCCAACGCTCGTAATAAACGTTGAGAGTCTTTAATTTAATAATAGGTTTTAGTTATTTTGTAACTTTGCCATACCGTTCTTAGCAACTTCTTCCAATTGCTTTGCAGAATCAGCCATTGCTTTCTTCTCACGGTCGTTAAGAGGAACTTCGATAACCTTGGCAACACCAGAAGCATTAACAACAGCTGGAGTACCGATGTAAAGGTCATTAAGTCCATATTCACCATTCATTGGAGCACCAATTGGGAGAACAGAATTTTCATCACGAAGAATAGCCTTAGAGATCCGCATTAAGGCAGTAGCAACACCGTAGAAGGTAGCACCTTTGCGGTTAATGATTTCGTAGGCCTTGTTACGAACGTCATCTTCAATCTTAAGTAATTCGTCGTCTGAAATACCTTCATCCTTAGCGATGTCGAGTAATGGCTTGCCACCAATAGTAGCACTTGAGTAAGCGGCAAATTCTGAGTCACCGTGTTCACCCATAATGTTAGCAACAACATCTCGTGGATCTACATGAAGCTTCTTAGCAAGAGCAACACGAAGACGAGCTGAGTCAAGTGAAGTACCAGAACCAACAACCTTGTTCTTAGGGAAGCCGGAAAGCTTTTGAACAGCGTAAGTAAGGATGTCAACTGGGTTAGCAGCAACTAAGAAGATACCGTCGAAGCCAGATTTAACGATTGGTTCAACAACAGACTTAATAATCTTTAAGTTCTTGTCAACTAATTGAAGACGAGTTTCACCAGGCTTTTGAGGAGCACCTGCAGTGATAACAACTAAATCGGCATCCTTGCAAGTGTCGTAATCAGCAGAGTAAATATTCTTAGGAGCGGTAAAAGCAGTAGCATCTTCAAGGTCCATTGCGTCCCCTTCAGTCCGTTCCTTAATAATATCAACAATAGCAAATTCTTCGGCAATTCCTTGTTGTGCCATTGCAAAGGCGTAGCTAGAACCTACAGCACCGTCACCAACAAGAACAACCTTTTGATGATTCTTAGACATAATAAACAGTCTCCCTTTCATCTTATGTATAATACATTATTTGAGATTTCTCTCACAGTAACGATTATAACATTCCTTGTGAAAATTACTATAAAATTCTTCTTAATAAATCAATTAAAGATACCAATGTCTAAAATAACAATGGCTAAAAGAATTGCGGGCCATAGTAGAATATGCACAAACATTCCTATTAAAAGAAGGAGCATAATTAAACTAATAAACTTAATGGTAAGAATTCCTACTTTCCACAGTAGCCAACAAATAAAAATAGCAATTAAGAGGCTCAATTAATCAATCACCTTTCGTATATATTGTGAAATTAGTATAGCATTTTTTCTGAAAATTAAAGTTTAAACATAGATTAAACTTTGGAACAATGCAGACCTGTGCTAAAATATACCTATCTAGGGAGATTAATTTAATTGATCAGGAATAAAGATAGAGGAGGTGGTTACCATTCTGAATAGAACTAAGCAGTTTATGCGCGATAATGATTTAATGTATAAAAAAGAGTACATTCGGCCAATGATGACACCCCAGCACGTATATGTGTTCCGCTTCGGCAAGCACAAGCTAAATAATCGGGTAATTGTTCGTTATTCCCACACATGGACTGGACGATTGAAGATTAACGAGATTGATGTGCGATTACATCACCAGCATCACCCTCGTATTTTCTTAACTGAGTCTGATCTAATTGATTACTTGAACCATCATCTCGAAAAAGAAAAAAGACGTGAACAAGAACGACCACACATTAATAAGACTGATACAGAAACTAAGTAGGCCTTATTAATCAGCATTTATCGTGACCATCTGATTAGATTGTGGTCACGATTTTATTATTTAAGGAGGCCATTAAATGGATTGGACAGCAATCAAAGTAATAACTTCCAGCGAAGCAGTCGAAGCCGTTAGTTACATTCTTACTGACGAAGGTGCGCAAGGAGTACAAATTGAAGATGCAGCGGACTTTAAGAACTTACATAAGGGCGAGTATGGGGATCGTGGTGAATTTATTGATCCTGCATCAGTTCCTCATCGCCATAGCGGAGCAGCCGTGACTGGTTATTTCCCACAAAATATATTCGTTCCCGAGTTGCTCCCTACCATTCACCAACGAGTTGCTAAACTAAGTGATTATAATTTGGATCCTGGTAAGAATGATGTATCTGCAGAAGCAGTGGACAATCAAAAGTGGGCAACGGTTTGGCAAAAATATTATCACCCGTTGCGTGTGACAGACCAGTTAACCATCGTACCACAATGGGAAGAATATCATCCCGAAAGTCAAAATGAAAAATTAATCTATCTTGATCCGGGGATGGCTTTTGGTACTGGTACCCATCCAACAACAAGATTAATGCTTGAAGCACTGGAAAAAGTGATTACCGGTGATGAATATGTTATAGATGTGGGAACGGGTTCTGGAGTATTAAGCATTGCTGCTAAGCAATTAGGAGCAGGAAAGATTGAAGCATATGATATAGACGAAGTTGCAGTGAATTCTGCTAAAAAGAATTTAGCATTAAATCCGGTGGCTAAAGATGTCAAAGTTGGCATTAATAGTTTGTTAGATGGAATTCATACGCAAGCTGATATCATTGTTGCTAATATTCTGGCAGAGATTATAGTCCCATTGGTACCACAAGCGTATGCAAATCTCCGACCAGGTGGTAAATTCCTTGTATCCGGAATTATTGATGATAAAGCTTCATTAATTCGGCAAAAACTTTCTGAACAGGGCTTTGTTATTGATGAAGAACAACAAATGAAAGATTGGCACGGTATTATTGCTCATAAGCCAATTGAGGTGAAATAAATGCAACGATATTTTGCTAATATTTCTCCCCAAGAAACGATTGTTTTACCCAAAGATCCAGCTCACCATTTAGTAAAAGTGATGCGGGCAAAAATAGGAACCGAAATTGAACTAGTTTTAGCAGATCATTGTGTATATCGGGCAGTATTGACTGAAACAGCGCCGGAAGTTAAATTACAAATCACTAAAAGACTGACTATTAATAGTGAATTACCGGTTTCGGTGGTATTGGCATGCGGCATTCCAAAAACTAAAGAAAAACCAGAATTAATTGTTCAAAAGGCAACAGAAATGGGGGCAGATAAAATTGTCTTTTTCGATGCTGCCCGTTCCATTAGCCATTGGCAGGAGAACAAGCGCGAACGTAAAATTACTCGTTTGCAAAAAATAGCTAAATCTGCAGCAGAACAGTCTCACCGTAACAAGGTACCAGAAATTAAGTATTGTGATAATTTAGACCAATTATTAGATAGGTACCAAACAACTAAACGAGTAGTTGCTTGGGAAGAATCTGCCAAGCAAGGAGAGACGAGTGCCTTATCACAGCAATTTCAGCGTTTAAGAACTGGTGATTCAATTCTTGCTATTTTCGGTCCTGAAGGTGGTTTGACATCTGAAGAAGTTATGAAGATGAATAGTGCAGGTGTGATATCAGTCGGTTTAGGACCACGAATTTTGCGGACTGAAACAGCACCGTTATATTTTATGGCAGCAATTTCATATGCAACAGAATTGTTATAATGAGTGTATCTAATTTTATGGTAAAATAAGTGATAACTTTAAACGGCGACTCGAAACTGAATATAGGTGTTGAAAGAGAATGAATTTTATAAAAAAAGCATGGCAAGGCTTGGATAAGCGGTTGTGGTTATCCAGTATTTTGATTGGAATTTTGTTAACATTAATTGTTGATAAGCTGCCCTTTGTTACAAGGGTAGTAATGGTAGAGCTCATCTTAATTTTAGTTAATGGGCTTTTTAGTATTTGGACAGGATACTGGATTTATAAACAACACAGAAAATGGATGGAATTATTTATTTTTCCATTCTTTTATTTCATCACTGCATATTTCTTCCTACCACGATATACATATTATTTTGCTCTTGCTTATTTAGCATTAGCATATCTGTCATGGTCATTACGTCAGCAAAATAACTGAGAGGAGGGAAGCTGATGTCAGAGCAAAAGGAATTAACGCATGAAGACGTTAAAAAAATGATTAGTTCATATATGAATGAGGAACACGTTGCCCTAGTTGAAAAAGCTTACCATTTTGCTGAGGTTGCTCATCATGATCAACGGCGTAAGTCAGGAGAGCCATATATTATCCATCCAATTCAAGTTGCTGGAATCTTAGCAAATTTGCATATGGATCCAGAGACTGTTTGTGCTGGTTACCTGCATGATATTGTCGAAGATACAGGAGCTACGTTAAGTGATATTGAAGAGCTTTTTGGTTCTACTATTGCGATGATTGTTGATGGTGACACCAAGCTTGGAAAGATTCGTTATAAGTCGAATAAGGAACAGATGGCGGCAACTCATCGAAAACTTTTGTTAGCAATGTCAAAAGATATTCGGGTTATGATCGTGAAACTTGCTGACCGTCTTCATAATATGCGAACGCTCAAACATTTACGCCCGGATAAGCAACGACGGATATCAAATGAGACTCTTGAAATCTATGCTCCAATTGCTGATCGGTTAGGAATCAGTACAATTAAGTGGGAGCTTGAAGACCTTTCGCTGCGCTATTTAAATCCACAACAGTATTATCGAATTGTTCATTTAATGAATTCCCGGCGCGATCAGCGGGTAGATTATATTGATGATTCGATTAAGCTAATAAAAAAGGCAATTGCAGACCTTGATTTAGGACCCAATGTTGAAATTTACGGACGGCCAAAGCATATCTATTCCGTTTATCGTAAAATGGTTACTCAACATAAACAATTTAGTCAAATTTATGATCTTTTAGCAGTTAGAATTGTTGTTGATTCAATTAGGGATTGTTATGCGGCACTAGGAGCAATCCATACTAATTGGAAACCGATGCCTGGACGATTTAAAGACTATATTGCGATGCCGAAAGCAAACGGTTACCAGTCTCTTCATACTACAATTATTGGACCAGAAGGGCGACCTTTAGAAGTGCAGATTCGTACTCATAAGATGCATGAGATTGCGGAATATGGTGTTGCTGCTCATTGGGCTTACAAAGAAGGAAAAACTAATGGTATTCAGCAGACACAGGATAGTCAAAAATTAAACGTTGTAAAAGAAATTTTAGAATTACGAAGTGAGAGTCAAGGCACTGATGAATTTATGCAGGGGATTCAAAGTGATATCTTTACTGATAAGGTATATGCTTTTACTCCTAAGGGTGATGTGATCGAGATGCCGAAAGGATCAGGTCCGCTTGACATGGCCTACCAAATTCATACGGAAGTCGGCAATCATACAACTGGTGCAAAGGTTAATGGACGAATTGTACCATTGGATTATGAGATTAAGAATGGTGATATTGTTGATATTCTTACTTCACCATCATCGGCAGGGCCAAGTCGAGACTGGTTTGATCTTGTTTCAACACGTCGAGCACGAAATAAAATTCGTCAGTTTTTCCGTGCTCATGATCGTGAAAAGAATATTGAACAAGGGAAACGGCTATTAGAAAATGAATTGCGTGAAGCAGGGTACTCTCCCGCCGAACTCATGACTGATGAAAAATGCGAAGAAGTTGCAAAAGAATCTCACTATAATAGTAGTGATGATATGTTTGCAGCGCTTGGCTTTGGTGATTTAGCACCGGTAGGTATTCGTAACCGGTTTACTGCTGATATTCGTCAGCAGGTAGAAAATGATCGTCAACAGGCTGCTGAAAAAGCAGTCCTTGAAGACCACCAAACGCTTGAACAACCGAACGAACGTGAAAAACAAAAGCAAGCAAAGGCGTCAAGTGAAGGTGTAGTAGTTGAAGGAGTTGATAACCTTCTTGTTCGCTTAAGTCATTGTTGTAGTCCAATTCCTGGAGATGCTATAACTGGTTATATTACTAAGGGACGTGGTGTTTCAGTTCACCGTGATGATTGTCCTAATATTAAGGCAGCACGAAAGAATGGTGAACGAATTGTCAGCGTATACTGGGCCAATCCAAATGGTGATAAGACTAATTATAATGCTGACCTTGAAGTTCAAGGCTATAACCGTAATGGACTATTAAATGACGTGCTTAAATCAGTTAATAATAGTACCCGGTTCCTAAACTCTATTAACGGTAAAGTTGACCATAATAAGATGGTAACAATTAGTCTGATTATTGGTGTCCGTAATTTAAGACAATTGCAATTAATTATGGATAGCTTAAAAAATATCCCAGATGTATATGTTGTTAAGCGAATTATTCGCTAGGAGGTCTAAAGTGCGAGTTGTTTTACAAAAAGTAAATCATGCGGCCGTTTCGATTGATGACAAAGTTGTTGGCCAAATCAAACAGGGTTACTTTCTTTTAGTCGGTTTTGCACCAAGCGATGGTGAAGAGCAGATTGATTATCTTGTCCATAAGATTACTAATTTACGTGTCTTTGAAGATGAAGATGGCAAGATGAACAAGGGACTGCGAGATGTTAACGGGGCGATTTTGTCAGTCTCTCAGTTTACGTTATATGCTGATACTAAGCATGGCAATCGGCCTGGTTTTTCGCAGGCAGCACGGCCGGAAATTGCCGAACCATTATATGACTTATTTAATCAAAAATTAGCAGCAACGGGAATTCATGTTGAAACTGGTCATTTTGGTGCAATGATGAAAATAGATTTGGAAAATGATGGTCCAACAACAATTTTGTATGAACGATAGAGAAAACGTGAGCAGTTTACTTAACGCTATATTCACATTCTTATAACACAAATAGAGCTCCAGGGGCATATCACTTTTGCCAGCACTGGAGCTCATTTATATACTGTGTTATTTGCTTTTAAATCAATCGATCAGGATATTTAATACTGACCTAAAATTCTATCGACTGCACTACCATAACTTTCACCAAATAAAATTAAATGCATGCATAAGTAATAGAAACGGTACCATGATAGACGTTCGTCAAGCTGGTCATCAAATGGGAAAATCTGGCTATACGCATGATAAAAACTTTTATCAAAGCCACCGAAAATAGTAGTCATTGCTAAGTCAAATTCCCGATCGCCATATACGGCATCAGGATCTATCAAGTATGGTTCATGATTGTCAGCAAACATAAAATTACCAGCCCATAAGTCGCCATGTAGTAGGCTAGGCTTTACCTGATGCTGATGATAAAAATTGCTAAACTGTTTAACCATTTGTAAATAGTGTTCTTGTCGCCATTTATTCCAATAACCGCGTTTAGCTGCAGCTTCAACTTCCGGTTCTAGTCGTTGATGAACGTAAAAATCAACCCAGTTGGAAGTCCAGGTGTTGTTCTTGATGAGTGCTTTTGTTTGATGATTTTCTGTAAAGCCAAATTTATCATTATAATGTTGATGCATTTTAGCAACAGCATAACCAAGGTCTGTTTGATCTCCCCACGTTTCATCGAGCCAATTAAGAATTAGGTAGGCATTTCCATCGATTTCGCCATGATAAATTGGGGTGGGAGTATTAATAATTTTTCCTATTGCGTTCAGTCCGCTAATTTCGTGATTGAAATAGTCCTGATTGTGGTGTGGTTGAACTTTAATAAAAAATTTTTTCTCATCTTTGGTAATTACTTGATATGCGAGATTAATATCTCCGCCACTTACGGATTTAACAGTGGTAATGTTAGTTAAAGGGAGTTTTCTAAACCAAGAAGTATCTAAATTATTCATTCTATCCCTCCTCTTTTATTATTAGACTAACCTATTTATAACATTTTAGATCAAGTTGTGTTAAGCAAAATTTATTTGTTAGGCGAGTATTGACTTTTAAGATGCTTTCGAGTATGGTAAAAATGTAAATTAAAGAATATTAATAGCTTTTGATAAAGAATGCTTGAGTATCTGGTATTAATCAGCGATTGGAGATTGGTGAGAGCTCCAAAATAATCCAGCCTCGATTGACACTTTTGAAGCTGAGCACTGAGCTCCGTCATTATGGCGTTATTTTTGAGTGATACCAAGGTGGTACCGTGCATTTGCACCCTTGTAATTTCAAGGGTGCTTTTTTATTTAAATTGTTATTAATAATATTGAAAGAGGTAAGCGGAAAATGAAGAGAACAAATTACGCTGGAGATACAAACGAACAACAGGTAGGACAAGAAGTTGTTTTAAAAGGATGGGTTGCTAAACGCCGTAATCTTGGTGGACTTATCTTTATTGACCTATGGGATCGTGAAGGAATCGTACAATTAGTATTTAATGAAAAAGAAAATCCAGAAGCCTTTAAGGTTGCTAATGCTGTCCGTAACCAGTATGTTCTTGAAGTCCAAGGAAAGGTTCAACTACGGGCACCAAAGGAACTTAACCCTGATATGAAGACTGGAAAAGTTGAAGTGGCTGTTGAGAATATCAAGGTTCTTGCTAAATCTGAGACAACACCGTTTGATATCGTTGATAATGTAGATGCTTCAGAAGATTTACGAATGAAGTATCGCTATCTTGACCTTCGTCGTCCAGAAATGATGCGAAATCTTAAGCTTCGAAGTAAAGTTGCTTCAATTGTTCATAATTACTATGATAACGAAGGGTTTATGGATGTTGAGACTCCTGACTTAACACGGTCCACTCCTGAAGGGGCACGGGATTACATTGTGCCATCACGAGTATATCCTGGTCATTTCTATGCATTGCCACAATCACCACAATTATTTAAGCAGCTATTGATGGCAGCAGGAGTGGATAAATATTATCAACTAGCGCGCTGCTTCCGTGACGAAGACCTTCGTGGAGACCGTCAACCAGAATTTACCCAAATTGATACTGAGATGAGCTTTGCTACACCAGAAGATATTCAAACTGTTACCGAAGGCCTAATCAAACGCGTGATGAAAGAAATCGTTGGTGTTGATGTTAAGACTCCTTTCCCACGGATGGAATGGCAAGAAGCAATGGATAAGTACGGGTCAGACAAACCTGATACTCGTTTTGGAATGTTAATCCATGATCTTTCTGATATTGTAAAGAACAGTTCATTTAAGGTCTTTGCTAATACAGTCGCAGACGGAAATTATGTTCGGGCAATTTGTGTGCCAGGTGGGGCTGATAAATATTCACGTAAAGATATTTCTAAGTATGAAGATTATATTAAGCGCTTTGGTGCTAAAGGACTTGCATGGGTTAAAGTAACTGCCGATGGCTACAATGGCCCAGTCGCAAAATTCTTGAATGACCAAGCAGCCCAGATTAATAACGAGATGGACGCAAAGGACGGCGATTTAATTCTTTTTGTTGCTGGTAGTTTCCATGTTGTTGCTGATTCTCTTGGATACCTTCGTCGTGCAATTGCAGAAGAATTAGGAATGATTAAACCTGACCAGTGGAATTACCTCTGGGTTGTTAATTGGCCGATGTTTGAATACGATGAAGGATTCGGTAAGTGGATTGCTGCTCACCATCCATTCACAATGTTAAACGAAGAGGACCTTCATTATCTTGAAGATGGCGAAGATCCACATAAGGCCCATGCACAAAGCTATGACATTATCTTAAATGGTAATGAAATTGGTGGTGGATCTATTCGTATTCATGATCCAAAAGTTCAAGAAAAAGTTCTTAAGGCATTAGGATATACGAAAGAACGTGCAGAGGCGCGCTTTGGCTTCCTGCTTAAGGCGTTAACAATGGGAATGCCACCAGAGGGAGGATTAGCTTTTGGGTTAGATCGTTGGGTAATGCTTCTTGCCCAAGCTGACAATATTCGTGACGTTATTCCATTCCCTAAGAATTCTAAAGCAGTTGAACCGTTAACTGCTGCTCCAGGCAAGGTTAGCCAACAACAGCTTGATGATCTTAAGATTGAGTTTGATGAAAAGGTTGATTATAAGCAGGATCAGGATCCTGACGAACAGTAATTAAAAATAAACCCTGTGAATAGTACACATTGATAATGTGTTGTCTATTCACAGGGTATTTTTATTTGAGGATTTTCTTTAAGAAGTCTTGTGCACGAGGGGTGGTAGGATGATTGAAAAATTCTTCCGGGGTGCCGGTTTCTTGAATATAGCCATCTGCCATAAACCAAATTTGGTCAGCAACTTCACGGGCAAATCCCATTTCGTGAGTTACAACAACCATTGTCATCCCAGAATTAGCAAGATCACGCATAACTTTTAATACCTCATCAACCATTTCTGGATCAAGAGCACTTGTTGGCTCATCAAAGAGCATTACTTCAGGGTTCATTGCTAAGGCACGGGCGATTGCAACCCGTTGCCTTTGACCACCTGATAGTTGATCAGGGTATTGATTTGCTTTATCAGCTAAGCCAACTTTAGTTAATAATGACATTGCAGTTTTTTCAGCAGTTGACTCATCAACTTTCTTAACTTTAATGGGAGCAATTGTAATATTTTTTAGGACGGTCATATTTGGAAAAAGGTTAAATCCTTGAAAAACCATCCCCATTTTTTCCCGCAACTGGTCGAGCTTTTTATCATCGAGGCCTATTAATTCTTGCCCCTCAAAGAGTACTTGACCGCTTGATGGCTGTTCTAAGGCATTGAGACAACGTAAGAAGGTACTTTTCCCAGCTCCAGAAGGGCCAATAATACAAATTACTTGTCCTTTATTAACCTGTTCAGAGATGTCTTTTAGAACAATAATATTTTTGAATTTCTTTTGTAAATTTTTGATTTCAATCATTTTAGTGGGCATGTTTCATTCTCCCTTCAAAGTAAAGTAAAATTCTGGAAAGCGTAAATGTAAGAATAAAGTAAATGATCATCGTAATAAATAATGGAAGCACACCTTTATATGTGGCAGACTGAACTAATTGTGTTTGGTACATTAATTCGGTAACACCGATAACTGATACTAGTGAACTATCCTTTAAAAGGGTGATTAATTCATTCCCTAGTGCTGGCCAAATATTTTTAAGTGCTTGAGGCATAATGACGTAGTGGAATGTTTCGCTTTTACTCATTCCTAGACTCCGCGCAGCTTCGGTTTGACCGAGTGGAATTGATTGTATTCCAGAACGAATGATTTCAGCAACATATGCTCCAGAGTTTAGAGAAACAGCAATAATTCCGGCAAGTAATGCGGGTAACGATTGAATAATAGCACCGATACCAAAGTAAACAAACATAATTTGAACCATCATTGGGGTTCCCCGCAAAAATTCAATGTAGCAAACGGCAATTGAATGTAGAAGTTTATTTTTTGATAAACGCATTAAGGCAAAGAGCGTTCCGAGGATAAAACCGAAGAAAACTGAAACGATAGTAATGATTAAAGTATACTCAATACCCTTTGCAAAATAACGCCAATAACTAAGGATGGTATTTTGCTTCTTATAACTCTTCATATATTGTGAAGCTTGAGGAATCCACTTTTTATTAATAAGATTTTCGCTATTAACCTTTTTGATTGTTTGATTAGCCGCGTTAACTAATGAAGTGTCACCCTTTGGGAATGCCATCGCAATCCCACCGGCTGTATTCGGTAACTTTGAATTAAAAGCATATAGATTGGAATTGTTTGCGGCATAGGCCTTTGCTGTGGCGGCATCCATTAAGATTCCGTCATATTTATGTGATTGTAAACCAATTACTAAAGAGGATAGCTTGGCAAGTCCTTTACCGGTTGCCTGGGGCATTTCTTTAGCGATGAGCGAAGATTGAAGCGTTCCGTTCTGCGCTCCTACTGTTTTTCCATTGAAACTTTTTGCGTTAACAAGTTTATCTTTATCGCTTTTATTAATTAGAAAATAACTGTCCCCAGAATAGTAGGTGTTGGAAAAGTCAACACTCTTTTTCCGTTCATTTGTAACATTCATTCCAGAAATAATGACATCTATTTTACCGGTTTCTAAGGCGACAAGAAGTGAATCAAAGTCCATATTTTTAATGACTAACTTGACACCAAGGTCCTTAGCAAATTGTCTGGCAAGTGAGACTTCAAAGCCAACATATTTGGTTTTGCCATTTTGTTTAGTGGTAAATTCATATGGAGGATAATCAGCACTTAACCCAACCACTAAGGTTCCTTTTTGCTTAATTTTCTGAAGTGAATCATTATTAGCGACTTGTGATGTATTTGTTGCTGAAGATGAATTTTCAGCAGCTAATGCTGAAGTCGGTGCACATAAAATCGGCAGTGCAATGATTATCAACATTAGTAAATGTTTAAAACCTTTCATAATCAATAGCTCCTTTGTATTTCAAATTGAATTATTGATATGTAATATACGCTATAATGATTAATTATGCAATATAATTTAGATAAAAAGTATAATTATTCATAAAAATGTATAGTTGAGGGTAACGCTTTCTTTGTTGTGTGCCAGTTAATGGTTAATATTCGAATATTTTTAAATTTTTATTTAAAAGTAATGTTGACAGGTTAAAGCATGTTGGGTACAATAACTTTTGTAGTGAAAGGGAAGTTGGTTTACCGCTTCCTCGATACGTAACTTTAAGCTCGGAGGGAGGGAATCAACATGTCAAAAACAGTCGTTCGCAAGAATGAATCTTTAGACGACGCTCTTCGACGCTTTAAACGTTCGGTTTCACGTAACGGAACTTTACAAGAATACCGTAAACGTGAATTTTACGAAAAGCCAAGTGTAAAACGCAAGTTGAAATCTGAAGCGGCACGGAAGCGTAAGAACAAGCGCAGTCGTCGTTACTAAAATGTGTGCTCTCACCTGTTGCCTGGTGAGAGCTTTTTTATATGAAAGAAGGACTAAAGATGAGTTTGCTACAACAGCTAACAGCAGATATGGTAACTGCAATGAAGGAACGTGACAAAGAAACACTTAATGTCGTTCGGATGTTAAAAGCAGCAGTACAGAATGAACAAATTGAACTTGGCCATGATTTAAATAGTGACGAAGAAGTTGCTGTAATGGCAAGGGAATACAAGCAACGTAAGGAATCGCTGGCAGAATTCGAAAATGCTGGGCGTGATGATTTAGTTGAACAAGCCAAAAAAGAGTTAACGATTGTTGAAAAATACATGCCTCAACAATTATCAAAGGATGATGTTGAAAAAATCGTTAGTGAAGTAATTGATACGTTAGGTGTCGATAGTATGAAGGGCTTTGGTCAGGTCATGGGTGCTGTTATGCCTAAGGTAAAAGGACAAGCAGATGGCAAGCTAGTAAATCAAGTTGTAAAGGAACAACTGAGTAAATAACAATAAGTGCAATAAATCAGCCATTTCGTTGTAATGATTTATTGCACTTCTTTTTAGTTTTGGCAAAGAGTGTTATATTCTTAGAGTAGGTAGTTAAACAAAAAAAGGAGTCCTTGAAATGTGTACATCTATTATTTATCAAGCAGGGGATAGTTATTTTGGTCGTAATTTAGATTTAGAGGTTTCACTTGGCCAACAGGTAGTTATAACTCCTCGTAATATGGTCTTAAATTTCCGCAAATTGCCGACTTTAGATCATCACTATGCCATGATTGGGATGTCAATTGTTCGTGATAATTATCCATTATATTTTGATGGAATAAATGAAAAAGGGGTTGGAATGGCCGGACTTAATTTTGATGGTCCTGCACATTATTTCCCAATTCAAGAGGGCAAGGATAATATTGGTTCATTTGAATTAATACCTTATGTTCTTGCTCAAGCTGCTTCGGTTGCAGAAGCAAAGGAACTTCTTGCTAATGCTAACATTGCTGATATTAATTTCTCAGCAAAAATGCAAGCAGCACCACTTCACTGGATTATTGCTGATAAGACTGGAGCGTCGGTAACGGTAGAATCGACTACTGAAGGATTAAATGTTTACGATAATCCTGTTGGAGTGTTAACTAACAATCCTAAATTTCCAGACCAGTTAATCAATTTAAGTAATTATCAGAGTGTATCTCCAGCTGAACCGCAAAATACGCTTGCACCAGGAGTAAAGTTACCAGTATATAGTCGAGGATTTGGCAGTCATTTTCTTCCTGGTGGGATGGATTCTGAAAGTCGTTTTGTTAAGGCTACGTTTGTAAAAATGCATGCACCAATTGGCGATAATGAAGTTGAAAATATAACTAACTATTTTCATATCTTACAATCTGTAGAGCAACAAAAGGGATTAGATGAGGTAGCACCTAATACATATGAGTATACTATTTATTCTGATGGTTCTAATTTAACTAAGGGAATCTTTTACTACCGAACATATGATAATGGTCAAATTAATGCAGTTGATATGCACAAAGAGGATCTCGAATCAACAGCATTAATTACTTATCCGGTAAATGATCAACAAAAGATTGAATATCAAAACTAATTTTTATACCTCTTATATGCAATCATGTGTATATAAGAGGTATTTTATACAATATTTTAAATAAAAATTGAAAAATTATGCTAAAACTATTGATTTTTATTCATAAAGATCGTATATTTATAAACAATCAATTATACGAAATTTATGGAGGACGAGATTATGACAAAAGAAAAAATTGTTTTAGCTTATTCTGGTGGACTTGATACTTCAGTAGCAATTGCATGGCTAAAAAATAAGGGCTATGACGTAATTGCTTGTTGTATTGATGTTGGTGAAGGTAAAGACTTGGAAGCTATTAAGGAAAAAGGCCTTCAAGTTGGTGCCTGGAAATCTGTTGTAATTGACGCTAAGCGTGATTTTGCAGAACAATTTGTTTTACCAGCACTTCAAGCACATGCAATGTATGAACAAAAGTACCCATTAGTTTCCGCACTTTCTCGTCCATTAATTGTTCAAAAATTAGTTGCGGTTGCTAATCAATATGGTGCAACCGCAATTGCCCATGGGTGTACTGGTAAAGGAAATGATCAGGTTCGATTTGAGGCTGGAATTCATGCGTTAGCACCAGAAATGAAGATTGAGGATCCAATTCGGGACTGGCATTGGTCACGGGAAGAAGAAATTCAATATGCAAAGGATAATGGAATCCCAGTACCAATTACTAAAGCAAGTCCTTACTCAATTGATGAAAACTTGTGGGGACGGGCAAATGAATGTGGAATTCTTGAAGATCCATGGGCAGCTGCTCCTGCTGATGCTTATGACCGGACAGTAGCAATTGAAGATGCACCAGATACACCAGCAACGATTGAAATCACTTTTAGCGAAGGGGTGCCAACAGCTATTGATGGTGAAGAAATGCCACTAGATCAATTAATTATGAAGCTTGATAAGTTAGCAGGAAGTCATGGCATTGGACGGATCGACCATGTAGAAAATCGGCTTGTTGGGATTAAATCACGGGAAATCTATGAATGTCCTGCAGCAACCGTTTTGCTTGCCGCTCATAAGGATTTGGAGGATTTAACTCAAGAACGGGAAGTAGCACACTTTAAACCATTAATTGAACAAAAAATGAGTGAAATTATTTATAACGGTCTTTGGTATTCACCATTGATGAAATCGCTAGTAGCATTTATTGATGAATCGCAACAAGTAGTTAATGGCGTAGTAAGGGTTAAATTATTTAAGGGAAATGTGATTTGTGAAGGACGGAAGTCACCAAATTCTCTATATGATAAGAATCTTGCAACATATACTTCAGCTGATGAATTCGACCAGGAAGCAGCTACTGGCTTTATCAAATTATGGGAATTACCAGATAAGGTCTATGCACAAGTACAAAATAAAAAGCTAAAGGAGGAAACAAGTAATGCCCATTAAGAGAATGTGGGGTGGCCGGTTTGAAGCGGCTGGCGACCAACTAGTTAATCAGTTTAATGCCTCAATAGGGTTTGACCAGGAAATGGCTCATGAAGATATTGAGGGATCATTAGCACATGTAAAAATGTTGAAACAAACAAAGATTTTATCAGCGACGGATGCAGATAAGATTATTGCAGGATTAAAGAAATTACGTGACCGATTAACTAACGAGGGACTCCCATTTTCAATTGAAAATGAAGATATTCATATGAATATTGAGGCGTTACTAACCGAAGAAATTGGACCGGTGGCTGGTAAGCTTCATACTGGACGAAGCAGGAACGACCAAGTTGCAACTGATCTTCACTTATATGTAAAAAAACGATTGCCGATTATAGTTAAAGAATTAAAAAAGCTTCAACAAGAATTAGTTAATAAAGCTGAAGAAAACGTTGAAACGATTATGCCTGGTTATACTCATATGCAACATGCTCAGCCAATTTCTTATGCTCATTACCTAATGGCATACTTTCAAATGTTTCAACGAGATATCGAGCGTTTTGAATTTAACAAGCTCCACACTAATTTGTCACCGCTAGGAGCAGCTGCTTTAGCTGGGACTACTTTTCCCATTGATCGGCAATTAAGCGCTGAATACCTGGGCTTTAAGCTTCCTTATCATAATTCACTTGATGCAGTATCTGACCGTGATTTTGCACTTGAATTTTTGAGTAATGCTAGTATTTTAATGATGCATTTATCGCGTTTATGTGAAGAATTAATTTATTGGTGTAGCTATGAATTTGGGTATATTGAATTATCAGACTCTTATTCGACAGGAAGCTCAATCATGCCACAAAAGAAAAATCCTGATATGGCTGAATTGATTCGGGGTAAAACTGGTCGGGTATACGGTAACTTAATTGGCTTGCTTACTACGATGAAAGGTCTTCCTTTGGCATATAATAAGGATATGCAGGAAGACAAAGAAGGACTTTTTGATGCAGTGAAGACAATTTTACCGAGCATAAAAATCATGGGTGGAATGATTGCAACATTAAAGGTAAAAAAGGATAACATGGAACACGCAACGCATCATGACTTCTCAAATGCAACTGAACTTGCTGACTATCTTGCAACGAAGGGAATTCCTTTCAGAAAGGCACATGAGATTGTTGGTGAACTAGTATTAAAAGGAATTAAAACAGGTACAAATCTTGTTGATATCCCGTTAGAGGAATATCAACAAATTTCTCCTGAAATTGATGAAGATGTGTATACATGTCTTCAGCCTAAAGTGGCTGTGCAGCGGCGAAATTCATATGGTGGTACAGGATTTAACCAAGTACGGCAACAGATTGCTGATGCTAAAAAATTGTTAGCTAAATAAAATAAGGATTTAGAGTGTGACCCATTCTAAATCCTTATTTTCTCATCCATTGACTTAATGTCATCAAATTATAAGCTATGATATAATTATCGTAAATAAAAATCTGCTAAATTAAAGGAGATTGTTTAGTTGGGAGAACAAAAAAAGACAATTGAACAGACTTTTCAAATTGAAAGTCCAGAGATTGAAGTAGGATTATTGGGCACACAAGACAAGTTTGTGAGCTTAATTGAAGAGGGGATGAATGTGGAAGTTCGTCCCTTTGGTGAAAATTTAAAAGTAACCGGACTAGAAGAAGATGTCAAACTGACGATTGATGTTTTTCGGGCGCTAATTGCTCTGTTGAATCAAGGAATTCATATTCATAGTACAGATATTGTTAGTGCAATGAAAATGGCACATCGTGGGACACTAGAGTATTTTGCGGATTTATATAGTGAGACAATTATTAAAGATCGTCGTGGACGCGCAATTCGCGTAAAGAATTTTGGCCAGCGCCAATATGTTAATGCAATAAAACACAATGACATTACATTTGGAATAGGACCAGCTGGGACAGGGAAAACATATCTAGCAGTAGCGATGGCAGTGGCAGCTTTAAAACAGGGTGAGGTAGAAAGAATTATTTTGACTCGTCCTGCTGTTGAAGCTGGCGAGAGCCTTGGATTCCTTCCGGGTGACTTACGTGAAAAGGTTGATCCATATCTTCGGCCAATTTATGATGCGCTTAATGATATTTTTGGTGCCGATCATACCCAACGATTAATCGACCGTGGAATTATTGAGATCGCACCACTAGCATATATGCGTGGACGGACACTTGACGGAGCATTTGTTATTTTGGATGAAGCACAAAATACAACAAATGCGCAGATGAAAATGTTCCTTACGCGATTAGGATTTGGCTCTAAAATGGTGGTTAATGGGGATATATCACAAATTGATTTACCCCATGGTACACGTAGCGGTCTAGTAAATGCTGAACGAATTTTAAAAAATATTAAATCGATCAAGTTCGTGCAATTTAGTGCAGAAGATGTTGTACGACATCCAGTTGTTGCTCGAATTATTACCGCATATGAAGATCAGACGGTGAAAAAATTAGCTAAAAAGGATAAGAAAAAAGAGGAAGAGTAATGGAACTTGAACTTTTTGATCATACAGCTGGCCAAGTAACAAGTGCCCAACAAGAATTAGTTAGTGATTTATTACAATTTGCTGCTAAAAAACTTGCGTTAACTGATAATACAGAAATGTCATTGACTTTCGTTAATAATCCGGAAATAAAGGAATTAAATTCAAAGTATCGAAATGTTGATCGGGCAACTGATGTTTTAAGTTTTGCGGCTGAAGAAGCGGGTGATGAGACACCGATTATTATGGATTCTGAATTAGCAGCGGAATTGCCTGTCAGTTTAGGAGACCTCTTTGTTTCAATTGATAAAGTCAATGAACAAGCAAAGTTTTTAGGGCATTCTATTAATCGTGAATTAGGATTTTTAGTAGTTCATGGCTTTTTGCATTTAGATGGTTATGATCACGAGAATCCTACCGATGAAAAAGAAATGTTTGACTTACAACGGGAGATCTTAGATGGTTATGGACTCACGCGATAAGCAGCAAACAGATAAGAATCACCACTTAGTTCAAGCGATGGGCCATGCAATTGATGGGATTGTCGAAGTTTTAAAAGAAGAACGAAATATGCGTTTTCATGTTGCAGCAGCAATTTGTGCTATTTTAGTAGCCTTTTATTTGCATATTTCATCGATGGAATGGTTGTGGATTTTGCTAGCCATTTTTGTTGTGTTTACAGCAGAATTTCTTAATACTGTTACCGAGGCGGTTACGGATTTAATTGTTGATCATCACTATGAGTTAAATGTTAAAAAGGCTAAAGATGTCGCTGCTGGTGGTGTTTTAATTTCAGCAATTTTTGCTGTGATTGTAGGACTGGTTATATTTATTCCACACTTTTTAGCAATTATATAGAAGGGAAAATATTAAGATGGATAATCCAAATTATAAATCAGGGTTTGTAGCTATTATTGGTCGGCCCAATGTTGGTAAATCGACACTGTTAAATTATGTTGTCGGTCAAAAAGTAGCAATTATGAGTAATGTTGCTCAAACAACGAGAAATAAGATTCAAGGGATTTATACAAGTCCAGAGGCCCAAATTGTATTTATTGATACACCAGGAATCCATAAGCCGGCTACAAAGCTGGGCGATTTTATGGAAAAATCAGCAATGTCTGCCTTAGACGAGGTAGATGCAGTCCTATTTGTTGTTAGTGCGACTGAAAAACGTGGACCTGGGGATAATTTTATTATTGAGCGTTTAAAAAAAGTTAGCCAGCCGATTTTCTTGGTGGTGAATAAGATTGATCAAGTTAACCCTAATGACCTTCCAGAAATTATTGATCAATATAAGGATGCCCTACCATTCAGAAATATTCTGCCAATTTCTGCATTGCAGGGAAATAACGTTAACAATTTGATTAATGACTTAATTAAAATTCTGCCAAATGGTCCCCAGTATTATCCAGCAGACCAAGTTAGTGACCACCCGGAGCGCTTTGTTATTGCGGAAATGATTAGGGAAAAGGTCTTTTTGCTGACTCGGCAAGAAGTACCGCATTCAGTGGCCGTTGATGTTACATCAGTAAAACGTGAGGATGAGAACCATATTCATATATCTGCCAACATTATTGTTGAACGTCCTGGTCAAAAGGGAATAATTATTGGTAAAGGCGGCAAAATGCTTAAAAAGATAGGCACGATGGCGCGACAAGATATTGAGAATTTGCTAGGCGATAAGGTTTTCCTTCAATTGTGGGTGAAAGTGGTGCCGGATTGGCGTGATAAATCGGCAATGCTAAAGGATTATGGTTACCGCAATAAAGATTATTAAAAGAGGATGGTGGTTACATGGCACGCGTAACCACGCAGTTTACTGGGATTATTATGTACCGGCAGGATTACCGCGAACGAGATTTGTTAGTGAAAATGCTTACCGATAAGATTGGCCCCGCAATGTTTTTTGTAAAAAATGCAAAGAAACGTGGCTTTCGGATGACTGCTGATATCTTACCGTTCACTCATGGAACATATATTGGTTCCTTAGATAATAATGGATTGAGTTTTATAAATGCGGCAAGTGATGTAAAACAGTACAGTAATGTTGCTGGTGATATAAATAAAAATGCCTATGTTACTTATATTCTTGCTTTAGTTGACAGTGCATTTAATGATGGAAAAAGTATTGGTGCTTGGTTCAACCAGGTGGCGGCGGCGCTTGATTTAATAGATAAGGGTCGCGATGAACAAGTGGTTACAAATATCATTGAGACTCAACTATTAGTTGCTTTTGGCGTTGCTCCGGTTTGGGATCAATGTGTGGTTTGTGGGCGAAGTGATATTCCGCTTGACTTTTCAGAGCAGTATGGAGGAATGCTTTGCCAAAATCATTGGCACTTGGATAGTCATCGAATGTATCTTGACCGTAAAACAGTCTATTATTTACAGCAGTTTGCTAGAATTAATTTACAGAAACTTAATTCGATTCGTATCAATAATCAGACTAAACAACGGTTACAGTTGGTACTCGATACCATTTACGATAATCAGGTAGGGTTAAACCTGAAGTCAAAACATTTTATTAAGCAGATGCGAAAGTGGGAACAAAATATAGGAAAACTTTCCCTGGGTGATTGACATTTAGTAAATATTTTTCTATGATAATAGCGTGTTTAATTGAATATCGGCAATGACGGAGATTATAAGATAATGACTAACAGCGATTGAGGGATAGTGGGAGCCTTAAAAGTTTATCTTTCGGCACTCTACCAGCCAACGAAACTAAGCTGTTTTACAGAAATGTAAAAAAGTAGGGTGGAACCGCGAATAACTTCGTCCCTACAGTATCTATGATTATTTTTAGATACTGTAGGGATTTTTCTTTGAAAGGGGAAGAAAATATGACGAAAAAATTAACGGTGCAAGATATTATCTTTACACTGGAACAATATTGGGCTGACCAAGGTTGTATGTTAATGCAAGCTTATGATAACGAAAAAGGTGCTGGGACAATGAGTCCTTATACATTCTTGCGAGCAATTGGACCAGAACCGTGGAATGTAGCTTATGTTGAACCATCACGGCGACCAGCAGATGGCCGTTACGGCGAAAACCCAAACCGTCTTTATCAGCACCATCAATTCCAAGTATTAATGAAGCCATCACCAGATAATATTCAAGAATTATATCTTGGTAGTTTAAAAAAACTAGGTATTGATCCCTTAGAGCATGATATTCGTTTCGTTGAGGATAACTGGGAAAATCCTTCAATGGGCTGTGCCGGCGTTGGTTGGGAAGTATGGCTTGATGGAATGGAAGTTACTCAATTTACATATTTCCAAGTTGTTGGTGAATTACCAATGAATCCAGTTGCTGCAGAAGTTACATATGGATTGGAACGATTAGCTGAGTATATTCAAAACGTTGATTCGGTTTATGACCTCGAATGGGCTGATGGCGTTTTGTATGGCGATATCTTCCAGGAACCTGAATATGAACATTCAAAATATGCCTTTGAAGAGAGTAACCAGGATATGCTTCTTGAAGACTTTAATGATTACGAAAAAGAAGCAAAACGCTTAATTGAGTTAGGCCTTGTACATCCCGCTTATGATTATGTCCTAAAGTGCAGCCATACTTTTAATTTATTGGATGCACGAGGAGCAGTTTCTGTTACTGAACGTGCTGGTTATCTCCATCGAATTCGGATTATGGCAAAGTCAATTGCAAAAGCCTTTGTTGAAGAACGACGGAAACGTGGCTTCCCACTAATTCATGATGAAAAAGTCCGTCAAAAGACTGTTAATGAATATACAAAGAAAGCAGAAAAAGCAAAAGAACGTGCTGCTAAAAAGGCCGCAAAGAAAGCACAAAAGGAGGACAAATAAGATGGCTAATTCATATTTACTCGAAGTTGGAGTAGAAGAAATGCCAGCCCATGTTGTAACGCCAAGTATCAAGCAGTTACATGAACGGGTTGCAAAATATTTAGAAGAACAACGAATCGCTTTTGATGAAATCCAAGAATTTGCGACCCCCCGGCGAATGGCACTATTAATTCATGGGCTAAGTGATAAACAGCCTGATATTGATGAATCGGTAAAGGGACCAGCTAAAAAAATTGCTCAAGATGCTGATGGAAATTGGACTAAAGCAGCAGTTGGTTTTACGCGTGGACAAGGTGCTACGGTTGATGATATTGAATTTAAGAACGTTAAGGGAGTCGAATATGTTTTTGTTGAGAAACATATTACTGGGAAATCGGTAGCAGAAGTTCTTCAAGGATTGCCAGCAATTATTACAGCAATGACTTTCCCAACTTTGATGAAGTGGGGTTACAATAACTTACAGTTTATTCGTCCAATTCGTTGGCTAGTATCATTATTAAATGAAAAAGTAGTACCATTCAGTATTCTTGATGTTGAAGCTGGCCGGACAACTCAAGGACATCGCTTCTTAGGCCATCCAGTTGAAATTGCCCAGGCTGACGATTATGAAGAGGCCCTTCATGATGATTTTGTTATTGCAGACCAAGCAAAGCGAAAGGCCTTAATTAAGGATCAAATTACAGAAATTATTAATGAAAATAATTGGCAAGTTGATTGGGATGCTGATTTATTAGAAGAGGTTAATAATTTGGTTGAATGGCCAACAGCCTTTGCCGGCAATTTTGACCAAAAATATTTAGCATTACCTGAGCCGGTATTAATTACTTCAATGAAAGATAATCAACGTTTCTTCTGTGTTCGCGATGAAAATGGTAAATTATTATCACACTTTATTTCAGTTCGTAATGGTAATACTGACTATCTTGATAATGTTATCAAAGGAAACGAACGGGTACTTGTACCCCGATTAGAAGATGCTCAATTCTTCTACCAAGAGGATCAAAAATTAACTATTGATGAATATGTTGAGCGTCTTAAAAAAGTTAGTTTCCATGATAAAATCAGTTCAATGTATGACAAAATGCAACGAGTTGCAGTTATTGCTCGTTTGATTGGTCAGCAGCTTAACTTTTCAAACGAAGAATTGGCAGATTTAGATCGAGCTGCGCATATTTATAAGTTTGACCTTACAACACAAATGGTTGGAGAGTTTGCAGAACTTCAAGGTGTTATGGGTGAAATTTATGCCAAGCTATTTGGTGAAAAGAACGATGTAGCGACAGCTATTCGTGAGCATTATATGCCAATTTCAGCAGAGGGTGAGTTACCACAAACCAAGATCGGTGCTGCTTTGGCTATTGCAGACAAGCTCGATAGTATTCTTAGCTTTTTTGCAGTTGACATGATACCTAGTGGTTCTAATGACCCATATGCTTTGCGGCGGCAGGCCTTTGGAATTGTTCGAATTATTGCTGATCGGGGATGGCATTTACCATTATTAAATGTTCAACAAGAAATTATCACAGCATTAACTAATGCAAATATTGAAATTAGTTTTGATTTAAATAAGAACAGTGATCAGGTTCGGGCATTCTTCTTGGACCGTGTTAAACAATTATTCCATGGTCAAAAGATTCGTCACGACATTATTGATACTGCTACTGACACAGATCAAGATGACATTGCCAATATTCTTGAATCAGTTGAGGCAATTAATAGTAGTAAGGACGATAAAAACTTCAAGGAAGATATCGAGGCCCTTACGCGGGTATTACGAATCGCTAAGAAAAATAAGTTAGCAACTACTGAACTTACGGTTGAGCCATCATTATTTGCTAATCCATCAGAGAGTAAAATGTATGCTGCTGTTACTGAACTGACGAAAAATACTGAAAAACGTTCTATTCGTGAAAACTTTACAGCGTTGCGCAGTTTAGCTCCGGTTATTAATGAGTACTTTGATGAGAATATGATTATGGATAAAGATGAGAATATTCGTAACAATCGTTTGTCACAATTAAGTATTTTAGCTAACCAAGCTGCTTTAATCGGAAATTTAGATAACTTAATTGTAAAATAAGCTGTTTTGATTGTTTTACTAAAAACTTGTGGTATCATATATACTAGTGAATTATGGATATATGTAGTGGAGGTCGCATTCCGTTAGGTTGCGACCTTTCGTTGCTGTTCGCTTACTAAGTGAGTGAGGTGGTTCAATGGCGAAGATACCGCGTAACGTAATTGATGAGATACGAAATTCAGTTGATATTGGTGATGTAATTGGTCGTTATGTTCAATTACATCAGGCTGGGCAGAATTTGACGGGTCTATGTCCATTTCATGAAGAAAAGACACCATCATTTTCAGTAAATGAAGAAAAACAATTTTTCTATTGTTTTGGATGTCACCGTAGCGGAAATGTATTTCAATTTTTAATGGAATTGAAACACATTAATTTTGTGGAGGCTGTTAAAGAAGTAGCTAATGATCATAATATTGAAATTCCAGAGCAATACATTAGCACTCAGCCTAAGCCACCTGTCAATAATGAGGTCCGGCAATTACTTACACTTCATGAAAAAGCTGCAAAGCTGTATCATCATATCCTGTTGAATACACCTGCAGGACAGCCGGCTCTTAAGTACCTAAAAAAACGGGGAATGACTGATGAATTAATTAATCAGTTTAATTTAGGTTATGCACCAGATCAGCGAATATTAAAGCCATTTTTTGAACAAC
Organism: Limosilactobacillus rudii; assembly: GCF_014145455.1. Taxonomy (GTDB): domain Bacteria; phylum Bacillota; class Bacilli; order Lactobacillales; family Lactobacillaceae; genus Limosilactobacillus; species Limosilactobacillus rudii. Next base: position 20,489 of record NZ_JACIVB010000012.1, on the reverse strand, counting down.
AAAAAATAGAATATCAGCTGATGCGTAAAAGTGGTCTTTTTAGTGAAGATCAAGAGGGAAAGTTAAGGGATCGGTTTGTTGATCGGGTTATTTATCCAATAAAAAATGGGCAAGGACAAGTAATTGCTTTTTCCGGTCGACTACTCGACACTAGCAAGACTGAATTACCAAAGTATTTGAATAGTCCTGAAACACCAATATTTAATAAGCGACGGACATTATTTAATTTAGATATTGCTAAAAAAACTGCTCGTAAGACTGGTAACCTATACCTATTCGAAGGATTTATGGATGTAATTTCTGCTTTTGGAGCTGGTGTAACAAACGGAATTGCTTCAATGGGAACGAGTTTTACAGAAGAGCAAGTATCTATTATTGGTCGCACCACTAATCAACTTGATATTTGCTATGATGGTGATGAGCCAGGACAAAATGCAATCGATCGTGCTATTGGTTTAGTAAATGATCATCGTCCACCACAGCTTAAGATTAAGATTGTGCAGCTGCCTGCAGGTATTGATCCAGATGAATATATCCAAAAACATGGAGCTGAACATTTTAATAATTACCTGTCTAGCCAAGAAGAAACAACTACTGACTTTTATTTACGTTTCTTACGGAATGGTAAAAATCTTAATAATCAAAACGAACTCATGGCGTATTTGAACCAGGTATTAAAGGTAGTTGCGTATGTTCGATCACCTTTAGAAGAAGATATGTATCTACAGAAGCTGGCTAGTGAGTTTGATCTAGATCGTCAAACACTGAAAATACAATTAAAGCAGGTTCAACAAGAGCTGGGGATTAACAAACAGCAGCAAAAGGGCTTTTCACAAGCTCCAAGAGGCGATTACAACAGGTATAATGGACCGGTTGAGGAACGAAAAGTTGAAAAAATAACTCGAACAGAGTTGGCTGAACAGATTTTGTTACGGTATATGCTATATGATCGTGAAGTGTGGATGCATGTGACAGCTAATCACGATTTTCACTTTGTTCATGAAAAATATCAAACATTATACTTATTAGCAGCAAGTTACTTTTCTGAAAATGGGGCATATTCAACAGCAGATTTTCTTGATTATCTTGATAAGAGTGATTTGCAAGCCGCATTAGGACAAATTGAACAATTGAATGTTGAACAACAAGTGGATATGCGGGCAATAGATGACTGTATCCATATCATTACGCAACAAACACCATTAGCTGCTCAAATTGCTGATAAACAAGCACAATTAAAAGAAGCTAATTCGTTGCACAATACAGAATTAGCTACGCAACTGACCATTGAGTTGATAAAATTATTAAAACAGCAACAACAGCTAAAAACGGAGGAGACTAATTAATATGGCAAAGAGCAAGAAAAAAGATATTGTTATTTCTAACAGTGCCGACTTCGACCAATCTAAATATGATACTGCGGTTGGTAAGCTAATTCGCAATTACAAAAAGAAAAAAGAAATTGAATATAATGAATTGACTACTAAAATTGCAAAACCGTTCGAATTAAATGCTGATGGTATTGATAATTTGCTTCAAAATATTGAAGATGCCGGAATTAGTGTTGTGGATGAAAATGGTGATCCAGATCCACGGGCATTAAAGGCAACGGAAAAGTTATCGCAGTCAGCAATGAAAGATACATCAGCACCAACCGGGGTTAAAATTAATGACCCCGTACGGATGTACTTAAAAGAAATTGGTAGAGTTAATTTGTTAACGGCAGATGAAGAAGTTCAGCTTGCATTACGGATTGAAAAAGGTGATGAAGTTGCTAAACAAGAATTAGCAGAAGCCAATTTGCGTTTAGTTGTATCAATTGCAAAACGTTATGTTGGTCGGGGAATGCAATTCCTTGATTTGATTCAAGAAGGTAATATGGGCTTAATGAAGGCCGTTGAAAAGTTCGATTACCGGCGTGGATTCAAATTCTCAACTTATGCTACTTGGTGGATTCGGCAAGCTATTACACGGGCTATTGCGGATCAGGCACGTACAATTCGTATTCCAGTCCACATGGTTGAAACAATTAATAAATTAATTCGTATTCAGCGTCAATTACTCCAGGATCTTGGTCGAGAACCACTTCCAGAAGAAATCGGTGCGGAAATGGATATGCCTACAGAAAAGGTTCGGAATATTCTTAAAATCGCTCAGGAACCTGTATCACTTGAAACACCAATTGGCGAAGAAGATGATTCTCATTTAGGAGACTTTATTGAAGATCAGGATGCCACTAGTCCAGCTGATCACGCTGCTTACGAAATGATGAAGAAGCAGCTCGAAAATGTCCTTGATACGTTAACTGATCGGGAAGAGAATGTTTTACGTCTTCGTTTTGGCCTCGATGATGGTCGTACTCGAACATTGGAAGAAGTTGGGAAGGTATTTGGTGTCACACGTGAACGTATTCGTCAAATCGAAGCAAAAGCGTTACGTAAATTACGCCATCCATCACGTTCAAAGCAATTAAAAGATTTCTTAGAGTAGCTCCTTCATTAATATATATACGTAAAAAGAATTAATTTGCACTAAAAAAACTGGCTTAAGAAATAATTTAATTTTCTTAAGCCAGTTTTTATCTTTTTCTAATACAAATTAGATAATTCTTAATTTTATATTGAATTAAAGTAATTGTTCGAGTAAAATTTTTATAAAGCGTTTTGATATTTAGGATTAATATTATTATTGAGGAGAGATCGAACAATGCCAGAATTATCTGCTGATTTATATGGGACCGTTAGCCATAAGCTAGATGCACTAGCACCATCAGGAATTCGTGAATTCAATAAGGAAGTTTCAAAAATTCCTGGAATTATTAAATTAACATTAGGAGAGCCAGATATGGCAACTCCAGAACATGTGAAGCAGGCAGCAATTAAGAGTATCGAAAAAGATGACTCTCACTATGCCCCCCAAATGGGTAAGCCAGAATTACTTGATGCGATTAGTGCTTATATTCAAAAAACACGAAATGTGTATTATGATCCCCAAAGTGAAATTATTGCTACAGTTGGGGCAACAGAAGCGTTAGATGCGACACTGTTTTCTTTGTTAAATACAGGAGATAAAGTTGTTGTTCCAACTCCTGTTTTCTCACTATATTTCCCACTGATTGAGATGACAGGTGCTACTGTTGTTCAAGTTGACACTTCAGCAGATAATTTCGTTTTAACTCCAGAACGACTTGAAAAGGTCCTTGCAAAAGAAGGCAAGGGAGTCAAGGCGGTGATCCTTAACTATCCAAGTAACCCAACTGGCCGTGAATATCCTAAAGAGGTCCTGGAAGGGTTAGCTAGTGTAATTAAAGAACATCATTTATATGCCATTGCAGATGAAATTTATAGTGAGTTGGTATACGGAGTCAAACATTATTCAATTGCTACAATAATTCCAGAGCGAACCATTTTTATTTCAGGCCTTTCGAAATCACATGCAATGACAGGTTACCGTTTAGGATATATTGCTGCTCCAGCTAAAATTATGACTAATATTTCTAAAATGCATGCGTTTCTTGTAACCACAGTAACAAATAACGTTCAAGCTGCTGCTGCTGAAGCATTGACAAATGGATTAAATGATCCGGTAGAATTCCGTAAAATTTACCAACACCGACGTGATTTACTAGTTGCGGGATTAAAAGATCTTGGATTCGAAATGTTAACTCCTGAAGGGGCCTTTTATCTTTTTGCAAAAATTCCAACACAGTTTGGTAAAGATGATGTTACTTTCGCTAAACAATTAGCAACACAAGCAAAGGTTGGCGTAACACCGGGAAGTGCCTTTGGAAAAGGTGGTGCAGGTTATGTTCGTTTATCATATGCATCATCTGATGAGAACCTAACTGAGTCATTAAAACGAATTGGTAAATTTTTAAATCATTTATCATAATTTAGAAATAGGAACAAGAGAACGCTCTATGTTCCTATTTTTGTTATAATTAAAGTATTTAGTAAGGTAAAGGAATGGTTTTTGTGGATGAAAAACATCTATCAGTACGATTAACTAACGTTGCATCGTTAGTTCCAATTAACGCGCGAGTTGCTGATATTGGTTCTGACCATGCATATTTACCAGCAGCTTTAGTCTTAGATGGTAAAATTAAATACGCAGTCGCTGGGGAAGTAGTAAGAGGTCCTTACGAAAATGCGGTTCGTGAGATTCATGCTCATCACCTTGAAGACAATATTATTCCACGGTTAGCAGATGGACTAGCAGCGATTACAGCTGGAGACAAGATCGATACTATTACAATTGCCGGAATGGGTGGAAGTTTAATCGTATCAATTTTAGAGAATGGTAAGGATAAGCTCAAAGGTGTAAAGCGTTTAATCCTTCAGCCAAATGTTGGTGAAAGTCAATTGCGACAATGGTTGATGGATAATCGGTATCAAATAATGACAGAGAAAATAGTTGAAGAAGATGGGCATATTTATGAAATTATTGTAGCTGAACCATCAGTTGTTCCATTTCGCTATAGTCAATATGAACTCGACTTTGGACCATTTTTATTAGAAAATAAGGGACCAGTTTTTACCCAAAAATGGAATGAATATATTTGTAGAGAAGAAAAAGTTATTAACCAAATGAAACAGGCACAAAAAATACCGGTTAAAAAGATAGCCCAGTTAAGGAAACACTTAGAAGTGGTTAAGGAGGCAATTGCAGATGACAACTGGAACTGAACTAATTAATCGATTCGAGAAGTTTGCTAACCCGCGTTTGGCTGAAAAATGGGATCATGTCGGTTTACAAGTAGGGAATCCCGATCAGCCGATTAATCGATTAATGACGACGCTTGATGTCCGTCCTGAAACCGTGGATGAAGCAATTCAAAAGAAAGTTGACTTTATTTTTGCTCACCACCCCATTATGTTTCATCCTGCTAAAGATCTTGATACGAGAAATCCGCAGAATAAAATGTATGCTAAGCTATTAGCTAATAATATTACTGTGTATGCTGCACATACTAATTTAGATACAGCTAATGGTGGAATGAATGATTGGTTGGCGGATAAGCTTCATCTAAGGAAAACGTCTTCGTTGGTTCCAGCAGGCAATGACCCGTTAAGCAATGAACCTGTTGGAATGGGACGAGTTGGTGAGTTAGAAAATGGAATGTCTGTGCAAGAATTTACAGATTATTGTATGAATACTTTTCAGGTAAAAGGACTACGATTAATAGTAAATCCATTAGATAAAGATAAAAAAATTAATCGAGTAGCAGTTCTTGGTGGTTCTGGGCAGGAATTTTACCAGCAAGCAATTGAAAATGGGGCAGATGCTTATATTACGGGTGATGTAAGTTATCACTTTGCTCATGATATGATTGCGAACCATTTAGTAGTAGTTGATCCTGGACACCATATTGAAGTTATTGCAGCCCATAAACTTGCAAAGTTAATTTCACAGTGGCAAAAAGAAAATAATTGGCAGTTTACGGTAATGGAGAGTCACGTTAACACAGAACCATTTACTTTTATGGTTAAGTAAGGAGAGATAATTATGGTTAAAGAAAAGTATGAAGGTTTATTACCACGATTTTTAAAATATGTAAAAACGGAGACGAGGTCTAACCCTGATTCAGATACTATCCCGTCTGATCCTAAAGAAACAGCTTTTTTAAATGAACTAAAAGATGAATTAGTTGATCTAGGATTAAGTGATGTTCATATGAATGCGCAGAGCTCATACTTAATTGCAACTATTCCTAGCAACATTGATAAAAAAGTACCAACTGTTGGTTTTATTGCCCACATTGATACTGCTGACTTCAACGCCCATAACGTTAAGCCACAAATTGTTGAGGACTATGATGGTAAGTCTGATATTAAACTTGATGCAGATGGACAGTATGTTTTGACCACCGCTGAATTTCCATCACTAAAGAAGTACCAAGGTAATACATTAATTACTACGGACGGTTCAACACTACTTGGAGCTGATGATAAGTCGGGGGTTGCAGAGATCGTTACGATGGCTGCTTATTTGATGAATCACCCAGAAATCAAGCATGGCACAATCAAAATTGGCTTAGGCCCTGATGAAGAAATTGGAACTGGGGCTGATCATTTTGATGTTGCTGATTTTGGCGCCGACTTTGCATATACTGTTGATGGTGGACCGCTGGGTGAATTGGAATACGAAACATTTAATGCAGCTCAAGCAGAGATTGAAATTCAAGGGAAGGATGTCCATACCGGGGTTGCTAAGGGAACAATGATTAATGCAATTCAAGTCGCGATTGATTTACAAAACAGTCTACCAGCTTATGATCGTGCTGAGCGAACTGATGGACGGCAGGGATTTTACCATCTATATAAGTTTGATGGAACAGTCGACCATGCTTCAATGACTTACTTGATTCGTGATCATGATAAGAACATTTTTGAAGAACGGAAACACCTCCTTGAGAGAATAGTAGCTGGTTTGAATAATGAATTAGGTGCAGACTTAATTACGATGAAGTTATATGATCAATATTATAATTTGAAAGATGCCTTAAAAGATCATATGGATGTTGTAGAAATTGCAAAAAAGGCAATGGAAAATCTAAATATTAAACCAGATATTTATCCTGTTCGTGGTGGTACAGATGGCTCAACGATTTCATATAAGGGATTACCAACACCAAACTTATTTGCCGGGGGCGAAAATATGCATTCCCGTTTTGAATATGTATCTCTCCAAACAATGGAACGCGCATTGGACACCCTGCTTGAGATTTCACGGTTGAACGTGGAAAATAATTAATAAAGATTAATTAAAAAAACAAAGAGAGGCTGAGAAAAATATTTCATTTCTCGGTCTCTCTTCGATTTACAAATATTATTATATAACGTGGAAAAGTGATAGGCTAACTTCCTTCGTGTCGTAATCACAGGGATAGTCTAACACAATGCCCTGTATAGCTATCATTTTAGGTTAGCCTTGTACTTAGTCAAGAAGACCGTTTTCCTTCCACTCACTTTTGATTAGATATTAGTCATGCTTTTCACTAGGATTAGCGTCTGCAGTAATCTTATCAATGCAATTAATAACGATCAATCCCATAATTACTGAACACCAACCGACAGCGGTATAATCTGGTGACATTGATTCTAGTTGACTTGTAATGTAAGCTAAAACTTCACCTAAAATAAGTGCCCAAATACCGGCAACAATGTTTTTTGATAGAAAATTCATATTGGTCATCCCCTTTAAATTCATAACATATTCTAGCATATTTTTTTAAGATTATAAAAGGGACAGTTCAATTTATCCGTTCAAAAGGCGGTTTGGTATAATGCTATAGAGAGGTGAATAGAAGTGGATTTTGTGCCTTTAGATGTGAAGAGTAGTTACAGTTTGTTAAAAAGTCCTACCCGTATTTCTGAGCTTGTAGCAGCCGCTAAAGCACGGGGATATACATCACTAGCCCTGACTGATGAGAATATCTTATATGGGGCGGTTGAATTTTATAATATAGCACGTCAAGCAGGGATTAAACCAATTATTGGTCTTAAATTAACGATTTCCTTAGATAGCATTGATGGAACTAAGCTAAACTTAATCTTTTTAGCTAAAAACCAACGTGGCTATCAACACTTGATGGATTTATCGACGCTTCATCAAACAAAAGCGAAAAGTAGTCTACCATTAACATTATCAAATATTAGTTCGCTACTTAGCAATCTATTTGTAATTGTTCCTCCACAAAGCACAATTTTTAATGTTATTACTCAACCTAATATGCTCTTAAATAAATTACACGAGCTTGTTGATCGCGATAGCTTATTATTAGGAGTGAATCCCCGGTTAGATAAGGTCCAACTAGCAACAATTCGCCAATATGCCCAGCAATCTACACTGGATCTGGTAGCTGTTTCCCCAGTTGAATACATTGACGCTGATGACTTATTTGCTAGTCGTGTAATTCAAGCAATTGGCGTAGGGGCAGAGTTAAAAGATCCGCTAATGGAGGCAAAAAGGCTGGGACAAAACTATCTAGATGTAAAAGAACAGCTTATTCAAAAATATAAAAGAGCAGGGCTTGAAACAGCGATAGAAAAAACAGTTGAAGTTGCTGACAAATGCAATATTGAACTTCAATTTAGGTCACCAATACTACCCCGCTACTCAATTCCTAATGACTTATCAACCCAACAATATTTACGGTCATTATGTATAGCGGGTTTAAAGAAGAGAAAAGTTGCCCCTGGAAAAACTCTTCAGCAATATCAAGAGCGTCTTGCAATGGAGTTGAAGGTTATTCATGAAATGGGCTTTGACGATTACTTTTTGATTGTATGGGACGTAATGAATTTTGCTCATGAACAAAACATTACAACGGATCCGGGACGAGGATCAGCTGCTGGATCATTAGTTGCCTATGCATTAGCGATTACTGAAGTTGATCCGCTTCAGTATAATTTGTTATTTGAACGTTTCTTGAATCCAGAACGGGCACAAATGCCAGATATTGATTTAGATATACCCGATAATCGTCGTGATGAAGTATTAAATTATGTTCATCAGAAATATGGTCATGAACGGGTTGCACAGATTATTACTTTTGGAACGTTAGCAGCTAAGCAGGTTGTGCGGGACGTGAGCCGAGTATTCGCTCTTTCACGTTATGATATGGAGCGCTTGGTAGATGCGTTACCACGGGGGCTGCATACAACATTAAAACAGGCTTTAGCTGAATCACAAAGGTTAAAAAACTTGTTAGATGATAATCCTAAGATGCGTTTATTAATCAAAGTCGCTCAGCAGTTAGAAGGTTTGCCGCGACATTATTCAATTCATGCTGCAGGGATTGTTTTATCGGAACAGCCGCTTCATGAGCTAATTCCGTTACAAGAAGGAAGCGAGGGACTGTTAATGACCCAGTTTCCTAAAGATACGGTTGAATCATTAGGACTTTTAAAAATGGATTTCTTGGGATTGAAGAACCTATCGATTATGGATAATGCAATAAAAATAATACGTCAAAAAGAGTCCCGTTTTAATCTACAAAATATAAATCTTAATGATCCACTAACACTTAATTTATTTCAGCAGGGAAAAACAGGAGGAATTTTTCAATTTGAATCAAGCGGTATTAGGAATGTATTGACTAGCTTACACCCCACGGATTTTGAAGACATTGTAGCCGTTAATGCTCTTTATCGACCGGGGCCGATGGAAAATATAGCCCACTTTATCGCGCGTAAAAGGGGACAAGAAAAAGTTACGCTTCCTGATCCATCGTTGGGTAGTATTTTAGGCCCAACATATGGAATTTTAGTTTACCAGGAACAAGTAATGCAGGTTGCGTCAGCAATGGCAGGCTTTTCGCTTGGGGAAGCCGATTTATTGCGGCGGGCAATGAGTAAGAAGAAACGGCAAACAATGGAGCAGATGCGGGCAAAGTTTTTGGCAGGCGCTGAGAAACGTGGTTATTCTTTGCGAGTCGCAACACAAGTATTTGATTATATTGACCAGTTTGCTAACTATGGATTTAATCGGTCGCATGCCGTAGCATATTCAAAAATGGCATTTGAAATGGCCTATTTAAAATGCCATTATCCGACAGCCTTTTTTACAGCACTGATGAATGCGGAAACTAATGTCGAAAAACTTAAAAGACATGTTGCGGATGCAAAGCAACTCGGGGTTAAAATAAGCGGACCACGAATTAACATTAGTACTAGTGGCTTTTTAATGTATGATGGAAAAATTTATTTTGGCTTTTCGGCAATTAAGGGGATGCGTCGTGACTTTATTTCTACAATCGTTGAAGAACGACAAAAAAATGGTAATTTTTTGAGTTTTCGTGATTTTATTGCACGTATTCCTGACCGTTGGCAAAAACAAGAATTAATAGAACCGTTAATTTATAGTGGCGTATTCGATGGGCTTGGTTATAATCGCGCCGAGATGATAGATGCGTTGCCAAAGCTTATTTCAGGGATTGAGTTGTTTGGTAGTCTCCCGTCATTTGAAGATGATCCGGCGTTACAAACAGCAATTCCTCAACGTAATGAGTTTCCGTTATTAACGCGTTTGACTAAAGAAAATGAGTATTTAGGCGTATATCTTTCTGGTCATCCTGTAACCCAATATTATCAACTTAGTCAGCAATTAAAAGCTACCAAAGTTGGAAACCTGTATCCCCAAATGGAAGTAGCGTTGATTGTCTTAACAAACCACGTAAAAACAATTCATACGAAACGTGACCATCGCGAAATGGCTTTTATCAATGCTACGGACGAAACGGGAGCAGTTGATATAACTGTATTTCCTAAGCAATACCAGCAATATAGAGATTTAATTGCGCCTAATAGGGTTTTAGTAATTTGGGGACAAGTAGAAAATCGTGAAGGAAGGGGTCTTCAAGTAGTTGCCAACCGAATTGGTGATGCCAAAAAGATCCGTCAACAATATCAACCGCGTAAACGATGGGTATTAAGAATTGTAGAAAAGTTAAATACAGAATTAACAAATCAACGGTTAAAAAATATCGCTACCCACCACCATGGTAATATTCCCGTTATATTGTTCTATCCAGCGACGGATAAGAAGATTATTCTTTCTCAGCAGCAATGGTTAGAGGATTCTCAGAAAACTAAAAAGATATTGGAAGAGCTTTTAGGACAAGAGAACGTTGTGTTGCAGGTCTTAGACAAAAATGTTGAAAATTAAATAATAATTAGAAAAAGTAATTAATTTGTAAATGATAGCGCTTTTTTGTGAACTTTTATGCAAAAAATAAAGACACCTTATTTGAAAAGTGCTATCATAACAATGTGCAAATAAGGTATGCAATTGTAAATTGCAATTGTTGCTATAGATGCAAAAGGAGAGATTCATTTATGAAGAAAACCAAGATTGTAAGTACACTTGGTCCTGCAAGTACTGATGTTGACACAATCGTTAAGTTGATTAATGCGGGAGCTAATATTTTCCGTTTTAACTTCTCACACGGTGACCACCCAGAACACTTGGGCCGAATGGAAAACGTACACAAGGCCGAAGAAATTACCGGTAAGCACGTTGGTATCATGCTTGATACTAAGGGTGCTGAAATTCGGACTACTGTTCAAAAAGAAGGTAAGATTAACTTCGAAATCGGCGACAAGGTTCGTATTTCAATGGACCCTTCAATTGAAGGTACCCATGACAAGATTGCTGTTACCTACCCAGGTTTATACGATGATACTCATGTTGGTGGTCATGTCCTTTTTGACGATGGTTTAATCGACATGGTTATTGATGAAAAAGACGATGCAAATAAGGAACTTGTTTGCCACGTATTAAACCATGGTGTTCTTGGTTCTCGTAAGGGTGTTAATGCTCCTGGTGTATCAATTAACTTACCAGGTATTACTGAAAAGGATAGTAGTGATATCCGTTTTGGTTTGGAAAATAAGATTAACTACATCTCAGCTTCATTCGTTCGTAAAGCTCAAGATGTTCTTGATATCCGTGAACTTCTTAAGGAAAAGAACATGGAAGATGTTCAAATTTTCCCTAAGATTGAATCCCAAGAAGGTATTGATAACTTTGAAGAAATCATTGAAGTTTCTGATGGTTTGATGGTACCTCGTGGTGATATGGGTGTTGAAATTCCTGCAGAAAATGTGCCAATTGTTCAAAAGCACATGATTAAGCGTTGTAATGAATTAGGTAAGCCAGTTATTACTGCTACCCAAATGCTTGACTCAATGCAAGAAAACCCACGTCCAACTCGTGCCGAAGTATCTGACGTTGCTAACGCTGTTTTTGATGGTACTGATGCAACCATGCTTTCTGGTGAAAGTGCTAATGGTGATTACCCAGTAGAATCTGTAGCAATGATGAATGCTATCGATATTAAGGCTGAAAACCACCTTTGGGAATTCGGTACTGAAAAGTTTGACTGGGACAAGTCTGATGTAACTGAAACAATTGGTTCAGCAGTTGCTAATGCTGCTAAGGATTTGGATATCCACACAATTGTTGCCTACACTGCTTCAGGCTACACTGCTAAGATGATTTCTAAGTATCGTCCTAATGCAGATATCGTTGCTCTTACACCAAATGAACGTGTAGAACGCGGTCTTATGATTAACTGGGGTGTTCAACCATACGTTGTTGATGAAATGAAGAACACTGATAAGATGTTTGACTTAGCTGCCAAGAAGGCTGTTGAACTTGGCTTTGCTAAGAAGGGCGACAAGATTATCATTGTTGCCGGTGTTCCTTTAGGTGTACCAGGCGCAACTAACATGATGCGTGTTAAGACTATTGACTAATAGTTAATGCAAACATTCTTTAAAGATCGGTCAAGTACCGGTCTTTTTTTGATTTCACAATTAATAAAACAAACTTACTAGCAAAAAAAGGTACCACCGTGTAAAATCGATATAGAATAAAAAAGATAAGTGGTGTGAGAAAATATGAATTCAGCATTAGGAAAAGTAGTCACTGGTATTATGATCGATGAGAATGATAAAGACTATTTTGTTCAGCCGGATCGTAATGGGCAGACATATCGATTACCTAAAGAAGAAAGCCCCCAGGTCCTTCATATCGGGGGACAAGTACGTGGATTTGTTTATGAGAATGAAAATCACCAATTGCAGATGACATGTGCACACATTCCTACAGTACAAGTAGATCATTATGATTATGGTACAGTTGTTAATGTTCGTCGCGATTTAGGTGTTTTTGTTGATATTGGATTGCCTAATAAAGACATCGTTGTATCATTGGATGATTTACCGAGTTTAAAACATCTTTGGCCACAACCAGGAGACCGTTTATTAATGGCGCTTAGGGTGGACGAAAAAGATCGACTGTGGGGAAAACTTGCAGATGAACAAATTTACCAGACGATTTCTACAGCTCCTAATAAAGGTTTACTCAATCGTGACACGTATGCGACTGTTTATCGTTTAAAAATGAGTGGGACATTTGTAATTACTGATAATTATCATTTAGGCTTTATTCATCCTAGCGAACGGGATCAAGAGCCACGGTTAGGTCAACGAGTAAAAGTGCGAGTTATTGGGATTTCGTCGCACGGGAGTTTGAATTTGTCTCTTAAGCCACGTTCCTATCAAGCAATTGGCGAAGATGCGCAGATGATTTTAACAATGCTTGACCATGATATTAATCACCGGTTACCTTATACTGACAAAACGGATCCAACGATTATTCGTGAAGTTTTCGGGATTAGTAAGGGGCAATTTAAACGTGCAATTGGTCATCTGTTGAAAGAAAAACTGGTAAAACAGCAAGATGGTCAGTTAATTTTAATAAAAGAGAAGCAAGAGTAATGGAGAAAGAAGTTGCTGAATTTTTAAAATTTTTGGTAAATGATCGTCATCTTAGTGATAATACGATTATGAGCTATCGCCGGGATCTTAATCAAACCATGGCGTATTTAACGAGTCGTGGGGTGTCCCAATGGCAACAAGTAGATCAATACATGCTTATTGAAGTACTAAATACTTTTCGACACCAGCATAAAGCAAACTCAACAATTAATAGGGTGATTTCAAGTTTACGGCAATTCTATAAGTATATGGTTCGCCATCATTATTTAACAGTAAATCCGATGGATATGATTGACCATCAATATGACATTGATGATCAATCAACACCACCGGTAATTTTATCAGAAGAAGAAATTGAGCGGTTATTACAGGTTCCTGATCCTTCAACGCCGATTGGTCTTCGTGATCGGGCATTATTAGAGGTTTTAGATGCTACAGGGATGAAGGTTAGTGAAGTGATTACCTTAAAAATTACCGCGCTTCATTTAGACGTAAAGTTATTACAGCTTACGGGAAAGAACGGCCGCGAGCGGATAATACCATTGAGCAAGCCAGCAGTAATTTGGCTGAAAAAATATCTTGAAAGTGGTCGGCCACAGTTAACAAAAGACAGCAAATTAATGACTGTATTTGTGAATGCTCATGGACAACCATTAACTCGTCAGGGTATTTGGAAGAAAATGAAAGAGTGGGTAAACAAGGCGCAAATAGCAAAGGAAGTAACACCACAAACTATTCGCTATTCTTTTGCGGTTCACTTAATCGAAAATGGTGCAGATATTCAATTACTTCAAGAAATTCTCGGATATAATGCGATGAAAGCACTACAGCCATATTTAAAGGTATCTCCCCAAGAACTTACCGCAAACTATATCAAATATCATCCCCGCGCATAGAAAGGAATCCATAATGTTAGTTCGTTACCGTCAAGATTATCAGAAGATAGCTTTGGGTTTATTGTCGTTAGTAGCTGATTTACGCAAAAATAATCGTTTTATGGAAGAATTAGACCGGGCAACAGCTAATGATTGGCCAATATTTTTATGGAAAGATATGGATGACAGTCACTTCATTGGAATTGTTATTCTCGAAATTGGTGACTACTATATTTTAGTTCGACGTCTGTCATTTACGCCGAGTGAACGAACTGGGCATAATATTTTTTCGTTACTAAGCGCAATTCATGACCAGTACTCGGATAAACGATTATTAGGAACATTAACAACCCAGCCAATAATAAGTATGTGGGAGAGAAATAATGAGTGAGCAGGTACAACTACAAAATTCATTTCAGCCAACTATTAAATTACATGATTTTGAAGGACCACTAGATTTATTGCTGCACTTAATCAAGCAATCTGAGATGGATATTTATGATATAGAAATTTCACAAATTACAAGTCAATACTTAGAATATTTACATCAAATGCAAAGTCATCAACTAGAGGTGGCAGGTGAATACTTTGTAATGGCTGCAACACTTATGAATATAAAAAGCCAGATGCTCTTACCGGCACCACCAATAATGGAAGATGAGCCGGAAGTTGCAGAAGTCGATCCTCGTCAAGAATTGGTTGATCAGTTACTTGAATATCAACGCTATAAAAAGGCGGCAGATCATTTAAAAGTTAAGGAAAGTTTACGTCAGCAAGAGTATACAAGGCCCGCAATGCAGGTCCCTGATGAGTTAGTAAAGACCAGTGTTGAACCAGGGATTAGTTTAGGTGAATTGCAATCAGCATTTGCTAGTGTTTTGCGTCGTCACCAACTAGCATCGCCAATTGTTGAAACAGTATCAGCAGAAAAGGTAAGTGTTAGCCATCAGATGAAAGAAGTATTTGCAATTGTGCGGCAAGGGTCAGCCCGATTTGATGATCTTTTCGTAGATTTAAAGACCCGTGATGGGTTAGTTACAACCTTTTTAGCAATTCTTGAATTAGCAAAACATCAAGCAATCCTTATTAATCAAAGTGGATTATTTGATCCAATAATATTAGTGGAGGGACCTAAGAGTGACGAATACGAAGCTAACCAATCAGGCACAAATTGAGGGGTTATTATTTATCAGTGGAGACGAAGGAATTACACTTGGTGATTTATCAAAAGTTTCTGGATTTATGAAACCTGCTATCTTATCAATTTTACAAGATTTAAAGATTAAATATGAAAATGATCCGTCATCAGCATTTGTTCTTTTAGAAAGCAATCAGACATACCGCTTAGCAACTAAGCATCAGCTAGCAGGAGTGATTAAGCATTATTTTGAAGTACCGCTTACTGTACCGTTAACCAAAGCACTACTAGAAGTCCTAGCGATTGTTGCATACCGCCAACCAATCACTCGACTAGAAATTGATGATATTCGCGGAGTCCAAAGCTCAGGATCGCTACAAAAATTGATGGTTCGGGGGCTGGTTACTACTGATGGTCGATTAGACGCTCCCGGCCGTCCATTCTTATATTCCACCACTCCAGCGTTTTTAGATTATTTTGGACTAAGTAATTTAGATGAGTTACCTCCGTTGCCAGAACAAGATGAATTGGATCTTGGTGATATGAATGGAGATATTTTCCTTGAAGCACTACAAGCACGCGAAGGACGAAAGGACGATAATTAATGGAACGTTTACAAAAAGCGATGGCGGAAGCAGGCGTTGCTTCCCGTCGTGCATCTGAAAAGTTAATATTAGCAGGAAAAGTAGTTGTTAATGGGCAAAAAGTGACTGAATTAGGAACCAAGGTGGGCGTTCATGATGAGATAGTGGTAAACGGGGTGCCTATTCAACGCGAACAGCATGTATATTATTTATTGAATAAGCCTCGTGGTGTTATTTCAAGTGCTCATGACGAAAAAGGGCGGCGAACAGTTACTGATATTATCCATGATGAGGATGTTGACGAACGGATTTATCCTGTTGGTCGACTAGATTACGACACGACAGGTATTATTCTCTTAACTAATGACGGTGCTTTAGCTAATAAATTAATGCATCCAAAGTATGAAGTGGAAAAAACATATATTGCAAAAGTTAACGGGATTATCGAAAATAGCGAATTGAAGCAGTTACGTTTAGGAGTTGTTATCGATGGTCGCAAAACTAAGTCTGCTAAAACTAAGCTAATCAATATTGACCGTAATAAAAAAACGAGTTTAGTCCAGCTGACAATTCACGAGGGGAGAAACCACCAAGTGAAAAATATGTTTAAAGCTGTCGGTCACCCTGTTATTAAATTACACCGTGAAACTTATGGTCCTCTCAATTTACATGGACTACAACCTGGTGAATTTCGTGCATTAAAGCCTGATGAGGTCCAATTGCTAAAAAATAAGAAATAAACTTAAGCTTTATTCCTGAATTAAAAATAGTTGTCCTTGATAGGGAATAGTGATAAACTGTATTTGAAAATATTAAATATTTATTAAACGTTTGTCTTCAAGGCAAACTACTAAAAAATTATAGTCCCTTGTGGCAGTAAGAACTAAGCCTATATTTTATATTACCAAATAAGCTTAGGGGGCACTGAGGGGGCAAAAAAAGGAGCTGATTTATATTAAGTCAGTTCCTTTTTTGCGTTATAAAATTATTCTGTATCATCAATTTTGTCGATCATATCAATAAATTCTTCTTTAGCATGTTTGGTAACATGCAGATAGATTCTTCTGGTGATGTCACTATCAGCATGCCCTACACGTTTTTGAATTACTCGAAGTGGAACACCCATATCAGCTAAATTTGAAACATGGGTATGTCTAAAAATATGGGTTGTAACTTTTTTGCTTATTTTTTCTTCTTTAGCAGCATGTTTTAAAAAACTATTAGCTGAATTGAGAATTAAAGGGCTATTTGAGCCACTTTTTTTAGTCCTATGGGAAATTAACCATTCGTCCTTTTTCTTTCCTATACAGTTACGCTGAACGATTTTAGTGGCATGTGGTGAAAGAAGTACCTGTCTTAAACCAGCTAAAGTTTTAGTTCGTTTAGATTTAAAGTGACGAATAGGATGAGTATCAGTTGTAACCATTGTTCCATTGATATCCAGATAGGTGTGCCCATCTTTTTCGAATACATCTTTAACTTGGAGTGCTGATAATTCACCAAATCGTAGGCCAGTCAAGTATTGCAGTTCAAAAGCATCTTTCAAATATTGCTTATGTTTTTTATCGCAGTATTTGAGAATCTTTTGATATTCTTTTTTATTTAAATACTTGTTTTCAATTCGATCCCGCTTAGTTTCTGTTTCATCTTTAAAGGTAATTTGGGAATCTTTAACTGGATTGATAGAAAGATATCCATAACGATTAGCATACTTATATAGAAGAGAGAGTGTTTTCTTAAGGGCATTAACGTAACTGTTTGATAAGCTGGTGTCAGAATTGTATAGTTTACTATCAAAGTATCGATTTAACATTGGTGTAGTTATTCTGACAACTAGTATATCTTCACCTAAATCCTCATAGATTTGATTAAGAAGTGATTTATGGTAGATATATGTTCTTGGTGCAACAGTTGGTTCGTAGTAACTTAAAAATAGCGTGCCAAGTTGTTTAAGGGTTAAAGTAGTAGCTTTTTGATTAACTTGTTTTTGTAACTTATCGATCTTATCATTAATTTCATTAAGTGCAGCTTTTCTAATACGAGCATTATCGCGATTATAGGTCACCGATACTTTGTGTTCTTTTCCTGTTAAAGAGTCTTTGTAGCGTTCAATAAACTTATATCGGGTAACTTCAATCTTTTTTCCAGGTTTATTTTTATCATTGATTTTAATTTTTCTTTTTTCTACCCACATAAATGTTCCTCCATTCAGATAAATACAAATGTTATAATGAAGGAGTTAAAAATTAGGGGATGTAACTGATTTTTAACTCCATAACTAATCTTCATTGCAGTGAAGATTAGTTGAATTAGTAGACCTGTTTCCTATTGCAGTAGGGAATAGGTTTTTTTATTTTGCATAGGGCACCACCTCCTTAAATGCAAACTGGTGTTCTTTGGATGCTATTTTTAAAACGGCCACGGAATTGACCGCTTTAAATTGTTTAAACCAGTTGATAATGCTATACTTTAGCCAATGTAATTCAAGAAAGGAGCAAAGTATTGCAAAAAGAAATCACCCAAATTATATTTTCAGTAATTTCGTTATTAGTAACTTCTGGTTGTTTTGGATATTTAAATTATGCTATTTTAGAAAAATTAGATGCCGTTTCCTATTCATTTAATTTTACAGACGAAAAGAAATTAGTAATAACATTATTTTCAGGTTTGAACTTTTTCTTATACCTTTGGATAAATACCTTTTTTGGAATATCACAAAAAGGGATTGTTATAACTATTGGTATAATCCTATTATTTGATATTTTTGGTACTGTTATTGCAATTTATCCTTTACTTATGCTTGGAAAGTTCATAATCAACCTGATACGATCAAAATTATTAAATAAAAGTGAAATAGATACAAGGTCTACACGTGATTTTATTTTTAATAGTAATAAATTTCAACGAGTTTATATTTTTGATTTTGATAATAATCTGATATCAGCAGGATGGTTAGATTATCAACAAGCAAGTAGTAATAATTATTTTGATATTTCTTTAATGCCGCTAGACGAGTCAGAAACAGATTTAGATTTTCAGGTAGTTGCAAAATACGTATCAAAGCAAAAAGAAAGTAGAGTCTTAGTAGACTTTGAAAAGAAAGTAAAACTTTACATTGTTAGAGAATCCTAATCTTTCTTTGAATTATGATTCTTCGATTTACTTGGTCCAGGTTTTTGTCCACGCGTAGGAAGATGACCTTTATTACCAGATCTTTGGAAGGTCTCGTTTGGCTTAAAAACTTTATTAATTGATTTTTGCTTATGTTCCGGCATTAGATATCACCACCTTTCATTGCTCACCCTAGAAATAGGGTGGGCTTTTTGCTTACTACTGTCCGCCATTCATCATGTATTGGTCTTGTAATTCTCCAGATGTTTTCATGTCATCAGGAGTAGACGCAAGAGCATCTTGGGGTGACATTCCATGATCTATCTTATAGGCGGTCATTGTTTCACCATATGTATTTACGAAGTCATGAATGTCACCATTAAAATTATCAATACTAGATGATTTACCTGCGCTTTGCTGAGAAACAGCACTAGAAGCTTGTGGAGTATTGGCTTGAGAAGACTCTTGCAGTTGATTAATTTGATCGCTAGATGAACTGGTTGCTATCTCATCTTTATCCTTGTTCTTTTCATCTTTTGCAATCTGCTTTTTCAACTTAGCATTATCTTTCTTCAAACTATTAGCCTCTCGTGCTTCAGATGTAGATTGGCTAGTTTCATTCTTTTGATTACCACAGGCACCAAGAGTCAAACAAAGTAGGGAAGTAGCGCCAATTAAAACTAACTTATGTTTCCTCATTGCTGACCTCCTTGACCAAAGCTTTGTCCACCGTCTTTGTTCATTTGCTGGCGCATATCATTAAGCTGTTGATCGTTCATTGGTGTCATTTGCCCCGTTGATTTGTCATAGTTGAAACCTTGTTCATATGCAAGATATGCTTGATAATCCTGACTGTTACTGAATGTGCTTGGCTTTCGAGTACCATTTCTATATCTGCTTGGGTCACCATTATAAGTATCATCGTCATAAGTATTGCCACTGGAAGTATTAGTGTTTGTTGTGTTATTGCTTACTTTTGAATTAGCACCTTGACCAGTTTGGTTGTTGTTTGTAGATTCTCTTGGATTGCCTTTACTGTTTGAATGAACACTGTCACTTGAATTAGATGATTTTGAAGTTCTTGTTGAACTACTAATATCACGTTTTTGAGTTTTCTTTGGCTTCTTGGAGTGCTTAGCATTCTTTTTTGATTCTGCAACTAAACTAGAGTGTTCAGCCTTTAAACTATCTAGTTTTGATGATTTTGTTGATGATTGACTACCACATGCTGCTAATGTTCCACAGATCAGCAATGTGCTACATATTAAACCTATCTTTTTCATAATATCCCCCAAAGTATCGTTACTCTTTCTTTTCAAATTCTATATCCTTGTGACTCAATAAATTAGTGAATTCGTTGAAATTTAAGAATTTAACATTAGTGCGCCCGGCATGGATATTAGCTAGGCGGTGAGAGTCCGCTATGGGCCATAGTAGTCGGAACCATGAGCCGAGGACAAGGGTGTCCACTGCGAGGTGGAATCTGAAGGAAGTC
>NZ_JACIVB010000011.1 GCF_014145455.1 Limosilactobacillus rudii | reverse complement strand
TTGAAGGATACACCTGTACCCATGCCGAACACAGAAGTTAAGCTTCAACACGCCGAAAGTAGTTGGGGGATCGCTCCCTGCGAGGATAGGACGTTGCCACGCAATTAGACCAACATGTAGAGTACATGTTGGTCTTTTTTGATACCTGAGTATTGGCTTAAGGGTATAAATAAAGATACCTGATTAATAAAGTAAGCAGTAAGCAGTCGTTATTGATACGTATTGACAATCGAGTAGGAGAGTAAGCACCCAATAACGATACCGTCTATGAATCAAGATTCAGGCCTTCTAAACTATAAGTAACTTAGTTTAGGAGGTTTTTACTTTATGGAAGAAAAACATGAAATTATTGCACCGGTATTTAAGTCTCACCATCATCAGGTCGCTAAAAAGACTGATTACATTC
>NZ_JACIVB010000010.1 GCF_014145455.1 Limosilactobacillus rudii | reverse complement strand
CGCTTAATAACAAAGATAATAAAGAGCTATACAAGTTCTTATATAATTTTATATGAGAGTTTGATCCTGGCTCAGGATGAACGCCGGCGGTGTGCCTAATACATGCAAGTCGTACGCATTGGCCCAACTGATAGATGGTGCTTGCACCAGCTTGACGTTGGATCACCAGTGAGTGGCGGACGGGTGAGTAACACGTGGGTAACCTGCCCCGGAGCGGGGGATAACATTTGGAAACAGATGCTAATACCGCATAACAACGAAAACCACATGGTTTTCGTTTAAA
>NZ_JACIVB010000001.1 GCF_014145455.1 Limosilactobacillus rudii | reverse complement strand
CAGATGACTGGGGTGAAGTCGTAACAAGGTAGCCGTAGGAGAACCTGCGGCTGGATCACCTCCTTTCTAAGGAATAAAACGGAACCTACACATCGAAGAAACTTTGTTTAGTTTTGAGGGGTTTACCCTCAGAGCTTGTACTTTGAAAACTAAATATTATCTAATTTCTTTATTAACAAAACAATAAACCGAGAACACCGCGTTATTTGAG